>PAYY01000037.1 GCA_002715465.1 Fidelibacterota bacterium | reverse complement strand
TCCAAGTTTGATTTTTTGAATTCTATTATTGGTAGTAATGTTGCATCTTCTGAAGGTGGTGGATTGTATATGCTCAATTCTGATCTAAAGGGGACTAATATATCAATAATGGGTAACACAGCGGAAGAAACAGGTGGTGGTGGCTATTTTGATGGAAGTGAATGGTCCTTTATGAATGCAAATATATATGGGAATGATCCTGATCCGGGCTCTTTTAAAGAATCTGATGGTTCTTCTATCTCTATGCGATATTCTGGAATCAGAGGTAGTGTAACCAATGGTGAAGTTGATTTAAGTCAAGGAAATCTAGCTTTGCCTGAAATGAGTATTGATTATGCGCCTGTTAGCATGGAAACGGTTAATTTTATTGTGTATAGCTATTGTGATAGGATTCCGGGATGGGGTACTTTCTTAGGGGAATATATTTTTTGGAAAAATGGATCCATTGATCAAGGAAATCCAGACAGTCAATACAATGATGCGGATTGGAGATATTGTGTTGATGGAACCATACCAAGAAAGGTTAATCCGACTAGCTTAGATGAGACACCAGACTCTAACTATGTTAGGAATGATATGGGTGCCTATGGTGGGCCAGGTGGAAACTGGCTTCCAATTGGATATAAGGATGAAGTTGAAGAATAAATACTGGAGATATTTTATCAGTTTGTTTCAAACTTCATTTCTGACAATTGTTCCTTCAGCATCTATAACTGCATTTATTTTTATAGGCTCATTTTCTGCTGCTAACTTACTTTTTTCTAAAACAGATAACGTACTTAAGTCTGTAAAGCTTATTGAGGATAACTGCCACAGGTGCCATGGTGGGGACTGGGCCACAGAGGCTGGAGTAGATTTTACAGGACTAAATGATGAAATTAGTATTTGGGAAAAGAGAAAAACTTATACTAGAGCTCTAGACATGCTCAATCGGAAAGAAATGCCACCTCCTGATGAACCTCAGTTGACAAATCTAGAGAGAGAAAGTTTGATTAATTGGATTAGCCATACATTAGACAATGTAGAAATAGATCGTATTCCTAAAGATCCTGGGTTTATTCCTCCCAGACGTTTTAATAAAAACCAGTATAATTACACTGTAAAGGATCTTTTTAATCTAGAGGATATCCCTGATGATTTGTTCCCTTCTGATCTTAGCACTGAAGATTCTTTTGATAACAATATTGAAACTTTAACTACCGAACCACTTTGGTTTGAAAGAGCGTTAAAAGCCTCAAAAGAAATTGTTAATATAGTTTGGTCAAATCCCGAGTCCCTTGAGAGACTATTTATTGTAAGGCCTACTCCGCCAATTTTTGAAGAAAAGGCACTTTATGTTTCAACAATTGAAGAAGCTGTAACACTTGATATGGGTGATGGAAATTTCACTGTATTAGCGATAGTATTAGGGGGTGAGGGAAATATATTAATTAAATCTCCTCCTCTTGAAGGATTTACTCGTGGTTCAATACAGCTTTCATATGATGAAGAGTCAATTACTTATCAAATAGGCTCCAATAGTAGAATAGAGGCAATTAATCTTAGTATTAGTGATTCAACTAAATCGTATGTAATTGCACTTAATGTCCAAGGTCATAGATCTTCTTTATTTCTTGATGGTAGACTGCTTGCTAGTGTTGCTAATTATAAAAATAATGATATAAATCAAAACTTATTTAAGGTTGGGAAAGCTGCTCGATATAAGAAAAATAATATTATTGATAATGATGAATCAGTTAAAGAAGAGGAAAAATACAAGCTTCCTCCGATTAAAGATTTATTATTTTTTTCTGATCCTTTATCCGAAGACAAAATTATTAATTACTCTATGAAACCAAATGCTGAGAAACTTCCTGAGCCTTCCTTTCATTGGTATGTTGGAAAAAAATCTCCTAAACCTAAAGTGATTACCGTTCATGAAGCTTCAACTAAAATTTTAGACAATTTTCTCCTTAAGGCATTTCGACGTCCTGTAACTAAAGATGAGATAAATCGTTATTACAAACTTTTCCTTAAAAGTTTTAATAATAATGTTCCTTTTGATCTTGCAATGAGAGTTCCAGTTATAGCAGCTTTATCTTCACCTTCATTTCTGATGCAGACTGAAAAGGAAATGTCTGGACAATCAATTTATCCTGTCACTAGCATTGATATGGCAAGTCGTTTATCTTATTTTCTTTGGTCAAGCAGTCCAGATGAAGAATTGATTTCAGCTGGAATCTCTGGTAAGCTTTTAGAGCCTGATGAAGTATTAAGGCAGACAAATCGAATGTTGGCTGATGAAAAAGCCAATCGATTTTTTGAACGTTTTGTGCTACAATGGCTTCGTACGGAGGGACTTGGTGACACTTATATGCCTGATCGGTCACTTTTCCCAGAGATAAATGAATCATTGCTTGCTGCAATGAAAGAGGAGGGTGTCATTGTTGTTCGTAATGTTATTAGGGAGAATAAATCCTTGCTCCGATTATTAGATGACAATTCAACTTTTATGAATGAAGTTTTAGCAAAACACTATGGATATGGGGAAGAAATAACAGGAACTGATTGGCAGGAAGTAGTTTTAAAAGATTCTCACCGTGGTGGGTTGCTTACTCAGGCTGCTGTATTGACGGTATCTTCTTCTCCGAATAGGACTAGTCCTGTATTTCGTGGAAAATGGGTTTTAGATGTTCTCTTGGGTGAGCCACCTCCGCCACCTCCCCCAAATGTTGGAACACTTGATTCTGAAGATGGGATCTCCAGCAGTTCATTGCGGGAGTTACTAGAATCTCATCGCAGTAAGGTTGAATGTGCTAGTTGCCATAATAAGATTGATCCTTATGGTTTTGCATTAGAGCAATATGATCCTATTGGAAGACTAAAGAAGCGAGACCAAAATACTTCAACTACCCTTTGGAATGGTATTACCATAGATGGTGCGGCTGATTTAAGAGCATTTCTTTTAAATAAAAAAAGTACTACCTTTGTAAGACATTTCACTGAAAAAATGTTATCTTATGCATTAAGTAGAGATTTAATTTTTTCAGATGAACGTTCAGTTTTTACAATAATTAATAAGTTACAAGGAAATAACTTTCAAGCAAGGATGCTTATTGATGAAATTGTTCTTAGCGAACCGTTCAGATATCGGAAAGAGTCATAGTTTAATAATTCTATTGAACAGGAATTTTTAATATGAGAGACTGGCAAATAAATAGGCGGACATTTTTACGAGGAACAGCAGGGGCAATAAGTACTTTTCTCGGATTACCCTATCTTGAAGCAATGACTCCAACATCATTAAGAAAAAGTGGGACTAATTCTACTCCTCCTCTTCGAATGGGTTGTGTCTACATGCCAAATGGTATCCCCTCTGATGTTTGGCTGCCTCAAACTTCTAAGGATGGAAGTATAATTAAAATGAATAAATGGATGTCATCTTTTGAGCCTCTAAAAAATGATGTACAGTATATTACAGGTTTAGGAAGCGAGACACAAGGAAGTCATCCGGGTGCTGCTGCAACTTGGCTTGTTCGCCCTTGTTTGGAAGGAGATCGGATAAACCATAAAAAACAAGCTGGCGCACCTTCAATGGATCAAATTATTGCTCAAAAGATAGGGGACCAGACACCTTTTCCTTCTCTTGAACTTATTTCACGCTCAGAAGGTTCATTTAGCAAGTCTCTTTTGCGTCATAATATATCTTGGCGAAATGCTTCCACTCCTGTGCCAAGAGAAACAGAGCCGCGTGCAATATATGATAGATTAACGGGAGTGAGTCTGCAGAACAAAGACTCCAATCATTTAGATAGTATACTTGACACGGTTCTTGATGATGCAAAAAGTCTCAAAAAGCGTGTTGGGCGTGCGGATCAAGAACGTCTTGAAGAATACTTTGATTCTGTGAGAAGTGTAGAAAAACAAATGAATCGGTTAGCTGGGGAAAAACATTCTGAGGCCCGTAAAAAAGCGTCATCATATCCTCAACCTCCTGAAGAAATTCCTGAAGATCGCTGGGCTTATCTACGATTAATGTTTGATATGATGATCTTGGCTTATTGGACTGATTCTACAAGAGTCGCAACTTTTATGCTTGACCATGAGCAAAGCAACAGATTTTTTGATTTTCCTGGAGCTAAAGGTATGTGGCACTCAATTTCTCATTGGCGTAATATAAGTGGGAATGATGAAGAAGGAGTGTCATGGCCATCGAAGGAAGTCAAATATGAACACTATCGCAATATAATCAAGCTTCATCATGAGCAGGTTGCATACTTTTTTAATAGACTTAAAGAAATCAAAGAAGGTGATGGTACTCTCTTAGATAATTGCATGATTTTATATGGCTCACCATTTAATGATGGTAATGAACATGTCTCAGTTAATTTACCAATATTAATTGCTGGTAAGGCTAGTGGAAAGATTTCTCCGGGCCGCGTATTGAAAAATATTGAAGGTCCATCCGAAGGTGTTTACCTTACAATGATGGATATGATGGGGGTTCCTATGCATGAAATTGGAGGAATTGATACCGCAATTCCAATTACCTAAACCTCTTTTATTTTATAGGATTTTTCAAGAAAGCTACTATATCAGCAATATCTTGAGAGTTTAGTTTTAATTCATAGGGAGAAGTCATTAAACTGTGATTTAATCTATTTATTTTATTAATTCTCTCTCCATTAACTATTTGTTTAACCCCTCCTTCTGAAAGAATTATGTATGGATTAGATTCTTTAATTAATAGACCATGGATTTTTTTACCATTCTTTAATTCAATTTCATATCCTTCAAAGCCATGAGCAATATCAAGATTTGGATTAATTATAGATTGGAATATTGCTTTTCGTGTTTGGTTCCCCCCCCAATCAGTTAAAGATGGTCCAAAGTTAATGCCAGTATTACCAATTTGATGGCAACTAGTACATCTTTGAATAAGTATTTTACCTTTGGCATTACTTCCTTTAATGGTTAATAATTCATCAATTGAGGGGTAGTTTGTCTCTGTATCCGAAGGGTTTTTCGAAATAACTTCAATTAGTTTGATTTTTGAAGGGTCATATATATCTCTATCAGCAAGTTCTTTCTCTAAGTTAAACTTATTCCAATCTCCATGTACTTTATTCAAAAGCCACCAATTAGAATAGTCTTTTGTGAAAGGATCAGGATGCTTAGCTAATTCCATCATTGCAATTGCTGCTTGCTTTGAATTTGTAAAAGCTAAGGCATCGATAGATTGTTTTCGCTTTGATTTACTGATATGTAATGTTTGTCCTCTCAATTTTTGAGCTTTAATTGCCTCTATTGGGTGTAATCTCCAAGCTATATCGCAAAAACTATTAGACCATTTTAATGAATTCTCATTTCCAATTATTTTATTTAGAACCTCAAAGAGTTCTCCTTCAGCACCTTTAGAACCAATACCAAAAGCTTCTAAATATGTTCTGTCATTAACAGGATATCTTTTAGCTATCTCAACTAAAATCGGAATTTTTTCTATAGCTGAAATGTCTCGCAAAGAAATTGCTACTTCTCTTCGGACAGCAGGTGATTCGTCCGTTGACATTTTTTTTGCTAAAGAAAGAATCTTGTCCTGATGACTTCTTAAGGCTCTATAAGCGGTAATTCTTATTTGTTCATTTGGAGAGTCTAATAAGGAATAGACTTTTTTATAACCTTTCTTACCAGCTTCAGATAGAAGCCATATGGCACGGGAGGCTAAAAAAATATTTTCTTCTTTTAGTAATTTTGTTAGTTGGGGAACAGCAGCTTCTCCTCTTTCTTTTAAGGCCATAAAACCAAGATTCCGAACGTTTACAGCGGGACTTTTTAATGCGGAAATTGCCCCTTTATCATTTGAAAGATTTAATTTTGGTGGATTACTTATAAAATTTTTTGGAGCTACTCTGTAAATAGTACCTGACATTGTTTTATCTAGATCTTGATGCCCTCCAACTCGACCATCATACCAATCAGAAATATAAATGGCTCCATCAGGTCCAATAGCTATATCTGATGGACGAAATAAAGTTTTTAATTCTCCGCTAACACTTTTCCCTCCTCCAAGAAAATCAGTACCAGCAAAGTCTTCTTCTTCATTTGTAGTAATGAAGTTAAATCTTTCTAAGTCAAAGCCAGCTCCACGTAATTTTGGAAAATATCCAAATACTACATTTTTTCCAGCTTCACATGCTAAAAACATTCCTTTCCATTTTTCTCCTAACGCACCATTTTCATAGAATACATTTCCTGTAGGAGAGCCTCCTCCATAGATATCACCAGCAGGCATTGTTCCTGGATCCTCTTGACGCCACTGGGCTTGGGCTATAGATTGATTTGGTCTTTTGTCAGCTCTCCAAGTTCTTTTACCATCAGTTGATGCAAAGCCAGCATTACCATATTCTAGAACATAGCTTACTCGGCAGGCTGGAGGGTCATCATTATCACTTTGAAAAACATCTCCAATTGAAGAGATTGATTGTTCATAGCTATTTCTATAATTATAACCAATAATTTCAACTTCTGTTGCATCTGGATTCATTCTTGCTGTAAAGCCTCCTACGTAAATATGACCATCATCGCTTTTTTCCCCAGATATTCTAGTTGGGTCTATGGGAAAATTAAATGGACCAATAGGATCTGGATTGTAAGGGCTTCCAATTCTATAAGTTAATCCTGAACGATCAGTAAATTCAGCACCACAATTACCTGAATTAAAATACCATTTTCCATTAGGACCAACAGTTACTGAATGCAAACTATGATCATGATTTTTTCCGCTGAAACCATTCAGTAGAATTTCTCTAGTATCTATATTTTTCTCAAACTTTAGATTCCTATTGACATCTGTATAAACAATTAATTCAGGAGGTTGAGAAACAACGATTTTATTATCAATTACAGCAATGCCTAATGGTGACACTAGTGATGGATCCTGAAGAAAAGTATGACTTTTATCAGCTTTTCCATCCTTATTAGTATCTTCTAATACTACAATCCTGTCTCCTTGAGGTTGCCGATTCCAGTTAAAGCGATAACGAACTCCCTCAGCAACCCATATACGACCATCTTTATCTATATCTATATTAGTAGGATTATATAGCATTGGGGATGATGCCCAAATAGTTACTTCTAAACCTTCGGGTACTTTAATTATATCCAGTGGAACAAGATTAGGACTATCGTCTTTAGATATTCCGTAATTCAAATAAAAAATAAAAAGAATTAAGATATACTTTGTTAAAGGGTTACGCATAAGTGCTGATCTCTCCATAATTTTTTTTATTAATGAATAGTAAATTACAAATTAGATTGTATAATATTATTATCTAAAAAATTAAGAAATAGCCCGGGTGGTGGAATTGGTAGACACTTCAGACTTAAAATCTGCTGGTCCTGAGGACCGTGCCGGTTCAAATCCGGCCCCGGGTACTAACCTCTTTAATGAGTAAATGAATAGATTGTTTAATAGGGAAACAATTTGAGTACAACTTTTTTTCTTATTTGAATACTCATGTAAACAGGATGTAACTTTATATAGATGTTAAAATTAAAATGTAAACAGTCATTTTGGGTCTTATTGGTATCTAATGCACTATTTGGCCAAGTATCTGCTCCTGTTACTGTTGAGGCCAGCCTTGACCCAGTTAAAGTAAGAGCTGGTGAGGTTATTACAGTCTATGTGTCAGCTACCTCAGAGCCGGACTTTCATATTTATGCTATAAATGATATTGCTGAAGGTCCTATTCCTTCTAAGGTGACGATAGAAGGCAAAATCGTTGATATTATAGGTAGGACTCTAGAACCATCACCAATAAATAAATATGATGAAGGTTTCATGACTGAAACTTACTACCATGAAGGAACGGTTACTTTTGAAACAGATGTTAAAATAAAATCAGGGATAGCACCAGGTTCTCAATCCATTAAAGTTGGGCTTTTGTTCCAAGCTTGTGATCCTACAATCTGTTTTCCTCCTACGACTAAAACATTTCAATTAGAATTCGACGTAGTAGACGGTCCAGCAAGATCTGATCGAAGTGAAATTGTAGCAGCAAAGACTGAATCCTTCGTTATGCCTAGTGATGATGACAATATTGACTTAGAGAATGTTATTTCGTCTGGAATCAGTTCGTTTATTTTACTTTCAATCAGTATGGGGCTTCTTGCTCTTTTGACGCCTTGTGTATTTCCTATGATTCCAATTACTGTATCTTATTTTACAAAACTTGGAGAGACAGAAGGAAAAAATCCAATTAAACAGGCTTCAGTTTATTCTGGAGGTATTATTATTACTTATACTGTTCTTGGTTTGGTATTGGCCATGACATTGGGTGCTTCTGGCGCTAACCAGCTTGCATCGAACCCATGGGTTAATCTTTTTATAGGTGGTTTATTTATTTATTTTGCACTTTCACTTTTTGGAATGTATGAAATACAGTTACCATCTTCTATTCGACAATTGGCTGTGCAGCAAGAAGGAAGAGGTGGATATGTTGGAACTCTTTTCATGGCTCTTACATTTACTCTTACATCTTTTACTTGTACAGTGCAATTTGTAGGTTTGTTACTAGTAAGAGCAATACAAGGTGATTGGCTATGGCCTTTCCTAGGTATGCTTTTCTTTTCAGCTGCATTTGCAATGCCTTTTTTCTTCTTGGCCCTTTTCCCTCAATATTTATCTAAAATGCCAAAAAGTGGAGGATGGCTTAACGCTGTAAAAGTGTCGATGGGTTTTCTGGAAATGGCAGCTGCGTTTAAATTTTTTAGTAATACTGATCTTGTTTGGGGTTGGGATATTTTTACAAGGCCATTTGTCTTGGCAACTTGGGTTGTAATTGTTTTTCTTACTGGATTGTACCTAATTGGGAAAATTCGTCTTCCGCATGACTCTGAACTGAAAACAGTAGGTGTCCCTCGTTTGGTGATGAGCATTATTCTTTTCTCTTTTGCTTTATATATGGGCCGTGGTCTTTTTGGACAACCAATACATGGCTTAATTGATTCATACTTGCCCCCAGCAGCCCGCTCTGAATCGACAATAGTAACTAACGAGAATCTCAATAAAAAAGGTCTTAACTGGATCTTGGATTTTGATGAAGGAATTGCTATGTCTGAAATGACTGGTAAGCCAATGTTTGTAAATTTTACTGGATATACTTGTACTAATTGTAGGTGGATGGAAACTAATATACTTGTTCTTCCTGAAGTTGCCAGTATACTAGATAATTATATTTTGATTGAATTATTTACTGATGGAGGTCCAAGACATAAAGAATATCAACAGATGGAGATTGATCGTTTTGGAACAGCAGCGCTTCCATTCTATGTTATTTTAAGTCCTGAAAGTGAAGAGATTGCTCGATTCCCTGGTCTAACCCGCAATGTAGACAAATTCACTGATTTTCTTAGTAGTGGACTTTTAAGTACTGAAAGACTTTCTTCAGCAGATTAATTTTTTCTTTGAGAAAAGAGTTTTCAACAGTTTTTTTTGTTGCATCTATATTGAGTGCACAATTTGGTGAATTGCCACCTATAAAATTTGATTTAACAAATGGGGAAAGAATTAAATTTGAAGATCTTTCAAAAAAAGAACTGGTTTTAATTGATTACTGGGCCTTATGGTGTGCTCCATGCTTAAACAAAATGTCTCATCTGGATAGGTTTCAAAAAGAATTTGCTAGTAAAGGTCTGAAAATTATTTCGGTTAATATTGATAGTGAGCGTAGTATTTCAAAAGTAAAATCCTATATCCGATCTAAAGGGTACTCCATGTTAATTGCTTTTGACTCTTCAAAAGAAAATTTTCGCTTAGTTAATGGAATTTCCATTCCTTATACCATATTGGTTAATACAGAGGGGAAGATTCTTTATCGACATAGTGGATATGTTCCTGGAGATGAGGACATACTTAGAAAAAAAATCGAAATCGCTTTGAATATCCCTTCTGGTAATTCCTGAATTTTATAAGAATGAAGCAGGGTTTTTTTGTTCTTTCGATTTTTGCTTTATCTATATCAGCACAAGATGCAAACCTTTCATTTTCTTTATCTTCTTTCAAGGGGACGGGGGAAACTCCTATTATTCAGCTTGGAAAAAGCGAGTTCTATCCCTACGACTTTAATGAACATTTTTTAGATATAACCCTTTGGCGAAATCAATGGACACTTTGGACAAATTTTGAATACAGCTCTCCTCCTAGAATTGGACCTGCTTTTGCTGGGCTAAGGAAATTCAGGCTTTCTTTTCAGAATGATCGATATTCAATAAAGTTAGGCGACTTATATGGTCAAATAGGTCGTGGTTTAGGTCTTAATATGTGGGAAAATCAAAATATTGATTGGGACTCATCCTTACGAGGGATTTGGATCAATAGGGATATTAGTAAAAGATTTAAATTTGACTTCATTGTTGGCAAGGCAAAGGGAGGGCGTCACCTGGGGGCTGGAGAAGGTATCGATCCTAGGAGAAGAGATTTTTCAGAAAATGAAAATATTCTAGCCATTTCAGGTTATGCATCAAAAATAATACATAATACTGATTTTGGAGCATATTTGATATTAATGAATGGAAATCGTTCTTGGTTCACTCTTCGAGAGAGTAATGATTTTCAGAAGGTTAGAGTCTCTTCTTTAAAACCAGGGTTTTTTGGTAAATACAACTCTGAAGATTTTGAGATTTTCTTTGAGTTTACTAGTAGAATAATGAGTATACAGGATGTAGATAGTATTTATTCAACACCGTCATTTAAATGGTATAGTTACGAACCTAAAACCAGTGGTAGGGGAGCTTATTTTTCCTCTTCTTATTTTCCGGGTAAATGGGGACTAACTATTGAACTGAAGGATTATTTTTTTGACAATGCGAACCCTGATGAGAGAAATCATCTTCCTTTTAAGCTTGGAAGAAGTAGCCTTATTACTGGTCCGCCAAGTACATTTAAAGAGCACTCTTCAATTCTTCTTTCAAGAAAAACCCATATAATGGATCCAGATGATGAACTTGGTTTTCAAATTGAATTCAACTATCAAGCTAATGAGAACCTTTTTCTAACACTAAATTATTCCCGAAGTAGTCGCCATAGTTCTTTCGAAAAGAATACCGATGAATTTTTTAATTCTTATTGGAATAATAAAAAACTTAGTACTCCTTTTATTCCTTCTTCAAATTACGGATTTCACCCTTTTCACGAAGCCTATGTTGAATTCAATTATCGCTATGATCCATTCGGCATGAATTTTACTGCTGGTTTGTCACAAGCAAATGAAATTATGTTGTATAAGGGCCAAAGTTTTATTATTTCTAATATGATAAACATTAAAACTGATGAATACAGGCTTAATGAATTTTTTCACCAACGAAATCTTATTTCTATACCCTCAAGACTCTCATTTAATTTCCCAAGAAGCCTGTATTTTTCCTTAGACATGGAACACCAATGGGAAGGAATGGAATTAGTAAGAAAAACATCAATATTAAATTATAATAAAACGACATCAGATAGTCTTGAAAATTTAGATAAAGAGGTTTTGCCGTATTATTATAGATATAGCTCTATTACCTTTGGAAAAGCATCTCGCTTCAACATTAGTTTTTTATTGGATTATGTTTCTAATACTAAGACCGGAGATAATTATAATACTGATCCAAATAAAGATAATGATTTAGAACGGATTTTACGTAGAAATGAAATAAATCTGAAAAATAAATGGTTTGGTGTTGAGGCCAGCATTTATTTAAACCCTTCAACAATATTAACTTTATTCTACGGTTCTATTCAAGGAGGAATTAAATGTGATAATGGTATTTGTGTTTACGTTCCTGGAATTGATGATTCAAGTATTTTATCATTAAGTACAAACTTTTAAAGTTGAAAAAAGCTGAATTCAATTTCTTAAAATGCTAAATTCAACAATGAAAATTGCTAAAAGAATTCTTAGGAGGTTATTATGACAAAATATGAATGTACATGTTGTGGAAATGGGATTGAAGGATTAACCTGTTCTAATTGTGGTAAAGGTTTAATTCATAGCACACTTGAAAAAGATGATGGGACAGTTGTTCAAATTAGTAAATGCCCAGATGATTGTGGAAAAATAAAATCACCTATGTGTTGTGGTGAGGATATGGTTCCACACGAACATCACGAACATTAGTACCTCTTACTTAATTACTTAACTTATCAATAGACTTTTAAAAAACAGGCTTCCTTTTTATAGTTTTTTGGTTGCCTAGAATTTTATGTAAAGCATATTATATTAATATATAATTACTGTCTATTGATAATGTAGAACCTGTAGGATTTCATTAAGTTTATCGAAATCGATGATTAGGACTTTTTTCCACTTAGAAAATAGAAGTTTCTTGGTGAAAACTTGGAAATTAGTTTTTTTCCTCAACACGCAACTACTGATACTTTATGCTGAATCTCCTGTTGTGTCTAAAATTAATTTTGGTCCAATTCAATTTACATCTATACAAAATGGTGAATCTAATAGACGCTATATATGGCTTCATGGTGATGAGAAGACAGCAAAAATGGCAGCTGAATATCATATTACAAAATATTTAGGTACAGCATTTCTAATAAATTGTGAAGAAAGAGTGGTCAGGATAGATGATTTAAGATTAGACCCAAACAGAATTTTCTCTGATTTAGGAGTTAAAAACAACCTCTTAAAATATCATCCACAAGCATCTAAGAAAAAAAGACTGGATATTATCAACCTTTTGAATATTGAGCGTGATCATTTTTTATCAAAACTAAACATACCAGATGGTGGAATATTAATAGCCTTACATAATAATTCTCGTGGTTATTCCATTGACTCTGAGTTAAAAAAGGCTACTGACTATTCAATCAAATCAAATGAGAATCGTCACGATTTTTTTCTTTGTACAGATGAACGTGATTATAAAAAATTAGCTTTATCACCATTTAATGTAGTTTTTCAGAAAAATCAAAATAAGAATGATGATGGATCCTTATCTAATTTTATAAGCAAGGAAGGTATTAGATATATTAATATCGAAGTAAGATTAGGTTGGTTGAGCCAGCAAAAAAAAATGTTAAAATATCTAGAAGAAAATATCCCTTAATTCATAAATATAGGTAATTAAAAAAACTATCATCATAAATTACTTTAATTTAAATTAAGTTAATGTGTTTAAAAAACTT
Source organism: Fidelibacterota bacterium (assembly GCA_002715465.1). The sequence goes on along the minus strand of PAYY01000037.1, from coordinate 21,097 downwards.
AATTATATTTTATAATAATAATAACTCTATATAAAGAGTCATTGAAATAAATAAATAATTAATTAATAAAAATAACCTAAAAAGATAGAAAAAATGGATTAATGAGTAGTTCTTGAATTAAGTTATACATTGTGAATAATATGAATTTATATTTATGAAAAAAACTACAGCATCTAATATTTCTTCTGTTCCGGAAAAAATTTCTGACAAAGGTGGACTTAAGCCTAATGTATCCAAAGAAGTCTCTAAAGAAACTGGTGTTCCTGAAGCTGAAGTATATGGAGTTGGAAGCTTCTTTCATCTCTTATCTCGACCTAATGCAAAGATAAGAGTCTGTCAAGGACTAAGTTGTTGGATGGCTGGTGCTGGAAATATTCTTTCTAAATCTAAAGATGCTGGTTTGCCTGTTGAAGGTTGCTCATGCCTTGCTGCATGCGATCGACCTGTAGCTGTACTTAAAGATCATTTGGTTTTACCAGATATTAGTACAAACTCTATCGAATCTGCTAAAGGGAAGTGGCGGGATCTTACTTCTGATACTCTTGATTCGAATGGGCTATGGTTAGGGCATCTTGATTCATATTATAAAACTAATGATAAACTAGCTATTAATTTAAAGGGAGACCTAGACTATACTGGAGTAGCATATAATAAAGCCATTAGTATGGGTTCTGAACATATTATTGAAGAACTTAATATATCAGGGCTACAAGGAAGAGGAGGTGCTGGTTTTCCTGCTGGTCGTAAGTGGAGATCTTTATGTGATCAAAAGGAAAACATACGTTATGTTGTTTTAAATGCTGATGAAGGCGAACCAGGAACATTCAAAGATCGTGAAATAATTATGCGACGTCCAGATAAAGTTCTAGAAGGTCTAGCCATATCCGCATATACTGTTGGTGCAAAGGATGTATACTGTTATCTAAGAGGTGAGTTTGAACAACCCATAAAAGTCTTAGAAAAAGCAATAGAAAATTTTTCTGAACAAAATATTTTCCCCGGAATTTCTTTTCATATTCACGAAGGTCATGGAGCTTATATTTGTGGTGAAGAGACTGCATTACTTGAGGCTCTTGAAGGAAAAAGGGGGATGCCTAGACTAAAACCTCCTTTTCCAACGGAAATTGGGCTTTGGGGGAAGCCCACTTTAATTCATAATGTTGAAACCATTGCATGCGTACCTTCCATTGTAAGTAATGGTGGTAAATGGTTTGATCAACTTGGAAGAACTGGATCAGGCACAAAAATATATTGCATTAGTGGCCATGTAAACAAACCTGGGGTATATGAGATGCCACTGGGCGTGACCTTAGATGAGCTCGTAGATAAAGCTGGAGGATATATTGGAAAATTAAGAGCTTTTTCTCCAGGGGGAGCTAGCTCAGGATTTTTACCAGCAAATGATAGAACTAGGCCGCTTGACTGGAAATCTCTAAGTGAAGTAGGTTCAAGTCTTGGCTCAGCTGGAGTAGTTGTAATAAATGATACAATAAGTTTGAGAGATGCTGTTAGGGAGACACTTATGTTCTTTGAAAACGAAAGTTGTGGGCAATGTGCTCCATGTAGAATAGGTACTCGATTTCAAAGAGAATCGATTGATCGATTTATTGATTCAAAAGAGTGTGGAGAATTAGGTTTTGTTGATGATGTGGCATGGGAAATGGAGCAAGGCTCAATATGTGGTTTAGGTCATGTAGCATCAGTACCTTTAATTAGCGCTAGGAAATGGTTTCCTGAGGAGTTTGAATAAATGTCTAAAACTAATTCTGCAACTGTTGATGGAGTTGAGTATAAGATAAGTCAATCAGAGACTATACTTGAATCAGCTCGAAAATTAGGTAAAGAGATCCCTACTCTATGTGATGATTCAAGATTAGATCCAAATGGTTGTTGTAGAATGTGTCTTGTAGAAATAGATGGGTGGCCAAGAATGGCACCTGCTTGTGCGACAAATATTTCACCTGGAATGAAAATTACCACAGAAAATCAAAGGGTTTCTAGACATCGTGAAACATTAATATCTCTTTACCTTTCTGATCATCCAAAAAATCCTAAAGAGGAAGAAAAAGGGGCTCCCAACCAACTTGTAATGTTAGCAGAAAAATATGGGGTGTCTAACGGTTGGCCTCATCTTGAATCAAAAAGATTTGAAAGAGAAGATGATCCTAATCCATTTATTCATTTCCAAGCTGATAAATGTATACTGTGTGTAAGGTGTGTTAGATATTGTGATGAAGTGGAAGGAGTAAGTGCAATCACCCTTGCTGGAAGGGGTTCAGACACTACAATTGCTACCGCTGATAATGTGTCGCTTCTTGAATCTACCTGTGAATTATGCGGAGGATGTATAGATGTTTGCCCTACAGGTGCTATGGGTGAGAAAATGCCATTATTTTCAAATGAGCTTCCTGAAAGAGAATTGTCAAAAGTTCGGACTACGTGTAATTACTGTGGTGTTGGTTGTCAAATGGATTTAAATATTGATTCTGAAGCCAATAATGGAAGGGGTAAAGTTGTTAAAGTCACATCTCCCGCTCCAGGAACTACTACCAATGATGGAAACCTTTGTGTTAAAGGTCGCTTTGCATATGATTTTATAGAGCATAAAGATAGAATAATGACTCCTTTAATTAAGGGAGAAGATGGTATGCTACATGAAGCAAGTTGGGATAAAGCAATGCAACATGCTGCAAATGGGCTTCTTGGAGTAAGAGAAAAACATGGTAGCGATGCACTTGGTTTCATTTCATCATCTAGATGTACGGGAGAAGAAAATTATCTTGTACAAAAACTTTCTAGGGCTGTTTTTAATACAAATAATGTTCATCAATGTGCCGCTACGTGACATGCTCCTACTGTGGCCGGTCTGGTCACTACGATGGGTGCTGGGGCTATGACGAATTCTATTGGAGAAATCAGGGATGTTGATTTCCTTTTTGTTATAGGTAGCAATACTACTGAAGCTCACCCAATAATTGCCATGGAGATGAAACGGGCTGTTAGAAAAGGGGCACGGCTTGTTGTTGCTGATCCGAGAGGAATTTGGCTCACTGAAATTGCTGAAAGGCATCTTCAACTTCGTCCGGGGACTGATGTTTGGCTATTAAATGCTATGGCAAATGTTATCATTAAGGAAGGTTTGGTTAATGAAAAGTTTGTTAAAGAGAATACTGAAGGCTTTGAAATTTTTAGTAAAAAAGTAGAAGAATATAATCCTGAAGAAGCTGAAAAAATCACAGGTATACCTTCTTCTGACATAATTAAAACAGCAATTGAATATGCTTCCACTAAAAAAGCTGGTATATATTACACACTTGGTATAACTGAACATTCTCATGGTACGGATAATGTTTATGCCTTATCAAACCTTGTTCTTATGACAGGGCATCTTGGCTATACATCAACAGGCATGAATCCGTTACGAGGCCAAAATAACGTTCAAGGTGCTAATGATGCTGGAGCGACACCTATTTTTCTTCCAGGATATCAGAGAGTTGATGATCCTCAAATTCATTCAAAATATCAGAATTCATGGGGTGTGAAGTTTCCTTCTGAGCCAGGATTAAATCTTAATGAAATGATGAAGAAAGTTGGAGACTCAGTCTATGGCTTATTTGTTATGGGTGAAGACATCGTTCTTTCAGAACCGAATGTATGTCAGCTTGAAGAAGGTTTAAATAATATCGACTTTCTTGTTCTTCAGGATATCTTTTTAAATGGGACTTCTCGTTTTGCGGATGTGATTTTTCCAGGAGCTACATTTGCTGAAAAAGAAGGAGTTTTTACAAATTCAGAGAGGCGAGTTCAGCGCGTCAGAAAAGCAATAGATCCACCGGGTGAATGTCGAGCTGATTGGGAAATATTAATAGACCTTGCAAATTCATGTGGAGCTGATTGGTCATATAGTAATACTTCAGAGATTTTTGATGAAATGGTCAAGGATGCTCCAAAATTTGCTGGTCTAAGTCATAAGCGTTTGGAAAATGAGGGAGGATTACATTGGCCATGTACTGATTCTTCAGATCCTGGCACACAATATTTGCATAAAGAAGGAATAATGAGGGGAAAAGGTAAATTAATGCCTGTTGATTACCGGCCTTCTGTCGAGAGTTCAGATTCTGATTACCCTCTAATCCTTTCCACAGGTAGAACACTTTATCACTATAATGCAGCTACTCAAACAAGACGATCTAAAGGTCTTGATGCTAAACAGCCAGAAGCATTTCTTCAAATACATCCGAAAGATGCTGGGAGACGGAATATAAAAGATGGAGATTCAGTTAAAGTTTATTCTCGTCGCGGAGAGATAATTTGTCGTGCATCTCTTACACGTGAAGTTAGAAAAGGTTGTGCATGGATGCCTTTTCATTTTATGGAGGCTAGAGCGAATGTTTTAACAGTCGATGAAGGAGATTCAGTTACCGGAACGGCTGAGTATAAAGTATGCGCTATTGAAGTATCAAAGAATTGAAGTTTTAATCTATATAATTTTTGAAAACATCAAAAACATTAGATGAGATGATTGATCCTGGTATAGTGGTCAGGTATCGGCAAAAGAAATATTCAAATGTAACTGATGATTTTAAAGAAGAAATAAATGAGGATTATCTAGTCCTTGAAGAACCATTAGAGATACTTGTAAATGGTGAATTGATCTCGATTACAATGAGAACCCCAGGAAACGATGATGTGCTTGCAATGGGTTTTCTCTTTTCTGAGGGAATAATTAAGAGTTTCAAAGATATCAAAAAACTTGAGGATAATTGTAAATCGGGTAATAGTTGTAATCTTCTAAATGTTTACTTACCAATAAATAATGGGAAAAAAACCCCCAAAGATATCAAAAAACTAAGAAGAGGGACCTTAACCTCCGCATCTTGTGGAGTTTGTGGTAGACAAAGTATTGATGATATGCTTGAAATCTGTGAAAAACAAAAAATTAATTCCACTTTTCCTAAAGAAGTGATTTCAAAATCTACAGAAATTCTTAGCGATCGACAGATTAACTTTTCTCATACAGGTGGGTGCCATGGTTCAGCCATTTTGAATAGAAATGGTGAAGTTCTTGCAAGCTTTGAAGATGTCGGTCGGCACAATGCTGTAGATAAAACAATAGGTGATTTAATAATGCGAGGACTTATTTCTCGTCCACCTTCTAAAGATTTAATTAAATCACCAGCTTTACTGGTTGTAAGTGGTCGGTTAAGCTTTGATATAGTTCAGAAATGTGCTGTAGCCTCTATTCCTGTCATCTGTAGTGTATCCGCACCGAGTTCTCTGGCTGTTGATTTAGCTAATGAAGTAGGAATTACTATTGCTTCATTTGTTAGAGATGGAAACTTTAATATTTATACCCATCCTGATCGAATTCAATAATCAAAAGAACACAAGTTAATCTTAGGAGATTTCAACTTGATTTTTCATTACAAATTTTTCTCAAAAAAAAAGATTCAAAATATTATTATGATAAGAAAGGAAAATTCTATTTTGAAAATAATTAATAATATTTCATTTGTTCTTATTTCTATGTCTTTTCTAGGGTGTGATAGTGATGCTAGTTTATTAAGTAGAGCAAAAAAGATTGCCCAAACGACAATAATAACTGATGGTCATATTGATATACCTTGGCGATTAACAAATAAGATGGAGGATATCTCGATTAGAACAAAGACTGGAGACTTTGATTATGTCAGAGCTAAAGAAGGTGGCTTAGATGCGCCTTTTATGTCTATTTATGTTCCATCTTCTTATCAAGCTGGGGGTGCAAAGGCAAAGGCAGATGAATTAATTGATCTAGTGTTAAAGTTAGCTGAGGATTCACCTGATAAATTCAAAGTGGTTACTTCTACGAATGAAGCTGAAAAGGCTATTGAAGATGGTCTTGTTGCTCTTCCTATGGGCATGGAAAACGGAGCCCCTATTGAGAATGATTTATCAAATATAACTTATTTTTACAAAAGAGGAATTCGTTATATAACCTTAACTCATGGAAAAGATAATCTTATTTGTGATTCTTCTTATGACACGACTGCTACTTGGGGTGGATTAAGCGATTTTGGTCACCAAGTGGTTAATGAAATGAATCGTGTTGGTATAATGGTTGATATCTCTCATGTCTCAGATAATGCTTTTTATGATGTTATGAAGATAACAAAGGCACCAGCTATTGCCTCTCATTCATCTTGCCGTGTTTTTACACCAGGTTTCGAAAGGAATATGAATGATTCTATGATCAAAACTCTTGCTGATAATGGTGGCGTAATTCAGATCAATTTTGGATCATCTTTTCTAACGCAAGATTCAAGGGATAAGAATACTGAAAATTCAACTAAGATTAATGAATATGCAAAAAAACATGGTTACAGCCCTAAAGATAAAGAGATGATAGCTTTTTCAAAGAAAGTTCAAGAAGAAAATCCTATTTATGCGGATGTTACTGATGTAGTTGATCATATTGATCACGTAGTAAAAATTGCAGGTATAGATCATGTTGCTTTTGGTTCAGATTTTGATGGTGTTGGAGATAGCTTGCCATATGGGATAAAAGATGCGTCACAGTTTCCAAACCTAATTTTTCATTTATTAAAACGTGGATATTCAGAAGAAGATATCCAAAAGATTTGTTATAAAAATATTTGGCGCGTTTGGAATAAAGTAGATGATATAGCTAATTCATTACAAAATAGGAATTAGATATCCGGGTATAAATAATATATGAGGCTCAAGATGTTTCAGATTGATGCTTTCACATCGGAGATCTTTAAAGGTAATCCAGCGGCTGTTGTTTTTATGAAAAGTTGGTTGAACGACAAACTTCTTCAGTCCGTTGCTCAAGAAAACAATCTTTCTGAAACAGCTTTTCTTGTCCCAAAAAATTTAGGTTATGAGATACGCTGGTTTACGCCTTGTGTTGAGGTTGCGCTTTGTGGGCATGCTACTCTCGCTTCGTCTCATGCAATTTTTTCAGAATTAGGTTTTTCAGGAAATAAAATTCATTTTATGAGTAAGAGTGGGAAACTTGAGGTTCAAAGAGAAAATAATAATTATTTTATGGATTTTCCATCTGAAGACCCATTTGAATGTGATCTTCCGGAGGAAATGTTATTAGGACTTGGTGTTAATCCAAAGAAAACATTAAAGTCAACAGATTATATAGCAGTTTTAAATAACGAAGAAGAAGTTGAACAACTTTCGCCTGATTTCACGAAGTTAACTCAACTTGATGGAAGAGGAGTAATCGTCACATCAAAATCTAAGAGTTATGATTTTGTTTCACGATGTTTCTATCCAAAAACAGGAATTGATGAGGATCCTGTTACTGGTTCCGCTCATTGCCAGTTGATGCCATATTGGGCCAATGAATATAAAAAAACAATTTTGACTGGAAGGCAACTATCCTCTAGGGGTGGACAAATAAGATGTGAATTAAAAGTAAATAGGGTTGTTTTAGAAGGAACAGCTGTTACCTTTTTCAAAGGAGATATTTATATACCTGACAAAAAAATATAAGTTACGATTTCTTCCATTTCTTTTTTCACTAATCCTAATTCAGTCTTGTACTGTACCTCCTCCAGAATCTCCAGAAAATATTTGCGATATTTTTACTGAGAAACGTAATTGGTATAAAGCGGCAAGAAAGACAGAAAAACGATGGGGCATTCCTGTAAATGTTACAATGGCATTTCTTTATCAGGAATCTTCCTTTAGACAGAAAGTAAAAGCAAAGAGAAAGAAACTTCTTTGGATTATTCCATGGAAGAGAAAAAGTTCAGCAAAAGGATATGCACAAGTGCTTGATGGCACATGGAAGGAATATGTTTCATCAGCTGGGGGAATTTTTTCCCAGCGAACAGATTTTGATGATGCTATAGATTTTGTAGGGTGGTATAATTATCAAAGTCACAAGAACTTAGGAATATCAAAATCTAATGCTAAAGCCTTGTATCTTGCCTATCATGAAGGCTGGGGTGGTTACAAAAAAGGAACGTATAAGAAAAAGCGACAACTCCTCAACATTGCTAATAAAGTTGATAAAAGATCTATAATGTATAAGAGACAATATAAAACCTGTAAACGAAAGCTTCGTCGATGGTTTATATTTTTTTAATCAATTACTGTTTTAGAAAAAAAGGTCTATTTTGAGTGAAAACATTCCTTCAACTCAAAAAAAGAAAATTCAAGATCAACATTATTAATTATCAGACCTTGAATAGTTAAGATTTTGATATTTATGATAGAATTTTCTTCTACAAAAGATTAATTTAGTTCCCCCCCCTAATTTCTACCCGCTTAATTAAAGATTTTCTAAAGCATTAATTATTTCGCTATAGTCGGGTTCTATTCCAGGGTTCTCTGCGACCCATTTATATTTTATCACGCCTTGTGTATCAATTACTACAACGGCACGATTAGAAGATTCATAGCCCTCTAATCCACCCAGGCCTTCAAATGTTACATCGTATTGTTTAATTACATCCCTATTGTAATCTGATAGTAAATCAAAATTAAGATTATACTCTTTTGAAAAAGCTCCATTAGCCCAAGGGGAATCAACGCTAATTCCAAATACGGTAGCATTTAAATCATTAAAGCTATCCATATTGTCTCTAAGTGAGCACATCTCTGTATCACATACACCTGTGTATGCACCTGGGAAGAAGGCTAGGACTATTGGTTTTCCAATATGATCAGAAAGAGACACCGCTTCTTTATTAGTATTTTTAAGCTCAAAAAGTGGAGCTTTATCATTTAATTGTGGCATTATTTATCCTTTTTTCATTAAAAAAACACAAATGAAACTAAAGTAATTTATCCAATAATTTCTTTATTATTTTAAATTATTAATAGGAATGATTACTATGGCATGGCACGATCTTGACTCTCACAAGCATATAAACCATGCTAATTATTTAACCTATCTTGAAACCTCAAGGTTAGAATATTTAAACAAAATTTTTTATAAGGAAACAGATTCCATTATAGCTTCTATGGAAATAAACTATTATAAACAGTTAAGTCATCCTCAAGAACTTGAGATTGGACAAAAGGTAGTCAAGATTGGTAATAAGAGTATAAAGATTCTTGGCGGAATATTTAAAAATGGTGAAAAAGAGTTGGTATTTTCATCATTGGCAACTCTAGTGACTTTTAATTATGGAGAGCAAAAGACTTGTCATGTACCAAGCGTGGCAAAAATGTTTTTAGATTAAATGAAAATAAATACTTTTCAAGACTCAAAAAAAAATAAACTTGCTTTACTAGCATTGCATGGATGGACAGGTGATGAATTTTCAATGGAAGCTATTGCTAATGAAACAGGACCTTTATCGGCAAAATGGTATCTTCCTAGAGCTCCTTATAATGCAGATACTGGGAAAGGTTATACATGGTTTAGTGGATCAGATGCGAAAGGTTGGAGATACGAGAAGACATTAGAGATGATGCCTAAAATAATGCAAACAATTATTGATGATGGATTTTCCCCGGAGAACACTTTTATTATCGGATTTTCAATGGGTGCTGGTCTTTCAATGCTTTTTGCTAGCCGATTACCCTATAGTATTGGCGGTGTTATTCCAATAGCAGGTTATATAATGAAAAAAGAACATTTGCTATCGGCCATGACGCAAGAAAGCCTTAGGACTCCATTCCTTATGATACAAGGAGATAAGGATGAAATTATTACTCCAGCCCAATCTAGAGAAACAGCAAATCTTTTGACTAGTGTTGGTTACAGCGTAAACTATAAAATGTTTGATGCTAAGCATAAAATCCCAAAAAAAGCAATTCCTGTAATAAAAAAATTCATTTATCGTAATCAAGCCAACCTATAACGAGTGTAATAAAAATAGATACTTAATCTTATAGAAAATAAACTATAATAAAGTTTAGTATTTAGTAACCGTGAAAATATATTGGTAATTATTCTACCTATTATTATTTTTTGTTTATTGGCATTATTTCATATTAATCTAGGAGTTGTAAAATGAGAAACATCCAAATTTCTTTGGTCTTTATCCTTTTATCAAGCAATCTGCTTTTATGTCAATATAATCCTGATAATCATGTTGTTACATTCTCAAAATATTATCTCAAGTATCTAAAAGATGTAGAAAATGGTAGCTCAGAAGAACGAAAAAAAGTATTTGAGGAAGAATCTCAGAAAATGGACGATGAGAACACATTGTTGATTAGCAAATTAATTTTAGGACATCGCTGGACCGGTTCTGTGAATGAAGTTTTGCAAATGGCTGAATGGAAAACTATTGCTGATGCAGATAAAAGTATTGTTGAAACAGGTGATAGGAGAAAAAAGATTTGGACTGATGAAGATAATCGAAAGAATTTTCTTAAGTCTTTTAACAAGTATTGGACTGGAAAACATACGGATGTTGCTGTGATGGAACAGGTCAATAGTCGACAAAAAAAATACAAAGGAGATACGGATGAAAATACTATCGTTACTATTGTTGAATTTTATTTGTATCCAATTAGTGAAGTAGAAAATGGGTCATCTGAAGAAAGAGAAGAATTGTTTAATGAGTATTTTAATAAGGTAATAATGAAAAATCCTAAAATTCTGAGTCGAAGAGAATTACGTCATTATTGGTCAGGATCCTCAGGGGGTGGTAATGTTCCAGTCACCATAGTTATGGAATATTCAAATATTACGGATGCTGATAATATGTCTTTAAATAAGCCGTATAATGAAAAAGCTTGGCCAAACGAAGAAGAAAGAGATGCATTCTTTAAGAAAAGGAATAAATATATTGCTCCTGGACATAAAGATATTGGTATACATTCAAATTGGGTCAATTTGGCAAAACGCTGAAATAAGAGTAAAAAAATAATTGAAAGGAATAATAATGATAACAAGAATATTTTTCACTTTACTTTTTTCTATTGGTATTATTTTTGCTCAAAGGGGTGAAACATGGGAAGTAAGTGAGTCCGTTTATGCAGTTTCGACAATTGATCTGGAACCAAATGTTGACCAACAATACATAAATCAATTGAAACTTACATGGTACAATAATATGGAAGTTTTTAAGTCTGAAGGGCTTATTGAAGACTTCCATATATATAAAAGCATTAATCAATACGATGGTGATTTTGATTTGTTGCTAGTTGTTAAATACAAGAACTTGGCAATATTTGATAGTAACTCAAAAAACAATAAAAGGTGGAAGAAAGCAGAGGATAAGGCTAGGAAAATAATTTCTGAGGAAGAAGTACAAAATATAACTTCAAATTTTCCTAAGCTTAGAACAATCTTAGATCAAAAATTTATGCGTGAGATCAATTTTATAGAATAATTAAACCAACAGAATTATTTTTTTCATAAGGTAATTAATTAACTAATCTATCGGTTTTTATGTAAACTTTTTCTCCAGCTGAAACCATCAAGTCAATATGATTCGTTTTTGGTGGTATTGGACAAGTAGTATAGTCGTTAACAGCACAAGGAAAGTTTAAAGCTTTGTTAAAATCAAGAATAACTTCCTGATTATCATTCGGAATTTTCAAGAGAAGGAAACGTCCACCTGAGAATGTTTCAGATCCTGTGGATTGATCAGTAAACATGACCTGCATTCCATATTTAGTATAGTTCGGTTCAAAGGAAAAAGCTTTGCCATCCCTTCTGAAATGTATTATTCCGGGTATTTTTTGCTTGTAATCATGATCTCTAACATTAGTGATTATACTAGTCCTATAATTATCGTAAGGGGTGAATTTTCCGGTTATTCTCCATGATTGATCGATTTCGTAAAACCGTAAGTTAAGATTTTCTTTAAGTATTGGACTTTCTAGATTGCGCATTCTAATTGCATAATTATCAGAACTTTTTATTATAAACCACCGAAAAGGACCATATGAAAAGAAATTTGATTTATCATCAATGTCTATTGTTGAGGAGGTTATAATTGAATCATTGTTAAAGCTGACAGGTTCTTCAAATGTAAATGAAAGTTTATTTTCTAATCTAGTTACTGTGCCAAATTTTTTCGGAAATTCTTGAGGGAAATGAAGATCATTATTATTATCTGAGCCGAAAGTATTTTTCCCGTTATTTAACCAAAATAGACCAACAAGATTCAAGTACCCTTCTTCTGATTTGAGAAACTTTACTCGACCTTTTCGAAAATCTTTCACTTCCTTTACATAGTCAGGGTTAGCATAATCATTCTTAAAGCATCCATAAGAAGCAATGGAAAATAATAGGAGGAAAAAAGCTATTGATAAAGATGGGAATATTTTCATGTAATTGAGTTAATTGATTGTATATAAATAATTAAATAACTCATATTGAAATAGAGCCTTCCCTAAAATCTGTTTCTCCGATAATTGCGTTAAGTAGTACTGGGTGACCAGAATTTGCTATCGAATAGATTTCATTAACTACTTTTTCAAAGTTATCTAATGAATTTAAGAGTACTCCTTTTCCTCCATATCCTTCAGCTGCTATATGATAATCTGTATTCGATAAAGTGGTAGCTAGATCATCTTTGAATATATTGACTTGTTCCCGTTTAATTTGGGTCCAACCAGCATCATTTCCGACCAGTCCTATTACAGGAAGGTTGTGACGATAAAATGTATCAAATTCAGCAAGGCTATAACCAACAGAGCCATCACCATATAATATCCAAATATCAGCATCTGGCCTACAAAGCTTTGCAGCAATTGCAAAACCAGCACCCACACCTAAAGTACCAAAAGGTCCTGGGTCAAGCCAGGACAGTGTTTTTCTAGGTTTGACAATATATGATGCGGATGCAACAAAATCTCCTCCATCAGCAATTATAATTGAATCATCCTTAATAATCTTGTTAAGTTTTACTAAAAGAGCTAAAGCGTTGATTTTTTCAATCTTTATTTTAGATTTGTCAATAATTTCCTTCTCCCGATGGATCTCAAGATTTACTAATTTTTTTTGCCATGAATTCCAATTATCAATTTTATTGCTCCATGATTTTGCAATTTTTAGAATAGTAAGACATGGATCCGCGTGAATAGCTAAAGTTGGTCGACGGTTAAGACTTAAATCATGGAAGCTTCTATTTATGGAAATAATAGGTGTATTAGATGGAATTTTTCTACCATATGCTAATCTGAAATCAAAAGGAGCCCCAGCTAAAACAACAAGATCTGCTTCTTTGAAGGAATGAGACCTATTATGAAGGAAAAAGTTCTGAAAATTATTACCAAGTAGACCTCTTGCCAATCCTGACAGATAGGTCGGCATGCCTATTTTCATTATTGCATCTTTTAAATGTGGAGCGTTTTTTGCTGAGAGTAAAGCCTGGCTACTTACAAGAAGGACAGGTTTTTTAGCCGTCTTAATCATTTTAATACATTTTTTAATGGTGTGTTTTTTTGGACAAACTGGAGTATTAGAAAAATGAGGCTTAAATTGAAACTTTCTTTGTTTAAACAACTTTTTTAGATGCCAGTCGAGGTAAAATTGTTGAATCCTTTGTTTATTTCTTTTTGAAGAAAGTCCATACCATTTTCTAACTATTTCTTCTGGATAAAGTAAATCTACAGGAATCTCAATAAATACAGGGCCTGTGACTCCATCATAAGCAATATGAAAACATTTTTCTAAAACTCTTTCTATTTGAGAAGTACGTTTCACTGAACATGTCCATTTAACGTGAGGCTTCATTAATGCTATCTGATCAATGTCTTGCAGTGAGCCTTTATTTTTTAGGATTGTTGCAGTCGCACCACCTATTAGAATAATGGGAGATTGAGCCATTTGTGCATTTTTTACAGCTGTTATTGTGTTTGTAAGTCCTGGACCAGCTGTAACTGTGGATATACCAGGCTTATCAGAAAGTCTGGTTATAGCGTCAGCGGCAAATACAGCTGTTGCTTCGTGCCGTACATCGACTACTCGTATTCCTAAATTATTTGCACCAATTAGTATTGGAGAAATATGACCACCGCATAGAGTGAAAATATATTCGACACCTTTTCCATGTAAGAAGGAAGCTACAATTTCTCCCCCATTTGAAGTTGTATTCAAACTGATTCAGTTTTATATAAGAAAAGACGATATGATTTATGTTTTATAAATGATTCCCCTGTGATCTTATTAGATAGATACACTCGTTTTATCTTATCTAATCGGCGATGCATTTTCCATTTAATCATACGGTATATTAGTGGATAGTTTGAAAAAAGATATTTTCCTGAAAGAGTAGTCGTTGGTTTCAAAAATTTCGTAAGAAAATTATCTAAAATTTCAATAGTTGGTGCGGTCTCCCTAGTAATATCCAAATCTTTAACTTGATGAAAAGGAAATTTTCCAATAGTTTCAAAAAATCTATCTAATTTTTTACCACCACGTAATGGGCTAGGTTCATTTTTTCCTAATTGGAAAAAATCACAAATAAGTAAATAACCATCTTTATTTAATAATCTTACACATTGTTCAATGCCTTTTTCTAGCTTGACATATTGAAAGCTTTCACTGAAAAGAATGAGATCATATCGATTCTCAGTGTCAAGATTTTCTAATGTTGTTCGAAACAATTTTGATTCAGCAGTAAGTTTTGATTCAATTGAGTCAGAAAGAAAAGAACTGGGTGATACACAATCAACTTTAAACCCTTTAGCAGAGAGCTTTTTTGCTAATTCTCCAGATCCTGCTCCAACATCTAGTATAGAATCGACATTATCAGGGATGTTTTTAAATATGAGATCACTGTGCCTTGATTGAGCTTCAGGAAATGTTAGAAATCCAGTCTTTGAACCTTCAGGCCAATAACCAAAATGAAGATCTTCAGAATCAAGAAAAAATCTGGCTAGAAGCAGTCCTATTTCAAGGCCAACTTCCTTAGAATTAACTTTAACAGGCATTTTTTTCAATTGTTTAAATTACTTAATTTGTCTTTTGCAAATTTAGTATTTTAATTTTTTTTTGATTAGTTATTAATCTCGATATCTAATTTAATGAGGTTTTTTATTTAGGGTAAATTTATGTTTAAATAAAACTTCTTATAATCATCTGAAAAGTTAATCCCTCGAAATATTCTTGAAGTGTATTAATTAGTTTTTTTGTAGAGGTTTCTATTATTATCTTAAAAAATTAAATTATCGATATTCAACAGTAATTAGAAATATAATTTGAAAGTTTTGTTAATAGATTAAAATAATTATGACTACTAGAGGGGGTTTTAAATTAAAATAAAGAAAAATCTTTTTATTTATTTAGGTTCATTTTTCTTTCTATTTGCAAATGCGGAAGCTCTAACGGCAAATGATTCTTTGTATTTCCAATTTCAGCCAGATTCAATAGACCTTGATATTAAAGACTCTGTTTTTGTAACTATAAAATTATTAGATAAAAATGGTAATCTATCTAACAATCCTTTTTTTGTTTATGGAGGAGAAAGAGGAACAGTCTCTGCCAAACCGAGAATTAGTGATTCAACTGGTGTGGCGAAAGTAATGTTAAAGGTTTTTAAACCTGGGGATCTAACTCTAAATGTAAGAAGTATTGCTCAAAAAAGATTAGATAGGGTTAAAGATAGTATACCTATTAAAGTTCCTTACCCTCCTTTAGAAAAAATTATATTTAATAAATCTCAAATCAGTATATATGAAGGTACATCAGTTGAATTAAAAGGGAAGGTATATGATGAGGCTGGATTGTTTCGAGATAGCATCAACATACAATATACTTCAAGTGATCCGTCAATAGCTGAGTTTGATCCTTTCGGAAATCTTAATGGTAAATCAATTGGAAAAATTAAGATTACGGCTCAAGTAGAAAATGTCATTAGCCAAATGATAGTTAGAGTGGTTCGAAATCCAATTAGAGGAATTGAAATTTCTTCTTCGACTGACGAAGTTAGAACTGGAGATGTAGTCAAATTTATTGCGAAACCTTTATCTAGAAGGGGAAAATTAATTGATGATGTACCTGTTAATTTTTCTTTTTCAGGCATTGCTGATTATGGCATAGGACTTCCAGCTGGTGGACAGATTACTAAGAATGGTCGATTCGTTGCAGAGACCCCAGGTGTCTATACAATTTTTGCTTCATCTAGTGGATACTCTGCTCAGAAGAGCATTAAGGTGAATCCCCGTAATATAGGGAAAGGCATTAATCTTATAGGACAGGGGCTTATTTCTAATGTATATACTTCTGATCTATGGGTTTGGCCTGGTATAGGTGTTCATGAGGGTAAAGATTTTGCTGTTACAGGAACATGGGGAGGTGATGGTAAAGCTTATTTTTGGGATGTAACTGATGCTGAAAACCTAATGATTATAGATTCAGTTAAAGTAGATGCAAGAACAGTGAATGATGTAAAAATATCTGAGGATGGTAAAATTGGAGTTATAACTAGAGAAGGTGCTTCTAATAGAAAAAATGGATTTGTTATTCTTGATGTTTCAGATCCATTTAATGTAGAAATTTTATCATTATTTAATGATGATATGACTGGCGGTGTTCATAATGCATTCATCTATAATAATCATGTGTTTGCTGTAAATAATGGACTCAAATATGATATAATTAATATTGAAGATCCATCAAACCCTTACAGAGTTGGTGCATATGAATTAAAAAGTCCTGGCCATGCTATACATGATGTTTGGGTCATTAATGGTATAGCATATTCTTCAAATTGGACAGATGGTGTCCATGCAGTAGATGTTGGTGGTCTATCTTTTAATGAAAAGAATAAACCTATAATTCAGGCAAATCCTCTGCTTTCTAGATCTGGAAAAGGGAGTCCTTCCAATCCAATTCCATTAGCAATGAAAAAAGATCCTACAGGTAGAAACCATGCTGCTTTTCCTTTTATTAGTCAATCAACAGGTGACTTTTATATTATTGCTGGTGATGAGGAGTTTCCTTTTGGCCTCAGTGCTCTAAAGTATGAGCCTTCTAATCCTAGAGGTGGTTTTCACTTTATTAATTTCAACAATCCGGATGAACCTAAAGAAACTGCGTTATATCAGGTCCCCGAAGCGGGCTCTCATAATTTGTGGGTAAAAGGTGATACCCTTTTTGCAGCTTTTTATCAAGGAGGCTTTCGTGTTTTAGATATTTCAGGGGATCTTTTGGGAGATTTATATAAGCAAGGCAGGGAGATAGCTTTTTATCTTTCCTCAAATAAAAATGGATTTCTTCCCAATGCACCGATGGTTTGGGGGGCTCAACCGTATAAGGACCTTGTTTTCTTTACAGACATGAATAGCGGGCTTTATGCTATTCGGTTAGAAAAAGAATAAATCAGGAATAAAACTTGTTAAAAATAAAATCTCATTTGGTTTTGTTGTTATTTTTAATTGTTTTCCTCCAACATATAATGGCAAAGAGTGTAGATAAAGATTCCTTGTTTTTCGACTTTATTCCAGAGCAGTTAACTCTTAAAATTGGTGACTCAGCTAAAGTTAAAGTTTCACTCCAAAACTCTAATGGAGAAATAGTAAAAGATCTTTTCTCCATTTATGGTCAGCATAGGTCCATTTCTGTCAATCCAAGGATTAGTGATTCAACAGGCATTGCTTTGGTTAAAGTGAAAGCTTTTAAATCAGGATCGATAAAATTAAACACTCGAACATTAACTGGAAAAGGGGAAGATCCTGTAAAAGGGGAAATGCCTATCGAAATTCCATACCCAGAATTAAAAACTATTGAGTTTGTTAATCCTCCATTAACTATTTATCAAGGAACAAGTGTTTATATAAAAACTATCGTTCTTGATAAAGCTAATATTAAGAGAAAAGATGTAAAGGTTGATCTTATATCTAAAGAACCAAGAGTAGCTCATTTCGATGCTCATGGGCAACTTATAGCGAAATTAAAGGGGCGAATAAAAATAGAAGCAAACATTGAAGGTATTAGTAATTCTTTAGACATAAGAATTATTGCAAATCCAGTTAGAGGAATGTCACTTTCATCAGATAAAGAAGAAATTCGCACTGGGGATGTTATTTCTTTTATAGCTGTCCCTCTTTCACGTTCGGGAAAACCTGTTAATGAAATTCCAATAAAATTCTCTTGGTATGGAGAGGCTGACTATGAGATTGGTCTGCCAGCAAATGGGCAAATTACAAAAAATGGAAATTTTGTAGCTGAAACTCCTGGTATTTACACAATTAGTGCTTCTACTGGAGGTTATACAGCAAGTAAGTCAATTCGCGTTATTCCAAGGAATGTTTCGTCAAAATTAGAATTGGTGGGTCATGGTTTAGTCTCTTCGGTCAATACATCTGATCTATGGGTATGGCCTGGTATAGGAAAACACTCCGGTAAGGATTTTGCAGTTACGGGAACTTGGGGAGCAAATGGTGATGCATATTTTTGGGACGTATCTGATCCTACTAATATTACTCCAATCGATACCATTACTGTAGATGCTAGAACAGTTAATGATGTGAAAGTTTCAGAGGATGGACAAGTTTGTATAATTACAAGAGAAGGTGCTTCTAATAGAAAAAATGGCATAGTAATTCTTGATGTAAAGAATCCATATGATGTAAAAATCCTTTCTGAATACAACAATGACCTTACTGGCGGTGTTCACAATATTTTTATCTATAAAAATCATGTTTTTGCTGTTAATAATAGTCGAAAATTTGATATCATAGATATTTCTGATCCTGTGAATCCATATCATGTTAGTTCTTTTGAGCTAAAAACACCGGGCCATTCCATTCATGATGTTTGGGTTGTCGATGGTATTGCATATTCATCAAATTGGTCGGATGGTATTCATGCGATAGATATTGGGGGATTACCTTATAGTGAAAGAAATATGCCAATAATTCAATCTAATCCTCTTCTTCAGATAGCTGGGCGAGGGAGTTTAAAGACTCCAGTTTCTATATTTAATAAAAAAGACCTTACTGGTAGAAATCATGCGGCTTTCCCATTTTTAAGTCAATCGACAGGAAATTTTTATGTTATAGGCGGTGATGAATGGTTTCCTTTTGGTGATTCAGATTCTGATGCTCCAAACCCTAGAGGAGGTTTCCATTTTATAGATATGCAGAACATTAATAGCCCACACGAGGTTGCTATTTATCAGGTTCCTGAAGCTGGTTCTCATAATATGTGGGTACAAGGTGACACCCTTTTTACAGCCTATTATCAGGGGGGACTTAGGGTGGTTGATATTTCTGGTGAATTATTGGGTGATTTATATAAACAAGGTAGAGAGATTGCCTTCTTTCATGGTCGTTCATCAAAAGGATTTATACCTAATGCACCACTTGCATGGGGACCTCAGCCTTATAAAGGCCTAATTTATTTTTCTGATATGAATAGTGGGCTTTATGCTGTCCGATTTGAAGATAAAGAATAGAGTTAGCAACAGTAATTAGCATGAAAATTAGATATTTTGTAATACCTACAATATTTTTATTCTTAACAATTCAGATAATTTATAGTAAAAATTACTTTGTTTATGCGACAGCTGAATCTGAAGATGAAGTCGCATTAGTACGTTTTGACGGTAATAATATCTATTTGGAAAAACGGATTCCAGTTGGAGTTTGGCCCGTAGAAATTGAAGGCCCACATGGAATTAATATTTCACCTGATGGAGAATACTGGTACTTGTCCATGGCTCATGGAATACCTTTTGGGCATTTATATAAATATAAGACGGGAACTGACCAGATGGTAGATAGAGTCGAACTTGGCCTATTTCCTGCGACTCTCCAGGTTTCTATTGCGACTGGACTTCTTTATGTGGTTAACTTTAATCTTCATGGGGGACATGATGAAATAAGTACTGTATCAATAGTTGACCCTGATAATATGATTGAAATTGAAAGAGTAGAGACTGGCGTTATGCCACACGGTTCTCGTCTATCAAATAATGGTTTAAAACATTATTCAGTTGCAATGATGTCTGGAGAATTATTTGAACTTGATGCTGTGAGAATGGAGATTACTCGAAAGCTATCTTTAGGAAATCATCATAAAATGAACCATCGCAAAATGATTGATCATAAAATATCAAAGGCAAAACCAACTTGGGTTTATCCTCATCCTAATGATCAATTTTTATATGTTGTTAATAATGGAACAGATGAAGTTGTAGAAATAGATATAAATAAATGGATGATATCTCGACGCTTTAAGACTGATAAAGGGCCATATAACTGTGAGGTTAGTCGTGATGGTAAGAAATTAGTGGTTACATATAAAACGTCGTCTAAAACTGGAATTTGGGATTTGCTCTCTGGAAAGGAATTGGGTCGTATAAAAAATACTAGAAAGGTTTCCCATGGGGTAGTGATTTCACCCGACAGCAAATTTGCATTCATTTCTGTTGAAGGTATTGGTGCTGAACCAGGATCAGTTGAAGTTATTGATTTAAATAAAATAAAACTTGTTGCTCAACAAGACATTGGAAAACAAGCTGGAGGAATAGCTTTTTGGAAGATGGAAAATTAGCAAAAAACAAATAGAGTTTTTTTAAATGACATTATATAAATGTACTCTACTTTTATTAATTTAGTTGTCGTCATAATAAATATAGAAAATAAACAAAAGAATTAATTTAGAGGGAATTATGAAGAAATTATTTTTTGGAATTTTGGTTCTTACGATTTTTTATGCTTGTTCCAATGCTGAAGCGAGTGCTGAAATAAAGCTAGAATCAATGGTTTGCGGAAGTTGCTCATCTACAATTAAACAAGAAATATCAAAACTTGATGGTATCGTAAAAATAGAAATTGATGATAATAAAAAACTAGGTATTGTTACCTATAAGGCAACAATTATTAATTTAGAATCAATTGAAAATGCAATTTCAAAAATTGGATATTCAGCTAACCAGACTAAAGCTGACCCTGTTGCTTATGAAGCCCTAGCCTCTTGCTGTAAGATTGGGTCGTAATAGTTAATTAAGGGTGTTTGATTTTTTTTAATGGCGGAAAAAAAATTCATGGGAGTACGAGATATTGACCAAAGAGAAAAATAAAGAACAAGAACAGGGTACGGGATTTGCAAAACGTACAGATTTTAAATGGTTAGGTATTGGAGTGGCAATTTTCCTTGGGTTGATAATTATGCCCACACCTGAATCAATGATTAGTCATGCTGAAGCTGTTTATG
>PAYY01000036.1 GCA_002715465.1 Fidelibacterota bacterium | reverse complement strand
TTAATCTTTCATCATGTCCTTGCTTCTTGTTTGAGAGAACGGGGCAATGATCTGGGTTTCACCCATGCTGCCCAAATTTCCCCTATGGGAATCGCTTACACCTGAACCCCCAAACTTAATCGGGGCATAGGAACCACATATCCCTTCCATACATGTATTATACCCTATTTACTGCTCTATGGTGCTTGTTTGTGACAGTTTACGAATTGTACTGAATAGTGTGTTACACCCAATAGAAGCGATCCTAATGCTATATTATAGCACAAAAAAAGAGGGTCGTGAGTTCCCTCTTTTTATTGGTTTTTCCAAACGGGTCTTTAAGGCACTCTAGAATATCCCGTACAAACCATACAAAGATATGTATAAGAAATGAAATTTCAATCTTTAAATTCACCAGGTCCCCATTTACCTATAGGACAACTTTCATGACCAAATCTTGCTTTAGCATTTAAATAACAACCACACTCCAGACATCTATGATCTCCTTCATCATACTTATCACATTCAACACAGATAGCAATTCTTTTATTATAAGTTTCATCAGTTGATATTGCTCTTAGTTGCTCTCTTGCGTCTGAATCAAATATCGAAATCGCTCTTGTTCCTTGACGGTATATACCAAACTTCAAAGACCTTATTACATTTCTACTTTGTTTTGATAATGATGGATACTTAGGCATAATAAAATCACTCTGTTTTATATACTACGGATTATACAATCCTTTAATAGTGTTACTATTAATAGTTCCAACTACTGAATAAGAACCACCTGCTATTGCTCTTCCAGCATTACCACCATTTCCCAATCCACCAGGAGAACCATTCTGACCCCAATCTCCACCATTGCCTCCAGTTTGTCCCGTATCACCTTGACAACCATTAGATCCAGTTCCATCATATCCACTACATCCTCCCCATCCTGCTCCAGCAGAACCAGAAGCACCACCTAATGAACCACCATAATTATGTCCTCTTCCAGGTCCACCATTACCTCCAGCACCTCCTGAACCACCTGCTATGGTAGTATATACTTTCCTACGACATTGTGCGTCAGATCGATACCTACCACTACAACTGGTCCAACCCCAACTTGAGAAACAATTACATAAACCACCTTGTGCACATCCACCATATCTTTCCCATCCTGATCCACAGTCTCCACAGTAGTTACAACCACTACCTACAGTCTTATATTCATAATCCCAACAAGTTCCACTACATCCAGTACCACCAGTATTACCTTTTCCACCTCCTCCACCACCACCATAAATCTGACCACCACTTCTTACCCATACTCTAACATTTTCATGGGCATGATTATCAATTTGTAAGGCATTTCCACCATTTCCACCATTAGGATTACCTCCTGTACCTCCAGCAGCAAGTATAGATCCACCACTTTCAACATCAATGGTAAAATTGCATGATCTTACACTAAGACGAGCAGCATTACCAAGATACCAATCTGTTCCACAATCTCCTTCAATATAAATTCTCTTTACAATAGTTTTGTCTATGTTTGAATTCCAATTTGGATTAGCATCAAGGTCAAAATTATCATTAGTACCAGTAAGAGTAACCCAATAATACTTAATTGAATCTCTCATTTGAGATACTTTCCAATCAGTAGAACTTCCTATATCAGCATTTTCGGTACAGTCAGGTACATATGGATTTGTATTTGATCTATCAGTTTCCCTTAATAAATCTGAAGCACTTATAGGACCACTAATAATAGTACCAAGAGAACCCTGCTCTTGAGGTTCACTAGGAGCATTTCTCTTAAAAGTATCACGAAGTTGACTCCACTTGATATTGTTAGTACCAGAGGGAAAATATAAACCGTCTTTTGATACCGTTATCGCCATTAATCTTTAGACTTTTTTCTATTTATGAATAATGTCTAATACTTTCTTATGTGATATCTTTCTAAAGTTATTCTTTTGATTTTCTATGTACTGATAATCTTCCTTTGCTTGTGCTACAATCGTTGCTTTATCAAGTTTAGATTCTAAGAAATTCTGAATTGATTGAGTAGTAAACATATTGAGTCCTTCACATACCTGTATAAAACTATCAATACTCCAAAAAGTTTTCTCACGGAAGCAAGTTCTAACATCTAAAAACTCTTCTCTACATTTATTATCAAATTCTTTAACCCACTCTGTCTTATTAGCAGTCATGTACCTCCAGAATTCAGAGTCAGTTCTATTAGTATTATAATGTAGACAAATAAAATCATAAACATCAGTGTATAATGCTCTATGTGATTTATTTAAAATTCTTCTATTATACTCCAAATTCTTTAATGTAGAATTTATAGTCATAAACTCTTGAATTTGTTGAATAATAATTTGTAGTCCTGTTGCTTCTAATGGTTCAATAAACCCACTAGAAAGTCCAACTGCTAAACAATTTCCTATAAAATATTCTTCATAATACCCAGGTTTATACCGGATGATCCGGTCAGTATCCAGGTGTACCTGGAAATTCTTGAATAACCAAGCATCATATTTCTCTCTTGCCTCATCATCTGAAAGGAACCTTGAAGAATAAACATATCCTGTACCATACCTATCACCTATTGGAATTCTCCAAGTCCATCCATTGTCAGTTGCTTCTGCAACAGTAAATGCTGGCAGTTTCATAAACTTATGTGGAATCTGCTGTGGTATTGCTCTATCAAGTGGTAAAGCATCAGAAATATCATTCCACTTTGGATTAAGATGTTTAAACAATAAGTTACTAAAACCAGAACAATCAACAAATAAATCTGCAGTTATAATCTCATCATCCTCAGTTGTGAGACTAATAATATTCTCACCATCAGACAGTACACTCTTAATTTTTGTATCAACAAAGTTTACTGTATCACCTAACACCTTAAGAATAAGATCTGAAAAATCTTGTGTATCAATATGAAACGCATGATCATATTCCTCAAACGGTTTATCAGGAATTTTAAAGTCTGGTTCATTATAATTCATTCCACCATTAAACTTCTTCTCTGGAATAGAATAGATGGCAGATGTATTTGTAATATCAAACACTGGTACTTGACCAAATCCATGAAAATATTCAGTACCAGGAATCCAATCCTTAAAATTAATTCCCAACTTCATGGTAGCACCATTTTTCAATTCACGAAATAACTCTCCTGTACTCAGTCCAAGGTGAGTTAATAATAAACGAATTATTGGAGTGGTACTTTCTCCAACTGCAATATTTTTATTACTCTTATCATAATATACTGAAATATCAACTTCATTACCCCAATAATTCTTCATCATAGCAGCAGCAATCAATCCTGATGATCCTGCTCCAACAATAACAATTTTCTTCATACCAAATAATCTTTAAATTTTTCTAGGGCATCATCCCAATGAATGTACTGCTCATCTTTTTGTGGAATAAAACTTAAAGTCCATCTACCTTCGGAAGTTGGATTGTTTGTTCCATGTAAAATACCAACATTAACCAGACTGGGAAGATTAGTGTTTGCTTCACAAAGAAGTTCACATTTATCCTCATCTGCCCAGACATGTTGTATGTTATTTACTTCACCAATGAGTTTACCACCATTGTTATATGTACTTTCTTTTCGTATTATATCAGATTTCCACCATTGTGTCACCCCTTCTTCTGGACCCCAACTTACATTAATCTTTACATGATTAGTGTAAGATGAATGATCTGTATGAATAGGAATCTTTCCATAAGGTGGAGTATAGAATACTTCACCCATGAATAAATTATAACCAAAAATATTTAACCACGCATCAAAATCTGTGTAATTACTTACATCATATATGTAATCATGTACTAATTGATCTCCAACCTCATCAAAATAAGATAGAGGTTCGATAACAAATGGTAAATTAAGATATCTATGACACCTATTTGTTAGAACAGATCTTGCCAACCAGAACCATTATGACATTGTAACTTATTAGTCGTTGTATTGTATATAACTGCTCCACCTGCAGGAGCAATATTGAAATTATCTCTAACTGTTGATGAAACTAACGGAACCATCATGAATCCACCAGCAGCACCGATAGCACCAGTTCCTGCTCTAGAGAAGTCAACCGCACATTGAGGACGATGAGTTCCAAGACCAATTCTTGATTCGGAATCATTAGTAGCAACAGTTATTCCATTATTCCATACTGTCAATCTTGTACCATGAATCTGTGCATTTCCTGTGTCAGGTAACCCTGTATATAATCCTGTAGTTCCAACACCAACCTTTTCAAGACTACTTGTTCCTCGAACATCAAAAGTTGATTTTGGATTTGTAGTTCCAATACCCACACCACCAAATATACCAGTTCCAACAAAGCAATCTAAATCTGTTATTGGATTATCTTGTTGAATTCCTATCTTAGTAGCACGTAAATTATTAAAGGTTGAAATACCAGAAACATTGACAAGATTAGTTCCATTTAGTATGGCGGGGAAGTTAATAGTTCCATTTACACTTCCTGCTACGGTAAGATCTCCACCAACAAAAGCATTACTTGTGACAGTAGATGTTCCTACAACATGTAAGGTATTGGTAGGACTCTGAACACCTAAACCTAATGATCCACCATAGGTTAAGGACATTAATTCAGCATTTGTCTGTCCATATACCCAACCAAATCTACCAGTATTGATACCTGATATACCACCATGAAGGATCATATTAAGATTACCAACATCATTGTTGATAACATCAAATCCACCAGTAGTATTACCAAACCTTAGTGTTCCTGTACTTCTACCAACACCAACAGATTGTCCAATACTAATTCTAGACTCTCCAGTTTCAGCAACAACTTCTACTAAAGATCCAGATGCTTTCCTTACTTGAATCTCTGAAGATGGAAGTGCAGTTCCTACACCAATCTTACCTGTAGATAGAGCAGCAAATCCTGTACCACCACTACCAGAATGAATTGTTGGTGAAGTTGTTACACCACTGACATTAAGATTAGTAATCTCAGCATCTACTATTGTACTAACTCCAACAGAATTTAAGGAACCAGTTACATTACCCGTTATATCACCCGTTATATTTCCAACTATATTTCCCGTTATATTACCCGTTAATGGTCCAACAAAACTTGCGGCAGTTACAATACCACTTACATGTAATCCTGCTGCTGTTACAGTAACACCCGTACCAAGTGTTGGTGTACCAGTTAAATTACCGTCATAGGTAGTAGCAGTTATAACACCCGTTGAATTAATATTACCCGTATCTAATTGTCCCGATACTGTTGCTCCAGCAGCAAGTGTAGAATGATTAGCAACAACAAGGTCATTACCAACACCTAAATTAGCACCAAATGATCCTATTCCACTAAATGTAGAAACACCAGTTACTCTAATATTACCTTCTGAACTAAATCCAATACCACCTACAAAATTAACAGGATCATTATTACCACCAATCTGCAATGAATGCCTAGGATCTGTGGTTCCCACTCCCACATTACCTGCTGCATAGATTGAAGTAAATCCAAGACCTACATCAGTATCAACCCATTGAGAAGTTGGAAGGTTAGAAAGTGTTGATCCATCACCATAAACCTTAGTAGCAGTTATAATACCGCTTGTAGCATCAATTGTTATTCCAGTACCAACCTTAATGGTTCCACTCTTAACATCAACAGTATTAAAGAATGTTGATACACCTGATACATAAAGTTCGCTAGAAGTAACAAAACCAACGACGTTAGTATTTCCACGAACATCCAATCTCTCTGTCGGAATGGTCGTCCCAATTCCAACCAGATCACCTCTTACAATAAGATCGTCATCATCAACTTGGACACCATTACGAAAATTAAAAGTCTTTCTGATATTCGCCATCGGAGATTTTTAGTTATTTATCTGTTGTTGTAAATCGTCAACCTTAGAAGACAATTCTTTAACTGCTTCAATTAGAAGTGCAGTTAGTTTCTCATACCTAACAGCATGAGTTCCATCATCTCTTACCGTAGCAAGACCAGGAAGTCCAAGTGCCGCAATCTCTTGTGCGATTACACCTGTATCCAATATTCCTTCTTTATCAGAGTTCTCATTCCAATTAAATGTATTACCACTAATTGAAAGAACTTTAGCAAGAGGATCTTCAATAGGTGTTACATTATCCTTCAATTTTTGATCAGATGTATGGAATGCGGTAATATCACCAGTAACAGTAAGGTCACCAGTAATCGCTACTCCATTTTGACCAGTTTCTAGTTTCTTACCTGCTCCAGTAGCACCTCTCCAATAAAGTTCTACAGCACCATCAGTATTAAATACAGCACTATTCTGACCACCTAGATTTTCAATCATTACATTAGGAGATCCCTGAATCTTAAGATCACCAGTACCAGCATCTTGTATGTAACTATGGTTACCTGAATGCCATATCTTAAGATCTTCATTACCACCTAAGATAAGTGTAGCATCATTAACAAATTTAAGTGATGGATCAGATTCATCAAACCAAACCTTAGTTGTTCCTCCAGTAGTTTGGAAACTTACATCATTTTTAAATTGAGTCTCACCAACAAATGTGGATATACCAGAGGTTACATATAACTTCGAAGTAGTTGTTATTCCACTAACATTAAGATTCTCACCAACATTTACAGTTTTCTCAATACCAATACCACCATCAACTGTAAAGCATCCACTATCTTTATCATCTGACTGTGTAGTATCAGAAATCTTAATTACATCATAAACTATAGCACCACCATTGAGTTTAATCTCTTTGTTAAATGTGACAGGACCATCAAATTGTGAAAGTACTGTATCAGATTTACCACCTTCAACAATGATTCTTTCTTTAACAACAACCTCATCAAATACAACACTAAGTCTTGATGGATCTTCACCTGTTACAGTTGGAACAGGAATATCAAATGTAGTTTCTGTACCTGTTGAAGAACTAACTCTCTTATTACCAATGAAGAAATCACCATCACTATTCATACCAGTGTAAACAACCTGTCCTGCTGCTCTTTCTTGTGCTTGAGCAAGGAAATCTTCTTTTTCAGTTAAAGTCTTAACCTGAACTTGAGGTAAACCTGTTGAATAGTTACCTGGTCCATAACCAATGTATTCAAATGTATGACCAGAGGCACGAATAATAGATGGTCTTCTAAATTCAACTGGTATTGGATTAACTTTCTTAATCAGTGATCCAGCACTATGATTCTCTTTCTTAGTTCCAAAATAACCACGTATTACTGTTATCTCATTATTACCAGAACCACTAAGTGCAGAACTTGTAATTCTCATAGTTTCTTCATCAATCTGAATGTAATCACCCAGTTCGAATCTGCTTATAGTACTAATACCAGCATTAGGTAAGGCAACTTGAAGTGCAGTACCAGTTGTAATATTGGCACCAAGAACTAAACTATTACCACCATAGAAATAGAGTCCTCTTGCGGCAATATTTTCTGCCGTTGAGTCCGAAGTAGCATTGGCATCAGATAATCCATGACGTAGAATGCGTCCTGCTGCTAAATTAGCATTTGTGGTTGCTGTAAAGGTATCAACATCAATCTTTTCTTTTACAAAGAAGTCACCAAGATTATTATTAGAAGTATCTAATACTCTAAACTTATTACCAGATACTAATCCATGAGCACTAGCACAATTAAAGGTTGAAACTTTAGTAGTAGCATCGTAACTATCATTTGAAACTGCTACCGTAGGACCAACATTAATTGCATACTGATTACCAAATATAGCAGGATCACCAGTACTAGTATGAAGGGCAATTTCTGTAGGAGAAGGAATTGATTTAACTCTAAAGAGACCATCAGTTGCTGTTCCAATACCTGTTGTTTGTATTGTGTCATCAATGATATGTGTTATTCCATTAGAAACAACATTGAATCTTGCTGCTCCATTACCAGCACCAATTACAGTCTGATCAAAGTATAATGCTCCAGCACTATATCCAGAACCACCAGCAATAATACCAGCACCAGTAACTTGACCACCAGCAACAATTACTCTTGCCGTAGCACCGTTCCATGTTCCAGTCTGTGAACCATTTAGAATCTTAACATTTTGGTAAGTTCCATTAGTATAACTAGCACCTGCTGTTATAGTACCAGTGGTAATACCTGCTAAACCATGTCGTCTAGCAGTTGTAATTGTAGTAACACCAGTCTTGGCATCTACACCAGTAATTACTAAACCACGACCAAAATCTTGAAGGAACTGATCAGTACATTCCCTAGTAATACTCTTTTTAAGATCATTAGTATCAACATCACCAAGAGGATATCTCTTAGCATATGAAACAGCAGACTGTGGGTTAGCATTAATATTATCCTTATCCATTTGTGGATAAAGATCTGCTACATTCTGACCATATTTAAGATTAGTAAATTCTGTTGGAACTGAATTATCTGCTTTCAAGACAAATAAGTGATATATTCCATCCTGTACATTATAAATGTACTTACTTATTACATCACTTCTATAGATGTAATAGTTTGCCTTATTATCATTTATTTCAAATCTTGGTAGATTGGTATCTCTAACCGTTGTATCATTTGAGAAGGTTCCTACAATATGGAGATTACCGTCCGTATCAGTAGTTGAATGCCTAAATGTACTATCATCTACAATCTCTGTAACATTAAATCTACCATTATAAGCAGATGATGCCGCACCAGTAATGTTTGTGCTACTGGTTACATTCTTAATAACAACATCATCACCAACATCTAAATTGTGTGGTAATTCACCAGTAATAGTAACTACATTAGTACTTACTGTGGCACTACTAATGAATTTTGGATTTTTATTATAAGCATAGTCAGTAGCAGCAATTCCAGTAAGTGCAAAATCAGTATCTACTCTTGCTCCTGTTGAACTAGATTCTTGAATAACAAATCCATCATTAGGATCTTTAGCATTAAATGATTCTTTAGGAATGACAACACGCAACTTATAAAGTTTTTCATCTAAAGATCTTGAATCTTCTTTTCTCTTTACATAAGATACAGCAGTCTTAGGAATACTTAATCCATTAATAGAAGTAAAGAGACTACTATTTGCTGAAGAATGAATATACCAGTTTGTTTGATTAGGATCCCATTGTATTGGATGTCCTAAATCTCCTGATTCTTTATCAGAAACTCTACTTACAATTTTAAGTTGTGTACCATCATAAACTGCAATCGCATCTCCATTAGAAGCACCAGTTTTTGTTGATGCTAATTTAATTTCTGTTGCTGAGTGACGAATAGCATAATAAACAATATTTGCTTCGACATTTTCTGGAAGATCACCATCATTACTAAAGATTCTTACCTTCTCACCAGTTTGAATTTGGTGTGTTCCAATAGTAAATACATTATTTGTTGGTCCAGATGTTACAAGATATGATTTTTCACTGGTAGTAGTACCTTCGGCAACATTTCCTCCACCAATAACATTATCAACCATCTGAATGGTTGCTTCACTAGTTACACTAGTACTAATATCTACATATAACTTTTCATTTACCTGAGCACCAACTCTATAACCTTGAATGATAGTTGGTGGTTTGTCATCCGCATCATCATATCCATATATGTAAAGATGACTTGAAATACCAACTGCCTTTGTCTTTGTTACGTCAAGAGCAATCCAATCAATATTTGAATCCTTTGAGGTAATTGCCTTTGGAGTAATAACATTCGTTACAAATGCATTATTATCTTTAAGGAATGATGTATCCTTAAATCCTTCAGCAGAAAGTGATATTTGTCCAAAGTTAGAGTTAGAGTTGGTAATTGAAGCATCAGCACCAGACTGAATATCAAAATGCTTATTACAACCAATAGCAAACACAGAAACAATCTGAAGGATTGCATCCTTAGTAATCTTAATATGACTGGTTTCCCAACTAGATCTATAGACAGCATCAGAATCTAAATGATATACAGTTCCCGCATTAAGTGATGCTGAATTTGCTGCTAAACTAGCTCCCTTTGTTACTGGTATTGCAATACCTTCATATAATCTAGAAGTTTTATTATATTTTACAAACGCACGGTCATCTTTTTGTAGTGATACACCAGTAAACTGGGCAACAACCATTGATTTGAAACCAGATGCCTTACTACCATCTGCCTTCATACCATTCATACCCCATACTGAACGCATAGAGCAGTTAAAGATATAAGGAGAAGCACCAGCAACGGTATCAGTCTCAATCGTTACTGTTGATGCTGAAGTACTAGGAGCAGCAGGTAAGTTATCTCTTACATATGGAAGTAGATAAGTAAATTGAGTGTCACTAAGAACATTCTGAACTGTTGTTGAAATATTATAATCTAATACAGAAACATTATCAATCTTAACTGGAGTTCCAGTATTTAATTTATGTGGAGTTGATGTTGTAACTGTAATAACAGCACCTGGTGTTACTCCATCTCCTGAGATAACATTTGAAAGACCAATTGGATCTGAAGCAAAAGCACCTACAATTTCCCATTCTGGTCTTTGCTTGGAGAATCCTAAAGAATCTATTGGGTACTTCTGATCAATATCTCTACCAGACGCAAGATTAAATGCGTTTGATAGTTTACTATAATACATGTCAAGATCAGTGATCGCATATCCTGCAGGGATATTGACACCATCAGCATATTCAAAGCAAGTTAATTTATGGTGAGAGAAGGTTGGTTTTGATTGATTACTTGCCGAGAAGTCATTTCTACTAGTGTAAACTAATCCAGTCTCCTTGCCATCAAACATGGAGAACTGCCAGAAGTAGCAAGAACCAGTAATCTTAAAGATAGAACTAGGCCCTGAATCAGGATCTGTAGGGTTGGGGACATATAACGGACGAATCTTAGTCTTTCTAAGATCCATACCCACAACAGAAGTTCCTCTTGGAACTACAACACCACCCCAAATACTATTAAACTTATAAAGAATATTATCTTCTTGTGTTAGATCAAAATTAGATGTTAAAGTAAGAGATAACGTAGCATCAGCATTTGTTTCTGCTCCAGAAGGAGACACAGCTTTAGCTTGATTACCATCAGCTTTAATAGCATACCCTGGACGGTTATCAACTAAATGTTCACCAGGATATACAAGTATAGTTGTCTTCTCTACTATATCGTTATCGCTACCCCTTAGATATGAAAATCTTGCTGACTCAAGAAGTGCTCTTTGAATGGTCTTAAACGGTTGGGTAAGAGAATTACCCTGATTAGTGATACTATCAGTAGCATCAAGATCATGTGGATTTACATACAGAATACGACCTTCAGTATTCTTTATAAAATTCTCTAGCTTATTGAGAGGCATCGGAAAATATCAACCAAATATATTTCTATGTTTCTATTTATCCCACTAAATCTTCTCCCATATTTAGGGAGCATCAGGATTATCCTCCGTATGCATACGAATAAACTCCTCATCCTTTATAATTTCTTCAGTTAATCCTTCTTTTTTTAATTTTTTATAGTTATAACATCCATCAAAACTTAGTTTGATTTTAGCTTCATTTTGCTTTTTCATGAATAGAAAGTCCAGCGTATTCTATGCGTTCTGGTTCAAGTAGTTTATGAACTACTTCCTTCACATCCATGAATTCTTCAGTTGTTTCGCATGTTATAAACCTTTCCTCACCATCATCAGAGATGATAAGAAAAGATCTGTTACATACATCAATAACTGTACGATTTACCCAATCGTCGTCCATACGATTTCCCACTTGATCCACGCATCATATCATATGTAGCCAGGTTTGTCAAGCAGAGATCTCTTCTAATATCCAGACCTGAGAACCGTCTCTAGTCC
The DNA here is from genome assembly GCA_002715465.1 of Fidelibacterota bacterium. Next base: position 13,689 of record PAYY01000036.1, on the reverse strand, counting down.
CATTCCATTGATTCTGATCTTTATCTGATATGTAATATGCTTCATATGTAATAGTTTGCCCAACAGTATAAGTGGGAGTATCAATATATTGTATTTTAATTGGATGTTGAAGATCCACTGGACTATCTAATCCATTACAATAAAAAGGATTAAATCCATATGTTGCTGATGATAAGTTAGTAAAAGTACCTCCTGCCACACTTCTGAATATTGAAACACCACCTGTTGCGTCATCAACATCTTGGTACATAGAACTACTCACCCAAATTTTAATCTTACTTCCTGCTTCTTTTGGTGTTATAGAATGATTATAAGTTGTTGTTGTCCAATCTGTAACTGCAGAAAGGGTCTTCTTTGTATTTTCAACTCTTTGTGTACTCTGTATGATTTGATTACTACCTGATGGTGTTGTCCAAGAAGTTCCAGTATAAAGTTCTATCCTTTTATTTGTGGTATTATAAATCAATGCTCCTTCAGTAACAGATAGAGCATCTCTTTCTTCTGTTGTTACTGAAGGTGGATAAAATTGAGGGGTATTATGATATAAATTACCACTAATATAAACATCCTCAAATACAGCATTTCCATCCCATGCAGTAATTTCTTTTGTTTGATCTACTATACCTTCGAATTTCATACTATAGGTCCTAATTGTGAATTAACAAATTTACTCGCTATCTTAGTCTGTGGAATTAAAGTACCTGCAACAGCCACTACAGCACTACTCATCATTAATTTAGCGACTAAATTTCCCTCATCACCTGTTGCATTAATCTGTTTTGCTATAAGATCAATTTTATCACAAGCATATTTGTTGGGGCCACCAATACGAATTTTATCACCTTTAAGAGTTAAATTTCTTTCAGCTTCAATTGTAATATCAGCACCATTAATTTTAACATGTCCATTATCACCATTAGCATTAATAATTATATCACCATTATGACAAATAATAGTATAACCAGCACCACCTATTGCTTTTTTTGCAGCAGATTCAACTTGTATTGATCCATCAGAATAAACACGAGTCATCCCACTCTCATAAAGTCCCTGCTGATACTTGTGTTGATCATCAGTACTTGATGTCATAGTATAACTGACTGGACCAGGATGGGTCGCTTCCTCAGAATAAGTCTCAAAGACTAACTTTGGACCAAATGAATCAATATGTCGATTTGCGTTTGCCATTTAATGTGAATAACAATCAATTACTTGAATAACTTCTTGAGGCTCTCTTCTAGCATTTGACATAATTGGTCGAACAAATGCTCCTATTCCAGTAGAAGTTTTAATATTTAGTTTAGGTAAGATACGATAAGGTACTTGATTAACCTGTACACTAACAATCCTACCATCCTCAATTATAGGAGTTAAATTAGGATCTTCAAAAGTATCATTTGGATCATATCCATTACCAGGTTGTTCAATAACTATTTGGTCAATATATAAATCTTCAGGTTCATATTCTTCTGCTGGATATCCCGCCCCTTCAGTAACAACAGTAACCCCAGTAACTTGACCATAAGTAGGTGATGATATATTCTGATCAATAATTGCTCTTCCATAAGCACCATATCCATCATTACAACTATCATTAAACGAAACAAATGGTGCTTCAGTATATCCTTGACCTGGTTTTGTAATTTCTACACCCAGAATACTTGCGGTTTGTTGAACACCACCAAAAATATTTTCAGTATCAAGTTTATTAATAAATTTACCAAGAATAACTTTACCAGCAGCACCTTCTCCACCAGCACCTCCAAAAAACTCAACTGTAGGAGCACCACACTTTAAAGGATTTCCAGTATAACATGGTGGCATACCATCTGAATCCCCAACCGATGATCCAAAAATATTCCATTTACCATATGCTTCTTCAAATTCTCCAATCGCATTTGTTGCTCCATTAACTAATGCTCCACCTGCCAATGCATTGTTTATGAAACTTTGTTGCTGTTTGGCACCATGTTCCTTTGCTCCACCTTGATCAATCCTATACTTACTACTTGAACCACAAGCATCTCCATCTCCACATTTTAAAAGACTAGCAGCCTTTGATACTGTATCAAGACCTGAAAAAACCGCATCTCTTATATTAATTGAACTACCACCAATTGGAAGTGCTGATAAAATTTTACTAATTGGATTTACAAGAGGTGAAACAGCAGAATCAATAAGATTAGCAACCTTATTAACTACTCCACCTACAAATTCCTCAACAGCACAAACTGGAACATTAAGCATATTCTGAACTGCTCCAACAAGCATATCTTCAATAGTACCCATTAATGCTTTAGTAACCTTTGATGCCAAACATTTAAATCCCTCAAAAAGAGATCCAATTGGACCTAACATACTAAGTTGAGTAGCAAGTTTTGCTGGATATGGAAGAATAGTCTCTGGCAATCTCTGAATAGCCTTCATTCCTACATTAATCCATTTTGCCAAAGTTTCAGAAAGAGTACCTGCAATTTGACTTACAAAGGTCTTTGATGCGTTACCTATCATTCCAGTAACTTTTTTCATCTCCTGTGATATATTAAAAGGAGCACCATCTATTTTTGTAACTTTATCAAAAAGATTCTCTAAAGCAGATGAAGTTTTATCAAAGAAATTATCTTTACATGGATCAGCAGTAATAATAGTTTGACCTGTTGTTACTGATATAGGTGAAAGATTGGTACAATCTGGCTTATTAACCTTAATTCGATCCAATACTTCTTGTGGAAGTTGATTACTATCACCAGAAAAAGGGAATATAGGATCATTAACACCTGATTGACTAAAAAACTTCCTGGCATCTTCTGCATTCTGAGATTGACCAAAAAGATCCCCATATTCTCCAGTAAATTTTAAAGCATCTAAATGTGGAGTTGTAAGTCCGAATGCGGTTGCTGGTATCGTTGCCATGTGTTATATACCTCTTAATAATATTTATTAGGAAATGTCCAATGCATCATCAATTGCTTGTTGCTCTTCTGCGGATTCATCCTTAACTGCTCTATCTGGTAATGGATCTTGCCCAAACATTTCTCTTTCAGCATTAACCGCATCACGTATATCTGTATCTAAATTAGAACCAAAATCTAAATTATTAAGACGACCTGCTGGAGTATTTTCAAATACACCAGTCTTTAATTCTTCTGTTATTCCCATTGTATCATTTAATAACTTACCTGCTGCTCCTTCAATTTTTCCTTTAGTACTGTTTAATGATTTGGTAGATGCTGTACATGGTCCAGGTGCTTCACTTGTTTCTGATCCTACTAATCCTTTAGGAGATGCTCCATCAACATACCCTGTTTTTGATTCAAATCTTCCTGTTCCAAATTTTGTTCCACTGGTTCTTCCTAAAATACCAGTAATAACAGGAACTTGTCTTTTATCTCCATCTAAGAATTTTCCCATTACAACATCACCTTGAGATATTCTAGGTGTTCTTAATCTTTCTGCAGCACCTGATCCAGCATTTGGTGACTGAGCAACTATAGCATAAGTAATATCTTTATTAGAAAGAGTAGATTTTTCAGAGGGATGAAATCCCATAATTGCTACTTTATATCTCCAACCATACCCAATAAGTCCAGTATATTGTGTTTTTTGATCATCAAATTCTATAATAATACCAATCCAATCATTAGTATCAGCTCCATAAAATTTAGTACCAGAAGAAGAAGATTTATCCATTATCTATTCCTCCGTTGTAAAATGTAATCCATAACCAGCACGAATCAGTTTCATTGATGTTAAAGATCTATCTGAATCAAAATGATGACGAAGACTGCTAATTATATATTTACCACTTTGAACTGGATCTGGTCCTTGTTCTTTTTGATCAGATATACTTTCAATCTGTAAATCAATTGCGGTACCTGCATCAAGTAATGTATTACATGGAACTGTAATATTAGTTTCTTGAGCAAATAATATATTATATCTTGCCGTAGCAGCAGCATAATACATTTCTGGACTGTTATTGATGGATTTACTTTCTTCACTAGAACCAGCATCTAAAATTGCAGTCTGAATCCTATGATATTTTTTTCCAAGAGCATATTCATCTTTAATAATTTTTGGCGTATCCTTTCTCTTTCCTAATGATGGAAACTTACCATCCACATCTGCTGATATAGTAATTTCAGTAAATCCATTTGTAGAGGGATTGAAAAAGATATTCTTAGTAGAATACATTCCAAAACGAATTTGATCTAGAAAATGCTGATCTTTTTTAACTTTTAAATCTGAAACTTTATAATTATTTGAATCATCTTTATTTTCTGCTGTAGATTGATTACCTCCAGCATAATGATATGAATATGGATATGGATCTTGATTAATTAAAGTATCAGCAGAAACAAAATGAAAACCATTCTTTGTTTCATAACAAAAATATCCAGGGTTTGATGTCTTCTTAGGAACCGATTGTTGTGCTAACATAAGTAGCAAATCAAAAGGTCTCTTACGCATTCCAACAACATATGTTGTAGGATTACTAGTTTTATCAATAACAATTTTATTCCTTCTTATTTTCAAATCTTCCCTTATAATTTTTCTAGCTATATCAGATATACCTAATCTAAAACTCCTTTCAATTTTTGTAGTTTCATTTAATATAGCAATCTTAGAAGCAAGTTTTATATGTAGAACTTCTGAAGATGACTTTGATGCTTGTTCAACATGTGTAACATGAAGATCTAACTTCAATGGATCGCCCAATTCAGGTGTAACTTTAATTTTAACTACACATCCAGCACGAAGAGGAAGTCCAGTATATAAAGAACTTAATCTTTCTTGTCTATCTTCTTCAGAAGATACAGAATTATTTGTACTGACAAGTGTAGCAGATCCTGTAATATATGGGGATAAAATATTCTCAAAATAATCAAAACCAATTATTTTAAAATCACCATTATTAAAATCAGCCGTTCTCTTACCATCAGCAGATGTAATTGTAAACGTATCGTACTTTGCTTCTTTTGATGCAGTCATTTTATATTATACTATTCCTATTTCTTGAAGTTTTATTAGAAGATACTATATTATTATCAAATCCACCACCAGATTGAACATTAACAGCAACTTTCTTTGTAATTGTATCTTTTATTGGCATAACAATAATAGTTGGACTATTTGGTTTTGACTTACCAAGAGAAACAGGATCTATTGCTTTTGATATAGTAGTTATCTTAAGTCCACTAAGATCTGATTTTAATGATGTAATCCGATTTTCTATAGATTTTAATTCCTGTATCTTCCTCTGTCTGACTTTAGGACGTTTTATCCTAGGAATCTTTTTCTTAAGATTTTCTTTCTTAACTTCAAGTTTTTTTAATTGTTTTGATTTCTCCTCATTTCCACCACTAAGTACTGGAGAAGATGTTTTCTTTGTTTCTTCAATAGGTGGTTTATCTTTAACTACTTGATCTGTTGTTCCTTCTTTACTTATTTCACCACTCTTTGATGGTGAAGATGGTGTAGTTGAAGTTATTGGAGGTTTTTCATCTTTTGTAGTCTCTTGTGCTTCAGAAGATTCAGATTCATCACCACTATCTCCTTCTTCTCCTTCTTCTCCTTCATCTAAAGTTAATTCTGTTGTGGGAATTACACTATTCAATTCATCAATATCTTTATCAAGATCTTTATTATTTTCATCTATTTGATCTATATTATCTTTCGCTTTTGATGGATTGAATATACTAACTACCCATTTACCAAAATTCCATATAGACTTATAAATTGTTTTCTGAACATTCCATATAAAAAGTATAGGTGGTTTTATTACATCCCAAGCACTTTTTAGATTATTAATAATTTCTGGTAAATTATTAAGAATAAGTCCAGTTAACAATAATCCACCAAGCTTGACCATTCCAGCAAGTAATTTTGCTCCGAAACCAAGAATATCCATTGCTGGACTTCCTGAAAAACCTCCTCCTCCTTCACCACCACCACCAAATTTTGATGCTACTTTTGCTTGCTTTGCCTGTCTTAAATTAACATCAACTATTCTAGCCTTAATTTTTCTAAGTCTTTTTAATCTTTTAACTTTATTAACTAATACACTCTTAATGTTAGTAGCATTAAGTTTAAGTTTTTTTGTTTGTTCTTGTATTGCTGACATCTTACACTATCCCTAACGTATCCCTACTAAAATCAATATATGAATTACCAAGATCATCAGGATCTAAAGCAGCAATAGAATCTCCACCACTTGGTGTGGCAGCAACATCATTTCCACTATCACCAGTTTCAATTGTTGGGAAAGGAACAATTCCTCCAGTGCCTTCCTCTACTTGTCCAGGATCTGTAACCGTAGGTGAACTTGAAATCTTAGCACTCGTAGAACCATCATCGGTACTATTAACTTTCGCATCATTAATATCCTTACCAATTAATGCAGCATCCAGAGCAACTGAAACCCCAGTTCCAACACCAGGAATCATAGACGCAGCACCTGATCCTAGTTCCATTAAGGCACCACCCCAATCACCCTTTCTTAATCTATCAATAGCAAAAATAGCACCTAAACCTAATCCTACAACAGGAATCTTCTTAAGAAGTGATTTTCCTGCACCCTTTCCTACTGATTTACTTGTTGCTTTAATTATTCCTTTACTAGCACCTTTTGATACAATATTTTTAGCACCTTTTACCACATTTTTACCTATATTCAAAATGCCACCAAAAATACCCTTACCAGCTTTACTAATAGATTTAAGTCCACTATTTAGTACTTTGAGGGCATTTTTAAACATCTTTGGAAGAGTTCTTTTAATAAAAACTCTTGCCAACCTCCAGGCTCTATGTAAATGTTTAGCAACCCATTTAGAAAATTTAATAACTTTCTTGATAGCCTTATAAAGTTTAATTGCAATAATACCACCCAAACCAAAGGTCATACCTAAGAGAATTTTATGTCCATGCTCTCCTAAAAAATCAAAAAATCCTGCTACTTTATCCCAATTAGCAGTTATCCAGTTAAGTCCTTGATTAGTAAGAAATCCAGCACCAACTAAAACAAAGAAACCAGCAATTTTCTTAAAAATACCAATTATTGGGGCAAATGCTTGTAGCATCTGATCAGCAACTGAACCAAGAGCAGCACCAGCTGGTCCACCAAGAGCCATTCCTACCGCAGCACCAGCACCACCTGTAACACTACCAGCAGCATCTGCTTGTCTAGACTTACTCTTTTGTGCTTTTAATTTTCTTATTTCAGCTTGTTCATTTGCAATCCTATCAGCAAAATCAATTGCTAATTGATTCTGTATTTCTACAAGAATAGAATTTGTTTCTGCTAAAGTCTGTGATACACCTGCTATAGGATTCGTATTGACAGGAGATTTATCTATTTTTGGTGCTTGAAGAACAGGTTGATTTGAAAATTGTCTACTTAGTGTCTGAGATTTAAACTTTTTACCAACAGAAAATCCACCACCACCAAGTTGACCAATTGGTGACTTAATATTGGTCTTATTTAACTTAGGTTTTATTTTAGGTGTAGATACTTTAATAGTTGCCACTTAAGTTTGTTGTTGCTTTAGATTTTCTTCTTCAATATACTGTTGTAAAAGAGTCACATAAATTTCCCTTTCCCAAGGTATCATATTTTCTAGCTCTGTTAATGAATATTTATGGTGTTGCATGAGAGCAAAATTAACTTTATAATAATTTTCCAAATTCTCATGTGCCAGAGCTAGCTGAAAAAAGATGCTAATCCCTCCAATACCACTTCACTTTCAACTTTTGTATTAGGATTCTTAACTTTTATTGTATGAGAAAGTTTAGGCATTGTAGTAAAGAAACTCTCAACATCTTTAAATTGTTTTGAATTCATAGATTCTACAAAGTCTTTTAATTCTTTCTTAGTACAATCAGATCCAGACCATGATTCCTCTTCAGTAAACACCTGTCCTATACAAGCAGTAATTACATCAAAAGATTTATCAACATTACTTTCATCCTCATTAAATTCAAAATTAGTATTAATAAATTCTTGAAAAGAAGGATATTTCATTTCAATAGACAAATTATCATCCAGTTTAATTAAATTTGTATGATCAGAATCTCTTTGAACCTGAATCTCATCAATAGCAATCTCCATTTGAACTTGAGTTTCATCATCATCTGGACAAGTTACATTAACTTCAACTGTTTCTCCAACTGATTTAGCACGAACATTTAAAAACAAATATTCAATATCAAATGTTGCTAGGTCTTTAATTTTAATCCCTCTACTAAGAATACAATCTTTAAGAACAGTTGTAATAGCACTTGTAATCTGTTTCATATCTTGAGATTCAAGAGCCATTATTAAGATTTTTTCTTCTTTAACTAAAAAGGGTCGATATCGAACTTTCTTTCCACTAGAAGGTAATTCCAACTCATATGTTGGAGTAGCAATTTTTGGTAAAGGCATAATATCCTAAGACAAATCAGTAGTATTATATATAGACGGTTTATGCCGGAGTTCCACCCCCACTACCACTACCTAAAGTTCCACTACTACCAGGAGGAGTAAAGTCTCCTATTGCTCCATCAATACTATTTCCACGACCACCAAGTCCACCACCATATGATGAAAATCCTGGGGATCTATCTTTTAATGTTGATTCATCAAAATTAGGTATCCAATTTTCCTGCTCAACTGCACCTATAGGACTATCTGAAAGTGTATTATCGCTATTTCTAGATGTCTTCTTAACAACATAACGATCATATGCAAAAGTGACTGTTACTTTTAATAAATCAGCAGGACCATAAGTAACTGGCATAGAAGTCATTGATTTTGGAAAAATATTCCAAAACTTATAAGTTAATAATGTATATCTTTTCCAAGCAGGATCTCTCTCAAATTTAGTAATGGTCATATTATCACTCTTATATCCATCTCTACCTAATGGATAATTAAATCTTCTATAATACCTGTTATCTTCTTCAGAAATTTGATTATTGTTATCTCCAGAAACATAATCCATCCATCCTTCGAAAAATCTAATCATTCTATAATTCTTATCAACATAAAAAGTAAAATCATTATCGGTATATAATCTTGTATGAGCATATTGTTGATTGATACCATGATAATTGTCCTTTACTTCTGCCACAGCAAAAGAACTTGTTGGTAATGTAGCTTCATTACACATTAATCCAACATTCTCATTAATCCAATAACTTCTAACTCCATGTTTTCTACGGAGATAACCCCTCAATCCTTGATTGATACCTGAGATATAAACTTGATATTGGTTAGTAAGAGATAATTTTGTAAAATCTCTCTTATTAAGAATATCATTCTTAAAATCTTGAATTATTGCTGCCATCTAAATATTTTATAGGGTTTTAATAATAACTATTTAGATGTCATATAAAGGTAAATATAAACCAAGACTTCCCAAGAAATATAAAGGTGATCCAACAAACATTATATACAGGTCACTTTGGGAAAGAAAGTTTATGCAATACTGTGATTCTAATGCTAATATTTTAGAGTGGAATAGTGAAGAAATAGCACTACCATACCGTTCTCCTGTTGATAATAGAGTCCATAGATATTTTCCAGATTTTTATATTAAAGTAAAACGTGGTAGTAAGATTAAAAAAATGTTAATTGAAGTTAAACCACTAAAACAAACAATGAAGCCAAAGAAACCAAAAAGAAAGACAAAAGGATATATCTATGAAGTTTATGAATATGCTAAAAATCAAGCAAAATGGGAAGCAGCACAAAATTTTTGTGATGACCGTGAATGGGAATTTAAAATTATGACAGAAAATGAGCTAGGAATCAAATGAGTCGTCTTAGTGGAATAGCACAAAGTATAATGGGTGGTGAAGATCCTGATGATCTAATGATTGAAATAATGGAAGCACTTAATGATACTGTAACACCAATACCAGATGTGGGAGAATTCTATGTCTTTGTATATAATCCAAAAACTCCTGAGATTAAATTTGATCAAAATCCTTTTGTTGCAGTAACTAAGATTTACTCATGGGGATTCCGTGGACTTAACTTCCATTGGGGTGAAAATAGACAATATACATGGAATGAAATTGCCGGACAACTCTATCAAGTTACTAATGATGAAATCAATGATCTTGAAAAAATACCCTTTGCTAAATTTCGTTTTAATTATTGATCTAAATAGTTAAAATAATAAATTAGGTCGATAATAGATGTACAATCTTAATTGGAAAGATCAAAAGCAATATACGAAAGAAGAAATAAACAAATCTGTTGGTGGTTCTGTAGTAACTGGTGAAATATTTAAAACAAGTCCTTTGGGTGGAAAAACTTATGCTGAAAGTATAAATGTTCCTCTTGGTAAATCTCAGGAAGTAAAAGAAAAAAAGAAGAAGCAATTCAATCAAATCAAAGAAGTACCAGATAGACTAAAGAAATTTAAATCACTTAGATATCCAAGTGAATTCATACATGAAGATCAAGACTGTATCCAGTTTCAAATCTTCAGGTATGAAAGAGGTTCTAAGAAAATTCAAGGTCTTTCAGTAACAGGAGAAAAAGACGCACCAAAAAAACTCAGAGAAAAAACACAGAACAGTAGATTAGTTGGTGGTCCTAAAAAACTTTTAACAAATAAACTTGGGACAATCTTATTACCAATTCCAGCAGCAATAGCAGATACAAACGCAGCCAATTATGGTGAGAGTAAATTAAATGATTTTTATGCTGGTGCAATTGGATCAGTAGATAGTGCTATGGGAGCAGAAAATATTAAAGGATTTATGGGTGCTCTTGCTCAAGGTGGTAAAGATCTAGCAGGTGAACTTACTAATCCACAAACAAGAAAAGCTCTTAATTCTTGGCTAGCAGCACAAGCAGTTGGTATGGCAGGAGCAAATATATCACCAGAACAATTAATGATGAGACAATCGGCACAAATGATAAATCCTAATATGGAAATGTTGTTTAGTGGTCCTTCTGTAAGATCATTTCAATTCACATTTAAATTTACACCAAGAAATCAAGAAGAAAGTGATGAAGTAAAACAGATTATAAGACAATTTAAACAGAATATGATGCCAAGATTAAAAGGTACTTATTTAAAATCACCTAATATGTTTGAGATCTCATATAGAAAGGGAGCAGCAATGCATCCATTCTTAAATAGATTTAAGTTATGTGCTTTAACAAACTGTAGTACTAACTATACTGCGGATGGTAACTATTCCACATACCATGATGGAACACCAATCTCCATGTCTATAAATCTTGGTTTCCAAGAACTTACACCAGTATACAATGAAGATTATGATAATGCTGATGGCGCAATAGGAGTAGGATACTAATGGGATATTTCAGAGAATTACCAAATCTATTCTATAAAAGTTTTCTTACTGATAAGAAATCCTCACTAGATTATCTTGAAGTAAAGAATCTATTTCGTAGAGTTAAATTAAGAGATGACCTTCATAACATTCTCACAATTTTTGATAAATATCAAATTCCTCAAGGACATAGACCTGAAATTGTAGCAGAAGAATTTTATGGAGATCAGGAATTAGATTGGGTAGTCTGTATGACTGCTGGTATTATTAATATAAGACAAGATTGGCCACTTTCAGATAGAGATCTATGGTACTTCTGTTCTGATAAGTATGGAGAAATTTTAAATAATGTTCGTCATTATGAAACTACAGAAGTTAAAGATACCAACAAAAGACTAATACTTCCAAAAGGTAAAGTGGTTGATAGTACATTTACTATACCAAAACCAGGAGAACCAACAGCAACTTTAAACCCTGTAGTTGGTATTAGTAACTATGAATATGAAGTTCGTTTAAATGATAAAAAAAGAAGTATATATTTACTAAAACCATTATATTTACCACAATTCTTAAATGATATGAGAGATATTATGACTTATCAACAGTCCTCTCAATATATTGACGAAAGAAATATTCAAACTGAGAATCTATCTCTCACAATGCCATAAAAAAGACTCCCGAAGGAGTCTTCTATATCCTCCTTACTGGAGGCCCTTTGATGGGGGGACTTATTGACGTTGCCCTTATTTTATTCTGCTGCTAATTTAGCAAAATATGATAATGTATCATCATCGTCATCATTAGATGCTACTGGAGCAGCCGCAACTGGTTCCTTAATGTCAGGAGTAAGTGTTCCACGACCTTCACTTTCATCTTCAAGTTCTGCATCTTCAGTACGAGAGAATGATCCACGGAGAACAGCCTCTAAACGAGCACGAAGAACATCATAACTCTTAAATTGATCAGCAGCAACAAGCTCAGCAAGAGAGAATTGTTTCTTCCAAAGTCCCTCTAGTGCATCATCGTCGTCCAAAAGAGGGCTAACAGAAGCAAATTCACTACTATCGTAATTGCGATATCCTGCGACATTTTTTGCTTTTAGTTTGAAATTAGCACCTTGCCAAAAATCAAATGGATCAATTGCTTCCTCATCTTCAAACTCAGGTTGCATTGCTGCAGTAATCTTATCAAAGATTTTCTTACCATATTTAAATAAGAATACCTTACCTTCATTTTGTGGGTTGGTTGGATCTTTTACAACATAGATGTTGCTGATGTAACTAAGCTTACGCTTTTGCTTACGTGCTAAATCCTTGTCAGCATCGTTCCCACTGTTCCAAAGTAGTCTGTTGTACTCAGAGACAGGATCTTTACCACCAAGAGTAGTAAGACTGTTCTCAATGTACCAACCACCTGGTCCTTGGAATGCATGTGACCATACTTTCGCCCAAGGTAACTCCTCACCGTTAGGTGCAGGTAGGAAGCGAATAACGGCATAACCGTTACCTGCTTTGTCTACTTCCAATTTCCATAATCTCTCGTCAGCACCACCAGTGCCTCCTTTATTCATTTTTTCTATCTCAGTGGTCAGTTTGGAAGTAAGACTGCCCAAGCGAGATTGCTTTTTCAGATTTGCGAATGACATATTTGTCGTATTAGTTGGATTTGTGTATATTATACAATACTATTTAGGTATTGTCAACCCTTGATATAACAAGGTTTGCAAGAAATTTATGCCCCTCTTCATTGGGGTGTCCACGAGGTGCTCTAGGATATGGATCATTGGTAACATAATCAACAGGAACCTTCGTATCATGTTGTATTGATAGTATAAAATGAGGTTTATCTTTTAGTATAGATTTGATGGCATGATACATTATCATCTCATCTATCCTACCATACTCATCAGTGTACATGTCTTTCAAAAAAGGATGAGGAACTGATGTCTGAATTCTTTGCCACCCATTATTATAAAACTCTGTTCTCATTCTCTTTGTCATTTGTATGATAAACATCTCATACTGTGACAGATCATGACTCAGTAAATTTCTTAGTATTCTTCTGTTACTACCACCACCTACAGCAATATTATAATCCTCTACTCCAAAATGATTAGCAACTAACCTACTATATCTTTTAGTTTCTTTATCATCAAGTTCTGCTCCCATAGTAACAGAACAACCATCAAAATAAATCATCTAGTATACCAAAGAACAATAAGACCTGGTATTATAATAAAGAACTGTGGAAGAAAATTCAATACCAAAGCACGTTCACCTGTCTTAGTACCAACGTACACCCATCCAGCAGCACCAAACATCTGTAGGATACTATTCCACGGAGTCCATCCCATAACATGAAAGATCATAGCAATAGGTATTATAGTAGCACTAG
>PAYY01000035.1 GCA_002715465.1 Fidelibacterota bacterium | reverse complement strand
TGTCTTTCTAAACTCTTTAGGCTCGATAAAGTCTTGTTTTTCTAACTCTTTAACTTTATCGAGAAGTATCAAAACTGTAGAAATAGAAATATAACCAATTTCTGAGCCAGGAAAGCCTGTTTCTATTTTTGACGTACTATAATCACCATCAATAGCAACAGATCCACCAAAATATGTACCATTAACGGGGTATGTATAGGAGCCATCATTAAAAGCATTAATTTTAGCTTCCTGATTCCAGCTTGTGCCACTACGTTTGAATATGTAGGCCGATCCAGTACTACTACCACCATCATCGTCATATGGCGCTCCTACAATAGCGTAATCACCATCAATATCAACATCATTACCAAAATAATCAACAGATGCAGGATCGTTTGCAAAGATCTCTTGCTGCTCGCTCCAGGTTGTACCACTTCGGACAAAGATAACGGCAGCCCCTTGTCTATCCTTATTATTGGGGGATGTACCGTTGCCATCATCTACACGAGCACCCATTATGACATAATCGCCTGAGATGGCAACGGACTCGCCGAATCCATTTTTGTTTGAAGAGCTTGAGCCACTAGTCATTTGGGGATTAGTCTGGACAAGCCTTCCTTGTTGGCTCCAGGTTGTGCCGTCACGGACAAAAACGAAGGCCGCTCCTTCTAGATTATTTTCAGAACCACCACCAGTAGCACCACACCAAACGCCCACAACAATACTATTTCCATCAATATCAACAGACCAAGCAAAATACATGTATTGGTTAAGATCGGAATTAGGGACGGTTAATTTTTGCTCCAGTTCCCAACTAGAGCCATTGCGTTTATATACGTAAGCGGCACCTCTGTGATCTTGCCCGTCTATTTCCTGATAAGGGTCAGATACCACAGCATAATCGCCATCGATGGCAGATCGATAGCCAAAACCATGTGTAGTTGCTCCATCAGGCACATCAATTGTGAATTCAGGAAGCTGGGCTAAGGCAATGCCATTCAAAATGGAAAGAAAAACAGGAAGGAGAGAATTTTTCAAGGAGCTTTGCAAATTATTTTCCAGGGAAAGGTGGGGGGTTACCGAAATCAGTAGGGTTCTGTTCAGGTCCAGCGTTTAAAGCAGCCCCAGCCACAAAACCACTTCCTACAAGTATGAGTCCTCCTGCTCCTAAGGAAAGAGGAACAACGTTTGCCGTCGCAAATGTCAGGGCTTTACCGACAAAATCTCCCTGAGCAAGGGAAAGGATGTTTTCTGAGAAATGGCCTTCAGGAGGAGTTGCTCCCAGAAGTTCCCAGGTCATAACCTTTATTATTTCCGGTACATTCTCTGCTGATCCTTTATACCACCGGTTTACCCGATTATCGGCTGGGCGAGGTTCTCCTGTTAATACCTGATGGGTCCTGTCATATACTGTGGATAGCCACTTCTTTTCTTGATCATTATCCGAGCTAACCTCAGGACTTAATAAATACAGGAACATATTTCCAGAGATTGTGATGGCACCTGTAGAGTCTGTACCTGTTTTTTTGATGCGGGTTAGATCAAGAGCAATAACCTGACTCACGCCGGCTCTGTCTGCTACATCAAAGCCGCAATCGATTTCATCACAAGCCCAAGATTCATCAATTATGGTACCGAGTATTGCATCGGCAATTAAAGTACTGCCTTCACTGAAGTTTCCTGTTGCCTCAGCTTCACGTCTGATATAATCGGAAATAGTAAAAAGCTCTAATCGGTTGAATTCAGGTGCATCAAGAGGAACAATACCAACAGTTTTGTCCTGAGGAAAAATAAAGCTCGTCAAAATGGAAAGTATGAAAGTAAAAAAGATATGCAAAGTATGAAGTTCCTTGAGCTTGGAGACTCCTTAGAAGCTAGTTATCCCAGCCTCCATTTTTTCTCTATTAATAATAATATCAACTTCTCGCTGAAGTTCTATGAATTTGGAGTCGTTGATAAAGGTGGAAAATATGGGATTGACTTTCCAGGAAAGGAAATTAATATCATCTCCAAAACCCCGAAAACCTCTATTAATTGCTTTTTGAAGCATATCCATACTTAATTCTTTTTCACCTTTTATGGCATAGATTTGGGCAACAACATAGTAGGGCCTATATATGTCAGATCCAGCATTAATTCGTTTTTGCACCCTTAATTCTATTTCAGAAAGAATTTGCTCTGACTGTCCCTTTTTACCTATCCTGGAAAGCATGTCTGCATGGTATAACTTACTGTAGTCTGTTGGAAAGGGGGTCTTGTCAGCATACTCAATTCCTTCTTGGAAGTCCCCGTTCATGTAATGATAAATACTCCACAGATCATTAATGGATTTGTCATTTTTTCTTACTTCTAATAGATCCGTAATTCCTTTTTTTGCTTGTTCAAAATCTTTGGAGTTGATGTAGTGTTGGATCAACATACTTCGGCATCGAAAACCTTGATTGAACTTCTGAATACCAATTCTGATATATTCCATTCCTCTATCACTTTCATCCATCATAAAATATACCTGTGCACGGTGCCAGTCAGCTTGAAGGCTATAGGGATTTAAAGGATAACTTCTTTCTTGCCAACGCAAGGCCTCACTTAAATTTCCTAGTTCAATATAGGTATTACCAACATTGGCAATAGCGTCATAATAACCTGGTTTTAATTCGGTGGCTCTGATATTGTTCTTTATGGATGCGTTTCCATTGCTTTGTGCATAATCCAGAAGGGCTCTTGCCTTATATGCTTCGGCAAGATTTTTATTAATGGAAAGTGCTTTATTAATAGAAGAAAGACCTTTTTCTAGATCTTTTGGATTTTGAGTGATAATGAAAATTTGACCGTAGGCATTGCCGAGTTCAGCGTAAACTAATGCATATTCAGGATCAACCTGTATGGCCTTATTATATTGTTCTATAGCTGAATTATATCCTTCAAAGGAGTAGCTATAGTAATGGTTAAGTCCTTCCCGATAGTATTGGTAGGCTTCTGTGTTAATGGTAGGGCTTTCCGAAATGGCACTTATCTCATTATCAGTTAATTCAGCTGTGAGGGCTGATGCTATATTCTGTGCAATATCACTTTGTACTGCAAAAATATCATTCAGTTCTTTGTCATAAGTATTCGTCCAAAGGTGATCATCCGTTAGTACGTCAATTAGCTGCACCACTACTCTAACTCTATTCTTTTCTCTTCTAATTGAACCCTCAAGAATTGTATTTACATCCAATTCTCCTGCAATATCAAGAACAGACTTAGTTGTCCCATCATATTGTAACACTGAAGTTCGGGCAATTACTCTTAGCCCTCGGATTTCTGAAAGTTTACTAATAATATCTTCTGTTATGCCTTGAGCAAAATGATCATTCCCTGTTGCATCGGTGATTGTATCAAAAGGCAGAACCGCTATAGAACGAGATTTTTCTGAGCTTGTAGATTTCTTTGTCATTAAGAATACAAATCCAACAACGGCCATGACTAAAATGGCAAGATAAGTAATTACCTTGGTTTTCTGCTTTTTTCCATCATCTGGGGTTTTATGATTTAGATTATCTGAATAGCTTTTATCTTGGTTTCTTCTTTCTTTTTCTCTGGGAAAGGTGGGGTCAGACTTTTGGCGTCTATCCTGCCAGGGTAAAATAACTTTATAGACGTCAGGGCTATAGGTAATATTTTTGAGATTTTTCTTGCCAATGGGTCGAAAAGTTAAATCACTCTTATTCATTACTTGTCGGTAAACATCTTCTGTAATGCAGATACCTCCAGGATCAGCAAAAGGTTCAATTCTTGATGCAATATTTACCCCATCTCCATAAGCGTCATTATCCATTATTTCGACATCACCCAGATGAATTCCAATGCGTAAATGAATTCTTTGATTGACATGTCTTGTGGAGTTGAATTTTGCTAGTTTTTCTTGAATCCTTATTCCGCAGTCAAGTGCAATAAGAACACTATTGAATTGAGAGAAGAATCCATCACCTATAGTTTTAATTTGCCGGCCACCGAATTCCTCAAGAATATTGTTTACAATGCTTTGCTGTTCTTTAAGAAGTTTTAAAGTATTGGCTTCATTTTTTTGCATTAACTCAGAATAATTCACCATATCTGTGAAC
Source organism: Fidelibacterota bacterium (assembly GCA_002715465.1). Next base: position 104,195 of record PAYY01000035.1, on the reverse strand, counting down.
ATGATGGCGGCTAAACGTCTGTCTCTATTTTCTTGTTGCGTCAATTATATCTACTTTTTGTTTGAGAAAAGTTAATAAAATTGGAAAATTTTTGGAAGTTTTCAAGAAATACTAATAAACAAGCATTGAAACCAAAATATCATTTTAGTACAAATCTTTTTTTAATAGTCTTCATATAAAATTTATTCATTTTATTTCTATTCCATTTGATTCAATTTCACAGTTTTCATTGAAAGCTAACTAAGTAGTGACCTTGGGTTAAATGTGACTAAATTCAGAAGGAATGTTTGTTGATTATGTAAAAATCAAGATCTCGTCTGGCAATGGCGGTAATGGCTGTGTAAGTTTCCGAAGAGAGAAATTTTTGCCCAAAGGTGGTCCTGATGGTGGAAATGGAGGCAAAGGAGGGAATGTGATTTTTAAAGTCGATACACAACTCCATACTCTTCAAGATATAAAATATCGGAAATCTTATCGTGCTCAAAATGGTTCTGATGGATCAAGTAGTAATAAGACGGGAGCAAATGGTATTGATGTTACTATTTTAGTTCCATCTGGTACAACAATATGCAACAAAGAAAAAAATAATTTATCAGTTGATCTTATTGAGGAGAAGGATAGTTTCTGTGGGGCTACGGGTGGTGTTGGTGGAAGAGGGAATGCTTCATTCGCTACATCAACCCATCAATCTCCCCGGGAGGTTGAAAAAGGTCAACCTGGTGAAGAATTTATCTATGAACTAGAATTAAAGCTTCTTGCTGATGTGGGATTGATAGGATTCCCCAATGTAGGGAAATCAACTCTTCTATCTAAGCTATCCGCTGCTCGTCCAAAAATTGCCGATTATCCCTTTACAACACTACAGCCTCATTTAGGAATAGTTAAATATGGCGAATTTGATTCGTTTGTGATGGTTGATATTCCTGGTTTAATCAAAGGTGCTAGTGATGGAAAGGGAATGGGAATTCGTTTCCTTCGTCATATTGAAAGAACAACTGTTTTAGCTATTTTAGTAGATGTACTTGATGAAGAACCTGATCTTACAATCTCTACACTCCTTAATGAGTTGAAAAATCATAATGAAAAACTTTTAGACAGGCCAAGAGTGATAGTTTTTACCAAATCAGATTTATTAGCCCCAGATTCAAAAATGGAAAAATTAATTAATGGAGAAGAAGTTTTGTTCATCTCAAGTGTTTCAGGAAAAGGAATTTCAAAACTTATTTCGACACTTAGCAAACTTTGTCATAATTGATGATTAAATTTGAAAGTTAAATATTGGGGAAAAATCATCAATTAGAATTGGTGTACTATTGTTATTGACATAGTTGAAATGAAAAATACTGAAATAAAAGAAAACAACCGATGGGCTATAATCGAGGATATGATTGGTAAGGCTGAAAACCTAATACTTTCAACTCATATCAATCCAGATGGTGATGGGATTGGGTCCCAACTTGCTATGGCTTCTTATCTAAAAAAATTGGGAAAGAAATTTATTATTCTTAATCCATCTCCTGTTTCTTATGAGATTCAATTTTTGAGTGAATATGCTGATTTTTTACATTATGATAGATCAACTCACAAATATCTTTTACCATTAGCTGATCTTGTTATTGTTCTTGATATTGGAGATTATAGTAGACTTGGGTATTTAGGGGAAGACCTATTGGAAGTAGGACTCCAGATGGTTTCTATAGATCATCATCCTCACCAAGAACCTAATAAATTTTCTTATGCTATACATGATACTTCAGCATGTTCTACAGGATTCCTAATATTTGATTATCTAAAATATGTTTATGGTACAACGGATTCTCTTTCAAAAGAAGCAGCTGATGGTCTTTATGTTGCACTTATGACAGATACTGGCTCATTTAGATTTAGTAATGCTGATGCAGATTCGCATGAGATGGCATCAGAACTAATTCGTTTAGGAGTAAAACCTCACGAATTATATCAGAAAGTATATGAATCTTTACCTTTAGAAAAGGTTAAATTATTAGCTCTTGCTTTGGGAACAATTCATATGGCTGGCCATGGAAAACTTGCTTGGTTTGTAATTACTGAAGATATGATTAAAGATGCTGGAGCTAGTAAAGAGCACGTTAGTGGATTTACAGATACTGTTCGCTCAATTCAAGGTGTTGAAGTAGCAATAATGATTCATGAGCTTTCTGAGAATAAAACCAGACTTAATTTTCGATCAAAAGGCAAAGTAAAAATTAATGGATTAGCAAGAAAGTTTGGTGGAGGTGGACATCAATTTGCTGCAGGAGCGTTAGTAGATAAACCATTAGATATTGTTCGGGAAGCTATTGTAGCTGAAGGAGTATCAGAGATTGAACATCAGTTGAAGAAAGGTGTTTAGATGGAAATAATAATAGCAAGAGACGCAGGTTACTGTTTTGGTGTTAGAGATGCTGTAAATCTTGCATATGAAACCGCCAATGAATTTGGGGAAGTTTATATGCTAGGAGATATAGTTCACAATGAACGTGTTGTAGAAGATTTATCGAATTCTGGTACAAAAGTTGTTCAATCTCTAGATAAAGTTCCTAATGATAAACCTGTATTGTTCAGAGCTCATGGTACTTCTGAAGAGGTTTGGAAAGTTGCTAAGGAAAAAGGATTGAATATAATTGATGCGACTTGCCCATTAGTACAAGAGATTCATGATGAAGTGGAGAAGCTTGAAAAAGATGGAAGGCAAATTATTATTATTGGTGACCATGGTCATGATGAAGTCATTGGTATTATGAGCCATGCAAAAAATCCTTTAGTCATTGCCACTACTGAAGAAGCTAATGATTTACGAAAAATAAAACGTGCAGGCGTTGTTAGTCAATCTACTCAAACTATTGAAAATGTTCAGGCAATAATCAATATATTAATGACAAAAATTTTTGATCTTCATTTTATTAATACTATTTGTTTTCCTACTAAGAGAAATCAAGAGCAAATAAAAGAATTGGCAAATGATTGTGATGTAATGTTAATAATAGGTTCTTTTACGAGTGCTAATTCTAAACGTTTGACGGAGCTTGCATTAAAGATTAATCCTAAAACATATCAAGTGACATGTTCTGATGACATAAATTTTAAATGGTTTAATAAAGCAAAAAAAGTTGGGATATCTGCTGGGGCATCTACCCCAGATTATCTCATTAAAGAAGTTTATGATAAACTTTCTATGTTATCATCTAATAATGAGGAGGTATTTAAAGATGGATAAAGGGTCCTTCGAAGTTAAAGTCGGATTGGCTGAGATGCTAAAAGGTGGAGTGATTATGGATGTTACTACAGCTAAACAAGCAAAAATTGCTGAAGATGCTGGTGCCGTTTCAGTGATGGCCCTTGAAAGAATTCCAGCTGATATACGCGCTGATGGGGGTATTGCCCGTATGTCAAGTCCCCAAGTAATTAAAGAAATACAGAAAACTGTTTCTATCCCAGTGATGGCAAAATGTCGGATAGGTCATTTTGCTGAAGCCCAAATCTTACAGTCATTAGAAGTAGATTTTGTAGATGAAAGTGAGGTCCTTACTCCAGCTGATGAATTCAATCATATTGACAAACATGCATTCAAAGTTCCTTTTGTTTGTGGATGTCGGGATCTTGGTGAAGCCCTTAGAAGAATAGGGGAAGGAGCAGCAATGATTAGAACCAAAGGTGAAGCTGGAAGTGGTAATATTGTTGAAGCTGTTAGGCATATGCGTCAAGTACAAAAGGATATTAGATCTTTGACAGTTCTTTCTGAAGATGAACTTATGTCTCGCTCTAAAGAACTTGGAGCTCCTTATACTTTAGTAAAGCAAGTTGCTAAACTTGGGAAATTACCTGTTCCTAATTTTGCAGCTGGAGGAGTAGCAACGCCTGCTGATGCATCTCTTATGATGCAACTTGGAGCTGAAAGTGTTTTTGTTGGGTCAGGTATATTTAAATCTGAAGATCCAGAAGCAAGAGCAAAAGCTATTGTTCAATCGGTTACTAACTATGATGATCCAGCAAAATTAGCAGAAGTATCCCAGGGTCTCCAGACAGCTATGGAAGGTCTTGATATAGCGGATATTCCTGAAGAACAGAGAATGCAAGAAAGAGGATGGTAGTGAGGCATATTGGAGTCCTTGGTCTGCAAGGAGCATATGCTAAACATTTTGCTATGCTTAATTCTTTAAATATTAAACCAATAAATGTCCGATATTCAGATGAATTAGAAAGATGTGATGGTCTTATAATTCCTGGTGGTGAATCCACAACGATAACCAAATTATTAGAAGTGAATCAACTTTTTGATCCTTTAGTTCAATTTGCTAAGGATAAACCAGTTTTTGGAACTTGTGCTGGCATGATACTAATGGCAAAAAGTGTTGATGATAAAAGAGTTCAGACCTTAAATCTTATCGATATCTTTGTTGATAGAAATGGGTATGGACGGCAAGTTCATTCTTTTATTAATGATCTAGATGTTAAGTTGGATGGAAATTCATTTTCAATGAGAGGATTTTTTATTAGAGCGCCAAGGATTTTAAAAACAGGAGATAATGTCGAAATTCTTTCGTCAATCAACAAAGAGCCTGTTTTAGTTCGCCAGGGTCACCATATCGCTTGTTCATTCCATCCAGAACTAACGAATGAATGTCGTATTCACCAATATTTTACAACCCTATCAACGGAATTATCAATTGCCTAAAAATAAAAAAATTCTTGATCAAATAAATTCCCCTTTTGATCTACGTTCTCTATCACTGGAAGACTTAAAGGTACTTTCAAATGATATTCGTGAGAAAATAATTGAAGTTGTTGAAGAGAAAGGCGGACATTTTTCATCTCCTTTGGGTGTTGTTGATCTTACTGTTGCACTACATAAAATTTTTGATACTCCTAAAGATCTTATTCTATGGGATGTTGGTCACCAATGTTATGCACATAAGATAATCACTGGACGAAATCAAGCTTTTCAAACACTTAGACAATATGAAGGTATAAGTGGTTTCTGTAAACGGGATGAAAGTGAATTTGATGTTTTTGGTGCTGGTCATGCAAGTACATCAGTATCTGCTGCACTTGGCATGGCAAGGGCAAGAGATTTAAAAGGAGAAAAAAATAAGGTTATTGCAGTTATTGGTGATGGTTCAATGTCTGGTGGTCTAGCTTATGAAGGTCTGAACAATGCTGGGGTATTGCCTAGCCAATTTCTTGTAGTGTTGAATGATAACCGAATGTCAATCTCTCCTACTGTTGGTGCTCTATCACGTTATTTAACAAAATTGGTAACGAATCCACTATACAATCGGGTTAGAGATAAGATCTGGGACCTTACAGGTGTACTTCCAGGTGTCTCAAAAAAGGTTGTTCGTAGATTGGCTCATTCCATTCAGGAAGGTCTTAAGCATTTTTTAGTCCCTGGTATGATTTTTGAAGAGCTTGGACTACGATATTTTGGTCCAATCGATGGACACAATATGGATGAGATGTTAGAAACGTTTCAGAATCTCAAAAGTGCAAGTTACCCAGCTGTTGTACATGTCTTGACCAGAAAAGGAATTGGTAAAGAAAAAGCTGAGGAAGATCCCTTGAAATACTATTCTCTTTCTGGCAATAGTAATGGAGAGTTAATTAATCCACCTGCACCTGATTATAGTAACACTTTTGGTAGTATAGTATGCCAGCTTGCTTCTAAAGATAAAGATATTGTTGCAGTTGTTGCGGCTATGCGTGAGGGTACAGGGCTTGTTCCATTTGCTGAAAAGTTTCCTGAACGTTTTTTTGACAGTGGGATTGCTGAGGGGCATGCTGTAACCTTTGCTGGAGGTCTTTCAGCATCAGGTCTTAAACCTATAGTTGCAATATATTCTACTTTTTTACAGCGAAGCTATGATATGATTATTCATGATATAGCTCTACAAAACTTGCCAGTACTTTTTTGTATTGATAGAGGGGGCGTTGTTGGACCTGATGGTCCTACACATCATGGAGTTTTTGATTTTAGTTTTTTAAGATCTATACCAGGCATGGCTATTGCTGCTCCTAAAAATGGTAATGAGCTCAGAGATTTAATGTATACAGGCCTTAATCTATGGAATGGACCTTTTGCTATCAGATATCCTAAAACGTCATCAATCCTATTTGATAATGAAAAAGAGCCTGAAGCAATTAAAGTAGGTACTTGGGAAATTCTTAAAAAAGGTGATGAAATAGTCATACTTGCTGTAGGAAGCATGGTTGAAGAGGCTAAAAATGCTATAGAAAATTTTAATATTGATGGGATTACTCCACAATTAGTAAATGCCCGATTTGTAAAACCCTTGGATGAAGAAATGTTAGATGAAATATCACAGAACTTTTCTTTTGTTTTTACTATTGAAGAGGGAGCACTTGAAGGTGGTTTTGGTTCAGCTATTCTTACATCTCTTAATTCTAGAAATTATAGTGGTAAAGTATTTAATATTGGAATCCCAGATGAATTTGTTGATCATGGTGATCGCAGCAGGCTACTTTCTGAGTTAGGTTTGACTTCTGAAAAAATTGCCGATGCTTTATCAAAAATTGCTAAATCAAACTCTGTTGTTTAACGATATAAAACATTAATGAATTCAGCAATTTTAGCTGCTATTGGTCTTGCTGCTTTTTATGCGGGATTTAGGTACTATTCTAATTGGTTGCACAGGGGTTTATATAAGACCGATCCAGAACTTCAAACCCCATCGCATGAGTTCCAGGATAACATAGATTTTGTACCAACGAAACGTCATATACTTTTTGGTCATCATTTTACTTCGATTGCTGGTGCTGCCCCAATCATTGGTCCATGTGTTGCAGCTTATTGGGGTTGGTTCCCTGCGTGCTTATGGATAATACTTGGTAGTATTTTTGTTGGAGCTGCTCATGATTTTGGTGCTTTGATTGTGAGTCTCCGAGAGAAAGGTCGGAGTATCGCGGATATAAGTAGTAAAATCATGGGTGACAAAGCTAGAATAATGTTTTTATTATTTGTTTTAATGTTCATTTGGCTAGTTCTTGCTGTTTTTGCTATGGCTATTGCGGATCTTTTTGTAACTGTTCCTAGTACAGTGATACCAATTAATGTCCAAATAGTACTTGCGATTAGTATCGGTTGGTTAATATATAAAAAAGGGACAAATACATTCCTACCATCAATTATTGCTCTTATTCTCTTATATTTGTTTATCTGGGTTGGAAGTAAAGCGCCAATCAGTTTTGAGGTTATGGGCGGCTTGTCTAGATCTGAGGCTTCTAATATATGGATTATAGTACTGTTCATTTATTCTGGAATAGCAAGTTTATTACCAGTATGGTTTCTACTTCAACCTAGAGATTATATCAATAGCCATCAACTTTTAGTAGGATTAGGACTTCTCTATATAGGTATTTTTTATGTTAGACCTATTATTGAAGCACCAGCCATAAGATTAACAGTTGATCAGGGAGCGCCTCCTATGATTCCGCTTTTGTTTGTTACAATAGCTTGTGGAGCAATTAGTGGATTCCATGGTCTCGTAGCTTCTGGAACGACTTCTAAACAAGTTTGTCGCATAAAAGATTCACGACTAATTGGTTATGGAAGTATGCTTGGAGAAGGTACTTTAGCTTTGGCGTCAACAATTGCTGCTGTTGCGGGTATTTCTCTAGTTGCAGCATGTAATTTACCAACTCAAGGTAATGTCCAAGATTTGTCTTGGGCCGTTTATTATGATACTTGGGCAAATGCAAGTGGAAATAAGGCTGCTGCATTTGTTTTAGGCGGTGGTGCACTAATTCAAGAACTCGGGATCCCATCCGATTTGGCAAAAACACTAATGGCTGTTTTAGTTATTTCTTTTGCTGCTACTACTCTTGACACAGCTACACGAATTCAAAGATTTGTTTTATCTGAATTAGGAACTGCTTCAAAAGTTAAAATATTAGAAAATAGATATTTTGCAACGGTTATTGCGATTCTTCCGGCTTTTATTCTTACTATGTGGAACGTTGATGATCCTGTTACAGGATCATCAACACAGGCTGGCTGGATTCTATGGCCTATATTTGGAGCTAGCAATCAGATGCTAGCCGCTTTTACTTTTATGGTACTTACTTTATACTTTTGGCAATTAAAAAGGCCAGTTCTCCCAATATTTATACCAATGATATTAGTTATGTTAACAACTTTAATTACCATTATTTTAAAAACTATTAATTTTGCTGGAAGCAATCCATTTCTATTTCTGCTTTGCTTAATTCTTATTCTATTAATAGGTTGGATGATAATGGAAGGATTAAAAACTATAAAAAAGTCACGATTTAACACCATTGATATGAAATGAATCCTACTTTATTATAGGAACATATTAAGATTAAATAAGTTTATTAAAAAAATACTAGATGTTAAAATATGAAAATTGCAAGTGAAGTCTAAAAGAAGCAAATTAATGGTTTATTAAACGAAGAAAAAACCCATGTTGCTAAAAAACAAAAATAATTTTTATAGTATTAAAGCATATATTTATTTATGCTTTAAATTTTCTAGCATCAATTATTAAAGTGTTAATAAAAAGTTAACATAGGATAAATATGAATAAGAAATTTGCATCTGTAATTATTGCTATTTCATTGCTGATGATTGTTTGGGTTGGATTAGGATTCGAAGGCAATGAACTTCCTTATGTAACTATTCAAGATTTGGTTGAAAGAAAAACTATTAAACCTGGCAAGCGCTTTCGACTTGGAGGAAATGTGATGGAGGGATCCATCTCAAGGAGTAAAGAAGACCCTTTAGCTCTTTCCTTTGTACTTACTCAAGAAAAAGAAGAATTGTTTGTTAATTACCATAAGATTGTTCCCGATATGTTTAAAGATGGTTCCGAGGTTATTATTGAAGGTTTTTATGATGGTCGAACATTTTACGCTGACAATCTTATGACAAAATGTGCTTCAAGATATGAAGGTGATTTACGTCAAGCTGAAAAATCAATTTAATTTGTTTCATAGAATTATTTTAAGATAATATGCCTATATATGGCTCCTCACTTCTCAGTCTAAGTTTAGGATTGAGTTTCATCACTATCTTTCTTATCGGACTATTTATCCGTCGGGGGGATATTAGATTTTTCTTTGTAGCACAGAGGACTAGTCTTTCTGTATCTTTTTTGGTAGCACTTTCTACAGTAACACTATTAGCGGGCCTTCTGAATAGTAATTTTGATATTGATTATGTTGCAAAATATACATCAATAGGTACTCCTACAATTTATAAATTCACAGCTTTGTGGGCTGGTCAGTCAGGATCTTTACTTTTTTGGTTATTTGTTCTTTGTTCCTATTCTGCTGTAGTTATCATTCAAAATAGAAATAGACATAAAGAATTAATGCCATATGTAATTATAACTCTCACAGTAATTCAAATTTTCTTCCTTTTGATGGTAAACTTTGTTGCAAATCCTTATGCTCCAGTAAAAACAGATTTTGTAATACAAGATGGTTTAGGATTAAATCCATTACTTCAAAATCCAACAATGGCAATTCATCCTCCTATGCTTTATTTAGGTTATGTTGGTTTTTCAGTTCCATTTGCTTTTGCAATAGCTGCTCTTTGGTCCAGACAACTTGATGCTGTTTGGGTTAAAACAATAAGAGCGTGGACACTTTTCACTTGGTTAACTCTTGGTATAGGTATTTTACTTGGCGGATGGTGGGCTTATAATGAACTTGGTTGGGGAGGTTACTGGGCATGGGATCCTGTTGAAAATGCTTCTTTTATGCCATGGCTAACTGGAACTGCATTTATTCACAGTATCATTATCCAAGAAAAGAAGAATATGCTGAAAGTCTGGAATATGATCTTGATTCTTTTAACATTTTTACTTTGTATTTTTGGAACTTTTTTAACTAGAAGTGGAATAGTATCTTCTGTCCATTCTTTTACTCAATCATCTCTTGGTCCAATGTTCCTCGGTTTTGTGGTCTTCATTCTAACTGTATCAGTATATCTTTTACTTTCAAGACTTAATGATCTAAAAACTGAAAAACGTATGGAATCATTTGTATCAAGAGAGAGTGGTTTTCTATTTAACAATGTTATTTTTGTAAGCATTTGCTTTGCTGTGTTTTGGGGTACAATGTTTCCTGTTATATCTGAAGCTTTTACCGGAACACAGATTACAGTAGGTGCCCCGTTTTTTAATCAAATAACAATACCTATTGGTTTGATTTTATTAATGCTTACAGGAATTGGTCCACTTTTAGCTTGGCGAAGAACATCTAGAGTGAGTCTAATTAAAAATTTCTCTATTCCGATATTATTGGGATCAGTAGCTATGATGGTTGGATTAATAATGGGGGTTAGAAAAATATATCCTATAGTTACTATTTTCCTTACCGCCTTTGTTGCTACTGCTATTTTTTCTGAATTTTCAAGAGGAATAATTGTTCGCCAACGGAAATTTGATGAAAACGTAGTGCAGGCTTTCAAAAAAATGATTTCAAAGAACCGATCTAGATATGGTGGATACATTGTTCATATTGGCATCGTTTTTATGTTTGTTGGTTTTATTGGTAAAGCTTTTGATAAGGATCGTGAATGGTCTTTATCAGTAGGTGATGAAGTGCAAATAGCTGGCTACAAAGTTAAACTCTCTGGCTTAGAAGAAGAAGAGAGGCAAAATCATTATGCGTGGATTGCTGAACTTGATGTTGTTAAAGAAGATAGGCTAGTAGCTAAGTTATTACCTGAAAAAAGAATTTATTTCCATAAAAATCCTAATCCAGACCGCAGGCAGCCTCATAGTGAATTATCCCTTCATTCAACATGGAGAGAAGATGTATATTCAGTTTTTGGAGGTATAGACGTTGATAATCAGTTATTATCAATTAAGATTATGGTTAATCGTTTAGTTCGATTTGTATGGCTTGGTGGTTATGTTCTCCTCTTTGGAACGGTTATATCACTTTGGCCTAGTCGCCTTAAAGAGGAGATTTGATTTTGTTCGCCGTTTTTATGATTTTTGCAACGTTTCTTATTGTCTTTGGCTTTTTGGTTCAACCTCTTTTTCTTCCTAAAAAGGAAAGTCGAGAAGAAGATAAGTCAAAAATAGTTGTCCTAAAAATTCTGAAAGAATCTATTTATAAACAGATAAAAGAATTAGAAATGGAATATGAAATGGGAACTGTCTCACCCTCTGATTTTCGAAGGAATAGACATGAACTTAAACTTGAAGCATCTTCAATAATGTATAAGATTGAATCGCTAGGAAAAAGAACTGCTTTAGATTAGTGCTTTCTTTAATTAATGTAACTAAAAGATTCGGTTATAGGACCGTTTTAAATAAAGTTGATTTAGACCTTAAGCTAGGAGAAACTGTGGGTCTATTAGGAAAGAATGGTTCTGGAAAATCTACTTTATTGAGAATTATTGCCCAGATCCTATCTTGTGATATGGGTTTAATTCTATGGGAAGATAAACCATTATTGAGTGGAAATTCAGACAATAGAAGATTTTTACTTTATGTTGGACATGATCCTGGTTTATATCCTCCTTTATCTGCTATAGAGAATCTTGAAATTATTGCTAATATTTATGATGAAGATTCGTCAAAAAAAAATATAGAAAAACATTTAAGAAAAGTTGGTTTAGATTCTTCGTTTCAAGGTCCAATAAGAGAGTTTTCAAAAGGAATGCTTCAGCGTCTTTCGTTAGCAAAGGCATCAATGATTTCTTGGAAGTTGCTGCTTTTAGATGAACCTACCGCAGCTTTAGACAGTGACGGTATAGATTTACTTTCACAAATGATTCAGAATTGGAAGAAAGAAGGAAGGTCTCAACTTATTGTATCTCATGACAAACTTTGGATTTCGAACCATGCAGATAGGACTCTTGTATTGGACAATGGTCAAATTAACTAATAGTAGAATTTTATTTTTCATTTAGAGCTTATATGATAGGTATTTTGCTTAAAAAAGATTTGCTTCTTGAGGTTAAAAGCCGTGAAATATTAATCTCAATGATAGCATTTGGTATTGCTGTTACTTTGTTATATGCATTTTCATTTCGCCCTTCTCCAGAATTAGTTTTAGTTTTTGCTCCGGGGTTAATGTGGACCCTTTTTCTTTTTATTAGCACTTTAGCAATACACCGCTCTCATAGTTTAGAGAAAGAATTTGATGCTTTTTCTTTAATGCTTTCAGCTCCAATTAATAGGAGTACATTATTTATTAGTAAATGTTTATGTTCTTTGATTTTTCTTATTATATCACAGGCAATACTTATGCCTGTTTTCGCACTTTTTCTTCAAATACCATCTTTTGGCAACATTAGTCAGTTAATAGGGGTTTTTTTCCTTGTTGACTTAGGAATAAGTTTTTCAGGAAGTCTTATCTCTGGCGCTGTAATGAGGGCGAGGGGAAATGAATTTTTGTTGCCATTACTATTATATCCAATAGTAACCCCGCTTATGATTAGTGCCGTAAAGAGTACAGCTGCAATAATGTCATCAGCCGAAATGATTGAATGGAAACTTTGGTTTCAAATTATATTAACTTATGATATAGTTTTTGGGTTGCTGGGTTTATTAAGCTATGATTATGTAACTGAGGAATAATGAACTATTTTCATTCAACGTTAAAGATAAAAATTTTTGTTTCAATTATTATAATACTTTGCCTATTGGTATTGTATTTAGTGCTTTTTGCAACTAGAATTGATCCCCAGCAGCAAATGGCGCAAAAGATATTTTATTATCATGTTCCTTCAGCTTGGACAGCCGGATTGTCTTACCTTTTTGTAGCGATGTTTGGATTAATTTATCTTTTAAAAAAGGATGAAAAATGGGATTATTTCAGCTATGCATCAGCTGAAATAGGTACTCTTTTTTGTGCTTTAGTACTTATTACTGGGCCAATTTGGGCTAAGCCAATTTGGGGGTCAGCCTGGAGTTGGGAGCCACGCCTAACAACTGTTCTAATCATGTTCCTTATATATATAGGTTATTTTTTGCTTCGAAATTTTGGTGACGTTAATGAACGAATGCGAAGAATTTCGGCTGTAATTGGGATTCTAGCTTTTGCAAATGTTCCGATCATTTATTTATCAGTTAAATTCTGGAATCAGGAAGCCCAACTTCATCCTCAACCTGCTATGGGGAGTCAGCCAGATGATGTTTATTGGACCTTTATTTTATCTCTCATATCATTTACCTTACTTTTAATTTATCTTTTTTCTTATAGAGTTCATGTGCTAAGACTTAAAGCAAAACTATTTAGTGATCGTTATGACTTATAAATATTTGGGCTTCCTACTGTCAGCAATTTTAGTGGTTGCAATTTTCATTTTAGGTTGGGTTTATTTCCTTTGTCGCAGTGAAAAAAAAATTATAGATCAGTACAAGGAATTCGAATCAAAGGAATAACAATGATCTTAGGATGTTTATTTGATTCTGAAAAACTTTTTATTTTTGAATATTAGATCTGAAAAAAATATCATAAGAATTTTTAAGAATGAATTAGAACATTCTAAACTTGTTTTTAATGGATCTTCTGGACTCTTAGCTGTTTCTGGCGGGGTTGATTCTGTCGTTATGGCGCATCTTTTTTTATCTTTTAAAAAGAAGTTCAAACTTAATTTGGCAATTGTACATTTGAATCATTGTTCTAGAAATGGAGATTCTGATCAAGATGAAAGTTTTGTCCGGCAGCTAGCTGATTCTATAGATGTTCCATTTTTTTCAGAGCGTTGGGAATCTCATCAAGAATCAAATTTTGAAGAAAATGCAAGAAAGAAAAGATATGCTTTTTTTGAATCTAAAAGATCTGAAATGAACTATGATTGGATATCTACAGCCCATCAAGCTAATGATCAATCCGAAACAATATTAATGCGTTTAATTAATGGAAGTAGTTACCGAGGTTTATTAGGTATTTCTAAAGAAAAAGGTAAGTTGTTTCGACCACTACTTGGATTCTCAAAACAAGAATTGATTAATTATTCTAAAGTAAATGGTTTACGATTCCGATATGACAGTACAAACGATGATAATTATTATGATCGAAATAGAATCCGCAATACGATAATTCCAAAAATAGAAATTATAAATCCAAACTTTAATGAAACTGTAGTTAGAACCATTAGAAATTTTAATGAAATTAATTGTTTGATTGAGGAACAAGTAAGGAATGTTTATTCGAAATTAGTTTCAATTAGCGAAGAAGGATATTTTAAAATAAATTGTAAAGGACTTAAAAATATTCCCTTGTTGATACAAAAAGAACTTATAAGGGCTATAGCTAATTGTGATGAGGAGATTTGGCGTGGATATATTTGGGATGAACTACATAACTTCTTACTTTATTCATCAACTGGAAATATTCTAAAGATTTCCAATAAAATTAGAATCCTGAAGGATAGAGATTATTTTTTAATAAGGGAAATATCTACTGCTGAAAATAGCTCTCATATTTTTCCGAAAGATTCTTTCCCACCATTTCAAATTGATTTTTCTAGATTTAGCTTTTCAATGGCATTTGCAAAACAAGAAATTCATTTTTCTAATGACCCTACAATTGAATTCATTAATTATAATAGACTTAAAGGTTCACTTCTTTTGAGAAAATGGAAAGAAGGCGATCGTATGATTCCTCTAGGCATGAAAAATCAAAAAAAGATTAGTGATATTCTAATTGATGAAAAAATAAATAGATTCAATAAAGAGGATCAATATGTTTTGACTTCCAATGATGAGATAGTTTGGTTGTGTGGCCTACGTTTAGATGATCGTTTTAAAGTTTCTGACTCAACCTCAAGTGTAGTAAAAATTAATTGGTTCAAGAAATAATGTTGAAGGAACTATTCTCAGAAATAACAATTAAAAGGAGAGTTAAAGAAATAGCTAACTCTATAAATTCCGATTATCACGGGAAGGTTCCTCTTCTTATAGGAATTTTAAAAGGTAGCTTTATATTTTTTTCTGACTTAATTAGGGAAATAAAAATTGATTGTGAAATAGATTTCATGAAGGTTTCAAGTTATAGAGGGTCTCAATCAAAAGGTTCCGTTAATCTTGAATCTAACTTCTCAATAGATGTAAGGGGAAGAGATGTAATTATTGTTGAGGATGTCATAGATTCTGGTTTAACAATAAATTATTTAATTAATCTACTTAATGAATCAGATCCTTCTTCAGTGGTAGTAGCAAGTTTGCTTTTCAAAAATGAGGTTGCCCAACTAAATTCCAAGCCTAAATATATTTGTTTCGAGACCTCACAGGATTATGTTGTTGGATATGGGTTAGATTATAATCAAAAGATGAGAAATCTCAAATCAATCAAAGTCTTAGATAAATTGGATAAATAAAGTGAGTGAAACTAAAAAAGATAATAAAAACTCTAATCAAAAGAATTCCGATTCTGACAATCAGAGTTTTCAGTGGAAACAGGCTGGTAAAACATCCCTTGTTTGGGTAGTTATTCTCATCTCAGCTATTTTTCTTTCAAACCTTTTTACAGCAAACAAGAGAAATGAAATTGAAATACAATATTTTGAATATCAAAAATTTCTTAATTCCGGGGCTATTTTAGAAGCTGAAGTAATTGAAAATGAATTTCATGGAAAACTTAAAGAACCTCAGGATTTAATGAGAGATGGTCAAAAAGTAGGAGAGTATACTAATTTTCTTGTTACTCTTCCTTTTGTAAATGAATCAGTACTTGCTGAATGGGATAAATTTTCTGTGCTTTATAGCTTTAAAGAGCGAAAGGTTGATTGGTTTAGTTATCTTCTTAGTATGGCACCTTGGTTGCTTCTAATTATTTTTTGGATTTTTATTATGAAAAGAATGCAAGGTGGCGTAGGAGGAGGAAACAGTCTATTTAATTTTGGCAGAAGTCGTGCTCGTCTTTGGGTAGAAGATAAACCTAAGATTAATTTTGATAGAGTAGCTGGTTGTCAAGAGGCTAAACAAGAGCTTAGTGAGATAATTACCTTTTTAAAAAATCCTGAACAATACCAAAAGCTAGGGGGACGTATTCCAAAGGGAGTTTTGTTGTTGGGTCCTCCTGGAACGGGTAAGACCCTGCTTGCAAGAGCTGTTGCGGGTGAGGCTGGTGTCCCATTTTTTAGTCTTAGTGGTGCTGATTTTGTTGAGATGTTTGTGGGAGTTGGAGCTTCTCGTGTTCGAGACCTCTTTGAACAAGGGAAAAAGAATGCACCTTCAATTATATTTATTGATGAAATTGATGCGGTTGGTCGCCATCGAGGAGCGGGCCTAGGTGGAGGTCATGATGAGAGAGAACAAACACTTAATGCTTTATTAGTAGAAATGGATGGGTTTGAATCTTCAACAAATATTATTCTTATCGCAGCTACAAATCGTCCAGATGTACTCGATAGTGCTCTTCTTAGACCAGGTAGATTTGACCGTCAAGTAGTTGTTGATATTCCTGATTTAAGAGGTAGAAAAGGAATATTTGAAGTGCATACCAATGATATCCCATTAGCTAAGGATGTTAATATTGAAATTCTTGCAAAGGGTACTCCAGGGCTTGTAGGTGCTGATATTGAAAATCTTGTTAATGAAGCATCTCTGCTAGCTGCACGTGATGGAAAATCAAAAGTTTCTATGGATGACTTTGAAGCTGCAAAAGACAAAGTAATGATGGGTGTTGAGAGAAAAAGTATGATATTAAGTGATGAAGAAAAACAGTTAACAGCCTATCATGAGTCTGGTCATGCTTTAGTTGCGAGACTTTTACCACAAGCAGATCCTGTTCATAAAGTATCAATTATTCCTCGTGGTCGTGCCTTAGGTATAACAGCTCAATTACCGATGGATGAAAAACATAATTATTCACAATCATATATTAATACACGTTTAAGAGTTTTATTAGGAGGACGTGCAGCAGAACAATTAGTATTTAATGAGCTTACAACTGGAGCTGGTAATGATATAGAAGTAGCTACTGAGATGGCTCGCAAAATGGTTTGTGAATGGGGAATGAGTAATGCGATGGGTCCATTAGCGTTTGGCAAAAAAGATGAAGAAGTTTTCCTCGGTCGTGACATTGCAAATAACCGAGATTATAGTGATTCAACAGCATTAAAAATTGATGAAGAAGTTTTCCGAATTATTCGAGAAGCTGAGGATGAAGCAATTAAACTTCTCCATAATAATGAAGAAGTTCTACATCGTCTTGCAAAAGAGTTGCTAAAGCACGAAACAATTGATGGTAATGATTTGGATAAAATTTTAGATGGTAAAACTTTGAGACGTCGTAAAAAATCTGCTAATAAATCAAAACAAAAAAGAAAAAATGTCTCCCAAAGAAAACCAAAGAAAAAGAAATTGGCGGAAGAGTCTGCCCAATAGCAATCTTTCCTAAGCTTCCGCTATAATGTAGTGGATTCAAATAAAAAAATAAACCTAGGAAGCCTGTTGAATGAAAACAGGACATTGATTATGGGAGTACTTAATTTTACTCCTGATTCCTTTTCTGATGGCGGAAAGTTTTTTTCCAAAGAATCCGCCCTTGATCATGTGGCTCAAATGATTGAAGAAGGAGCTGATATTGTTGATGTTGGCGGTGAATCATCTCGACCTGGAGCTGAACCAGTAAGTGAGATAGAGGAATTAAAAAGGGTAGTGCCCATTATTGAAGAAATAGCTTCAAGGTTTTCAGTTCCTATTTCGATTGATACCTATAAAGCATCAGTAGCTAAAACATGCATAGAAATGGGAGCTTCTATTATAAATGATATTTCTGCAATGAGATTTGACCCCAAAATGATTAAAGTAGCCAAGGATTCTAATGCATTTCTAATTCTTATGCATATGAAAGGAAATCCAAAAAATATGCAAGATTTACCTGATTATAATGATGTAATTTCTGATATACTTTCATTTTTCAAAGAAAGGATTCATGAAATAAAAAATGGAAAGATAGATATCAATAAAATAATTATTGATCCTGGCATAGGTTTTGGTAAGTCAATAATGCATAATTATACTATTATAAGAGATCTAAAAAAATTAGATGTTTTTGATGTTCCTATAATAATTGGAACATCAAGAAAATCTTTTTTGGGTAAAACTCTTAATTTACCTGAGATGGAACGATTAGAAGGTACCGCTGCCTCAATTACTGCGGCTGTTTTAAATGGCGCTCGGATTGTCAGAGTCCACGATGTTAAAGAAATGAAACGTGTTGTTAAAGTAACTGATTCAATAAAGAATATAGGCCTCATGTCATGACACTTTTTAAAGTTGGTTTTCTAACAGTTACTGTATTAGACATTATTGATATTTTATTAGTAACATGGCTTTTTATTAAACTATATACTTATTTTCGTGGAACACGGGCAGGCCAAATGCTTGTTGGAATAATAATTATTCTTTTGTCATCATTTGTTTTTCGAGCTATTGGGATGAGTGGCATGACATGGATAGTTGATCAGATTCAAACTGTATGGGTGGTAGCTTTTGTTATACTTTTTCAGCCTGAATTAAGAAGATTAATGATCTATGTTGGGACAAATCCTTTCTTTCAACGTCTTTTTAGAGTAGGGAGTTCTTCCACTATTGATGCTGTAGTACACTCATCGGTTCAATTGCAACAAAAAGGATGGGGTGCTTTGATTGTTTTACAAAGAGATGCAGGTCTAAAAAATATAAAAGAAGCTGGAACATCAGTTAAGGCTGAAGTAAGTTCTCCTCTTTTAGTGTCAATATTCAATCCTCAATCTCCCTTACATGATGGGGCTGTAATTATTCAGAATAATATTATTGAAGCAGCACAATGCATTTTACCTCTAACTGAAAGTGATATGATTGATCCTGAAATGGGAACACGGCATAGAGCGGCGTTAGGGATTAGTGAGGAAACTGATGTTATTGTTATTGTCGTTTCTGAAGAAAAAAGTAGAATTTCAGTTGCTGTTAATGGGGTGTTTCAACTTGATCTTGATGAATATTCATTAAAACGTTTCTTAGATGAGAATCTTTTTGTCAGTTCAGGCGAGTAGTTTCATTAGCTTAATTATCTGTAATTTTATTATAGTGGTTTATGGATTTATCAGAGCAAAAAGAAGTTTTTCAAGATCTAGATAAACGATATAATGATCTTAGGGGGTACCTTTGACCTTGTCTCAGTTAACTCAAAACTTTCTAAGCTAAAAAAAGAAACTTTATCCAAGGATTTTTGGGAAAACAATGCTTCAGCTCAATCTATTCTGAAACAAATTTCTATATATGAAAAAGAAATTGAACTCTGGGATGGAGCAGAACGAAAAAAAGAAGATTGTGAAGTCTATCTAGCTTTTCTAGATGATGATAAAGATCTAGAATCTTCAAATGAGTTTGTTTCGGAATTATCTAAATTTCAAAAGATTGTAGACCAGCTAGAGCTTCGTCTTACATTAAGTGAAACTGAAGATGCTAATGATGCAATTCTTACAATACACCCTGGTGCTGGTGGAACTGAATCACAAGATTGGGCTGAAATGTTATACCGAATGTATAGTAGATGGATAGAGAGGAAGGGTTTCGAAAGTTCAGTTATTGATTTCCAGCCGGGAGATGAGGCTGGATTAAAAGATATTACTATAGAAATAAATGGTGAATATGCCTATGGTCTTCTTAAAGCTGAGGTCGGTGTGCATCGACTAGTTAGAATATCTCCTTTTGATGCTTCTAAACGTCGACATACATCGTTTGCTTCCGTTTTCGTATATCCTTCTACTGATGAAGAAATAGAAGTTGAAATTAGGCCCGAGGAAATTAGAGTTGATACTTATCGTGCTAGTGGTGCTGGTGGACAACATGTTAATAAGACAGATTCAGCAGTTCGTATTACTCATAATTCATCTGGGATTGTTGTTCAATGTCAAAATGAAAGATCTCAACATAAAAATAAAGCTAGTGCGATGAAAATTTTGAAAGCAAAATTATATCAAAAATATCTTGAAGAACAAGCTGAGTCAATTAAAGAACTAGAAAGTAAAAAAACTGATATAGGTTGGGGTAGCCAGATTAGATCATATGTTTTTCATCCTTATACAATGGTAAAGGATCATAGAACAAAACTTGAAGTTGGTGATGGTAAAAAGGTAATGGATGGTGATTTAGATGACTTTATTAAAGCATTTCTATTATTTTCGTCTAATTATAAACCTTCAAAATAAACAATGGAGAATTAGGTATGTCATCTAATAAGGAACTAAGCTTGAAACAAATCATGGATTTTCGAAAAGCAAAAATAGAAAAGTTTTTAGAAATGGGTATTAATCCCTATCCTTATTCATTTGAAAAAAATAATAATTCTCTTGAGATCATTGAAAATTATGATGAATTAAAAGATTCTAGTGTTTCTATTGCTGGAAGAATTATATCTATTCGTAAAATGGGTAAAGCTTCTTTTTTTCATGTTCAAGATCAGCAAGCAAAAATTCAGGTTTACATTAAACGTGATGATATCGGTGAAAATCAATATTCAATGTTTAAGTTTTTAGATATAGGTGACATTGTGGGTGTAATTGGAAAAGTATTTAAGACAAATACAAAGGAAATAAGTATTAATTGTGATGAGATTCAACTCTTGTCAAAAAGTATTCGCCCTCTTCCAGGAGGTAAAGAAAAGGATGGAGAAGTCTATAATGCTTTTCAAGATAAAGAGCAACGTTATAGAAATAGATATATTGATTTAATTGTGAATCCAAATGTAAAGAAAGATTTTATTAATCGTGCGAAAATAATATCCTCAATTAGGTCTTTTTTAGATAATAATAGTTTTCTTGAAGTAGAAACTCCGATTTTACAGCAAATCTATGGTGGAGCTTTTGCTAGACCTTTTATTACTAAACATAATGCACTTAATCAAAATTTTTTCTTGAGAATTTCAGATGAACTATACTTAAAACGTCTTGTTGCTGGTGGTTTGGATGGGGTTTATGAAATATCAAAAGTATTTCGTAATGAAGGTATAGATCGCAATCATAATCCTGAGTTTACCATGCTTGAATTTTATAAAGCCTACGTTGATTATTTTTTTATGATGGATTTTGTAGAATTGCTAATTAGAGCTGTTGCTAAAGAGACTGGTATTACTACTATTAACATAGCTGATCAACATATAGATCTTAACGAGCCATTTGATCGAGTATCTTTTATGGATTTGCTTAATAATGCTATTGGTGAGGATTTAACTTTTGCTTCAGAAGAGGATTTAAAGAAGCTTTGTTCTAAGAAACATATTGAACTTGAAAAAGGTGCACATCTCGGTAGGATATATGAAGTACTTATGCGAGAATTTGTTGAGCCAAAACTTTTACGGCCAACTTTTGTTATTGATTATCCTAAAGTTATTTCACCTTTAGCCAAAATTAAACGTGATGGTAATAAGGATGTTGTTGAGAGGTTTGAGCTTTTCGTCGGTGGTGCTGAACTTGCTAATGCTTTTAGTGAATTAAATGATCCTATTGATCAAAGAGAGCGGTTTGAAACTCAGGTAAAATTGAAAGATAAAGGAGACCAAGAGGCACATAGTTTTGATGAGGATTTTTTACAATCAGTTGAGATTGGCATGCCACCAATGGGAGGAGTAGGAATAGGTATTGATAGGTTAGTTATGTTGCTAACAGGGAAGGTAAATATAAAGGATGTAATCTTATTCCCAACAATGCGTCCTCAAGATGATGAGTAATAATGAATCTTTTATCCCTAATTGCTCGTCGACATATAGCCTCTAGTCATAATCTGAGTTTTCTTTCCTTTGTAAGTTATCTCTCCATAGCTGGTTTAACTATAGGTATAACTGTACTGATTCTAACTCTAGGTATACTTAAAGGATTTGAAAAAGAAGTCCAAGAAAAAATCATTGGTTTTGATGGTCATATACGGATAAGAGGATTTCTTGGTAATCCTTTATCTGATTATCAGCCCCAACTTGATTCTATTCTAGCAAGTATTCCTGAAGTTTCAGGAAGGTTACCATATATACATCATGCTGCTACAGTGCGTCTTTTTGGAAAGACTGAAGCTGTTTTTGTAGAGGCTTTTGACCCAAGCATTGCTGAGAATGTTCTACAGACGAGTAAAAGTCTAATAGATGGAAATTTTAATTTAATTGATACTGAATCAAAAAAGCCTGGTATAATTATTGGTAAAGTGTTGGCAGATAAATTAAAAGTAAAGAATATTGGTCAATTAATTAATATAATGGACTTGACATCTATTGGAAAACCTGGAAGAGCTCCTAGGATTATGCAATGTGAGATTAGTGGAATATATAAGACTGGGCTAAATGAATATGATGAGTCTATAGTCTATATTGATTTGAAGTCAGCTCAACGTCTTTTTAATTATGAAAATCTAGTTACAGGTGAAATTCTTTCACTAAAAACTCTATTAGATACTGAAGATGTATCCGATGTTTTAAATGAAAATCTTAATTATCCATTAATGTCATCAACTTGGAAAGAGCGACATAGCAATCTTTTTGAATGGTTGTCTTTGCAAAAATATCCAATTACAGTTGTTTTTGCACTGATAGCACTTGTTGCAGTTTTAAATATAATGTCATCACTGACAATGATTGTTATGGAAAAGAATAAAGATATTGCAATAATGCGAGCGATGGGATTTTCAAGAAAGAATATTTCTCAATTATTCTTTCTTGAAGGAGGAATAGTTGGTTTTTGCGGTGTAGTTTTAGGTGCCCTTTTGGCATTATTTCTTGGTTGGATCCAAACAAGATTTAACATTTTTTCCATCCCAGAAGAAGTTTATTTTATGAGTAACCTACCCATAGATATTGCTTTATCACATATTTTAACTGTTGGCTTTTTTGGTCTATTGGCGGCTATAATTGCAAGTCTTTATCCAGCCTGGAAAGCATCTGGAATAGAACCAGCTAAAGCTATTAGATACGAATGATTGGATTTGAATTTTGGATGGCTATTAGGATGCTTCTTTCCAGAAAGAAAGTAGGGTTTATATCTTGGAGTGGTTTTATATCAATTATAGGAGTGTCAGTAGGATGTTTTGCTTTAATTGTTTCTATTGCTGTACTTAATGGATTTGAACAAGAGGTTCGTAATAAGATAATAGGTTTTGAAGCTGAAATTCGATTAACTCCTTTAAAAAAGGAATTAAGGTTAAAGGATTTGATCCAGTTAGATGAAATTAACGGTATTCATTCATATTCGCCCTTTTTAGATAGAAAGGCTCTGGCAATCTCTCCTAATGGACGTCATTTGGTTAAAGTTAAAAGTATAATTAAAGAGCGCTTAACAACTGTCTACAATATTGAAGGTCTTGAATCGGAAAATCCAGAGAAAAGTAAAAAGGCCGTTTATTTAGGTAAGGGGATTGCTGATCGCTTAGGAATTCAAAAAGGTGATAAGTTTCGATTAATTAATCCCCTTGATAATCAACTTTATTTAGGAATGCCTTCGATTTTAGATGGTCAAATTTCGGGTGTTTTTGAAACTCGAATTTTAGATTTTGACCAGAAATATGTTCTTATTCCATTAGAATCTGGTCAAGAGCTATTCAAGACAGAAAATAATATTGATGGAGTGGATATTCGTTTAGATAAAAATGTAAAAAGAGATAATGTTAAAGAAGCTTTGAACAAAAATTTTGGAGAAAATGTTTCTATTTCATATTGGGAAAATTTGCATCAGACACTATTTAAGGCAATGAGAATGGAGAAGATAGGAAGTATAGTTATCCTTAGTCTTATAGTTATAGTCGCTTGCTTTAATATTGCTTCTACATTAACCATGCTCATGATGGAAAAAATCCGGGAAATTGGAATATTAAGGGCTATTGGTTTTTCTCAATCGAAAATATCCAATTTGTTTCGCCTTCAGGGTTTATTTATTGGTGTTTTAGGATTATTCTTAGGAAGTTGTTCTGGTTTTTTATTTGTTGTGACTCAAAATAAATTTGGCTTTATTCGCTTGCCAGAAACAATATATTTTGTGGAGAAATTGCCTGTGGTTATAACATTTTTTGATATATCAATAATTCTTTTAATAGGGATGTTATTGGTTTTTTTATCTGTGAATTTTCCATCAATGGAAGTAAAAAAATTAGTACCATCTAAAGCCATTAAATTTGAAAAATGATATTAAAAGCAGAGAAAATTAAAAAAAGTTATTCTACTAGTGGTGAATTATTACAAATTCTAAAAGGATTAGATTTTCAAATTAGTAAAGGAGAAATGATTTCAATTACTGGTCCTTCAGGATGTGGAAAGTCCACTCTATTAAATATTCTTGGTACTCTTGATTCTCCTGATTCAGGGTCACTTGAAATTTGTGGAAAAAAAGTTTTTAGCCTTGATGATAACTCTATATCTAAGCTCAGAATGGAAAAAATAGGCTTTGTTTTTCAGTTTCATCACTTATTACCGGAATTTACAGTTTTAGAGAATCTCATGATTCCACAAAGATTAATGAAAGTAAATGAAAAAAAAGCTAAAGATAGATCTTTGGAACTTTTAGATAAAGTAGGGCTGAGTTTTAGGGCCAATCATCGGCCAGCAACTATTTCGGGAGGTGAAAGGCAAAGAGTTGCAGTTTTGAGAGCATTAGCTAATTCTCCCAGTATTGTTTTGGCTGATGAACCAACTGGAAATTTAGATCTGGAATCGGCTTCACATTTGATGGATATGATTGCATCTCTTGCTGATACATTTGACAAAGCTTTCGTTATCGCTACTCATAATCCTTCAGTGGCAATGATTTGTAAAAAGAATCTAGAAATTTCAAATGGACTTCTTAAAAATATATCAAAAGTGAGTTGATTCAGCTATAGTTGAAAAGTAAATTCCATATAATATTTTTAATGAAATGAAAGAAAATTTTTCAAAAAGAGTTCAAGCTGTAATGAAATTTGCTAAAGAAGAAGCGATTCAGCTTGGTCATAGTTATGTTGGATCTGAGCACTTGCTTCTTGGTATAATTAAAGAGAGTTCGGGTAGGGCTGTAGAAATCCTTGAAGACCTCGGATGTGATTTAGAGGAAATTCGATTGATGATTGAGGATATGGTAAAGCCAGCTGGTGGAACTATGACTCTTGGCCATCTTCCTCTAACAAGACGCGCTGAACGAATTCTCCGGAATACATTTACTGAAGCTTCGAATCTAAATGCAACTATTGCGGATGACTACCATCTACTTCTTGCAATTCTTCAAGAGACAGAAGGTGTTGCTTTTGACGTATTAACTGCTTTTGAAGTTAATTACACATCCGTCATTGAATTACTTAAAAAAGATATTACTTCTACACCTTCTCCTAAGACAAAAAGTCAATCAGCTATAAAAAAATCTAAGACACCAGCTTTAGATCATTTTAGTCGTGATATTACAGTGCTTGCTCGAGATGGTCAGTTAGATCCTGTCATAGGTAGAATGAATGAAATAGAAAGAGTGGCGCAAATCCTTTGTAGAAGGAAAAAAAACAATCCTGTGCTCATTGGTGAGCCCGGCGTAGGTAAAACAGCAATTGTTGAAGGCCTTGCCCAAAGAATTAACAACAGGGATGTCCCACGTTTATTGCATAATAAACGAATTGTAGCTCTTGACTTAGCTGGGATTGTTGCTGGGACAAAATATAGAGGTCAGTTTGAGGAAAGAATGAAAGCTATTATGACTGAATTAGAGTCAGCTAAAGACATAATTCTTTTTATCGATGAACTACATACTATTGTTGGAGCTGGTAGTGCTTCAGGTTCATTGGATGCCTCAAATATGTTTAAGCCAGCATTGTCAAGGGGGGAAATTCATTGTGTAGGTGCAACAACTCTTGATGAATATCGGAAAAATATTGAAAAAGATGGTGCTTTGGAAAGGCGTTTTCAAAAGGTGACCGTTAATCCTCCAACAATAAAGGAATCTGTATCAATCCTTCAAGGATTGCGAGGCCGATATGAGAAGCATCATAATGTAAAATTTACTAATGACGCAATTCAAGCTTGTGTCGATTTAAGTCATAGATATATAACAGATAATTTTCTTCCTGATAAAGCTATTGATGTATTAGATGAAGCAGGAGCTAGATTACATCTTCAAAATTTAAATGTTCCAAATGAAGTAGTTGAGCTTGAGCTAGAAATAGAGAAGATTCGATCTGAAAAAGATGCCGTAGTATCCAGTCAGCAGTTTGAAAAGGCTGCTAGTTTAAGAGATAAAGAAAGGATGTTGCTAAAGTCCCTTGAATTAGCTCAGAAGACATGGACAAAAGAGGAAACAAAACATCCACCATCAGTTAATGAAAAAGATATAGCTGATGTTGTTTCAATGATGACTGGTATCCCTATTTCAGAAGTAGCTGAAAAAGAATCAGAAAAATTATTAAAAATGGGGGAAAGTCTTAAAGAATTTATTATAGGACAAGATACTGCAATAAATACTCTTACAAAAGCAATCCAACGAGCTAGGGCGGGTTTAAAAAACCCTCTCAGGCCTATAGGAGTATTCCTCTTTCTTGGCCCTACAGGTGTAGGTAAAACAGAGACAGCTAAAGTTTTGACTAAACATCTTTTCTTACATGATGATTCTTTAATCAAGATCGATATGTCAGAGTATATGGAGAGATTTGCTGTATCTCGTCTTATAGGCGCTCCTCCGGGTTATGTTGGATATGAAGAAGGAGGTCAACTCACTGAGAGGGTAAGAAGAAATCCCTATTCAGTTATTCTTCTTGATGAGATTGAGAAGGCTCACTCTGATGTTTTTAACATTCTTTTACAGCTTTTAGATGAAGGTGTACTTACAGATAGTATGGGAAGAAAAGTTGATTTTAGAAATACTATAATCATCCTCACCTCAAATATTGGTACTCGTGGATTTGGTAAAATTGGTACATATGGTTTTGGAGATTCTTCTGGTGATGAAGGCTTTGATGTTATAAGTGATCGTGTAATTGATAAAGTAAAAGAAATTTTCAACCCAGAATTCGTTAATAGAATAGATGAATCAATAGTGTTTAAACCACTTAGAAAATCTAGTGTTTTAAAAATAATTAATCTTCAGCTTCGAGATTTGTTCCATAATTTGAAAACTAAAAAGATGAAACTGAAAGTTACTTCAGCTGCAAAGAATCTTCTTTTAGAAGAAGGGTTTAGTGATGAATTTGGTGCGAGGCCAATGCGTAGACAAATTCAATCTGCTATAGAAGGGCCTTTGTCAGAATTAATCCTTCAGGGAAAATTTTCTGAAGGAGATACAGTTAAAGTGGATGCAATAAAAGAGTCGATAAATATAACTAAACTTCAAAAGAAACAAAAGAGATCTGCTCGTAAAACTTCCAAGTCACTTCCAGAGGGCAAAAAGGCTGACAAATAGTCATAAATAGCTTCCTCTAAAATATAACAAAAGATGCCAAAAAGTCTACCCTTTTTAGTTGGCACGTTATTTGCAAATTAATAGTTCATCTAGAGAATTATTTAAAAAGATTTTAAGGAGTTATAAGATATGTCAAAAATTATTGGAATTGATCTTGGTACAACAAATTCTTGTGTTGCAGTAATGGAAGGTGGTGAACCAAAGGTTATTACAAACCCTGAAGGAGGACGAACTACTCCATCTGTAGTGGCCTTTTCAAAGGATGGTGAGCGGTTGGTTGGTCAACCAGCTAAACGCCAAGCTGTAACTAATCCTAACAATACTATTTATTCAATCAAGCGTTTTATGGGTCGTGAATATAATGAAGTTAAAACTGAGATTTCCGAAGTGCCTTATGATGTAAAAAAAGGTTCTTCTGGAGCTGTAGAAGTTGAGATTGAAGGTAAAACATATGTTCCACCTGAAATAAGTGCAATGGTTCTCCAAAAGCTGCGTCAAACTGCTGAAGAATATTTAGGCTCATCAGTTAGCGAAGCGGTTATAACTGTTCCTGCATATTTTAATGACTCTCAGCGTCAAGCAACTAAAGATGCTGGAAAAATTGCTGGATTAAATGTTAAAAGAATAATAAATGAACCAACAGCTGCCGCTCTTGCTTACGGTATGGATAAAACAAATGATCAAAAAGTAGCTGTATTTGATCTAGGTGGAGGAACTTTTGATATTTCAATTCTAGATGTAATGGATGTTGATGGAGAGAAATCCATTGAAGTATTAGCTTCAAATGGGGATGGTCATCTTGGCGGGGATGATTTTGACCAAAGAATCATAGATTGGATGGCTGAGGAGTTTAAGAAAAGTGAAGGTATTAATTTAAAAGAAGATCCTATGGCACTTCAACGTTTGAAAGAAGCCTCAGAATCTGCAAAGCGTGAACTTTCTTCATCTAAACAGACTGACATTAACTTACCTTTTGTTACAGCTGATTCGACTGGTCCAAAGCACCTTAATATGTCTCTTACAAGGGCAAAGTTTGAAGAATTGGTTGATGATTTAATTGAGAGGACAAGAAAACCATGTGAACAAGCACTTAAAGATGCTGGAGTAAAGCCTACGGATATTAATGATGTTATTCTAGTTGGAGGATCTATTCGTATACCAAAGGTTCAAGATGTTGTAAAAGAGATCTTTCGTAAAGAACCAAATAGAGGGGTAAATCCTGATGAAGTAGTAGCTATGGGTGCTGGTATTCAAGGAGGTATCCTTGGAGGGGAAGTTGAAGATGTTTTGCTTTTAGATGTTACACCTCTGTCCTTGGGAATTGAAACACTTGGGGGAGTATTTACTAAACTTATTGATAGGAATACTACCATTCCAACTAAGAAGAGTCAAATTTTTTCTACAGCAGCCGACAGTCAACCTTCTGTAGAAATCCACGTACTTCAAGGAGAGAGAGAAATGGCTGTCTATAATAAGACTATAGGGAAATTTCATCTCGATGGAATACCACCAGCACCTCGTGGTGTTCCTCAGATTGAAGTAACATTCGATATTGATGCGAATGGTATCTTAAATGTTGGAGCTCAAGATAAGGCAACAGGTAAAGAGCAGAGTATCAGAATTGAAGCTTCTAGTGGTCTTAGTCAAGAAGAAGTTGAAATGATGGTTGATGATGCAAAAAAACATGAATCAGAAGATAAAGAAAAACGAGAGGAAGTTGATATAAATAATCAAGCGGATCAACTCATTTATCAAACAGAAAAAAACCTCAAAGAGTTTGATGAAAAACTCAATGAAAGTGATAAAAAAACATTAGAAGAATCTGTTCAAAATTTAAAGGATGCTTCTTCGGGTTCAAGTGTTGAGGATATTAAAACAGCTACAGATAATTTGAATACTGCTTGGAATGAAATTGCTGCAAAAATGTATGAAAATTCTAAAGAAGAGACTCAAGCTCAAGAACCTCCCGATAATTCAGGGGAAACCAAAAATGAAGATGACAAAGAAATTGAGGATGCTGATTTTGAAGTAGTAGATGATAAATAGTAGCTTTAGATAATCAAAAATAAATGGCGGACAGGTTATGTTCGCCATTTTTGTATTTAATATTATAAAAAGGTAAATTTGCTTTGGAGAAGAATTGTAGTGCGTAGAAAAACTAAAGCTCTCTTCATTCTGACTTTTATCTTAGCTTTGCTAGTTGGGAGCGTTTTTTATATTGTAATGGTTCCAGGAAAATGGACCGATGAAATTGTAGAATATGTTAACCAGTCTCATCTTCTAAGAAACGGTTGGGAACTTTCTGTTTCCGATCTAGATGGTCAATTAATTTCCAATATTAAGATTGAGAATGTCTATCTAAGAAAAAAGGATTCTTCTATTGTATTATTTTGCGAAAGGAGTGTCTTGAATCTTGATTTTACTCAGATACTTTCTGGTAAATGGGCATTATCAAATCTTTTAATGGATAATTTGTTAATAACATTAAATCAAGATGATGATTCTAAAAATTATAAAACGAACTTTATTGAAGAATTAGCGGAAAGTGGTTTGCGTGTCAAATATTTTTCAATAAATCAATCATCAATTAGAGTGCATCAGCAATTAAAAGAACAACTATATAGTTTTGATGCATCTGGAAAAATAAACTCTAATGATGAAAATCTTGATATTAGCTTTTCATCAGCTAAGTTTCATGATTTTCAATCGGATTTAGATTTAAATATTAAGGAAGGAAAACTATTTTTTGATCAAACCAATATTTCAGCAAAAGGAATAATTGGAACATTAAACGGATACCACGTTACAATAGATGGTACTGGTGGAATTAAAGAGGACAAAAATTTATCTTTAAAAATAGCGGTTAATGAAGTTCCTTTGAATGATTTTGGGATAGGAAGAATTTCTGAGATAGTTAATACATCAAAGGTTAATATTGGAATAAATATTAAATCAGACTCCAATTCTAATTATTTTGAAGGTAGCTTGATTGATGGGGAAACATCAAAACTTATTTCTGATTTAAAATCTATATTTCATATTAATGATGAAGGTATTCAATTTTCTGATGCTATGATTAATTTTGGAGGAGCTCAATTTTCTGGCAATGGTCGCTTTCAAAAACAGTCTCATATATTACTAGATTTAAATGTATCAAATTTGAATTTGAAAAATTTTGGTTTATCAGTACACTCAACAAATATAAAAGGTTTAACGTCTTTCAATATTGAATTAGATAAATTCAACCAAATTAATGCTATTACATCCAATATAGATCTAAAGAATGACGACTATCCAAATCCAGAGTTTTTAGGTGCTTCAGGCAAAATTGATT
The DNA here is from genome assembly GCA_002715465.1 of Fidelibacterota bacterium. The sequence continues at coordinate 73,527 of PAYY01000035.1, read as the reverse complement.
TTAGAAAAGGTATTCTATCCATTCAAGATTCTTTAATAATTAATTTAGGTCTGGGAAAACTTCAAGCATTTGGTGGGATTAATTTAGAGCAGAATAAAACAGATTTAAATTTTGTAATTAAAAATACAGATCTTGGTTTTGTTTCAACTCTAGCGGGGTTAAAAGAAAGTCCAAAAGGTCTTGCTTATGGCACTATAAAATTTTCAGGTTTTCTTGATAATCCATCAGTTAAAGGCAATTTAACTTTTAACAAGATTTCTTATGGTGAAATCAATTTGTCATCATTTAAGTCAAGTTTCATAATTAATTCAATACAAGAGACTCGACATGGTTCACTTTCAGCTGAAACCGGAAATAGCATGTTTGGAGATATAAATATTGATGATAGTTCGTTAAATCTTTATTTCATGGGAGATACTATTCTTATAGCTAATGCCAGTGCTTCATCTGACAAACAGTATATCCGTCTATCAGGAAAAATATTAGGTTTTAATACAATCCAAATTGATCAGATTCAATCTACTTTAAATGACCAGTTTATATCTAACCTAGAACCTTTTTCCATATATCATTATCAAGGTAGGACTAAGTTTGGGCCAGCTTTTTTAAAGATAAATGAAGGCTCGCTTGAAACTAATTTAGAACTTCAGAATGGTTTGCTAGATAATGGACATTTTCAAATGGTAAACGTTGATTTAAAAGGGATTGGAAAACTAGTTGGTAAGACATTACCTGTCTCTGGCTCTGCTTTTGCTGATTTTACAGCAATGACTATTAATGATGTTTTTTCTTTTGAAGGTTCCCTTCAAATTAGGGACGGAATCTGGGAAGAAATGAAATTTGATGATCTTTTATTTACCTCTTCTATTAAAGGTAATGATATAACAATAAAAGAGATGCAACTCCGAAAGGGAGAGGATTTAGTTCTTGATATATCAGGTTTCTATGAAGCCTTAACTGAAACGGGAAATTTTATTTATCCAAATCCTAATGGGAAAATTGGTTTTAGTAGTAGTTTAAAAAATTTCGATCTAACTCTTTTATCTCCATATTTGCCAAATTGGTGGAAACTCAAGGGTAATGCAACAGGTAGTTTTGCTATGGGTGGAACTGCGTCAGCTTCAGAAGTTAATTTTTCTTTAAATATAGATGAGCCTGGATTCTCTCGTTTAAAAGCACAAAAGGTTAAAATAAATGGACGTTATTCAGACCATCGAGTTTACTTTGAAGATCTTATTACTCTTACAAGGACTGGTATATATCGTGGAGAAGGATATCTTCCGATAGACTTTGATTTAATTAAACACGATGAAGATCGGTGGATTGAATCAGAACCAGTATCGATGAATTTTAATTCTCAATCATCTTCAATGGAATTTCTTTCACCTTATTTTACATATATTGACTCAATTACTGGAGACATAGATATATCATTAAATATTCAAGGTACACCTAAGAAACCAATCAGAAATGGAGAAATTGAAATAAATAATGGAAATATTTTTTATACTTTGCTTGATATACCTATTTCTGGACTTAATGGCCGAGCCTTGCTAAAAGATAATAAGTTGATTATAGAAAAACTAACGGCAACGTCAAATATACCTAAAGATACAAATTGGGGTCAGACTCTCCGTTCTAATATTGCAAGGGTTTCTGGAGGAAAAATTGTTTTAGAAAAAAAAGTGAAAAAAAAGGATAATTTGCACATAAAGGGTAGTATGGACATGACCACCTTTTTCCAACCTAATCTCGCTTTTTTGATTAATGGTGAAAATATATATATTCGGACTCTATTAGCAGAAATTGAAGGTGTGGGAGATATTGATCTGTCTATAACTGGGAAGGATACAATTAATATAGCTGGAGATATTATACCTGATGAAGCGGTATTGAGAATGGAATTCAGAGGTGGGCAAGATTATACGGAAATACAAGATGGTAATAGTACTGTTTTTAATTACAGGTTAAATTTTCCAATCAGTGACAAACTTTTTGTAAAAAATAGTCAAATTGATGCAGAAGTTTCGGGCAACATGTCAATTCAAAAAAATGGGAATGAGCCATATCAATATGCGGGTGAACTCGAAGTAGTAGATGGAAAATTTTACTATTTTTCAGATGTATTTAATATTCAAGAAGGGAATCTTGCTTTTGATCCTACCGAATTAAATCCTAGGCTAAATATTGAAGCAACTACAGAAATTTCTGGTGAAGAAATCTTAGTTTCATTAACAGGAGAATTAAATGATCCTGTACTTGTTTTACAACATAGTAACAATTTTTTCAGCCAAGAAGATCTTCTTCAGTTGCTTACTCTGCAGAAACGTTTTGATGATAATACAGCTGATAATATAGGTCGTCAGTCAGCTTTCCTATTTGGGAAGTTGTTAGAGAATGAACTAGAAAAAAATTTAGCAAGATCAAACCCTCTCTTTGATCAAATTGACATTGAAGGTTCTACCGCTTTTATTGATCCATTAGGAGAGGAGAATGTGGCTGTAAAGGTTGGTACTCGATTAACTTCAAATCTATCATTAAGTTATAAACGAAGTTTTTCACTTGCTAATCCTGATCAGGTTGGAGTTGAATACCGTCTCAATCGTAATGTGTCATTAGTTGTAACCTATGATGATGATGGACAAGTACATCTAAAATATAGACGTAAATATAGATTCTAATTTGATTCCAAAAAATTTTAAGTACTTAATACTTTTTGTATTTGCCATAAATACACCTGTAACTATTAAGGGACAAATATCAACTAAAAAATATTTTGTTGGGCCTATAATTTTTGAAGGTAATAATTCTATAGTATCAAACGAATTAAAAGAGATACTAAAGTTGAAAGAGCCACAATTGTGGAAAACAACTGAGTTTAACCGTAGATCTCTTAAGCTAGATGCTTTTAATATTAGGAATTATTATATATCAAAAGGTTTCCTTGATGTATCAGTAGAAGAAAGTTTTAATACTCAGGAAGATAATAGTGCGATAATTATTTTTAATATAAATGAAGGTTTAAGGTCTACCGTTAGGTCTGTTATAATTAAAGGTAATGATTCAATTGAAAGACTTCAAATTCTACGATTATTAGGTTTGAGAATTGACCATCCACTTAACTTGACTGGTATGTCACATAATTACAAGGACTTAGAGTTTGAATATCATAGAATCGGGAAACTTTTTTTTTCTATGGAACATAGCTACATATCAGGAGAAAACATTGATTTAACACTATTAATTGAAGAAGGTCCAGATACTTATATCGATTCAGTAATATTTAACGGTTTAAAAGAAGTGGATACATTATTTGTTTCTCGAGAGTTAGCTTTTAATAGTGGTGATCGCTATAATTCAGAAAGAATACAACTATCTGAACGTCAGTTATTTGAAACGTCACTATTTTCTCTTGTTGATATTATTCCAAGTAACAGTAAACGAGGTAATAATTGGGTTAATGTCAATGTAGATTTAAGAGAGCTAAGTAAGAGAGATCTTTTGATTGAACCAGGTTTTGCCCATATTCCTTCTAGCAGTTCAGGAGGAGAACCAGTATCAGGAATTGAAGGTACTATTAGATTGGTTGATCGTAATATATATAATACTGGAATTAGATTAGGGTTAAGAAGTAGTATTGATTTACCTATAGATGCTTTAGTTAATCGAGGGACAGTGCCAGCAATATTTAGATCGGATCTTTCATTAACTAATAATTGGATATTAAAATTAAGGGCTCCTAATACATTAAAATTTTTTGTGGATCGTGGGCCTGAACTTTTACGTGTAGATGAACCTATCTTGAGATATGGTATGGAATGGACTGGAATTAGAAGATACTCTAGTCAATCATTTCTAAGGGGGGGGTTAAGTTGGACCAGAATTATATCTGATAGGATGTCTTTTGAACAGCAAGCAAAAGAACAACAAAGGAGCTTATCCTTGAAGTTTAGACATCGTGAGTTAGATAATCTAATTACTCCAAATGATGGTTGGTCGCTAACTATAGACTCTGAAATTGTGGGTTGGTTGCTTGGCGGAACACATGACTATTATAAATTTGATTTTGATTATAGAAACTATAAATCACTTCCTCAAAAACGTGTATTTGCATTCAGAACAAAAATAGGAAGGATGGATCGACTTAGTGAAAAGTCACCTTATATCCCAACCTATGATCTATTTTATTTAGGAGGAAGTACTAGTTTGAGGGGATGGCCTGCCCAACGTTATCTAACAAAAATAGTTGATGAAATTGAACGTCCAGTTGGTGGGTTAATCAAAGTTCTAATTAGTGCTGAATTAAGGATGCCTTTAAATTCAGTTTTTGGCATGGATTTTTTCATTGATGGAGGAATTTTAGCAACTTCTTTAGGTGATTTATCTGAGCAAGTTGATTATTGGCAAAAAGGACAAGGATGGAACTATGGTGCTGAATTGACAATAAGTACACCCTTAGGACCAATAAGATTTTATTACGCAATTCCTCTAAATTCTAAAAAGAAGGGTATTTTTAATCTTGGTGTCCCTTATGCGTTTTAGAAATAGGAACTTTTTTATTTTTTTAACGTTAAAATTCATTAAAATCCGTGTGCATGAAACTATCAAAATTGTATATTTCATCTGCTTTTACAAGGATTATATAATTAAATGAATCAAAAGTTAATCAAAGTTTTTTTTATACTACTTTTTTTGATGGGTTGTTCTAATGATTCACCCGATAAAATACTTGCAGAAAGCAAAATAATGATAACCAAACTGGAATATTCTGAAGCTCTTGAAAAGTTGCAAAAACTTGTAGAGAATTACCCTCAATCTATAGAAGCTGCTGAAGGACAATATATGATTGGAGATACTTACATTGCTTATAATAAAAATTTTGAAGTTGCTCTTAAAGAATATAGAAAAGTTGTAGATAATTACCCTGAATCAAAGTTTGCAATCAATGCCCAATTTATGATAGGCTATGTATTTGCGAACTTTTTAAATGACTATAATTCAGCTCGTATAGAATACGAAACTTTTCTTGAACTTTTCTCTTCTAAAGCTGATAGTGGTCTTGTTGAATCTGTTAAATTCGAATTGAGGAACCTTGGTAAAGATTTAAATGAAATTCCTCAGTTAAAACATATATCTCCCTAAGAATTTAAATGACAGATTTTAGTTTAACTGAACTTAACGAAAAAATTTCTAGGAAGTCTAATTTCGTAAAACCATTATTGGATTCAATTGAAAAAGTAATTGTTGGTCAAAAAGAAATTGTTAATAAAATAATAATTGGTCTTCTTTCTAATGGTCATATTCTTCTTGAGGGTGTTCCAGGGCTTGCTAAGACTACTATTATAAGAACTGTTGCACAGTTAATTGATACTAAGTTCCAAAGAATTCAATTTACTCCAGATATGCTTCCAGCTGATTTAATTGGAACTTTAATTTACAATCAAAAAACTGGATCATTTGAGACTAAACAGGGGCCTATATTTGCTAATATTATTTTAGCTGATGAAATAAATAGATCTCCAGCAAAAGTTCAAAGTGCTCTTCTTGAGTCAATGCAAGAGCGACAAATTACTATTGGAGAACAGACCTTTCCTCTTGATGACCCCTTCCTTGTCTTTGCTACCCAAAATCCTATTGAGCAAGAAGGAACCTATCCTCTTCCTGAGGCACAGGTAGATCGATTTATGATGAAACTCAAAGTAAACTATCCTTCTGAACAGGAAGAGTTAGAAATTCTACGAAAAGTTTCTATGGGGAATGAGAAAAGTAGTTTGTCTGCTGTAATTAAGACTAAAGAAATTAGGGATGCTAGAAATATTGTCAATGAAATTTATGTAGATGAAAAAATTGAAAAATATGTAATTAATCTAATTCTAGCGACTAGAGATCCTAGAAAATATAATCTTGGTGAAATTTCAAATTTAATTGCTTATGGTTGCTCTCCTCGTGCTACAATATTTTTGATTTTAGCCTCTAGAGCAAGAGCGTTTCTTGAAGGTCGTGGTTATGTTATTCCTGAGGATATTCGATATGTTGGGTTTGACATTTTACGTCATAGAATTATTCCTACATATGAAGCTGAAGCTGAAGAAGTTTCTTCTGAAGAATTGGTTCAGAGACTTTTTGATTCAATAGAAGTTCCATAATTACAGGTATGATTCCAGCTGAAATTCTTAAAAAAGTTCGTCATATAGAAATTAGATCACGTAGTTTAGTAAACGATATTTTCGGTGGTGAATATCATAGTGTCTTTAAAGGTCGAGGCATGACCTTTTCAGAAGTTAGAGAATATCAACCTGGAGATGACATTCGCCTTATAGATTGGAATGTAACCGCGCGCTATAATGCACCTTTCGTAAAAATTTATGAAGAAGAAAGAGAATTAACAGTTTTTATTATTTATGATGCAAGTCGTTCTGGCCATTTTGGTACTCATTCTAAATTTAAATCGGAAATAGCCGCTGAGATTGGAGCTGTTCTTGGATTCTCCGCAATAAAAAATAATGATAAGGTAGGATTATTAATTTTTTCCGATAAAGTTGAAAGATTTGTTCCTCCTAAAAAAGGCTCTTCTCATGTTTTACGTGTTGTAAGAGAATTAATTTATCATAAGGCTGAAGGAAGAGGGACAAATATTAATTCTGCTCTAAATTATCTTTTAAGAGTAGCAAATCGTAGAAGTGTTGTTTTTCTAATTTCAGATTTTATGGGTAGTAAAATCAGTAAAACTCTAAAAATTGTAAATAAAAAACATGATTTAATTGGTGTTAAGGTATTTGATTCTAGTGAAATCAATATTCCAGAAGTCGGCTTAGTCAAAGTGCATGATGCTGAGACTGAAGAAACCTTTTGGCTAGATACTACTTCATATAAAGCAAGGAAGGCTTACGCTAAATTTATTAAAGAGCAAGAAAATAAATTTTCAAAAGAATGTAAACGGTTAAAATTCGACCTTATTCCTATTTCTACAAATACTGATTATGTTGAGCCAATGATATCTTATTTTAAAACGAGGGAGAGACGTTATTGAAATTTCATTTATATATATATATATTTTGTTTTTTAATAATTCTTGGATGTGTTGAAAAAAATAAAAACCCCAGTGATTTTCATATTTATGGAGAATTAGATACGGCTGATGTTTCTATAGGTGATATTATAAGTTTTGAAATTTGGGCTAAGGGAATCGGATCTAGGAAAATTGAATTTCCTCCTTTAATTATTGATGATGACAATATAATTATTACTGAACGTAACAACCTTGCAAATGAGTTTAAAGATGACATTGGAATTGAATTTCAGTTAACATTTTGGGATACAGGTAATTTTGAGATCCCTCCTTATAGTTTTCCTGTTTTAAATGAAGCAGGAAAAGAACTTATATATTCTATCCAACCTGACCCATCACAAGTCAGAGTTCATTCTCTTTTATCTGAGTCCCAGATGACATTAAGAGATTTAAAACCTCCTGTACCTATTCCTCTTATGGTTCCTTGGAAAACTATTCTATCGGTTTTAGGTATAATATTTTCTTTTCTGGGGCTTTTATGGATATGGAGAAAGCGGATCCATGATCAACCCAAAAAATTAGATATACAAATTCCAAACCGTCTACCATATGAAATTGCTATGGATAAGCTTGAGATATTAAAAAATGAGAATCCTTCTGATTCAGAAACGTTTAAAAAATATTATGAGGAGTTATCTTATTTAGTCCGTGAATATATAGAGAATCAATATTTTTTAAGAGCAATGGAAATGACGACCACAGAAATTGAAAAAACAAAATTTTACTTTCCTATTTCGGATGAAAAACTTGATAAAATTATTTTAATTTTGAAACGTGCAGACCTTACAAAATTTGCTAAATTTGTGCCTAGCATTTCATCTTATAATGAAGATTTGCTAGTGGTTGATGAGTTTCTAAAATTAACTAGGCTCTCGTGGATTACTAAAAATAATGGAGTTAAACCAATGGAGGTTGTATGATTGAGATCAGGAATCTAACAAAACGTTACGGTTCATTTTTGGCTGTAGATGATATCTCCTTTAATGTTGAACAGGGAAAAATTCTTGGTTTTTTAGGACCTAATGGTGCTGGAAAAACAACTACCATGAGAATAGTAACAGGTTTTATGCCAGCTACTAATGGTACCATCGAAGTTTCAGGCTATAATGTCCAAAATGATCCTATTGAAGTGAAACGACGTATCGGCTATCTTCCAGAGACGCCACCACTTTATGTTGATATGACCGTTGAAGAGTATCTTGGTTTTGCAGCAAAGATAAAACAGATCTCATCAAGAGAAGTAACTAATAAAATAAACTTAGCTTGTGAAAAGGTTGCCATAACTGATGTGAAAAAAAAGGTAATCAAGACACTCTCAAAAGGATATAAACAGAGAGTTGGATTAGCACAGGCAATAATTCATGACCCTGAAGTTTTGATCCTAGATGAACCCACTATTGGTCTTGATCCTATACAAATTAGAGAAGTAAGAGAATTAATTAAATCTCTTGCTGGAAACCATACCATTGTTCTTTCAACTCATATTTTACCTGAAGTAGGAATGACATGTGATGAAGTCGTAATTATTCGGAAGGGAAAAATAATTGCAAAAGATACTCCTGATGGTTTAGCACGATCTTTACAAGGATCTGAGAAAATGACTGTAGTTGTTGAAGGGCCTTTAGATGATATATGCTCAGTTGTAAATGAAACTAAAGGAGTCTCAGAAATTTTAGATTCTTATTCTGGTAATGGGCAGACTTCTTTGATTCTGAAATGTGATTTTAAACATCAAGTTAGACAAGCTCTATCAAGAAGTTTTTCAGAAAAAGATTGGAGTTTATTAGAAATGAAAGTAGAAGAAGCGACACTTGAGGATGTTTTTATCCGAATGATGTCTGAATCAGAAGGTGCAAAATCATGAATAATATTATTACAATTTTCAACCGAGAGTTCAAATCATATTTCTCATCTCCAATAGCTTATGTGGTTATAGGGCTTTTTCTTGTATTAACTGGGGTGTTCTTTTATTTGTTGACATCCTCTTTTTTGCAATATGCTGCTAATCTTCAATGGCAAGCAGCAAGGATGCGCCAACCAGCTCCGCCTGTAAATGTGAATCATATGATTATTAGACCTCTATTTTCAAATATAAGTGTAATCACCCTTTTTGTTGTTCCTATGATTACGATGAGAAGTTTTTCTGATGATAAAAAAACTGGAACACTTGAACTTTTATTAACATCACCTGTTACGACAACTCATATTGTGATAGGTAAATTTTTAGCAGCATTTGCTTTGTATGTTATAATGGCTTTATTGACGTGGGTATATCCTTTGGTGATTATACTCTTTGGTGACCCAGATATTTTGCCTGTAGCCATAGCATACATTGGTATTATAGGTATGGGAGCTGCTTCCGTAGGCATTGGTGTTTGGATATCTTCCATGACAGAGAATCAAATAATTTCTGCTATGGGTACTTTTGTAGCTCTTCTATTTCTATGGTTAGTTGGTTGGTTTGCAAACTTTTCATCAGGAGCAATGAGTGGTTTCTTTCAATATCTTTCAATCGTGGAACACTTTGAAGACTTTTCTAAAGGAATTTTTGACACAGGTCACTTGATGTATTACGTTTCGATTTGCGGAATTACCCTTTTTCTAGCTCATCAATCTATTGAAAGTTTGAGATGGAGGTCTTGATGAAATCTAAAAAACTTTGGAGAGGTTCATCTTATGATGGACTAGGTATTCTTTTCTTGGGTTGGCTTTATGGTGCTTCCATTGTTCAATTTGATTGGTTAGCATGGATACTCATAATTATTGGTTTAATTCTTTTCCTTTTTCCTTTATTTGCCAATTTTCAAGAAGTTATTAATAAAATAAAGTCTAAAAGGACTCAACTTGGTGCAAACGCAGCGTTGGTTATAGTTCTTGTTTTAGTTATTATTGGCCTGCTTGATTATTTGAGTATTCGCCATTCTTGGAGAGTTGACACAACTTCTCAACAAGAATTTTCCCTTTCTGAACAAACTGTCAATATACTTCGTAATCTTGATCGTGAGGTTACCTTAGTTTCGTTTGTAGGTGATGCTGAAACACGTCAAATGGAAGATAGAATGGTAGAGTACAGTCATTATTCAGGAAAATTTAATTTTGAGATTATAGATCCTATTAAGGAACCAGAAAGGGTAAGAGAATTTTTTGGCCCTGAAAAACAATATCTTGATCTACCAACTTTGGTGCTTAAAACGGATCTAAAGGATGAAGAGATAAATAGTACAGATGAGGAAGATATTACAAATGCATTAATAAAAGTTACTCGCGATGAGTTACGAAAGGTTTATTTTTTACAGGGTCATGGAGAAAAAGCAATATTTCCTGATGAGCCAGGAATGGCAAGTGCACAATTAGTAAAAGATGAGCTCGAAAAGCAACATTTTCAAGTTGACATTCTTAATCTTTTTCAACAGGAAGAAGTTCCAAAGGATGCAGATGTCATTGTAATTGCTGGACCGTTAAAGCAATTTGCTGAAAATGAAATAGATGCCTTAAGGAGATTCCTGAAAAAGGGAGGTAATCTCCTAGCTATGCTTGATCCTGAAACAAATAGCAATGTTGAAGATCTATTTTCAGATTGGAATGTTAGGTTTAATGGGGATATGGTGCTAGAGTCACATTCTAGTTTTGTTCTTACATCATCGGGTTTGAACCGACAGAGTAGCGTTAGTTTTGCACCTACCGCAGCTGAGTATGGTGATCATATGATTACCAAAAACTTTAGATTTGCAACTTCGTTTGTTAAAGCCCAATCCTTAAGCAAAATCAATGAAGAGAATGTTGATCCCAACATTAATGGACTTGTATTTACTAGTCCAAATAGCTGGGGAGAAACTGATTTAAAAATGTTGTTTGAAGAAAACCAAGCATCTGTAGATGATGCTGATATAGAAGGACCTACTACACTCGCTATGGCAATTGAAAAGGAAGATTCTGTAAAAACCCGTTTGGTCGTTGTTGGTGACTCTGATTTTGCTGCTGATGTTTACGTCTCTCAGGCACCTGGTAACATGGATTTTTTTCTAAATATAGTTAGTTGGCTAGCTGAAGAAGAAGATTTGATTTCAGTTAGACCAAAGCAACCAGAGAACAGATCACTTACTATGACAATGCGGCAACAAAAATTGACCCTCTTTTTTCTTATAATTCTTTTACCAATAATAGCTGTAAGACTAGGTATTCTTGTTTATATGAAAAGAACCTAATTAATACTATGAATAAAACTTTAATACTTGCTGTTGTTGCTATTGCTTTAGGATTATTTGTCTACTTTTATGAGATTGAAGGTGGAAAAGAGCGTGAAAAGTTAGAGGCTTTTGAATCTTCTCTATTAAAGATTGAAGATGATGATATTCAATCTGTAACACTAATCCAGGAAGAAGGTAATTTAATCAAATACCAACGTTTAGGAGATAGCTGGGAAATTATTCAGCCAATTCGCACAAGTGTAGAGGAGTCAGCTATTAATGGAAATTATTCAGCTTTTATCAATGCGAATATAAAACGGAAACTTAATGTCACTAAGGAAAAATTGAAAAACTTTGGTTTACAACCAGAAAATGTAGAGGTGATAATTGAATCTAAAGATGGCAAAATATTAGATTTATTAATTGGCGATCAATCCCCCACTCGTGGTGATCTATTTGTAGCCTTCAGGGATTCAAATACAATTTTTATTTCTTCAGATAACCTCAAAACTCAATCTGAAAAAACTCTCTTTGAACTTAGGGATAAAAAAATTGCACATTTTAACAAAGATGATGTCCGAAGGATTGAATTAATAACTAAAACTCATACTATTTTATTTGACAAAGATGATGAAACTTGGTTTATGAGGTCTCCTAATCTTCCTGTTGAGCAAACTCGAATTAATGGTTTTCTCAGTAGTTTAACTAATTATTCTGCAAAGTCGTTTATTGCTGAAAATTTTGAAGATAAGGCAAAGTTTGGATTTAATAATCCAGAAGCAAGGGTAAAGCTTAATCTAGGAGAAGAAATGGCTTTAAAAGAGATAATTATTGGAAGTGCATTAAATGAAGGTGGTGAAGATGTAGAATTTTATGGTTATGAATCAGGTAGATCACCAGTTTTCACAATTCGGCAATCAACAAAAGATGATTTAGATCGTTCTCCATTCTATTTTCAAGATAAGCAGCTTGCCCGTTTTGAAAAAGAAACTGTGAATAAAATCCGCATTTCAGGAGCTTATCAAATCACACTAATTCCTGAAGACACTCTTGGTTGGTATGTCCATAGTGATTCAAGTTTTAAAGTAAATGATTCAGATATAAACCGCATTTTTTCGGCAATAGAAGGAGTTAGTGCTTCCGAACTTATTTCTAATAATTTAGATAAAAATAGTGATTACGGATTTCAAGATCCATTTCTTGAGATAGTAATAAATGATACCTCTAATAATTCAGTTGGATTCATTATAGGTAATGCTGATGATGACAATGATCGTTATGCCTTGTCCAAAGGTTTTGATAGAGTTTATTTAACAAGTATTTTTCAAGTTGAACGTATAATAGATTGGATTGAGGAGATTTTAGGATCTGAAGAAGAGCAAAAATCTGATTAAAAATATTCATACCAAGAATTATATTTTTCTATACTATTAATATAATTATCATAGCTCCTGAAACATTAGAAAGTAAGTTTACCATATCGTTAGTTATTATTTTACTTCCTGATACCAAGTTTGCATCTTTTTTGCAATGTTTAGACTTTTCTAATCTCTTTCCACATTTACTACAGGAATATGTAGCTTGAACTGTTGCTCCAAGAACTGAGTCAAAAATGCTTGCGGTAAACCCTGCTAATAATACTAGTAATATTTCAGCACTACTTTGAAGAAAATATTGTGCTGATAGGCCGATTATTAATGCACCAAAAAGAGAACCAATAGTCCCAAAAAGAGTAATACCTCCTGAAACACCGGGTTTTAACTTTCGAAAAGAGATGCAATTCCTAGGTGCCATTTTAGTAAAAATACCGATCTCCGTGGCCCAAGTATCAGCTGTAGCTGATGCCACACTTGCTAAAAAAGCAATGTATAGAATTTCTGATGGGTTATATAGCCATAAAATGGAAATTAACATTGGAACACCTCCATTGGCATAGACTTGGACTAAATCTCGGTTGGAATTTTTAGTAAAGGATTCAAATTCTTGATATTTATCATTTTTTAGTACTTTTGAAAGTAATGAAGATGTAAGGAAAAATAATCCTATTGGCACAATAAATTTCCACCCTCCACTTCCAAATATAAATAAGCCCATAATAAATGCACCCAATGCACCATCGATGGTTAAGATATTAAGCTTGATGAATAATAGTATTAAAAGAAAAGAAATTAGAGCCCAAATATAAAATATTGTTATTTCACCATTATTAGTCATGAAAAAATAGAGATCATAGGTCATTGCAGACATTATTGGAACAGAAAGATTATCAGATCCAGAATCAGATAACATTTCTGCAAAAGTTGATATTAATCCAACTATAAAACATAAAGGAAATAGAAAATTAAACTCTAAAGGATCTATACCAGATAGATTCCTGTAAAGAATTGTGCCAAAATATGTTAATAAAATTGAAATGATTCCCATTGCTAGACTACCTTGAATTGACTTTTTGTCACGCCAAGGTTGAAATAGATGAGGGCTTTCACAATTTTCTCCGATTAGTGCTGCTGTTGTATCAGCAAATGTTAGAATTAGAAGAGAAATTTGGAATGTTATTTGGCGATCCCACCAAAAGATGCATAGTAAAACATAAGCTAACGGAAAATAGACAGTACCGTAAGTTTTTCTTTTTGTTGAATGAATTCCTCCCAAAAATTTAGTTTTAATTGCAAATAGATTAATCAATAAAAATATAAGACCAAGAATAGTTGGAGGGATATTGCTAACAAAAATAAAAGGAGATATTAAGGCCATAGAACCCACAAGAACATGAACTAGTTTTCTATTGACTTCAGGTTTCCAGCCCAATTTAATTCTAATTAATTCACTTAATCCAATAAGTCCAATAATTCCAAAAAATAAAACAATGAATGATATCCAATCATTTCTGAACGGTGATATAATGTGAAGCATGATTAAAAGATAAGTGAACCAAGTAAATAAGATCAAACAATTTTAGTTTCAATAGAAAAAGAAAAATTCATTAGTTTATTTTTTTAATTAAATTTTATTATTAGGTGAAGATTGCAGTGGAAAATTAAAATTTTATAATTTATAATAACGAGTATAATATGAAGATAATTTATTTTACAATTAGTTCATTATTGTTTTTGTCATTTCAATTTTCTGCAGACTCATTTAAAGTTTATACTCAATTGATTAGTGGCTCTGATCAAATTATTGAAATGGCTCCAATAACTGGCGGAAACTTTCTAATGGGAAGTCCAGAAAATGAAGTCGGTAGAAGAACTGATGAAGGTCCAATTCAGGATATTCAAATTGAGGATTTTTGGATGAGCACTTTAGAAATATCATGGGATTTATACGAACTTTTTTTATATAGAGAGATTGATAGTTTTCATCAAACTCGAGGTCATTTAGAGCTAAGTATTGATGGTGTATCATCAGCAACAATGCCTTATTTAAACCTGAATAAATCAGGTTACCCTGTCACAAATATCACACAGTATGCAGCATCCCAGTTTTGTAAATGGCTTAGTGCAAAGACAGGTTACTTTTATCGCCTTCCCACAGAAGCAGAATGGGAATATGCCTGTCGAGCTGGAACAAATGGTATGTATTCATTTTCTTTGGACATTTTCAGTCTTGAAGATGTAGCATGGTTTAAGGGTAATAGTCATCTTCGTGTTCATAAAAGTGGCTATAAAGAGCCCAATCCATTTGGTCTTTTTGATATGCATGGTAATGTTTCGGAATGGGTGTTGGATGGCTATACAAAAAAGTATTATTCTTCTAAAGACCATTTGAGCATTTCAAAAAGACTTTACCCTCGTGTAGTGAGAGGAGGTTCATTCAGGGATGATCCAAACAAACTCCGTTCAGCGGCTCGTGATTTTTCGCGAAAAAGTTGGAAAAAACAAGACCCTCAATCTCCAAAGAGTTTATGGTGGCATACAGATGCTCCACATATTGGATTTCGGATTGTACGGCCAAAAGTTGTACCTTTAAAATATGAAATGGAAAAATATTGGATTAGTCCTATAGAAGAATATTAAAGAAAGAAGGTTAAAACATGAAGAAAGAGAAGGGAATTAATCGCAGAAAATTTATTGAAAAATCAGGTAAAATTGCTACAGCTGGAGTTCTATTTAATGTTCTTCCTTCAAAATCAACTGCAAAAAGTTTTGAAGGAGAAATTAAAGTTGTTGTAATTGGTTGTGGTGGTCGTGGAACTGGAGCCGCACATCAAGCTATTTTAGCTGATCCTGATGTTAGAATTGTAGCTTTAGCAGATGTTTTTAAAGATCAAGCTCAAGCATGTTATGAAAATTTATTAAATCGTTATGGAAATTCTGGGCAATTAAGAGTTAATGAAGACACTATATTTGTAGGATTTGATTCTTATAAAAATGCTATTGATATGGCCGATGTAGTAATACTGACAACTCCTCCTGGTTTTAGACCCCTTCATTTTGAGTATGCCGTAGAAAAAAATAAACAGGTATTTATGGAAAAACCTTTAGCTACAGATGTGGTTGGGATAAAAAAGATACTTGAGCTTGGTAAAAAAGCTGCGATTAAAAAATTAAATGTTGTTGTTGGTCTTCAGCGCCATTATCAGCGTAACTATAGAGAAGTAAAAAAAATAATAGATAGAAATAAAATCGGAAAAATTATTTCTGGGCAGGTATATTGGAATAGTGGTGGTGTTTGGGTCCGAGAAAGAAAAATTGGTCAGACAGAATTAGAATATCAAATGCGGAATTGGTATTATTTTAATTGGATATGCGGTGATCATATTGTTGAACAACATATCCATAATATAGATGTCGCTAATTGGTTTATTGGAGACATTCCTATTTCAGCTCAAGGTATGGGAGGTCGTGAAGTTAGAAAAGGTTCAGAATATGGTCAAATTTTTGATCATCATTTTGTTGAGTTTACTTATCCAAATGGACAGATAATTGCTAGTCAATGTAGACATCAGAAAAGATGTATGAACCGTGTTGATGAGGTATTTCAAGGCACCAAGGGCACAGTCCATGTTAATAGTGGAAATTATGGATTAGTTTCATCCAATAAGGGTAAGGAAATCTACAGTCATGAGGGAGAAAATGATATAAATCCATATCAACAGGAACATAATGAGCTTTTCTCAGCGATAAGAAAAGGTGATTACAAATATAATGATGTAGAAATGGGTGCTAATAGCACTATGACAGCTATACTTGGAAGAATGGCTACTTATTCTGGGCAAGTAATAACTTGGGATGAAGGTATGGCTTCAAATCTGAATTTAGTCCCGGAACTACATTCGTTTAATGATTCAGCACCAGTTCTTCCTGATGAAGAAGGAAATTATCCTATACCAATACCTGGGAAAACAACTTTTATCTAAAATAAGGGGTTATAAAATGAAACGAAGAGACTTTTTGAAAAAAAGCACTGCAGGAGTGGCATTGCCTATCATTAGTTCAGCTGCACTTGGCGCTGCTTCAAAAAATAAACCAAATATAAAAAGTAATACTTTTAACCTGAATTATGCTCCTCATTTTGGGATGTTTTCAGAAAACGCAGGACAAGACTTTATTGATGAATTACAGTTTATGTATGATCAGGGGTTTCGTGCCATTGAAGATAATGGTATGAAAAGTCGTTCAAAATCAGATCAAAATAAGATTGCAAAAAAAATGGCGCGTTTAGGTATGACTATGGGAGTTTTCGTTGCAAACAATATTTATTGGAATGAGCCAAATCTAACCACTGGAGATAAGGTTTTTCAAGATGAATTTGTTAAGGATATTAAAGATTCTATTGAGGTTGCCAAGAGGGTTAATGCGACTTGGATGACTGTGGTGCCAGGTCATGTAGATCTAACTAAAGAGATGGGATACCAAACCGCAAATGTTGTTGAAGCACTGAGGCGGGCTAGTGATATTTTAGAGCCTCATGGATTAATTATTGTAATCGAACCTCTTAATTGGTGGGCCAATCATGCTGGTCAATTTCTTTCAAAAATTCCTCAAGCATATGAAATTTGCCGTGCTGTAAATAGTCCTTCCTGTAAAATACTTTTTGATATTTATCACCAACAAATTACAGAAGGGAATTTAATTCCAAATATTGATAAAGCTTGGAAAGAAACCGCTTATTTTCAAATCGGAGACAATCCTGGTAGGAAAGAGCCTACAACTGGAGAAATAAATTATCTTAATGTTTTTAAACATATTCATAAAAAAGGATATAAAGGTATCATGGGTATGGAGCATGGAAATTCTCAAAAAGGCAAATCTGGGGAACTGGCAGTAATTAATGCTTATAGAAATGTAGATAGATTCTAATTTAGTTCCAGTGACACCATGAATTTAGATCTGTTCCAATAGGAGATCCAGCTGGTGGGGCTAAGGGTTTATTAATAGCTATTGAGGAAGTGTCTTTTTCAAATTTATCTATAATGGTGATTGCATGTTTATAATGTGCTAAAAGACTATTATTTCGTTGTCGTTTCTGTTTTTGGATTAGCCATTTTTTCAAACCTGCAATTTTCGCCATTGTTTCAGCTTTTACTTGATTTGTTGAGTTTTTATTGCCGACAAGATTCATCAAGTTGTAAAGTGTAACCATGTCTACTACTCGTTGAATTTCACCATTCATCCCATTTTTTCGATCTGTATACCAAGTCATATTAAGGACTTTATTAATTACTTCACTTAAACTTGGGTTATTAGAATCTCTTGCATGATATTCTACCAGACGAGCAGCTCTTTCATTTTGTAGGATCATTTGTAAAGTCAATTCAGATGCTGTTTCAGCGGCCGCTAATGCATCAAAAGCAACGCCTGTGTGAACATTAAATGTTTCGCGTGTTCTAGGATATCCGAATGCCCTTGGAGGTAGAAGTTCCAATACATTTTCAGGTATAGAGAGGTTCTCTATATTAATTGTTTGAAGAAGAGCATTTAAGGCTCTTCGTTGTTCTTTAGCTTCCACGATTTGAACTATGGGTTGCCCATCATTTTTTAACGCATATCTAAATTCTAGTCCTCCTAATATTTTGGAACAGGCTATTACTTGATAGCGATGATGAAGATAAAGAGGAACCAAAACATCTTCTAATGATGAAAAGGGAGTCCCATTTCTTATATTGTTTTTTCCAAAATTAGATAATGCAATACGTCTTACTATCATTATATGATTGAGTTGATCTATAGCATTTCCACCATTATCCCATAGATGGGCTTGAGGATGAGCACTTCCTTGAGGTCGAGCATCTTGATCTGTGATAAACCAAAGACCTTGTTCCCAAGCATTCCTAAGGATTTTTTCTAGTTCTTTATCCTCATTTGTTCCTGTGGGAAAATCTCTATATGCGTAATTAATAGCTACTTTATCCCACTCACCTATGGATTTGTCATAAGCTTGTGACCAATCAAGAGACCCATCGGATCGTATTTTCATGTAAGGATGTGGATAATCCATTACTGAAGCTCTGCCTTGGGAACTAGAAATAAAGTTGTGAGGTAGTCCAAGGGTATGACCAATTTCATGAGCAACAAGTTGACTAAGTCTTGACAAAGCTATTTTTTTCATTGCATCAGGAATTATTTCTTGATTTTCATATGGAGCCAAAAGTCCTTCCGCAAGTAGATAATCTTGACGGAGACGAAGAGAACCCAGAGTTACATGTCCTTTAATTATTTCGCCAGTTCGAGGATCCGTAATCGAACTTCCATATGACCATCCACGGGTTGCTCGATGTACCCAATTCACAACATTATACCGAATATCCATGGGGTCAGCATTTTCAGGTAGGATTTTTACAATGAAACCATTTCTATAGCCCGCTTCTTCAAAAGCTTGATTCCACCATCTAGCACCATCAAAAGCGGCAGATCTAATAGGTTCAGGAATACTTCTGTCAATATAATAAACGATAGGTTCAATCGGTTCACCAGCTCGTTTAGAAGGATCCTTACGCTCCAATCGATGACGATAGATTATTTTATTGCTAATTCTATCATCTAATGGTGCAGAATAATTATAGTATGTTAGCCCATTTACCCCAGCTCGAGGATCGAACTTTCTAAGTTTGTAACCATCTTCTGGAAGTTCAGCAAATGCATGGTGTTGGCGAACTGTAATAGCGGAAGGAGAAGGTGCAACTTCTCGAATAAATTTTCCTTTTGCCATACCGACAAAAGTCTGAATGACCTCAAATATTGAATTTTTTGGGAAAGCCCGAATATCATAAATGGCTGACCTTGTAATATCTAGTTTATAATCACCCTGTTTTGTTTCTTTTAATTGGCCAGATACATTATGCGCATCTCTTAACAAAAACTTAGTTGCATTAATAAGCACTTTTTTCCCAGTCTCAGCTTCTACGAGAAAGCCCCATATAGTAGATTCAGCAAATGCATCCTTAACTGCTTTCTTTTCAAATATGTCTTTTGAATCAGATCGATAAGTATAATTTTTTTCAATCATCAAAATTTTCGGCCCAAACCTCCGAAATTCTATGGCATGACTTCCACCTAGTTGAGCTCTATCCAGTCCAATATCATTAGAGCCGACACCTGTTGATAAGGATCTAATGTAAAGAAATTCCTTGTTAAACTTTTCTATTTCAATAAATATTTCTCCCGATTTGTTATCATAATAAATATCTACGAAACCATTATAATATTTCATTCCATTTGTTTTTTGTTCAATAGTAGGAAAATCTTCTCCGAAGAGAATAGGAATAAATATATATATAATTAGAATTAATCGATTTGCTCTTACAGGCATAATTAATGCCTCCTAAAAAAATTATTTAATATTTAAGTTCATGATTCCCAAGCTGGACATGCAAGGTTTTTATAATCACACCATTCACAATGTACGCCTGTTATTGGTTCAAAGTAGGATGCACGTATATTTTGTGCCACTTCCTTAATTTTATTTTGGATCATAACGAGCTCAGGCTTTGTGAAAGAATGACTATATTTTGGTTGTTTTTTATCTCGAAGGAAATAAAGGGTCGCGCTCTCTGGAATACCTTTTAGTGAGCCTTTGTCATGTTCCTGTAAAAAAATGCAGTAAATTGCTAGCTGTATACTGTCTTTTGCCGATGAAGACTTCTTACTTGTTTTGTAATCGACAACCTTTTTTCCGGAAGTTCCGTTATCTATTCTATCTATTTTCCCTCTAATCCTTACATCATCTATATCAAAAACAAATTCATATTCCGTTGCTAGTACGTCAGGTTTATCTTTACTGCAGATTTCAACATATCTTTTCAGAATCTCTACAGCTTGTTCTTTAAACTTTTTTTTCCTAATAGAGTATTCAAATTCGACTGACTCCCACTCTTTATTTAGAATGTCAATCATTTTTTGTTCACTTAATTCTCCTTTGGTTTCATGGAAATTCTCCAAAACTTTATGGATTATACTTCCAAAAATTAATGTAGGGTTATTTGGTTTTGGTGGTATTTTATCAATTTGTTGAAACCTATATTTTAATGGGCATTGGATATAAGTCTCTATTGAGCTAGCTGAAAGTGAAAGCCTTTTATTTATATCAGGGATAAAATCTTCTTCTAAGTCATTTTTGAGGGTTAATTCCCATTCTTTATTACCTAATTCTACTGATTCTCCAATACTGATTCTATTAATTATATCAAGTGCTTTAACAAAAATTATTGCATTTGAGAAATCATTTTGTGCAATAGCCCTTTGAAGTTTTTCTTGATATTTGTTACGAAGATTCATTTTCCAAGGCCAGATTTTTCTGCTGATTCCATATTATATTCTTCAACAAGTAATTTATCCATTTTTTTTATAAATGGAGAAGTTGCTTTTGAAGGTGCTAATAGAAATAATCGTTCTTTAGCTCTTGTAATAGCAACATACATTAGTCTTCTTTCTTCTTGAAAATGATGGTCCCGATCTGTCAGTTTTGAATAACCACAATAGTTCAGCCATTCATCTGGGAAACAATTTTTTGACTTGTCAGGGCGAAAGGATATTGGAAAACTTACTGAACGGTTAAATGGGATAAATACAACTGGAAATTCACTACCCTTAGCGGAATGTATAGTTTGTATCTGAACAGCGTTGGTTTTTAACGTAAGAGGAGGTAACTCAGCTGGCCAATCTCGATCAGCCATCATTAATTCAAGATAATTATTAAATCGTTTCAACCCATGTTTTTTTTCCTCTCGTGTAAAATCTTTAGCTAATTTTATTAAATATGCAAAATTCAATAGGGCAACTTGATCATCGTAATTATATCTTTTTACTAGTTTTTTAAGAAGGCCTGTTTTTTCTGAGATTTCCCAAACTAATTCATCAGCATATTTTTTTTTATAATCAATTGATAGAATTATTTCGATTAACCATTTTACTATTGAGGGTAAATCATCATTAATTGAGTTCAACAAAGCAAATCTCGTTTCTTTTTCATGAATATCAAATTTATTGAAAAGGTCAAAAGCAACTCTTTTACCAGCTGTTTCTCGAATAACACGATATAGAGCAATATCTTGATATTTCCCATTTCCAACTATTTGACACCATGCTACTATTGATTTAATCAATGGAATTTCAAAAAACTTTCGAAAATCAGCATTTACTGGGATATTTGCCTCTAGTAAACTTTCTGATAATCCACGGGCTTGATTTCTTGTTCTGCAAAGTACAGCTATGTCTTCGTATTCATAATCTTTACTATTTAATTTCCTAATTTGGTCAATAATTATATCAGCATGGTTTTTGTTTTCAGCCCAAAAAAGGGTAGGTATAGAACCTTCCTTTTTATCGTGGGATACAAGAGTCTTTAATTGTCTTTCACTATTATCTTTAATTATATTATTGGCAACGTCTAAAATCTGTTGATGTGAACGAAAATTAATTTCCAAAGGTATACTAGAAAATTTTTTGTTTGTCCCGTACATTCTTTTGAAAACTTCAATATTATAAGATGAAGCTCCACGAAAACTATATATAACTTGATCATCATCACCCACAACAGTAACACTTTTTCTTTTTCCTGATAATAGACTTACGACCTCATTTAATGCATGGTTGTTATCTTGAAACTCATCAACTATAATATGACGAAACCGATTCTGACATATATTTAGAACTTTTTTACTAGAACTAAGTAAATGATGAGCTTTTAAAATCATATCACCGTAGTCTAGAATATTCCTTTTTGTTTTAATTTGATTGAAATGGATGAATATTCTTTTCAAATCATTGATTTGGGCCAGAATTTCTTTGTTTTCTTCTTGGATTAGTAGAGTATTAGGATTTATTAATTCATCGGCACATCGGTTGAAAAAAGGCAAGAAATTATTTATTACGGCCTTTTCTGGGTCGAGTGCAAACTCTGATGATTCGAAAGGACCTAATTCATCGAAAGCTTCTAGCAATAAATACACTGCTTCACTCTGATTTAATATTCGTGGATTATATGATGTATCTCCAAATTCTTTTACTATGTTAAAGCAAATAGTGTGAAACGTACCAATTTGTATTTTCTCACCAAGAGGACCAATTTCTTTAACAATCTTTTCTTTCATTTCTTGAGTCGCTCGTTCTGTATAGGTGATTAGTAAAATATGGTAAGGTTTTACATGATATTTATTTATTAGGTATGCAACTCTTTTAATAAGTGTAAAGGTTTTGCCTGTTCCGGCACCTGCAATTATCATAAGCGGTGATGTAGTATGAGAGACAGCCTTTTTTTGTTGAGATGTCAGTGTAATCATTAATTAAAAATTACTTAGAATGATTAGTAGAAAGAAGTCTCTATACAATTTATTTTAATTTTTTTGATAAAATTTTATTAACCTTTTTAGGAAATTAATAGTCTAAATAGAAATACTCTATGAATGATAGCTACCTAATAAAAAGGTTTCAAAATGGGGAAAAAGAGGCATTTGATGAACTTGTTAACAAACACTATCAAGAAACATGCAATTTATTCATTCGACTGTCTGGGAATAGAATGGATGCTAATGATTTGTGTCAAGAAACTTTCATTCGTGTTTATCGGTATATTAAAAAATTTAAATTTGAATCAAAATTTTCGACGTGGCTCTATCGGATTGCAATCAATGTTTTTAAGAGTTATCATAGAAAGTTGAAGATTCGAAAGGTGTTTTCATTTGAAGAACAAGCTGAACTTGCTATAGTAAAAGATGAGGAAAATCCTCGTGAGATTGACCCAGAATTGTGGAATGCAATTAATACACTCCCTAATAAGCAAAAAATGATTATTACTTTAAGGATTTTTCAAGAGCTTCCATTTAAAGATGTATCTGCAATTCTTAACATTAGTGAAAATAGTGCAAAGGTTAATTATCATCATGCGATCAAAAATCTGAGGAAGAAAGTTCAAGATTGATGAAATTAGAAAAAAGATTGAAAGAATTAAAAAGAATGAATTGGACTCAAGGAATTCCTGACTCCTTTTTATCTGATCTAAAAAATGAAGTTATTTTTCGAAATCGTAAGCGGCAAGATCTAATAAATTCCATTTCAGCATTCATGATTATATTTGCGATAGGATCAGGTTTTTATTTGAAAAATCTAAATGTTAATGATTATGATATGTCACAAATCATTATTGATTTGAGTGGAGAAGTTGATTCAGATTTTATTTTTGAAGAAGAAGATTTTGTTTTTGCATCCATAGATTATCTTATTGATGAAATAGACCTCATAGAATCAGGTTGGGAGCTTATTGATGATTTTACACTATATGAACATTTTGAAAGAAGAGAGATAAATTCTTTTGAGGAGAGATCATGAAAAAAACTTCAGTTATATTAATTATTTTGACAACAATTATTAATGCTAATCCTGCAATAGGTCAAAAGTTATCATATGGTAGTCCTGAGGGAAGACTAGAGATGATGAAAATGTGGAAGATGACTGAAATATTAGAATTGTCAGAAGAGCAGGCAAGTAGATTCTTTCCAAGGTACAATTCCTTAGAAAAAGAACTTAAAAATATTAGTGTAAAACAGAGAGAATTATTAATTAAAATGAAAAAATTGACAGGTAAAAAAAATGGTATTACAGAAAAAGAGCTAGAAAACATTGTCACTAAAATTTCTAATTTGGAGCAAGATAAAAAAGAAAAGAAAAAGAAGTTTTTTGAAGGTTTAGATCAAGTTCTTTCAACTGATCAAATGGCAAAATATTATGGGTTTGAAATTTGGTTTAAGGAAGAACTTCGCCAAGGGTTAAAAAAAAGGGGTGAAATTGGAAGCTATGGTAAGTTTGATAGACGGGACAAAGAGATGCGTGACAAAAAGAAAATGAAAAAACAACGATAAAGACACTGGTTTTCTAAAAAAAGCAGATTATTATAATTACAAGATTTTAATAATTATTTTTAGATTATTATCGTATTTTGACAAAGAAAGATAAATATTATGTTTAATAAATTTTCCTACAGTAAATCTTTAAAATTCTTTAGAGTATATTTTATCCTATTAGTTTTAATTATCTCGGTTTTATCAGCTCAAAGGAATGGTGGTAGACGCTGGGGAGGTCAACAAATTCAAATGAAGGATGCTCCAAAAATTGGGGTCATTTTTGGAGCTGTAGTTGATTCTGCTTCAGGTGAACCAGTACCTTATGCTTCTATCTCTGTTATTAATGAGAGAGGTGGCACCATCGTTACGGGTGGTATAACTAAGGAGAATGGTGAATTTCATATTAAAGAGATTCCTTTAGGCCGACATTTAATTGTAATCGAATATATTGGTTATGCTCCAAAAAAGATTGGTCCTTTAACTTTTATTCCTTTTGGTGATAATGTGACCACTCATAACTTGGAAACAATACCACTTATTCAAAAAGTATTACAGTTAGGTGAGGTTGATGTAATGGCTGAACGCCCAATGTTCATACAGACAGCTCAAAAAAGAGTTTTTTCTGCTGAAAAAAATACTCTTTCAACAGGTGGGTCAGCGATTGATGTTTTGCGTCAGGTCCCTGGTGTTGAAGTCGATATGGATGACAATGTAAGTCTGAGGGGGAGTTCTCAAGTCAATATTATGATTGATGGTAAGCCATCTACTATTGCTGGAGGTGATATAAAATCTTTATTACAAAGTATTCCTTCGGCAAATATTGCTGATATAGAAGTAATGACTAACCCGGGTGCTAAATATGATCCTGAAGGTATGGCGGGGATTATTAATATAGTTCTTAAAGAAAATAAATTTGCTGGATTTAATGGAAATCTTAATACTAGTGCTAATTCAAGAGGTGGTTCTAATGTTTCAGGACAAGTTAATTGGCGAACGCTTTCCTTCAATACTTTTGCCAATGTAGGTATTAGGCAAAGTGTTCGTGAGTTCTCAGGCGATTCTTATCGAATTTATAATTTTGATTCATATAATAATATTTTAAAGCAATACAATAAAGGAAAAAGGAATGGAGAAAACCTTTTCTTGAAAACAGGTTTTGAATATTTTATTGATCCAACGCAATCTTTGGTTCTTTCCGCAACAATTAATGGAGGTGATAGAACTAATGGAGATCTTACTAACAGTTATGAGAGTGGGCTTTTTTATTCCGAATACTATAGAGATACAGATGGCTTGATTGATAGAGGAGGATATGATTTAAATATTAGCTATGACAAAAAATATAAAAATCCTAAACAGAAACTCACGTCATTGATTAGTTATTCCTTAGGTGAAAATGATGGGTCAAGTGAGTATTGGACTACTCCTCAGACTGGCTTTGAGAAAGTTGTAAGTGAAAATCGAGCAAAAAATGGAAATGAAGGTCAAGATTTGAACTTTGATTTTCAAACTGATTATGTTCATCCTTTTCAAAATGGAAATATCATGGAAATTGGTTTTAATAGTCGATTTCGTAATCGAGATGATAGTCAATTAGCTTATATATTTGATATAAAAGAGGAAATGATAAAGGACGATAGTCTCTCTAATCGATTTCTTTATGATGAAAATATAAATGCTGCATATTTACAATATTCTACATCATTAGGTATTCTAGGTATAACTATTGGTGGTCGTTATGAGAATGTTTCTATGAGTTCAAAGCTAATCAACACGAATCAGACTTTTGAAAATCCATATAATAGTTTTTTTCCAAGTATTTCAATATCAGCTGGCTCTCCTCAATTATTACAAGTTCAAGCTAGCTATTCAAAGAGGGTAAATCGACCACGTTCAAGACAGCTAAATCCTTTTACTACTCGTCAAGACATGCAAAATATTAGACGAGGAAATCCTTTTTTAAAGCCCGAATATATTGATTCTTATGAAGTAAATATTGGTCGTTTTTCAAAAGGATTTTCTATTACTGCGGGTCCTTATTATCGATATACAACAGATAAAATTCAACGATACAAAGAATTTACTGATAGTGGAATCTCTATTGCCACTTATGAAAATATAAGTGAGGAACAAAGTAAAGGATTGGAATATACATTAATTGGATCCCTAGGAAGAAAATTTAGACTTATGTTTAGTGGAAGTATTTATTGGGATGAGATAAATACTGATATTTATGGTGAGGATTACAACAATACTGCTAAAGGTCAAAGATATAATACTAATCTTACTTGGAATATAAATTCTACAACAGAACTTATGTTTTTCATGTTTTATAGGCCCGCTAAAAAATTAGCTATTGGGGAAATGGGCCCTATGTCCTTCTCTGCTTTATCAATGAAGAAAAAAATGTTTGATGAAAAACTTAATTTGTCACTTAGAGTTGGCGATCCTTTTGATCTCACTGGTTTCCATTTTGAGCTTTGGGGAGACAATTGGTCCCAAGTAAGTAATAGAGATTTTTTCAGTAGGGCAATAACTCTTTCCTTTGAGTATAAATTTGGTAAAATAGAAGACCGTAGTCGTTATAATCGGAATAGACAAAGTAATGGGCAAGGAGATAGAGGTGATTTTGAGATTTTTTAACAATTTAACTTTCATTCTTTTTTGAAGAACTTTATTTAATAAAAGCCGTTTTATTCAATGAGCAATCTTACCTCGGTTTTTGAAAAATGGGAGCCAGTTATTGGTCTCGAGGTGCATGCACAACTATCTACAAATTCTAAAATGTTTTGTGGTTGTAAAAACATGTATGGTTCAAAACCAAATAGTAATATCTGTCCAACATGCCTTGGTCTACCTGGGGCTTTGCCGGTGGCGAATGCTGAAGCTATTAAATATGCTTTAAAACTTGGTATTGCATTGGGAAGTAATATTACTAAGTTTTCTCGATTTGCTCGAAAAAATTATTTTTATCCGGACCTTACTAAAGGTTATCAAATTTCTCAATATGATGAACCAATTTGTCAAGGGGGAAAAGTAACTATTCGAAAAAATGGTTTTGTAAAAAATATTGAACTTACACGTATTCATCTTGAAGAAGATGCTGGTAAATCTATACACGCCAAAAGCGGCAATGGAACTCAAGTAGACTTTAACAGATGCGGTGTTCCATTAGTAGAAATAGTTACTGAGCCGGTAATACAAAACCCTTATGAAGCAAGGGTTTATCTAGTTCGACTTAAACAAATACTTGAATATTTAGATATTTGTGACTGTAATTTGGAGGAAGGGAAATTTAGATGTGATGCTAACGTGTCAATTCGTCCAAAAGGTGAAAGTCAATTAGGTACGAAAACGGAAATGAAAAATATGAATTCTTTTCGTGGAGTAGAGCGTGGATTATCTAATGAAATTATTCGTCAAGCAAAAATTTTGGAAAATGGTGATCAAGTGGAGCAAGTTACTTTACTTTGGAATGAAACTACTCAGAGAGCTGAAATAATGCGTACTAAAGAGGACGCACATGACTATCGTTATTTCCCAGATCCTGATCTAGTTCCATTGTTGGTTAGTGATGGTGATTTAATTGAAGCCAAGGCCAGTATTTCCGAACTTCCTTTTGAAAAAGAAGAAAGATTTGTTAAAGAATATGACCTTCGATTAGAAGATGCATTGATTTTGACTTCAGATTATGAGCTATCTAATTATTATGAAAAATCAGTTAGAGCAGGAGCTAGTCCGGATCATGCGGCAAAATGGATTCTTGGGGAGGTTTTAGGGATTATTAATGATGAAAATATAACTATTGACACATTTGGAGTTACTCCTGATAGGTTTGCTGGCCTTTTGATATCTATCAAAATGGGGAAAATAAATAATCATACTGGAAAAGAAGTCCTAAGGAAAATGCTTTTAAATGCTCTTACAGCTGATGAAATTATTCAACAGGAGGGATTGATTCAGGTCTCTGATAAAACATCTCTTGGTAAAATTGTTTTAACAATATTAAAGGAAAATCCCGGTGAATTACAACGTTACCGTTCAGGCAAAAAAACTTTATTTGGTTTCTTTATGGGAGAAGTAATGAAAGTTACTAAAGGGAAGTCAGATCCTAAAATATTAAAAGATGTTCTAATTTCAGCTTTGGAAGCTAGCAAATAGATTTTATAGAATAAAATATTGTAGATGTGTAAACTGTGAAATATCTGTTATTTCGATCACTGCAAGTTATGGCACTATTATCAGTTCTCTCAGGCCTCTATTTGGGAGTACGTGATAGGAACTTAATACTTGAAGTTCAATCTCTTGTGGGTGGTGTAACTATCTTTTATTTTGCTCATTGGGCTAATGAGAGATGGGGTAAATGATGTTTATTGAATACACTTTATGTCCAATTAATTATACAATAGGAGGAAAAAATGCCTGTTTGGGATAATATAAAAAAAAATATTAAAGAAGTAGGAAGTGTTGCGGCTGAGAAGGCTGAAGAACTTGGTAAAGTTGCTGCTTCAAAAACAGAAGAATTGACTAAGGTTGGTAAGGTGAAACTTGAGATTCATCAATTAGAACGTGACCTTGAACAATGTTTTGCGAGTATTGGAAATTTTGTTTTTGATTCTACAGATATAGAAAATGTTTCAAATTTCACAGGCAACGATAAATTTTTTAAGTATGTGAAAGAAGCAAAAAATATTAAAGAGGAAATAATAAAGAAGGAAAATCGTTTAGAAGATATTAGAAATGAATATAGTAATAACCAAGATGGACAAGAAGAAGAGGAGTCAGAAGCAAAACCATTGAACAAATGAAGTCTATAAAATGGATACTTTTATTGCTAGTTCATTACTTGGTTAATTATCGTTGTATATTTTACCTTGTAGTATAAAATTCTTGAAAGCTTATCCAATGGAATCATGAAATTTTTTAATCGAAAAAGAAAGCCTCGTGGAAGCATGCGGTTTGTTATAATTAGAGATGATAATGATATTAACGTGCAACAATGGTCTTTATCGCAAAGTTCTTTTATTGTAACATCGATTTTAATTATCATTATATGTACAGTGCTGTTATCTTTTACAGCTGAAGTAATGACTCGTTATTTGTACCAGTCTAAGTTAAAAGATATTCGAGAAAAAAATTCATCACTCGTATCTATGTTTGCGGATCTTCAATCAAACTTAAGTAATATTCAAGATGAGATGGATCAGCTTGAAAAAAAAGATAAGGCACTTAGAATCTATGCAAATCTTCCACCTATTGATAAGGATATTCGACAAGTAGGTGTTGGAGGATATACAGATATAACAAAATCTAATTTAAGTAAACTACTTCCTGGAATTGAAGAAAAGATAAATAATATTGAAATGGATATTAGTGAATTAGTTCGAAAAGTACGATTAGAGAAGGAAAGCTATACTGCCATTTATAATACTATAAAGGATAACTCTCAGAAATTGACTTCAATTCCTTCGATTAGACCTTTAAATGGTGGTTATCTTAATACTGGTATAGGGTATAGAAATGACCCTTTTACAGGAGAAAAAAGATTTCATCATGGGTTAGATATTTCAGCTAATACAGGCACTATAGTTTATGCCACAGCTAATGGTAAAGTAGTTTCAGCTGGAACAATGGGTAATTATGGAAAAACAATAAAAATTAACCATGGTTATGGTTATCATACATTTTATGCTCATTTACATGAGATTTCTGTTAAGAGGGGACAAAAGATATTGAGAGGGGACATTATTGGTCAAGTGGGCAACACTGGAAGATCAACAGCAAGCCATTTACACTATGAAGTTCATTATTTGGGTACTCCTCAGGATCCTGAACATTATTTTCTTGCAAGAGATTTGAGATAGAAAACCACACCCATTTATTAGCAGTATTCTGAAATTTTTTCGATCAAAAAACTAATTTTATATTATGAAAACATATTATATAGAAACATATGGTTGTCAAATGAATGTTGCTGATTCTGAGTTAGTGGCTGGACTTTTGAAACAATCTGGTTATACGCCAACTAATTCTGAAGTTGATGCTAACGCTATTTTTCTAAATACATGTGCTATTAGAGAGCATGCTGAAGATAAGATTCATTCTCGACTTGGAACTCTGAAAAACTTAAAAAAAGAAAGACCGGAAATATTAATCGGGATTCTTGGTTGCATGGCCCAACATGTAAAAGATGATATTTTATACAATAAATCATATGTTGATTTTGTTCTTGGGCCTGATTCTTATAGACATATTCCAAGTTTGTTAAAGCGCCAGGAGTACAAAAGAGACTCTATCGTTGATACACGACTTTCTAAATTCGAAGTATATGAGAACCTTTTTCCATCAAGAAAGGAAGGTGTTAATGCATGGGTTTCAATTATGAGAGGTTGTGATAAGTTTTGTACTTTCTGTATAGTACCATTTACTAGAGGTAGAGAACGTAGTCGGAACCTTAAAAGTATAATTGAAGAAGTCGAACAAGCTGTTGACGAAGGTTTTTTAGAAATAACTTTGCTTGGACAAAATGTTAATTCTTATGAATCAAATAAAACACGATTTCCCGAGTTATTAAACTCTATTTCAGAAATTAAAGGTGTGAAGAGGATCAGATTTACATCGCCGCATCCTAAAGATATTAATGATGAAATGCTCTTTGTTATGAGAGATAAATCGAATATCTGTAATTCAGTTCACTTGCCTTTACAAGCTGGATCTGATCGAATTTTAAAAAAGATGAATCGTACATATACAAAATCTGAATTTATCCACTTAGCTGAACATATAAGGAATGTACTTCCTAATTGTGGTCTTTCAACTGATATTATTGCTGGTTTTCCCAGTGAAACAGATAAAGATTTTGAAGATACATTGGATGTAATGGAACAGATAATATTTGATTCCGCATTTACATTTAAATATTCTCCAAGACCAGGGACAAAAGCAACTGAGTATAGTAATCATATTTCAGAAAAAGTTAAAGATGATCGTTTGCAAAAATTAATTAAGCTCCAGCAAAGTCATACAATAAAAAGGAATGAAAAAGAAATTAGTAAAGTTGTAAAAGTATTAGTGGAAAAAAATAGTAAGAAATCGAATCAACAGTGGGCTGGAAGGACTGATGCTAATAAATGGGTGATTTTTCCTAAAAAAGACACCCAAATTGGAGATTTTGTGAATGTCAAGATAGTTGATGCTCGAGGTATATCACTCTTTGGAGAATTAGATGAAAAAAAGGAAATAAGTAGTGCGATTATTTAAGTTGTTTTTTGGAACCTTGGTTTTACTTGCTATGCTTTGGGTTCTTATGAAAAATACAGAAACTGTGGTTATAGATTTAATTTTTAGAAAATTCGAAGATGTTCCAGTTGCTATTATCTTAATTGTTACTATTGGTTTTGGAGTCTTGATTGGTTATATAATGGCTTTATCTGTTGTTTTAACAAATAAGGCCGAATCTCGTGCACTGCGAATGCATAATAGGAAATTAGCTGATGAGATTAATTCCTTAAGGAATATTACAGTTAATGAAGGAATAATTGAGGCTAATGAAGAGGAAGAATAGTGAATTTCAATCTCTTTCACCGCAAAAAAGATTCCAGCATTTTATATATTGAAGCTCTCGAGGCACTTTTGCTAGATGATAGTGATGGTGCTTTTGAGAAGCTTCGAGAGTTAATACGGGAAGACACAGAAAATATAAGAGCTTATTTGAAGTTGGGCGATATTTTTAGGTTAAGATCCCAAGCTAATCAGGCTATTAAGATCCATAGATCATTGACATTCCGACGGCATCTTTCTGTCGCGATGAAAATTGATATATATAAAAGTCTTTCTTTAGATTACTATGAAGTTGGTAGATTTGATAGAGCTGAAGACAGTGCTAATCGCATATTAAAATTTGACAGAAAAAACCGATGGGCCTTGGAGTTTTTAATTGATATTTCTGAAAAAATGAAACGTTGGGAAATTGCAACAAAGTATCTCAAACGTCTAGATAAAGTAATACAGCGTTCTGACTTTAGAAAACATTCCTATTATTTTCTTATGCAAGGACTGGAACGGGATGATGATGGTCTGTTTAAAGAGGCTAAAGGATTTTATAATAAAGCTATAAAACAGGATAGTTCTTATGCTAATCCATATCTTCATTTAGGAAATCTTGAACAGAAATCTGGAAATCTTGAATCCGCTGTTGCTAATTGGATTATTTTTGCTAAAAAATCGACAACGGATGCTGGAAAAGAAATCTATGATTATATTGAAAAAGCCTTATTTGAACTTGGTCGTTTTGGAGAAGTGGAAGATTTTTATAGTAGTTTAATAGATAAAAATGAAAAGAATATCCAAGCAATTGCGGGACTTGTTAATGTGTTAGCTGCCAAAGGGGACTTTTCTGGAGCAGAATCTATTTTAAATGATAATATTAGTAAAGAGAAAGAATCTATAAGTCTTCGATTAACAAAATTGAAATTAGAGTTAAGGAATAAAAAAGAAGATGCATTATGTAGTCAGATTGATGAAATAGTATTACTAATGGAAGGTATCCAATGATAATATTGAAAAGGGTTCTTTTTTTTAGTTCAATACTAGTTTCTCTTCAATCCCAGGATTTGTCTGATTTGTTTAGAGAAGTAGAAACAGGAAATATTCAGGAGGTAAGAAATATTATTCCTGACCTCAGGTCAAAATATCCTAATAGTGATTCGGTTGCTTTTCTTGCAGCTTTAGTTAAGGAGCGGGCTGAAGAAGCAATAATTGCATATAAATCTATAGTTCAAAATTATCCTGATTCTCCATATACTGATGATGCGATTGCAAAAATAGGAGAATATCTTTATGCAAGAGGTTTGTATACTCAGGCTAGTAGAGAAATGTCAAGGCTTCCCAGAGAATATCCTACGTCTGAACATCTGCAGAGAGCAATAGATCTCCAAATTAATTCCCTTTTGGCTATTGGCGAAAATGATAGTGCTCGCTATTATGTTAATAGATATGGTATAATTTTCCCTTCACTTGATTTCAATTACGATTTTTCATCAGATAGTCCATTAGCTACTAGACCCTTAGGAGATACTAGTTTTACACCTTTATCAGAAGGAATGCGGAAAGCATTTACAAAATCAACAAAGTATAAAACTGATTTGAAACCATCTAGTGTGGTAGAAGATAGAAATTTACTAAAAGATTCGCGCGAATCTTTTCCATCATCAAAACTTGTTGAAAATAACACTTTGAAATCTTTTCCAGTTTCCAAACCATTTGTAGTTCAAGTTGGTGCATTTGGTGCGAAAAACAATGCATTAAGGCAAGTCCAAAGGTTGGAAGAGAGTGGTTTTGATGCTGAAGTGTGGCCGGTAACTGTAAAGGGAAAAAATTTTTTTGCTGTTCAAATAATTCGCTTTAGTACGAGATCTAAAGCTGAAGCAATTGGTCGCAGATTAAAAAAAGAATTAAATCTAAGTTATCTTGTTGTCAATCGTCCAGAGTCTTAATAATATTTGGGAATGATTGCGAGGCTGGTGCCCGCCGCGGTCTTCAAAACCGTTGTCCCCGCGAAGAGTGGGGAGGTGAGTTCGATTCTCACACGTTCCCGCTCAACTTTCCAAAGGTTTAACAAGTTACATTTTATTTAAAAATGAAGAGTCAAGAAAATATTTCAGCAAACCTTTTCCATTCTTTGAAAGAGAAAGTTCGAAATTATTTTATACGATTTAAGCATTATAGTCATTGGAAGATTTTTCTTAGTACAATAACTATAATATTAATCATTTTATTTTGGACGATTACTAATTATTATCATGATAGAGAAAGAGTCTCAAAAAGATCTATCGCTATTCTTCCTTTTATAAATCTAAATCACGATAATGAAAATGGATATTTTGCTGATGGAATGACAGATGAAATTATAAGTAAACTATCCAAAATCAGTGATATAATGACAATTGCAAGAAACTCAGTTTTTCAATATAAGGACACACAAAAGAACATTAGTACAATTTCCGAAGAGCTTGGAGTTGCTGTACTCTTTAAAGGAAGTTCTCTAATTGATAAAGATAAAATTATAATCTCAGGAGAATTAATTGAATCACGGACAGGATCTAGTCTATGGAAAAAAACATTTAATAATAAGATAGATGATATTTTTGATATTCAGCAAGTATTAGTAGAAATGATTGCCAAGACATTAAATGCAAATCTATCAAACAAAGAAAAAACAATATTAAATTTAAAACCTACGCAAAGTCTTAAGGCTTATAATTACTACCTTAATGGAAGATCAGAATATTTTAAGAATACTTTTAAGGCTTTAGAGAAATCTATAGTTTATTTTAAACAGGCTCTTAATTTTGATCCATCCTTTGCTCTTGCATATAATGGTATGGCTGATTCTTATAGTAAGATGTTCCTAATAAATCACGATCAGTTAAATGCCGAATTATCTTTGCAAGCATCAACAAGAACTTTGCTAATAGATAATAATATTCCTGAAGCATATAGTTCTCGGGCACTAATTATGAATTCTTTAGGCCGTATTACTGAATCAATTGAACTATTTAATAAGGCTAGGAAACTAGGACTACCTTCTGAGTTTTTGAACTTAGAAGTTAACTATTTGGATACTGGCAATTTAAGTGAAGCTCTAAAACATCAAATGAGAATTAATAATAATGATCCGAAAAATTCTCGACATTTAATGAAACTAGGATGGATATATCAATCTTTAGAGGCTTATGATGATTTTAATTTAATGATTAATAAAGCTATAGATAGGAAACCGAATGATATTCTTTTACATTCGGTGTTAATTCATCAATTCTGCTTTGAGGGAAGATGGGATGAGGCAAGGGTGATGGTTGAACGGCTTTTAAAACTATATCCAAGAAGCAATTATGCTAATGAACTGGCAACTGACTTTTTTCTTTTCTCAAGAGATTTTAATAGAGCACTTCTGTATCTACAGAAACTACAATATATGAATTTTAATCAAAAAACCGCATTATCTTTTCTTCTTTATAGAAAGTGGGGTAAATCTTGGGCAACTCCTTTACTTGAAGAAATAATTGATTCAAAATTAGAAAATATCAATCAAGGTGGTGACGTTTCATCATTAACTCGTTTAAATCTTTCTTTAGCCTACTCAGCAATTGGAGATAAGGAATCAGCGATTGAATGGCTTGAGAATTCTGTAACTAAAGGTTGGATACATTATAAATTAATTGAGATAGATCCTCGTTTTGATATAATTCGCCAAGATCCTCGATATCAGGCTGAAATAGAAAAGATGAAATCAATGGTTTTTAAAGAGCGTATGGAATCAGGTTATAATGCAATGAAAAAGCTATAAATCATTTTAAAAAGTATTAATATTAAAATTTCTAGATCAAAAAATTTTTTTCTTTGTCTCCTTTTTCCAATAATGGGTCAACACTTTGATAATACAAAAATGATTGGGAAAAGACCAGTTGAATGGCAAGTATCCGATTGGTTTAATTCAGAACCTATAAGTTTAAAATCATTAAGAGGTGGAGTTATTATGGTGCGTTGGTGGACAGGACCTCATTGTCAATTCTGTATTGCTTCATCTACCGCATTAAATGAATTCTACAATGAATTTGATAAACTGGGTTTGACAATCATTGGGTTTTATCATCACAAATCACTTGAGCCAATTAATAAGGGAAAGGTAGAAAATAATATTGAAACTCTAGGGTTTAAATTTCCAGTGGCGATTGATTATGATTGGAAAACTTTGAGAAGCTGGTGGTTGCAAGGTGGTCCGAGAGAATTTACATCTGTGACTTTTTTGATTGATCGTAAAGGGTTGGTTAGGTTTGTCCACCCTGGCGGTAAATATGAGAAAAATGATAATTCATATAAATTAATTCGCTCACTTATAAAATCTTTATTAGATGAAAAAGTCTGATTCAGTCAAAATTCCGACATAAATTCTTTTATTATTAATTAAGGATAGATAAATGATACCTACAATTATTGGAAGTGTTATTGGCATTATAGTTTGCCTAAGCCTCGTTTACATTACTCGTTGGATTTCTGATTCTGTCGACTCATCAGATCGTGATAATCAGTAATTAAGAGAATGAGAAAACTATTTCTCGCTAGTTTCTTACTTCTTGTAGGAACAATGGCCCAGGATCAAAAAATGTTTTGGGATGGACATGATTGGGCCCAATTATCAGATAGAACAGGTTCAAGTCCTCGGTTTGAATATCTAGTAAAGTCATCTTATCTAAATGGTATTCAGGATGGTCGCCTATATGATTATTATAAATTATGGACTTTAGACTCAGTTTTAGTTACACAATCTTTAAAGCCGGAATTGGATGATTATTTATCTACAGCAGAATTAATACGTTCACTTGACAATTTCTATGAAGAACCTTTAAAACAATATATTCCTATTGCTTCAGCGATTTTAATTGTAAATATGATTGCACAAGGTCAGCCAAGTTCCATAGTTGAAAATTATATACAAAAAAGTAAAGATTGGATTAACCGCCTTACAATAGAATTTCAGAATCAGGATAAATATCTTCTAATGAGAAAAAAAATAGAAGCAAAAAAGAAGAATTAGTTTTTTATTTTATCCGAATTAGGCCGCCAAATGGACTCCAAGCAAACACACGATTATCATTGCGAAAGGTAAGCCGACTTATGTGGTAGCGGAAATTATGATCCATCGATTTATTGAATTTGTAATTATAGCCCCGAATAGACATTTGACCATTAGTAAGAATGGGGTCATAAGGATGTATGTGAACTATTTTTTTTTGGCTTACAATAAAATCATCTGAATTGGACTCAGTTATAAATCCTTCGAGTTCAGTTACTCCTCTGCCAGAAAAATTATCAACTTGCACTACAACATAGAGTATGTCATCATTAACTACTCGAAGGCGGACATCTATATCAAAGAGAGATTTAGAATCAGAAGATATAGCTAGATTTAAAAAGAATGGAAGGAGTATGTATATTTTCACGGTTTCAATTTATTGAAAGGTAACTACCATGTCAACCCTAGTTGAAAGAGTTAAAATTTCTTAATTTTTTGTATTAATTCATTTATGACTGAAAAAGAATTTAATGATCTTCTTTATTATTTGGAGGGGAAAGTAAAAATAAATAAGATTATCAAAAGTGAGGATAATTGGTTCGCATTAGGGGAATTGTTGAATAACAATACTAAAGAAGATTTGCTAGATAACTTTTCTAAATTTCCAATTAATATTGATATTACAGAACAAGATAGCACTGTATGGATCAAGCTTAAAGATACTCCTATTGTTCTTAAACAAAAAACATTCCTAGCCATCCCAAGAATAAACATTTGTTTATTCTTTTTGACTCTATTAACGACATTAATGGCTGGGACTTTAATGGAAGGTGGCAATCCAATATCTTTATCAGATATTAGATTAGGTTTTCCATTTTCAGCTACTTTATTACTTATTTTAGGATGTCATGAGTTTGGTCACTACTATTATGGTAAAAAAAATAATGTTGATGTTACTTTGCCATACTTTATTCCTGCACCAACTTTTATAGGTACTCTTGGAGCCGTAATTAGGATAAAAAGTCCTATACCACATAGAAAAGCATTGCTTGAAATTGGAGCTTCTGGTCCTATAGCAGGATTTATTGTTGCTATCCCAATTCTTTTTATTGGATTGCATTTGTCAAATATTGTAGAAAAAGCCCCTGGAGGGTCAATAATTCTTGGTGAATCTCTTATTATGAAAATGGCAACTTTTCTTGTATTCCCAGGTTTAGGAGAAACTCAGGATATTATGTTGCACTCAGTTGCATTTGCTGCGTGGATAGGCTTACTTGTTACAATGCTTAATCTACTACCTATTGGACAGTTAGATGGTGGGCATATTGCTTATGCAATTTTAGGAAAAGATCATGATAAATTAGCTAAATGGACATTTTTAATGTTGATACCTCTTAGCTTTTTTTCATTTAATTGGTTGTTATGGGGTGGTCTCATACTCCTTTTAATGAGAACAGTAAAACATCCTCCAATTTTAGATATGAGTGAGAAACTTTCTAGAAAACAAGAAATAATAGGTATAGTCAGTTTATTAATTTTCATACTTTGTTTTATGCCTAGACCTTTCGGTTAATTAAATGATTATGGTACTAAGATTATTTTTATTTTTTTTACCATTATTGGTTATAAGCCAAACTAGGGTAGGAGATTGGGAGGCGTATACTTCTTCATTGATTGTTAGAGAAACGATAGAAATAGATAATCTTTTAGTATCTGCAACTTCTGGTGGAATTCTTATTTACGATAGGGATACTATGACATTTGAATCAATTACAAACATTGATGGTTTGGTTGAAACAGATTTATCTGTAATAGATATTGATAAAACAGGTAATCTTTGGCTCGGATCCAATAAACCTAATGGTGTAATACAAGTATATGATTTGAAGAATAGACAGCCAATAAAAACTTTTAATTTTGATCTTTGGGAAATAACAGCTTTATCAGTTAGTGACTCTGTTGTTTTCTCTGCTTATTCAAAAGATGGCGAATGGGGAATTCTTGAATTTGTATTGCAAGAAGGCGAGTTTAGATATAGACAAATATATAAACCATCTGAAGAAAATCTTGATAGGATATCAAGCATAGTTTTAATTGGTGAGAACTTATATGTAGGAACAAATAAAGGTTTGTTTATTGGAAACTACAGGAAATACATTCTAAACTATCCTCAGAATTGGGATAAAATTGAACAGCTTCAAAATAAGAATATCTCTAAACTAAAAAAAGACAACAAAGGAATATTAGCTATTGCAGATGGAGAAATATGGAGAATTAATCAAAGAGTTAATCTATTAAATAATAACTATAGTGGAAGGACATATGTTAGAGATGTTGCTGAAGATAACAATGGAAGACTAACTTTATTGACAAAATGGAAATTAATAAACTATTCTCAATCAGGACAATTATTGGAAACTTGGAATTCTAGGCATGAGCCAATAAGTTTCTCTAAACTTGACGATGAAAGTTATGTTGTTTCTTCTAAGAGAGGGTTAGCTATATGGAGACCTGATAGAGATAATTTTGAATGGCATCTCCCAAATGGACCTGTAAGTAATATTTATACGGCAATGTTTGTTATGAATGATGGAAGACTAGTAGCAGCTGGTCCCGAAGGTATTTCTATTTTGAATAATAATGGATGGTATAACCTTATCCCATCTGAACAAAAATGGGCCGTTTTTAATCATGGAGTTGAGGACTATAAAGGGTTTGTAGCGGATACCGCACAATTTCGCTCTGCAAGAGTTTGGTCGATGTTAGAATACGATGATGGCCTCTGGATTTCCCTGCAAGGAGTTTTTCCATCTAGAAATAACTTCAATGAACCTATTGGAGGAGGGATAGTTAATTTTTTTCCTGATGATCCAGGTGCAATGGTTATTTATGATACAACTGCTGGACAAATTTATCCAGCAAATGAAATGGGCTATATGAATGTTAGGGGATTGGCACTAGATAATGAATCATTTCTGTGGGTTTCAAACTTTGGGAGTAGTGATCTTGATAATAAAATAATGGTTAAAGATAATCAGGGGAATTGGCTCCAAGTTCCACAGATTGGAAATGGTGGAATTAGTCAAAAAATTAATAATCCAACAGATATTATCAGGCCTGAAAAAAAAATTGCTATAATTGGGACTAGTAAAGATGATGGATTATTTGTTTTAGAAATGGATAAAGATTCTGATGATGATGGGACACCTGATGTTATTGATATAGATAGTGATGGAGATGGAATATTAGATTCTGAAGATACTGATGATGATAATGATGGAATACCTGATGAACAAGATTTAATTCCAGCTAAGTGGAGAAACTATTCAACTATTCATGGTCTCTCTGATAATTCAATATGGTCTTTAGATATAGATTCAAAGGGTGAAATTTGGGCCCTTACTGCTCGTGGATTGCAGCGTCTTGATTTTAATGAATCTTTTACAAATTTGTCACCTTTTTTCTTTACCTACTTTGCGGGAGTCCCATTTGGTGAGGGATCAAAGATTAAAATTGATCGACGTGATAATATATGGATTTCATCAATTACTCAAGGCCTTTATGTCCTACTTGAAAATTCAACACCTTGGCCTGATTGGGGTGGTTTTAGAAAAGATAATAGCATGTTGCTGTCAGATGAAGTAACTGCTGTGGCTTTTGATTATATTAGAGGCCTAGCATATATTGCAACATCTAAGGGAATTAATAGTTTAAGAGTTCCTTTTGCTGAGAAGAAAAAATCATTTTCTTCCCTCAAAGTTTTTCCCAGTCCATATAGGATACCTTCTATTGAGCCTATGGTATTAGATGGTTTAAAAGATGAATCATCATTAAAGATAATGACTTTATCTGGAGAAGTTATCCGAGAAATAAAATATACTTCATCTGCTGTGCAAGGTTATCAGGCTTTTTGGGATGGTAAGACAAAAGAAGGTAAATGGGTGAGTACAGGTGTATATCTAATAGCAGTATATTCTAAAAATGGTGAGTCGAGTGTTATAAAGATAGCTGTAATACGGGAATAATTAATTCCTATAGAAAATTTTCATGATCTTATACATAACTATTGATTTATTTTTTGATAACTATTATTTCAATTAATTCTTCTATTTTTTCTAATTATAAAATTATTTTAATTATTTTTTTGTTGCTGATCTGTATAGAAAAAAAATAACCAACAAGAACAATATAATTCCAAGCCATTCAAGTCCATTAATATTTGGCCACCAATTATTATTTGCTGTAATAAATATAGGAATTGCCACAAGGATTCCCATAAGAGCTTCTCCAGTAATAAATCCTGATGCCATAAGAAGACCACGTTTTTCTGAAACATCATTATTT
This sequence comes from Fidelibacterota bacterium, assembly GCA_002715465.1. The sequence continues at coordinate 32,077 of PAYY01000035.1, read as the reverse complement.
TCAATTTTCTTTGATAAATGAGATATCATTCCTCCTAAAAATATGGGAGTTGAGAGTTCTATAGGAAGGTATATGCCAACGGCCACTGCAAGGACAGGAACACGGAAATTAGACCCCTTCTTTTCTTGCCATATATCAAGCATAATAATTATTAATCCTATAAATGCGCCAAATATTATCATATTCCATGGAAGATTTCCATTGAAGACGCCATCAGCGACTGATTTCATCAGAGTTGCCTGTGGAGCGGACAAAGTTGGTGATCCAATAATGTAAGCTGTATGAAGTACATCCAAAACTAAACCAAGTACTAAAGCACTAGACAGTACTCCAACAACTTGCATTAATTGTTGTTTCCATGGTGTTGCACCAACTATATATCCCGTTTTTAGGTCTTGCATATTATCACCGCCAATTGCGGCTGCACAGCATACAACTGCCCCTACAAGAATTGCACTTGCGGCCCCAACACCTGAGCCCGTACCCAAAAAAGCTAAAAGCAGAAGAGATGTAAAAAGTATTGTAGCAATTGTAACTCCTGAAACTGGATTGTTTGATGAACCCACAACTCCAGCCATATGAGAGGCAACAGCTGAAAATAGAAATCCGAAGATCATCATTACTAATGATATCAATGCTGCTAAAGGTATAGACTGTAGAACTTCTAAATAAATTAAGAATACAGGTATTAAAAGTACCATAAGCGCGATAAAGACATAATTCATTGGAAGATCTCGTTCCTTTCGATCTAACTCTAAACCTACCTTTGCCTGCTTTAAAGCATCTAAACTTGATTGTATACCTTGGATTACGGATTTACTAAGTTTAATTAGAGACCAAATACCACCAATAACCATGGCACCTACACCAAGATATCTTATGCGGGTATTCCATATATTACTAGCAGCTTCCATAGGATCCCCTTCGAAACCATAAATAAATGAATAAATAGGAATTGCTACAAACCATGATATTAGACCACCTGTAAAGACTAGGATCGCAATATTTCTTCCCACTATATATCCTACTGATAGTAGGGCTGGTGATAGTTCAGTACCTATTCCAAATATGGCACCACCTATAGATTTAGCTCCATCAATAGCTGAATGCCACATGGAAAATCCTTGTTGACATAATTTCATAAAACTTCCGATTAATGCTGAGAAGCCAATAGTTTTTATCCCAGCATAAGAGTTCGATGATTGAGAAGATCTTGCTTCATTCCCAGCTTTAAGGACTTCAGCTGTGGCTATTCCCTCAGGATATTGTAGTTTTGCATGAATGATTAATGCTCTTCGAAGTGGTACAGTAAATAGGATCCCAATTAGACCACCTATTGCTGAAATTTTGGCTATTTCTATATAATCAAAAGAGGTCCAATAGCCCATAAGAACAAGTGCGGGGATTGTGAATATTACACCTGCAGCAAGTGATTCACCCGCTGAGGCTGCCGTTTGAACAATATTATTTTCAAGAATATTAGATTTGCGAAAAAAATTAAGTATTCCCATTGAAATTACTGCTGCAGGAATAGATGCTGAAACTGTCATCCCAGCAAAAAGGCCTAAATAGGCATTTGCGCCTGCAAGTAATGCAGAAAGAAGGATGCCAAGGATTATGGCCTTTATTGTTATTTCTGGAAAAGTATTATTAGTATTTGTCATATCATCTTCCCTTAGATTCATTTGAAAGCTATATTAATAAACATCATGTTTGCAAGTAATTGAGCTTTTATAAAGCTTGAGTTTTTATAGATGAAGCTATTAAATTAATTAATATATAAGGGGTGCTTTCCATAGTTGGGATGCTGAGAAAAAACCCTTAGAACCTGCACTGGATAATGCCAGCGAAGGGATGAAATTTTGATAAACAGATTTAAATCTTTCACCAATCGAATTAAACCATACTTTCTTGTACTAATTCCTATTTGTTTAATGTCTCAATCAAATGATATCTTAGTAAGAGGGATAATCATTAATGATTCTACTAATGAGCCAATGTCTAATGTTAATATTATTGCTGGAAATGAAGGTGCCACATCAGGAAGTGAAGGACGATTCTCCATTATGTTGGGTATAGAAAACCCAATTGTCATTTCTCATATAGGTTTTTATCCTGTAACCATAAAGGCATCACCTGAATTTATAACGATAAGGTTAATTCCTAAGGTTCTTATTGGTGAAAATATTATAGTTATGGGGGCGTTATATGAGGAGCCATTAAGGAATATTTCAACTAGTGTTACTATTCGTAATCGCGAGTTTTTAAAAGAAAAAAATGAATCACATGTTCAAGTCATAATGGAAACTATTCCTAATGTTAATTTTGCGGGAGGAACTTCAAGGCCTAGATATTTTCAAATTCGTGGAATTGGTGAAAGAAGTCATTATGCTGGTGAAGGTCCGCCTAATTTCTCAGTTGGATTTATTATGGATGATTTAGATCTGAGTGGCTTGGGAATGGCGGGGTTTATATTTGATCTTGCGCAGGTTGAAATTTTTAAGGGTCCTCAATCATCTATATTTGGTCCTAATTCTATGGCAGGTCTTATTTCATTAAAATCGGTTGATCCAACTGATAAATTTGATGCATCAGCAAGGATTACTTTTGGCTCTTCTTTAATTAACAGAAGAGAAGCTTTTGTAAGCGGCCCTATAAACTCTAAGCTAGCTTTTCGATTGTCATACCTTTCAAGTTTTGGAAGTGGTTTCAGAAATAATGTTTTTAATAATATATTTACCAGTAATGCTCGAGATGAGACTTTACTACGAGGTAAACTTAAATTTACCCCAACAGAACGAATCGTAATTTTAGCAACTTTATTTAGATCAGTGCTTGATAATGGATATGATGTCTGGGCTCCTGATAATAATGTGCTTTTTAAAACTTATTCTAATGATTTAGGAAAAGATTCTCAATTCACAGATGGATTATCTGTTCGAACAACAATTGCTTTTGATAAGAATATAAAATTGACTTCTATTTCTGCCTTATCTCAAATTGATCTTACGCATAGTTATGATAGTGACTGGGGAAATGATCAGTTTTGGAGTTCTTTCCCTTATAATTTTAATGCGGAAGAAGAAGGTTGGAACTATGAGTTTTTTGATGAAAATCTCCGGAAAAGATCAACCGTTACACAAGAACTTCGTCTTAATTGGCATAGATTAATTGTTGGTGCTTATGCAAAACTCATGATAGAGAGTGATAATGCTTCTGGCTGGTTATATGGCGGAGAAGCAACAGAAATTACATCTCAACATGATTTTAAAGTTAACGCCGCATATATACAGTTTGAAGTTCCTTTTAATAAAAAAATAAATTTAAAAATAAATACCCGAATTGAATCTAATAGAATTAATTATAACGGTACAGCTTTGGGATATAATGAAAATTTTGATTTAGTTCAGATAAACCCTATTAATTATTCAACAAACCACAATCTTTTGGGTGGACGTTTTTCGTTTAACTATTTTTTAACAAATAATTCTACTGTTTTTTCATCTATGTCTTGGGGGTACAAAGCTGGTGGAGTTAATCAGCACCCATATTTATCTAATAATAATCGTTTTTTTTCTCCAGAGTACATTCTTAATGCTGAAGTAGGTTATAGATTAATGGCTGAAAAAATTAATTTTAATTCGGTCCTGTTTTCTGCTCGCCGCTTTGATCAGCAGGTTTCAATTTCAAGTCAACAAAAAGAAGGAGATCCAAATAGTTTCTTTTATTACACAGCAAATGCGACCTCTGGCTCTCTCAATGGTTTAGAAATTGAAGGAATTCTTCATTTAACTAGAACAATTTCTATAAATTCTGATTTAGGATTATTATCAACTATAGTGGATCCTTTCACTTATAATAGTGGGAATGAACAATCAACTACATTAGGAGGTAGAGGAGCTTCTCATGCACCGAGCTATTCATATGCTATGGGAATAAATTATCATAATGATTCAGGTCTTTTTTTTCATATTGAGTTAATTGGAAAGGATCAATTCTATTTTTCAGATAGCCATAATGGGACTTCTAATAGATATGAAATCATTAATGCTCACATAGGTTATATTAAAGGTGCCTGGTCACTAAAACTATGGGGTAGGAATATTTTTGATGAACGTTATGCTAATAGGGGCTTCTATTTTGGTTTAGAACCTCCTTCATATAAAGATAAACTATATGTTAGCTGGGGGGATCCAATCCATTACGGTTTAACATTAGGAATATCTCTATAAACTTCATTTTATTAGCTTAAGTTTTTTTAGTTTAGGCTCTATAACAAACTTGCAGTAAGGTGCTGTTGGATTGTTATTAAAATAATCTTGATGGTAATTTTCAGCTAAATAGAATGCACCAAGTGGTTTAATTTCTGTGACAATAGGATTTTTAAATTGTTTTGATTTATCGGCTTTTTGCATTGACTTTTTTGCTGTTTTGAACTGGTTTTCATTATGGGTATAAATACCAGATCTATACTGGGTTCCAATATCCGCACCTTGGCGATTAAGTGTAGTTGGATCATGGGACTTCCAAAATACTTCAAGAATTTCTGAAAATGAAATTTCATTTGGATTAAATGTTATTTGTGCTACTTCAGCATGACCAGTTTTCCCAGTGCAAACATCCTCATAAGAAGGATTTTTTACATGACCGTCAGTATAACCTGCTACTACATCAACTACACCATTAATTCGTTCAAATACAGCCTCAACGCACCAGAAACATCCAGCACCTAAAGTAGCTTTTTCCATAGTATCCATTTTTTCTTCTCCGATTGTTAATGTAATTATGGAGATGATTGCAAAAATTATTTGTTTCACTTATTTATTAAACTTTAGTTTATTATTAAAGATACTAACATAAGAAATCTTTTTATGCTAATTAAAATAATTAGAAATCATCAAAACCGGTAAAGATAAAATCCGTTAAATTACTTTATTAAAAAGAATAAAAGTACAATATAAAGAAAAACTTTAAAAAAATTTTTTTATATTGTACTTTCAATTATTATAATAACAAATTTTAAAAAATGATATTTATTCCAATTTAGACGTTTCTTTGTCCGTAATACTTCTCTTGTTAACTTTCACCTGATCTTGGAATAATAAAATATGTCAAAAGTATGTAAAATATGCGGTAAAGGACCTAAAACGGGAAACAGTGTTAGTCATGCCAATAATAAAAATCGTCGTAGGTGGCTTCCAAATCTGCAACGTGTTAAAGCCCAAATTAATGGTTCTGTTAAAAGAGTTCGCGTTTGTACTTCTTGTATTAGATCTGGAAAAGTACTAAAAGCGGTATAATCTTTTTTTAAAAAGGTAAAAACTCGTACGTTTTAGGCGTTTGTATTATCTTTTTCTTAGATTTTTTATCTGTCTGAAAAAAACAAATTATTCATTATTTTAATTTTGCTTTTATTAATAAAAGAAACCTTTATTGATTAAGTTAATAGAATAAAACTAAGATTCGGGTCAGGCAAATATGAAAAAACACAAACCTTCTTTAGCATCAATTGATCCAGAAGTAATTTTGAAGGATTCTTCTGAAAATATTAAAGAATATATTTCACTCTTAGAAGAACAAATAGAACATCTAAGAGATATTGGATTAGCTCTTTCAAAAGAAAAAGATATGCCAGTTCTTTTGGAAATGATTTTAGAAGAAACTAGAAGAATTACAAATTGTGATGGAAGAACTTTGTATATGATGACTGATGATAACCGGTTAAAATTTGAAATTGTTCGAACAGATTCCCTAAAATTTCATATGGGTGGTACTAGTGGGGAAGAGATCCCATTTTATCCAGTAAAGCTATATACAGAAGAAGGTAAGCCTAACCATGCTATGATTGCTGCTCATGCGGGACTAACTGGCGAGGCCATTAATATACCTGATGCTTATAAAGCTGACGGGTTTGATTTTTCAGGTACCAAAATGTTTGATGAAAAAACTGGTTATCATTCAAAATCTTTTCTTACTGTTCCTCTCACCAATCATCTCGATGAAATTATTGGAGTAATACAATTACTTAATGCGCAAAATCCAGAAACTGGAGAGGTTATACCTTTTTCTGAAGAAGCTCAGAAATTAGTTGAATCTCTTTGTTCACAAGCTGCTGTTGCTATAACAAATAAACAACTTATTGAACAATTAAAAGAGTTGTTTGAGGCTTTTATAAAACTTATAGCTACTGCAATTGATAAAAAATCGCCCTATACTGGAGGCCATTGTACAAGAGTTCCAGTGCTAACAATGATGCTAGCTGATGCCGTAGAAAATGTTAATTATGGTCCCTATCAAAATTTTTCTATGACTGATGAAGAAAGATATGAACTTTATATTGCTGGTTGGCTGCATGATTGTGGGAAAGTAGCGACACCAACTCATGTTGTGGATAAAGGTACAAAACTTGAAACAATTTTTGATCGTATAGACACTATAAACACAAGATTTGAAGTACTTAAACGTGATGCAAAGATTGATTATCTCCAAAAAATGTTGGATGTAAAACCATCTAATAAGGATGAAAAAAAATTAAAAAATGAATATAAATCTAAGCTTCGCAAGATAAAGAAAGATCAAATGTTCATACAGGCCTGTAATATTGGAGGCGAGTATATGGCTAAAGAATTACAAGAACAGGTGGTAAAAATTAGCAAATATCCTTACCGTCAAAATGGTAAAAAACTACCATTTCTTTCTAAGGAAGAGGTTCGAAACTTAAATATTCCTAAAGGCACTCTTTTGCCGGAAGAGAGGCAGATTATTAATGATCATATTGTAATTACAATTGATATGTTAAATCAATTACCCTATCCCAAACATTTAAAGAATGTACCAGAATTTGCTGGTGGTCATCATGAAAAGTTAGATGGCACAGGCTATCCTCAAGGTTTAACTCATGATGAAATGTCACCTCAAGCAAAAATTATGGCTATTGCTGATGTATATGAAGCATTGACAGCAGCGGATAGACCTTATAAAGACGGAAAAAAACTATCATTAGCGATGCGAATAATGGGTTTTATGAGAGATGACTATCATATAGATCCCGACCTTTTTGAAATTTTTGTTAAAGAAGGTGTATATAATAAATATGCTGAGGAACATGTAAATCAGACTCAAATAGATGATGTAGATCAGGAGTCAATTTTGGGTTGAAAACAAAAAAACTTACCTCCATGGATAGAAATAGCCTTAAGAATTATCTTTTTGAAATTCAGGACTTTATTGATTTAAATCTTGACAAGGGTGAAGATATTGACAATTTTTTAGATAATACTGACATTTTTGATGAATTTGAAAAAGTACTTCCAGATGAGGAATATCCTGTTTTCGTAATTTCAATTCTTAACAAAATTCGTAGTGAGTATATCATTAATAGGATGCTCGATGTAATTGAAACTTCTATTAAGAAATAACTTCCAAATAATTATTAATTATTACTGTTCCTTTATTTATATGATAAAAATCAATTTATGATTTCTGATCCAATAATTTTTCTTTTTATAATTGTGTTAGCATTGGTTCTTTTTGTAAAAGAAGTATTCCCATTAGATGTTACAGCATTAGCTCTTCTAGTTATTCTTCTCTTTGCTGGATTTTTAACACTTGATGAAGCAATATCTGGTTTCAGTAATAAGGCTGTTTTAACTGTAGCTTTGATGTTCATTCTAAGTTCTTCATTAGTAAAAACCGGATTTGTAGAAGTGATGGCCGAACAACTGAGTATTTTAGGAGGAAATAAATGGGTTAGCATTTCACTGTTTCTAATAACAACTAGCTTTGTATCTGCTTTTATTAATAATACAGCTGCTGTTGCAATTTTTATTCCTCTAGCACTTAATCTTAGTCGTCGTTTTCAAATATCACCATCAAAAATTTTAATTCCACTATCTTATGCAGGAATATATGGTGGAACAATGACGCTAATCGGTACTTCTACGAACTTATTAGTTAGTTCAATGGCTGAAGAATATGGAATTATTCCATTTACTATGTTTGAATTCTTTAAAATGGGAGTTGTATTCTTTTTCATAGGTACTATTTACAATTTGATCATTACACCCAAATTATTACCTTCTCGTGTTGGTATTTCATCACTAACACGAAGCTATCACATGTCTCCCTATCTTACAGAACTTAAAATTGATGCTAAATCTCCATTGGTTGGTTCAACTCTTTTACATAGACAAATAAGTTTAAAATATGATGTAACAGTACTTGTAATAATTCGTGAAAATGTACGTTTTGAACAAAATCTAAGAAACTTTATTCTTCAAAAAGATGATGTTTTGCTAGTAAGAGGTACATTAGACAATTTTATGACTTTTAGGGATGAAGAAAAACTTCTTCTCCTTACAGATATGAAAATGAATCAATCAGAACTTACCGGAGAAGAGAATACAGTGGTCGAAGGTCTCGTTACGCAGAATTCTCAACTTATAGGTATGACATTAAAAGAACTAAATTTCAGAAAATCATTTAGTGCTTTTGTTTTAGCTGTTAGACGAGAAGGAAGAACATTAAGAGAAAAGATAGCTAGGATAAGATTGCATTTCGGTGACACTTTATTAATTTTTCTACCTAAAGATCATATAGGAAATATGTTGAACAATCCAGATCTTGCTATTCTCCAAGAACATAAAGTTCAATTACATAAGGTACGATTGTGGTGGCTTTCAGTTGCAGTAATTCCTATAATGATGATTACAGCAGCTTTTGGGTGGATAGATATTCTCCAAGCTGCATTATTGGCCGTTGTTTTGTTACTGATTGTGAATAGTATTACTATACAAGAGGCTTATCGATCTATAAATTGGTCTGTAGTTATTCTTATTGCTGCTTTTGTACCTGTTGGCATAGCCATGGAACGTTCTGGAACAGCATCTTATTTGGCATCAATTATTGTTCAAGTTGGCAACTATTTTTCTTCTGAGACAGCTCCACATGTGGTACTTTCACTTTTCTTTCTTTTTGCTATTATTTTAACCGCTCTAATGTCTAACAGTACAGCCGCAATTGTTTTAGTGCCAGTAGCACTTGCAGTATCACAAACTTTAGATGTAGAGCCAAGAAGTTTTTTATTTGCTGTATGCTTTGGTGCATCTACATCATTCATGACACCAATGGGATATCAGACTAATCTTATGGTATATGGTCCTGGTCGCTATCGTTTTAGTGATTTTATGAAAGCTGGAGCCCCTTTAAATATCATTTTTTGGATTTTAGGTACTTTCTTTATTCCTATCTTTTGGCCATTCTAAATATTTTATTAAATTTGATATAATTCTAATCTAAATGGTAAAACTTTCACCTTCAATTTTAGCGGCTGATTTTTCAAACCTTTCAAAGATAGTAAAACAATGCAAAGAAGGTGGAGCATCCATGTTACATATTGATGTCATGGATGGACACTTTGTTCCAAATATTTCAATGGGACCAATGGTTGTTAAAGGAATTCGAAGTATCACTAAGAAAAAATTAGATGTTCATCTAATGATAGAGAATCCAGAGAGATATATCAATAGTTTTGCTAAGTCAGGTGCTGATATAATCACTGTACATATTGAAACATGTAAGAATGCTGATTCTGTTATAAATCAAATAAAAGATGAAGGGTTAAGTCCTGGCATTACACTTCGTCCGGATACTCCTCTAGAGAGAATTGAAGATTATCTTGAGTATGTAGATTTAATTCTAGTGATGTCGGTTGAACCTGGTTTTGGAGGACAAACCTTTTTGCCTCATATGATGTCAAGGATATCAGAAGTAAAGAAGCTTGTTCAAGGACTGGATAACAATAGGCCTGAAATTTCAGTAGATGGAGATGTGAAACTAGATAATGCTAAAGAAGTCTTAGCAGCAGGTGCTAATATACTTGTTTCTGGTACTGGTATTTTCGGGACATCAAATCCAGTTGAAACAATGAGGAAATTTTTATCTTATGGATAAAAAATGTTTTTCAAGTGCAAAGATTTGATTTTTAAGGTTACCTTCTAGTTTTCTATTAATTATATTTATAAATGATTATTCATATTGCCACAGATCATGCCGGTTATGATTTAAAAAACGATATAAAAAATTATCTTTTAAAAAAAGGTTATGAAGTCATTGATCATGGTGCATTTCAATATGAAGCTGATGACGATTATCCAGATTTTATTTTCCCATGTGCTAAAGCTGTGGCATCTGACAAAAACAGCAAAGGTATAATTTTAGGTGGTTCTGGCCAAGGAGAAGCAATGGCTGCAAATCGATTAAAGGGTATTAGAGCAGCCGTATATTATGGATCAGAAGCAGATATACCTCTTTTGTCTCGACAACATAATAATTCGAATATTCTCTCAATTGGGTCTAGGTTTGTTTCTAAAGATCAAATACTTTTTGTTTTGGATAAGTGGATAACTGAACCTTTTTCAGGCGGAAGGCATCAAAGACGAATTGATAAACTTGACATTTAAATTATCTATTTACTACCTTAAAAAGGTAAATGCTTAAAAATTATCTTTCTTATGAAAGTTTATTTAAAGATTCTTTTTCCTCTATGGATTGAATTTTTTCCCAATCATTTTTAGTGTTCATATTAGTTAATTGTTCATGCCAAGATTCTAAATTTACTTTTTTCGCGCGACTATTTTTTACTAGTTCTTGTAAGCTTAGAGATTGATTGTTAATCCTTTCATTTATCTTATTTACAAGAGTTTTTTTATATAAAGCGCATGTTACTTGATTGATTCCATTTACAGTAGGTAAAATAATGTCAACCTTATCATCCCTTTCAATCCAAATTCTTTCTAACAAGTTTTTTCTCAAACGAGGTAGATCGCATGACAATAAAAGGTTCCATTTATATTCTGAATTATAAAGCAATCTATATAGACCAAAAATAGGACCTTGAGAATCTGTTTCATCAGATAAAAAAGGTTTTTTCATTAGATTAGGTTTTGATTTACCTATAACTATTCTTTTTTCAAAATTAGAGCAAGCGTACCAAAGTCTATCAAGCACTGAGATATCACCTATTTTCACATTCCATTTTGGTGAACCAAAACGTTGACTTTCCCCTCCGATAAGAATCCCAGCTTTAGCAGGGATAGAATTAGTTTTTTTCATTAGACTAAAGAAAAAATGTATCCTTTAGGTTAAAGTTTCGTCAATTTAATGTGTTATCTGAGAGATTGATTTATACTCGTGTATCATTTCTATCTATTATTTGATTAGATTCCTTGAATATATTGATTTTTTTTCAAGGATTAAATATTATTAATTTTATTTATATAATAGGTAGTTCAAGTAATAATAAATTTCAATTATTTTTATGAATAAAATTACACAAAGAATATTTAGATTTTTATTTTTGGTTCTTTTTTTGAATCTAGTGACTCCATTTATTGCTTTTTCTATTGAGAAAAAAATTCAACCTTATATTCTTCTTGGTGAAACTGGAAAGGATTTTGAGGGCACTGAAGAATTAATTATTCAAAAATTTTTCATGAATCATGTTGAAATAATTGGAAAGTATCGACCTGTTGATGATCCAAGTCGTTTTATATTTTTTATCACAACTAAGCAATTAAAAAAGGTATCAAGAAATGGTGGGGAAAATGGCCTCTTTTTGGGTGTTTTGCACCTAGCTTTAGATCTAAATAATGAAAAGGTGTATCTATCAATCCAAAATATTGATTATTGGGGAAATTTATTTTTAGGAGATGATTATGATAAGGTACAAAAAGCGACAACCGAGTTCAAATTAGAATTGCCAAAACTGCTTCCCAAAATGAGAGGTAGGTTTATGCGATCTTTTGGAGCTGTTAATCCACTATCAATTGATAAACTACAGAAATATCAATATATGAAACGTTTTCCAACAATAGATCAAATGATTGAGATTGGAAGTTTTGATAATCATGCGGATGCTGTAAGATCCGTTAATTATGGACTTTCAATTTCTGAGGATTTAACTAAACTTTTTCAATATGATGTAATTAAAAAAAATGCTACGTTATTTGGAGTTCGAATTTCTCAAGAAAAAGAAATTGCTGATATTTTAGATATTCATGATCCTAAAGCAACACCTTTTTATCCGTGGCAAATTGCTGTAGTAGATGGTCGGGTTTTCTCTCCTTCTCCACTGTTTAAAATCCCAGCGGGTTTTCCAGATATTTCGAAGATTCAAATCTTTAAATTAAGGAAGCTTGTGAAGGATATTGAACTATCAATTTCTAACCTAAAGAATAATTGGAAAAACCCTTAATTGTTATGTAATAATCGAATGCTAAGTTCTTTATAGAAACCTTAGGTAATGGATTGTAAAAGAAAAACTTCGTTAATGAGAAGAATTGTTCAATTTCCAAATAAGCCATGTTAATAAATATTATTTTTTGGATAACCCAGAAAAAATGGCTTCTTATAGCCTTGGTTTTGGGGATAGTTCTATACTTTCTTCCAACTCCTCAAGGTTTGACTCTTAATGGATATCGAACTGTTGTCATCTTATTGATAACCATCTTACTCATTATTTTTGAGCCGATTCCTCTTCCTGCTGTAGCTATGTTAATACTAGCTTTTCAAGTATTTTTTGGAATAGCTACTCCAAATGAAGTGGCAGCATCTTTTATGAGTGATGCAGTTTTTTTTATTATGGGATCACTAATGATGGCTGTAGCTATTGTTTCACAAGGATTAGATACGAGACTTGCTCTTGCTATTATTAATGTTACAGGGCATCATACAATTAGGATTGTTATTGGATTTGTATCATTTTGTGCAATTCTTTCATCATTTATTGGAGAGCATACTGTTACAGCAATGATGATGCCTGTAGGACTTACTCTTGTTAGGCATTCAAGCGATGATCCTAAAAAAATAGTGAAATTAACTTCACTGATTCTTTTTTCTATAGCTTATGGTAGTGCTATGGGATCCATTGGTACTCCATCTGGTGGAGGTAGAAATGTGATTATGTTAGGCTACCTCTCTCAATTTGAAATGGGGAATCTTTCATATTTACAATGGATGAAGTATACATATCCAATTTTACTTGTAGAAATTCCATTTGCTATAATTCTTTTATGGTGGACCTTCAAGCCGGAAAAAAAATTTCTTGATTCAGCTGTAAGAAAACTTAAGGTTCAAGTTGCTAAATCTGGAAAAATTACAGGTCGTCAGATTGCATCCATAAGTATTTTTTTATTAGTATTTCTTGGATGGGTTTTTCTTAGCCCAAGTCTAGGTCTTGGAATTATTTCGCTTTTTGGAGTTGTATTATATCTTTCTTTTGGACTAGTAGATTGGAAGGAAATAAATCGCAATACAAATTGGGGTGTAATTATGCTATTTGGCTCAGCAATTTCACTTGGATTTCAGATGAAAGATACTGGAGCTGCTATTTGGGTAGCTTCTGAATTAATTGATGGTCTTAAAATTCTTAGCAATGATATCAATTTTATTCGTTCATTCGTATCAATTTTTGTGACTGTTGGATTAACTAACGTTCTTAGCAGTTCTGCTACAGTTTCGGTTTTGGGGCCTATTGTATTAAATATGGGTGGAGACGCTATAATTATTGCTCTTTCTACAGCTATGGCATCTGCATTTGCATACCTTACAGTGGTTGCTTCTCCAACTTGTATGATAATACATTCTAGTGGATTAGTTAGGTCTTCTGATTATTTACGATGTGGTTGGAAAATGACGATAATGTCTATAATTGTTTTGTTAATTTTTATTCATCTATTTTGGCCATTGTTCTCTTAATTTTACATTGAGAAAAAATCCAAGAAATATTCATAGCTAAGAAGAGGTAATATAATTGTGAATTTTCTTTTAGCAGTAAGTAGTGAAAAATACTCAGAACCTACGTTAAGAATAGGAAGCCAAATTGCAGAATCATTCAAAGCAAAGTTAACTATTGTTTATGTTGGACCAAAACCCAAGGAATTATTTGCTGGAAAAGTTTCTTTTGCCCAAGAATCTTTTGCAAAATGGCAGATCTATCACCCTGGAATTGAAGTGCTTCATTGGGCCTTTAATTCTTTACAATCCTATGGATATTTAGACAAAAATAGTAAAGATATCTTTAACCCAATAAATATGGTTGAAGGTAGGGATCGGTATCGCATGATTTTGCCAAGCAGATATGGTAAAGAAGTTGATTTTATATTACGTGAAGGAAACATCATAGATCAACTCCGAAAAGAATGTAATGAGGAGAATTATACTATTTCAATTATTGGTGGTAGTAAGGGACGAAATATGGCCCATGATTTAATTCAATATATTCCAACTTCGGTATTTGTCATGGAAAATGTCAATTTAGATAAAAAATACAGTTTAATTATTTGCGTGGATGATTCTTCAGCAACAAAAAGAGCTGTACGTTTTGGTGCCATTATTGCAAAACAAATGGGAATGTCAGTAACCTTGTTAACAGTTTCTAGGAGTAAACATTTTGGCCTCGATTATTTAGAGTCAGCAAAGTCTGCAGCTTTGCATTTAGACTCTCTTAGATTGCCTTATGATCAAAAATTTATTAGTGGTGATCCAGTTACAACTTTTATTGATATAGCTGGAGAAGACCACATAATTGTGATGGGTTCATCATCGCGTTCAACTTTCGCAAAGTTTCTTATGGGTAGCAAACCTATTAAGACACTTCAAAAAGCAAAGTGTCCAATTTTAATAGTTAAAGGATAGAAATGAAAAAAGATGATTGGAAAAAAAAATACGGAGAGTGGGCTTTGATTACTGGCGCATCTGCTGGAATAGGAGAAGAATTTTGTATTCAGCTTGCTGCAAGAGGTATGAATATTATTTCTGTTGCTAGGAGAAAAGATCGTTTAGAGAAACTAGGTAATAAACTCAAATCTGATTATGGTGTCAGAACTTTAGAGCTCTCAATTGATCTTTTAAATGCTGAAGCTCTAAACAATATTGAAAAAAAAATAGAGGGTCTAGACATTGGGTTTTTAGTAAACAACGCGGGTTTTGGACAACTTGGGAAGTTTCATAAAAATAGTACAACAAGAGATGAAGAAATGATCCGATTAAATTGTATTGTCCCCATTACTTTAACACATAAGTTTTTACCTAAAATGGTTGAACGTAGAAAAGGAGGAATAATTTTTTTATCTTCTACATCAGCGTATCAGGCCACACCATATTTTACAGTTTATAGTGCGACTAAAGTTTTCAACCTTTATTTAGGTGAAGGACTGTGGGAAGAATATCGAAAAAAAGGAGTCGATGTAATGGCTCTTTCTCCAGGTTATACAAATACAGAATTTCAAAAATCAGCAGGATTAACTGAAAATTCAAGAGGTGTTCTTTGGGACCAACCAAATAATGTGGTTAAAACAGCATTAAAAAATATTGGAAAAAAACAATCAATTATTCATGGAAGAATTAATCGTCTTTTTGCCATGTCAAATCGATTATCTCCCAGGAAATGGAGTACTATAATTGCAGGAAAAGTTTGCAGATCAAATTCTTGATATTAAAATGTACAATATAAAATTATAAACCTTTGTTATTAATAGTTAATATCCTTAAAAAAACAACATATAAAATTGATTGAATTAATACTTCAGTTGATAGATAATGCTCACTTTTTATTTATTCATTTTGCGATAGCTTTATTTCCATGTTCTTTTTTTCTTGATCTAATTTCCATATTATTAAAGAATAAATCGGCAGAAATTGGTAGTTGGTGGTGTCTTCTGTTAGGGGCTTTTGGGTCAATTTTTTCTATTTTAACGGGATTTATGGCTGATAGTATTTATGGTCATATGTCTTTACCCTTTCCAATTTTTAGCACACATGGATTTGTACAAATTATTGCTAGTTTTATGTTTTGGGTGTTATTGTTATGGCGATTAAAGAATAAAAATGATCTTCCTAAAGGTAAATTTCGTAAATACTATATTGTTTTTGAGGCTTTAGCTGTAGCGATATTTATTTATGGTGGCCATCTTGGTGCTATTCTATCAGGAAGAATATAAGGTAAATATCTATTGGAATTTCAACACATACTTTGTCACTATTCAGAGATTGGTCTTAAGGGAAAGAATCGGAAATATTTTGAATATCAACTTAGGAAAAATATTTTTGATTCAATTCTTCCTTTATATCCTAATTCAATAAATTCTGTGAAGCGATACTATGGTAGATTAGTTATAGAGCTAAACAATTCATCTAATAATAAAAATACTATCATTAATCATTTAAAAGAAGTTATTGGACTTTCATATTGTGCTCCTGCTATTCAATCTATTCAAGATATTGATAGTTTAAAAATTGATGTATACAAATTATTATCTAGTTTGAATTTCCAGACTTTTAGAATTACAGCGCGATGTGGGATTAGTAATTCTAATCTTAGAGTGCAGAATATAAATGAGGAAGTGGGGTCATATATTGTTAATGGTCTCAACAAAAAGGTCCAATTAAAAATGCCCGAAGTTAATTGTAGGATTGATCTATTTGAGAATAAAGCTTTTATTTATCATAAAAGAATTTTAGGAAGAGGTGGTCTTCCAGTAGGGGTAAGCGGTAAGATCATTGCTATGATTTCTGGAGGAATTGACTCTCCTGTTAGTGCATATCTTGCTATGAAGAGAGGTGCTAAAATTATTTTTGTACATTTTCACTCTGTTCCCTATACAACACCTTCCTCTATTGAAAAGGTTAGAGAAATGATTCTAACCTTAAATAAATTTCATATTAAATCAATACTTTATCTTGTAGAGTTAGCTCCAATTCAAAAACAGATTATGGAAAATACTGTAGGGAAATATCGAGTTTTGCTATACCGTCGCTTTATGCTAAGGATTACAGAAAAAATAGCAAGCAAGGAAAATATAAAAGGAGTTTTAACCGGAGAATCGTTAGGTCAGGTAGCATCTCAAACTCTTGAGAATATGGAAGCAGTTGGAAAAATTTGTGCTCTCCCCATTTTTAGACCTTTAATTGGTTTTGACAAGCAAGAGATAATTGATAAGGCTAAGGATATTGGTACTTATGATATTTCAATTCAACCAGACCAAGACTGTTGCTCACTTTTTACTCCTAAGAATCCAGTGACAAAAGCTTCATCTGAGCAATTAGATCTTCAAGAAAGAAAACTAAACGTGGATTTTCTTTTAAAAAAGGCCCTTGATTCAGCAAAAAGAGAAATAATCTAAAAAAGGATAAAGATTTTTACCATAATCCTTGTCTTTATTTTTTCTTAGAGTATCGAATTTCGGTGATTGCATGAAATAGAATGGTGGTCATTACTATAAAACCTCCTACAAGTGTCCATTTACCAGGATATTCTGTATATATAAGAAATACCCAAATAGGATTTAAAATGGGTTCCAGACTTGTGATTAAAACAGCATCAATAGCTCGAACTTTTTGAATCGCTCTAGCGTAAAGAACATAAGAAATACCTAGTTGGAAAACTCCCATTATAGTTAACATTACTATTCCTTTATAATCAGGGAGTTGTTCACAAAAAAAGAATGGTAGACATATAATTGCAGTAAGAAAATTGCCCAACAAGACCGACTCTGAAGGTGACTTTCTTTTTTGTCGACGAAGAAAAAGTGTCATCCAAGCAAATGTTAAACCACTAATTGTTGCTAATATATTTCCAATTAATCCTTCAGGGGATAGGTTTTCAAAGAAAAAAATTATTATTCCAATAATTACAATAATAACTATATACAATTCTCGAATTGCAAATTTTTCTTTAAGAAACCAGGGTCCAAAAATTATAATATATATAGGTGCGGTATACATTAGTAGAACAACATTTGCAGCAGCAGTCATTTTGTTCGCTAATACATAAAGGATAACAGTAGCGGAGTAACAAATAGCACCTCCTATTTGATAAATTGACCAAGTTAGTTTAGGCTTACCAAGTGCGAACCATATAATGATACCAGCAATAAAACTTCTTGTTCCAGCAATTGCCATTGGATTCCATATAATTCCTTTTATTAGAATTCCACCAGTACTCCATAATAAAGCGGTAATAATTAGCATTGAGTAAAAAAGAGATTGTTTAGGATATATTGATTTCATGGGCTTATTAATATATGATGTTTAAAACCATTCCGTAAATCGAAATTCATTTTTATTTAATCTGATGGTAAATTCCAATGTTAAAACAAAAATAATTTTATTGAAAAAGGGGTCATTTGTGAAATGGGATAAAAATAAATTTCTGAAAGAGTTAAGGAAAAATTGTTCAAGAGAAGTTGCAAAAGTAGGTGAAACACTTTGTAATTTTTCTGAAAAAGATTCCGACGAGGTTTCTTGGGGAAGAGGGGATGAATATGGAACAATGACTTATAAATCAAAATCAGATTTTGGATTGATTTCCGTATTTCAAATTACATCAAGAGGGCAAATTAAATTTTGTTTGAACCTTCTAAGACAAAAGGACGTGCCAAAAAATATTTTACGTGACTATGTTATTAAATTAGAATCTAATTTTATTAGAGACTACGACCCGATTAATTATCCTGTCGATAGTTTTGAAAATATGAGTGAATTATTTACTACTGGAGCACAGTTAGATAAGTTAATTCATTGTATAGAGGGAATTGCATATAGACTTAGACAGTGAAAAAAATTTCATTATTCACTGCTCTTAATTCTCCAAGTTAGATCTACTCCGATTTTATTAAAAATTGTCAGAAAGGAGTTTATTTGACATACATAATATGGCTTATTTTCTTTTCAATCATTTTCTTTTTTTGTGGAGTTCTTTTCTGGACTCTTAGGAGTTATGAAAGTCTAAATCCAGAAGATACTTCAGATACGGAAGAATGGATATGTCCATCCTGTAGTTTCAATGTTCAGGTTGGGACTGAATGTATTTATTGTGGAGAAAAGAAACCTGTTGAACCATAGTATAAGAAAAAAACTCATTTATGAACCCGTCACATTTTTAACCAATATTCCATTGATAATTTTGGCAACTATTTACGGCTATAGTATATTAGGTATTTATTATAAAACTTTACATCTATTCCATTTTAATTTTGCGGGGTCCTTTTTTTCTCTAGCTCTAGCCTCTTTTCTTGGAGCAATTTTTCATGGATTTGGACCTCATTTTAGAACGGTAATTAGAGAACGGGTTTGGAAATTTGTTTTAATTTGTCTTGGCTTGGCATTTTTTTTTAATTTAAATGCTGCATTTTCTGTTATGTTATCCAAAGAGATATATACTATCTACTTTTTCTTTTGCGTACTAGGTTTACTAGCTTTTTTATTTCAAACTTTTAAGTTTAATGGATTCGGTCATTCTATTAAATTTTTTACTATATCTCATTTATTGATTATTATTGTTTTTTTACTGCTTACAATAAAAAGTTTTGATAGAGGATATTTTTATATTTTACTAAGCTGTTTATTAACAACTATAGCAGGATCTCTATGGATGACAGGTTGGTCCTTAAGTAAAAAATTTAATAACAATGATTTATTCCATTTGGTCCAAATTCTAAGCATTTGGTTGATATATCGTGGTATAATTCTTATTAATGATTCCCATTTTATTAGCATAATATAAAGTGTTTTTAGATTTTAGGTATTTGTCGTTATAATTTTAGTATTGAAATTTATGTTATGAAAACAACAATAAAGAAAATAAGTCCTTATACAAGAGAGATTACTATTTTAATTCCATGGGAAGATTTAGAATCTGCTTTTGAATTACATATCCGTAGTTTTATTCAAAAAATAAAACTACCTGGCTTTAGAAAAGGTAAAGTTCCACGCAAAATCTTGGCCCAAAAGTTTGGACCTGAGATTGAAGCCGAATTTGCTCAAAATTCAATAGAAATTTACTATGCTGAAGCCCTTCATGAGCATAAAGTAGTTCCTGTTAATAGAGCTAAAATTGATGACCTGAATTTTTCAGAGGGTTCAAGTTTAAATTTTAAGGCAACTCTTGAAGTAGAGCCCGAGGTGAAACTTCCTAAGTATAATAAAAAGATGAAACTTAAGAAAAATAATTATATTCCAGATGAAAAAGATGTAGATAGTAATATTGAAGAGTTTAGGCGCCAATTTTCAGAATTAAAAACTATTGAAACTGAATCTAAAGAGAATGACATTCTGCTCGTGGATATGCAGGAGATTGATTCTTCTGGAGTCCCACTTATTAACAAGAAAATTGAAGATCGATATCTTAAGATTGGTGAGGGCGTTTTTGGTGGGCAGAATCTAAATAATTTGACTGGTTTAAAATCTCAGGATAAAACAATAATTGAAATTAAAGGAAGTAAGATTGATGAATCCGCCAGATATCAAGTGACAGTTAAAAATGTTCAAGAAGAAATTTTACCTGAACTTAATGATGAATTCATTAAGAAACTTGATAGTGATGCTACAGATCTATCATCATTTAGAAAGAATGTACAAAATCATATTCAGCAACGTCTTGATAGAGAAGCTGAAGGACAATTAAATGAGGAAATTATTGAATACTTCATTCAATCAACAAAAATTGAGCCTCCTCCCTCAATGGTAGATAATATGATTGAGAATGCTGTAGAGAAGGCAAAATCTAATAACAATGAAACTTTTGATGAAGAAGACTATCGTTTAAAGTCTCGTCCTTCTGTTTTACGAAGTGTTAAATGGTATCTTATTAGAAAAGAGCTTATAAAAAGGGAAGAATTGACTGTTTCAGACGAACAGATTTCTGATCGCATCCAAAAATTCCTTGCTTCCTCCAAAGATGAGAAAGGACAAATTCGCCGGTTTTATAAAAAGTCTTCAAATAGAGAAAGATTAAGAGAAGATCTGCTGGATGATCTACTTTTTAACAGATTAAAAGATAATGCAAAACTAACAGAAGTTACTATTACTACAGCTGAATTACGAAAACAGCAAAACTTATCTCATGAGGAGCATAGTTAAATATGATTGAAAAATCTCAGATTGTGCCTATTGTAGTTGAACAAACAGGAAGAATGGAGAGAGCCTATGATATTTATTCTAGGCTATTGAAAGAACGGATAGTTTTTATTGGTACACCAATTGATGATACAATAGCTTCTTTAACAATTGCACAGCTTCTTTTTCTAGAAGCTGAGAATCCAGATAAAGATATTTCTATATATATTAATTCTCCGGGGGGTTCTGTAACTGCTGGGCTTGGAATTATGGATACAATGGATTATATAAAACCTGATATTGCGACAATTTGCATGGGGCAGGCCTCCAGTATGGGGGCAGTATTATTAGCTGCAGGCAAAAAAGGAAAACGTTCAGCCTTACCTAATTCAAGGATAATGATTCACCAACCATGGGCTGGAATGCAGGGTACAGCAAGTGATATTCAAATTCATGCACAAGAACTTTTAATTATGAAAGATCGTTTAAATTCTATACTTGCAAGAAAGACTGGTCAAAAACTAAAAAAAATTGCTACTGATACAGATAGAGATTTTTTTATGAACTCAAAAGAAGCTAAAGCTTATGGTGTCGTAGATTCAGTGTTAAAGAAACGGTGATTTTTATCACAAATTATAGATTTTATATTAATTAAATTGGTTTTTAGGTGTTTAGTTAGATTATGAATAATGCCTTCAAACTATTTATTTTTTTCTTGTCTGGTCTACTTCTTGCTGAACGTCCTCTCCCAAAAAGGATGAGCAAGAAAGTCCAATCATTCAAATACAAAAAATTTGAAGATGAAAATTCTGTTCTAATTCGATCAAAAAGGTCCTCCAAAAAAATTAATTCTTTTGTACAAACTAATTTTGCTTCAATTGTATTGATTGATTCTTCTCTCAATGGTTATGGTCTAGTTTCAGGTTATACAACTCCTCTTTCTTATAATCCAAATCAAGGTTTTGTATTGGCCTATAGACAGTGGATACCTGATGATCCAGAAAAATCTGGTTATATTGGTTCAGCATTTTCTGATGATGGGGAAAGATTTATAATATATAATCGTCTAAATATAGATGAGCCAGGAGAAGTAATGGGTCGTTATCCCAGTGCTGTGGCTGGTCCATCTTATCCATATGTTATTTGGAATGAATATACTTCTCCATCTACTGGAGGAGGACAGTATGGTGGTCGACCTATATACACTTGGGATCAGTTCTACTATGGTGGAGGTTCGTTCTTTTCGCCACCAATAGATTTGAATAATGGGTGCAATCCTCTCCCTTGCGATCCTCCTGACAATTGGATAGGTTCATTGAGTTTGTCCTATAAAGATGCAAGTCCTGTCATTAATGCCATTTATTCCCAATGGTCAAACTCAACAATGAATGCTAATGACACTTCGGGATCTTCAAATCGTTGGTTATATCATTCAAGCAATAATATTTCGGGGTATTTTTCTTTTGAAGACGCATATCTTTTATTTAACAATGAAGATTTTAGATCCGGTGGATTTACATCAAATGCGACCATAAATATAAATGATAATGGTATTGGTTATGCAGCAGTATCAACATATTTTAAAGATGAAATCACTGATTCTTCTCATACTATTTTAATTCGAAAGTCAGATGATTATGGTAAGACATGGAGTGGTGATGGAGGATCCGGGCTTAACAATACCGATTATTATTTTATTCCCAGTAAAATATTAAGAGAAAAGTTTTTTGGTGAAAATCTAATGATTGAAGGGTTCCTTGATACTTCAGGTGATTCAATTGTTTTTGATAATCCTTTTGTTACGTATGAGGTTGATGTCTTAGCTGAACCATTAGGAGGGATACACCTTTTCGCAACTGTAATTCCATCTTCATCTGACGGTATTTATCCTGGAATTGATAACTCTTGTGGTATTTATCATTTTTTCAATAAAGACCCATCTGATCCTGAAGGATGGGAAGTAAGTTTTATAGCTTCTATGCAGGTTTCATTTCTTTTTGATGATAACTGGAGAAGGATTTATCCTTCGGCAGCTATTAGTCAAAATAATCCCAAGATTCTTTTTGTGTCATATATGGCTTTATCCGACACTACAGCAACTAATTTTAACTATGATGTGTTTGTTCAAAGATCTATAGATGGTGGAAAAAATTGGGAAATGCCGATCAATGTTACTCAGACTTCTCAGCTTGGTGAAGATGAAGTTTATCCTCAGCTTGCCTCTATTGCAAATGATGATCAGGCATATATTATTTTTCAGAGTCCAGATTACAGTTTAATTACAGTTGACCCTCCTAATGATCAAGCTGATTTTATGAATAGAATTTATTTCGCAAAGGTTAATTTTAAACCATTAAGTACTGATTTGAATCATTTCATTCCTCAAACAATTCAATTATTTCCGAACTATCCTAATCCATTTAATCCTGTTACCACAATTAGTTTTTCTTTAAATAAATCATCGGAAATTTCAATAACAGTTTATGATATTTTAGGTAATCATATTACGACCTTATCAAAAGGTGTTTTTCCTGCGGGTTATCATGAAGTAGTTTGGAATGCTGGTGATTTCTCAGCGGGTATTTATGTTTACCAAATAAGTTCTGATTATATCACTAAAACTCAAAAAATGATTCTTTTGAAATGATAATTACCTAGTTCTAAGAAGTTAATATTTTTTTCAATATTGATAAACTTTGCTTTTGAATGGAGAAGTAATGAAAAGACTTAAAATAAGTATATATTTTATTGTAGGAATGTTCGTATTTCTTTTTGCGGATGATCAATTTTCCAAAAAAGGAAACATTAGGAATTTTCCTAAACTTCAAAGCAAATCAGGTAAAATGTCTAAAGCATTACCACAAAAAATTGCTGTTGCTGACACTCAAACAATTTTCTTTGATGATCTTGAATCTGGAGTTAGTAATTGGGATGCACAAGGTACGTGGAAGGTAACTACTGAAAAATCAAATAGCCCAACTCATAGCTTTTATCACAGCATGGAAGGGCCAGCTAAAGACACATTGACAAGTCCTGAAATTAATTTGCCTAATATTGATGATGAATTAGAGACGCTTCATTTTTCTTTTGCCGTTTGGGCTGAAATGTTAGATGCTGCCGATACTAGTGGGTCCTTACTCAAATATTATAGACTTTTAATTAAAGATATGGATCAATCAATTCGTGGATATTCAAATGAATGGATTAAGTATTTAGATTCGCCAGATATTGATGTAGTAGGCGATGATTATAAACTTAAGTTTAAGTTGCTTTATAGATTGGAATCAAAAGATGGCCTACCATATAATGATGATGGCTGTAGTGTAGATGGATGGGACGCTGGGAATGTTCAAATATCCAATAATGGTGGTATATCATGGCTACCACTTGAAGGTACACCTGCTTATGGTTGCCAAAGTTGTTTTGGTTTTCGTCACAATCTTAACAAATGTGATGAGCCAGGCTGGACTGATGCAATTGATGATTGGGTTGATGCTGAGTTTGATCTAAGTGGTTTTGCTGGAGACACAATTAGAGTAAGGTTCGCATTTGCTTCAGATCCTGGCTGGAGTACTATCGATGATCCAACGCTTTACAGAAGTGGCTATTTTGTAGATGAGATTCTTATAGCAAATAGTTCAGATACTTTATTATATGACAATGCTGATGATAAAATAGAACTGCAACCTGTAGGTGGGTCGCATTGGAATACAAATGAATTTAATGGTTTTGAAGGATCAAAGTCATGGTGGGCGGGATCTGAATTAAGTGCTCCTTCGTATGCAATAACTTATGATTATGGTGAAGATAGCAGACCAGGTACTTATGGTTGGGAAATTTATGGTCCTGGAAGCCCATTTAATGAATTGACAAATACAGAGTTGAATCTTTCTGAATGGGCTGGGAAGAGAGTACGGTTAGCATGGGAGTTTAAAGCAGATAGTTCAAGTACTTCGGAGAATGGTAAGGGTTTGTATATTGATGATTTACATGTCTGGAGAAAAACTTTAGCAGAAACAGCTCCTATTCCTACTGGATTAAGTGCTGTAACTAGTGGTGGCGCTGTTGAACTTAATTGGGATAAGGTCCCTAGTGGTGATTTAGATGGAGAGATTTCATATGATGATGAAAGCTTTGAAGATGCCATTTATATGACATCTGGATCGGGAGTTTGTGGCACCATTTTTGAAATGCCTTTTGGCTCTTCAGCTAATGTGACAAAAGTTAAAATAGTTGGTTCTGAATCGGCTAATTCGGTTGCTATTTATGGCTATGAAGTAATAGGAGGTGAACCAGCTGATGATCCTTCTTACGATACAACGATGTCACGAGAAGTTGGAATATGGAATGAAATAGATGTAGAATGGAATTTTGAAGGTGATTTTTTGATTGCACAAGAGATTGATAGTACAATTCATATTCCATTGGATACTAATGCTATACCAAGTAGTCAGTCATGGTCAAAGTTAGGTAACGGTTCTTGGGAGACATGGCGAAGTATAGCAAACAACAATGGTCTTCCTGATGGTGAATGGGGAATTCGTACGGAGGTGATAACAACTGGGGGTCAAGAAGCTCAATATAATGTTTATAGACATGGTCCTGGCGAAGTATTTATTGAACCTTTACCTAATGGTACATATTTAGATGAAACAACTTTTATTGATTCATTAGTTCAAGTTGCTGTTGATTATACTTATGCTATTACATCTATATTTAATTCTGGAAGAAATGATGAAACGGAAAGTAATTTGTCTTCTTCTATTTCTATAAGGCCGAGATCTGACACCGTTAAAGAAGTTGCTTATGATGACGGCACTTCAGAAACAGGTGTGACATCTCTTGGTGATAATAGTTGGTATGCTGTACGTTTTGCGTCAAATATTTACCCCATTACTCTCGTTGCACTTAAATATCATGCTCGAACAACTGGCGGTTTGACATATCTAACTGTTTTTGATGATGATGGAGAAAATGGACTACCTGGCAATCAAATAGGTGCAACTCTTATTTTTCCCAATGTCACGCAGGGATGGAATGTTAAAGATGTATCCGGTGCTGGATTGTCAATCTTAGACGGTGATTTTTATGTGGCATGGGGAGAGACAGATGCTTCTCCACCTCTTAGTATTGATACGGATAGTAATTCTAGAAACCACAGTTATTATTTTACTGAAGTAGATGGTTGGAAATTAATATCCAACCTTGGCTATGAAGGAGATCTTTTAATTCGAACAGCAATAGATATTGAAAGTGCTAATATTAATGAAACTGTTGCTTTTCCTAACAAGTTTTCGCTTAGTCAGAATATGCCAAATCCTTTTAATCCTGAAACACTTATTAGTTTTGAAGTGGCTACTGAAGGCAGAGTTCAAATTCGACTATATGATGTTACCGGTAGAGAAGTTAAAAAATTACATGATCAGTATATTATGCCTGGGACGTATAATTATTTTCTTAATGGTAGAGACCTACCTTCCGGTATTTATTTCTATAGGATGGAAGCTCAAGGTTTTACATCTACAAAGAAACTTCTTCTAGTCAGATAATTTTTTGATGAAGAAATCTATTTTTATAATATTTGGTCTTTTTTCTTTTCTTTGTTCTCAAGTTAAATTGCCACAATTCCAAAATAATTCTATTAGGGTGTATTTTGATGAAAGTATAGATATTAATGAAGTTAATAAATCAAAATCTAAATCTGGTATAAAGGATGTTGATGATTTTTTACATACTTTTGGTGATTTTAAAATTACTCAATGGTTACCAAAAGCATCAGAAAAGGATAAAGTTGACGATGTATTGCTTAATCGCTTCTATGATATAAAATTTGAAAAAGATTCCTTTGATTTAGAAATTATTAAGAATGGATTGGAAGCAAAATCTTCTATCAAAGTTGCTGAATATATTCCTCGTCATATATTTGAATATAAACCCAATGATCCATTCTTGAGGAATCAATGGCATTTAAAAAATATAAAGGCTGAAGAAGCATGGAGTTTATGGAACACTGGAAGTGGTGAAGTTCCTGGAGATTGTACAATAGTTGTAAGTATTGTAGATAGTGGTTGTCAATGGGATCACCCTGATTTAGTAGACAATCTATGGAATAATCTAAAAGAAGATGCTGATGGTGATGGTCATACAATTGAGTTAATAAATGGTAAGTGGGAGCTTGACCCTGGAGATCTAAATGATATTGATGATGATGGAAATGGATATATTGACGATCTAATTGGTTGGGATATTTCAGGGACAACTTCTGGAAACGACCCTGACAATAATCCTATGGCACCTCCTGAACCTGGTTCAACCAATGGAAATGTACATGGTACACACGTAGCTGGTATAGTTGCAGCATCAACAGATAACGGGTTAGGTATTTCTAGCATTGGTTTTTCAATAAAACATATGCCAGTTAAAGTCCAATATGATGAGAATCCATCAGATTCTACATTTGAAGGTGGTGGTTCTCAAGGTGTTCTTTATTCAGCAAAAGCTGGAGCTAACATTATCAATTTAAGCTGGGGAAGTGGTGGTAGATCTTCTTCTGAGCAAGCACTATATAAAAATATTCGTGAAAATTATGGTTCAATAGTTGTAGCAGCGGCAGGAAATTCCAATTCTGATGAATTTCACTATCCTTCGGCATACAGTAGTGTTATTGCTGTTGCCTCTTCAAACTCAAATGATAAAAAGAGCGGATTTTCAAATTATGGTAAATGGGTTGATATAATTGCTCCAGGTTCTGGGATATTGAGTACAGTCTATAATGAAAATTATGAATCTTGGAGTGGAACATCAATGGCTTCTCCTTTAGTTGCTGGAGCCCTAGGTCTGATTTGGTCTTATTACCCAAATGAATCTGCCGAGAGAATCGAGCAGATGTTGTTTAAAGGAGCGGATGACATTTATGAGAAGAATCAAAACTATAATGGTGAGCTTGGAAGTGGTCGGCTAAATGTATTCCGTAGTATTGCTAGTGGAACTCTTCCACAATTAAAGGTAGCATCATATTCTGTGCAAGCTGAGGATGATGATGATGAAATTCTAAATCCTGGCGAAGTAGGTTTTTTGAGAGTTGTCCTAGAGAATGAAGACGATTGGGCTGATGCGTCAGATATTTATGCCAAAATTAGCACTGATCATTGGGCTGTTACTTTATTAGATAGCGAAGCAGTTTTTCCTAATATAAAATCAGGAAATAGTGGGGTAAATGTTGTTGACCGTTTCAAGTTTCAAATTGATGAAAATATGATCCCTGAGCAAATTCCTTTTTATATGACAATCAGTGCTTCTGGTAGCGGAACAGCAAAATATTTTGAAACCATTAATTTTTTTGTCAAAGTTACTTTGGATCAAATTGGATTTCCTGTTTCGTTTGAAAAACCTATTCGAACTTCCCCTACAATAATTGATATTGATGGTGACAAAGAAAAAGAACTGATCTTTGGCTCGGATGATAAAAACCTTTACGTCTTAGATTCGCGGGGAAAAATTAAGTGGATTTTTGAGGCAGGTAGAAATATTCGATCGACTCCAGCTTTTGGAGATGTTGATGGTAATGACTCTATTGACTTGGTTTTTGGATCCATGGATAATTTTCTCTATATCTTGGATAATAAGGGATCAATTATAACTTCATATGAGTCTGATGGAATGATTATTTCGTCTCCTTCCCTCTCAGATCTTGATTATGATGGTGATCTTGAAATAATTTTCCCAATCTTTGAAAAAAAACTATACGTAATACATCATGACGGAACTGATTTTGGTAATTTTCCTATACCATTGGAAGGTTCATTATTTTCAGGGACAGCTATTGGAGATATAGATAGGGATGGTGGACTAGATATTGTTTTAGGGACCTGGGAGAATAAGATATATGTCTTTACAGTTGATGGGGCTATACCAAGTGGTTTTCCTTTTGAAACAGGAGGTAAGATTTCAACTGATCCAGCGTTAGCAGATTTAACAGGAGATGGAAAACTTGAAATTATTTTTGGTTCTGACGATGAAAATCTTTATATAATTGATTGGAAAGGAAAATTAATAAGTAATTATTATGTCGGAGATAAAATCCAAAGTTCCCCAATTATTGACGATCTTGACAATAATGGTGAATTAGAAATCATATTTGGTGCGAACAATGGAAATCTTTATGCGGTTAATTTTCGAGAAGGTGCTCTAATAGATCTTTCAGGTTGGCC
The DNA here is from genome assembly GCA_002715465.1 of Fidelibacterota bacterium. Next base: position 2,975 of record PAYY01000035.1, on the reverse strand, counting down.
AATTGCATTAGGATCTACTCCTATTAAAGGTTCTCCCGTATCTTTTGATTTAAACAATAATGGTATTGCTGAAGTAATTGCTTCAGCTTCTGAAGGCCTGCTGTTTGCTGTTGAATTCGATGGTAGCATAGCTCCTAATTTTCCTGTAAATAATTTTGGCTCTAATGAATTGTCTTTTAGTGTAGATGATATTGATGGTGATGGTGATGCTGAGATTGCTACCGTCTCATCAACAAAACTAGCTTTAATTGATGTGAAAACTCAATATGGCTTAGGGCAATACTGGTTCATGTATAGAGGTGGATATTATAGAACTGGCATGATGGATAAGATGATGCTTCCCATAGGTAAAGAAATTATTAATATTCCTGAAGATTTTTCTGTTTCAAATAATTTTCCAAATCCATTTAACCCTAGAACTTCTTTTAGAATAAGTCTACCATCAAGTGAGTATGTTAATATTAATATCTATGATTTAACTGGAAAATTAATAAGCACTTTATATGAAAAAGAAATGGTTGGTGGAGTCCACCTTCTTGATTGGAATGGGAAATTAGCAACTGGGAATATTGCACCAGCTGGTGTTTATTTGCTTAGTGTAAAGGCTGGCAAAAACCATTCAGTTAGAAAAATAACTTTGTTAAAATAATTTATTTATTATTCATTCAATATTTTCACAATTAATAAATTGAGACCTTTAAATTAGGTATGGATAGATTTAACCATTTATTTTTTATGTTACTTTCTGTAGCATTTGCTTATGAATGCCCTAACGAAACTGTTTTTTATATAGATCTTGACTCTACAAGCTCAACATTTGGAAAAGAAGTCTCAGCTGGTCAATGTGGATGCTTGAGTTTTAGCCAGGATATTTCTGGTAGTGATTCATCAGTTATTATTTCTTTAAATTTATTTGAGAATGAACCTTCCCGAGGTTTTCAATTTACGATTGCGCAAGAATCTATGGGCGCCCTTGATTACCAGTGGTCAAAAACCACTGGTAAGTCAAAAGATTGGGATGTGTGGGATTTTAAAAACCCTGATGGATCGGTTGCTCTTTTAGGTGCTGACTTGGAAGGGAAACAAACCAATTCTGGAAATAATGATATTTTTCTAGATGTCATGTATAAAATTGTTAAGAAACCTCCTACTAAAATTTCATTTTATTTGCGTTCTGACAAAGCTCTTATTCTTTCTGATGTCGATGGAGAAAATTTACTTTGTTCATATCCATCAATTGATATGCCAGCAATTTTTGAGGTAAATTGGCTTTCATCTCAAATTAAAAAGTCTAAATTTCCCGATCGTTTTATACTATATCCTAATTATCCGAATCCATTTAATCCTTCTACTACAATTTCTTTTGATCTTCCATATGATTCAGATGTCAGAGTTTTTATATATGATATTATCGGAAGAAATATTGCAGTTTTAATAGAAAATAAAATGATAGCTGGCAAGCATTCTATTCAATGGAATGGTCTAACTAAACTAGGTGAATCAGTTCCTAGTGGCATATATTATGTAGTGATTAATGCTGGTAAATTTTCACAAACGAATAAGATGACCTTTTTGAGGTAGAATGATGAAAAGTTTAAAATTAATTGTTATAATTGCATTATTTCTTTCATCGATTTTACTATCACAAACTACATATAATACTGTTGCTGATATCGAAGAACAATGGCGCAAGTATACTTCATACCAAAAAGATGAACTTAAGAGCTTTTGTGATTTTCTCTTTAATGAAGGCCATTTTGAAAGATGTGTTGTAGCAAGTTTTAGATTTTTGTTTTTATATCCTGACGATCCATTAACTCCTAATGTTTATTATAAGATTGGAAGGAGCTATGAGGAGCAAGGAAAATTAGAATTAGCTTCAGAGTATTTCCAAAAAGTAAAAAATGAAGTCAAGCCGAATACTTCAGAGTTTAGGGCAGCTAGGTACAGACTAATTTATATTAATCTTATGCAAGGTAATTTTGATACTGTTTCTACAATGATTGGAACAACTGAAGATCCATATTTAATTACATTAGATGGATATGCTAGTTTTAATAATGTTGATTTTAAATCGGGGAAGGAAAAGTTTAGCAAAGCCAGAAAAATTTTTAAATCGAAAAAACATCGTAGAAATTTAACAGTTCTAATGCGTGCATGCGATAATGCTGAAAAACTCCCCAACTTAGACCCAATTAGAACCGGCCTTTTTGGCATCTTTCCCGGAGGAGGTAGAGTTTATTTAAATGAATATATTGAAGCAACTGGAACCTTCATTGCAATGATGGCCTTAGGTGTACAGCTTTTTAACAATACTCCAACCTTATTTTCAAAGTGGATTCCTAGAATTACTTTTATTAGTCTATATGGTGGTAGTATATGGGGTTCTATGAGGGGTATAGAGCATGCAAATTTGGAACGTGAGATTAGATATGCAAAGAGAGTTCAGGAGCGCTATAGCCCTAAAATATTTTTAGATTTTCCCGAACCTATTTCTTTGGTTATACAATAATAAAAAATAGTTTGCCTACGAAGGTAAATGCTAACTAATTTTGTTTGCTCGAATGTATCTGAATTTATGGAATAGATTAACCATTGTTCTTTACTTTCGATAATTAGCTTTTTGAAAATTGGTATACGTATGGTGATGAGCTATAGTAGGAATTAACCTCGACAAGAGTGTTAAATAAATAACAAACAAACCTAACAATGGAGAGTTTGATCCTGGCTCAGGACTAACGCTGGCGGCGTGCCTAATACATGCAAGTCGAACGAGGAGCCTCACATCTTCGGATGAGGGGATGTCCTAGTGGCGGACGGGTGCGTAACACGTGGGTGACCTGCCCTAAAGAGGGGGATAACTTCGCGAAAGCGGAGCTAATACCGCATGATGTCACACGAGTTAGAGGTCGTGTGACCAAAGATTTCGATCGCTTTAGGAGGGGCCCGCGGCCCATCAGCTAGTTGGTGAGGTA
>PAYY01000034.1 GCA_002715465.1 Fidelibacterota bacterium | reverse complement strand
TCCAAGTTTGATTTTTTGAATTCTATTATTGGTAGTAATGTTGCATCTTCTGAAGGTGGTGGATTGTATATGCTCAATTCTGATCTAAAAGGAACTAATATTACTATAGTGGGTAATATGGCGGAAGAAACAGGTGGTGGTGGCTATTTTGATGGAAGTGAATGGTCCTTTATGAATACAGTTTTAGTGGGAAATAGTCCTGACGCAGCCTCTTTTAAAGAATCTGATGGTTCTTCTATCTCTATGCGATATTCTGGAATTAGCGGTAGTGTAACCAATGGTGAAGTTGATTTTAGTCAAGGAAACCTAGAAGGAGTAGGTGCAAGCATGGATTACACATTCATATCTATGGAATCGGATAACTTTACACTTTACAGTTATTGCGATAGGATTCCGGGATGGGGTGTTTTTTTAGGGGAAGATGTTTTTGTGAAAAGTTCTTCTCTTGATAGTGGGAATCCAGATAGTCAATACAATGATGCGGATTGGAGATATTGTCTTGAAGGGAAGATTCCAAGAAAGGTTACTACGTCAATGGAACATGAAACACCGGATTCCAACTCTGTCCGAAATGATATGGGTGCCTATGGTGGGCCAGGTGGAAACTGGCTTCCTATTGGGTATACCTATACCAATGATTTAAAAGAAGTCAATAAGTAGGATGTTTAAAAAAGCTATTTTGAATAGATGTAAAAATATTAGAATAAACTTCTAGTTATATATTTTTAAGGAAAAATAAGGGAGGAAATGCAAAAGCTATCAAAATTATTGGTTTTTATCCTACTTTTCACATCATGTGGCTCAATAAGAAAGCCCAATGTAGTAATATTTTTAACAGATGATCAGGGAACCCTTGATGCAAATTGTTTTGGTTCTAAACATCTCATAACACCCAATATTGATAAATTGGCAGCAACTGGTGTGCGATTTACTCAAGCTTATGCACATACAGTTTGTCCTCCATCGCGAGCATCACTAATTACCGGGCGTCATCCTCAAAGGAGCGGGGTGTGGAATTGGACTCAGGGAAATATGAGCTCTTCTAAGGGTATTAATATGGCCCTAGAGGAAATAACCATTGCTGAAGCGCTAAAAGTAGAAGGGTACCAAACGGCATTGTTTGGTAAGTGGCACCTTGGAGCCCATCCTGATTATGGACCTAAAAAGCAGGGTTTTGATGAATTTTTTGGAATTCGAAATGGATTTATTGATAATTATAATTTTTTCTTCCTTCATGATTCCGGTTATTATGATCTTTATGAAGGTACGACTCAGGTCCAAATGAGAGAGAGGTACTTTCCAGAACTTATGATTGAAAGATCTTTAAAGTTTATTGATGAAAATAAGGATCAGCCTTTTTTACTATATATTCCCTTTAATATCCCTCATTATCCAGAACAGGCAATAAAGGAACATGAAGAATTATATAAGGATGTCAAAGACCCAACAAGTCGTTCCTATGGAGCCATAGTCACAACCACCGATTACTATATTGGTCAAGTTATTGATAAACTAGAAGAATATAGTTTAAGAAATAATACGATTATTGTTTTTACCAGTGATAATGGTCATTCCGAAGAAATTGGCTATCGAATTAGCATAGATAATCATAAAAGTGGTTATCCAAAAGGTCATTTTTATGGGGCGAGTGGAGGCGGATCAACCGGCAAATGGATTGGGCAGAAAGGAAGCTTCCTTGAAGGTGGTATACGTGTTCCAGCTATCATAAGTTATCCAGGAAAGCTACCTAAAGGTATAGTAAGAGGCCAGATAGTAACAGTTATGGATTGGTTTCCTACTATACTTGCTCTTTTAGGTATAGAAAGACCATCAAATGCTCCCAAATTTGATGGGTTTGATATTTTGCCAATCATAGAAAATGAGAATACAAAGTCACAGCACTCAACTCTTCATTTTGGATGGGGTAATAAATGGGCTGTTCGGGAAGGGGATTGGAAGTTAATAGGAATTGATGGAAAGCCATTTTCTGGTAATCGCGAGCTCGTAACTTTAGAAGATAAAAATCAGCAAGTGACTTTACACAACCTAGCTGAGGATATGCCTGAGCTTAAAGATCATTATAAGTATCAGCCTGAGATTGTTGCCCGTCTTCGTAATTTACATGAATCATGGGTTAAAGATGTACGCCGATAGTAGATATGTTTTAGGTCTTACATTTAATTGAGTAATAAAAATGATATATACCTATATATTAACAAATTAAAAAATTTATCTAAAGTAATTATTTAATTAATAATTTGTATTTAACGAGCATATATATATAATGACCTCATTATTAGCCTCTCATAAAGGGTTATCCTCTTGTTTTTCACTAATTTTATTTATAGCGATGATTAGTATAAAATGTACAGTGGTAACAAAAACTTCTAGTGATTCATCTGGAGTAATTTCATCAAGAAATAATATCCACACATTAAATCAAATTAGTGATGCTCCTTTAAATGATCCATCCAGAGCATTGGCTAATATCGATCTTTATCCTGGATTAGAAGCAACATTATTTTCTTCAGAACCCATGATTATAAATCCAGTAAATCTTGATATAGATCACCGAGGAAGAATATGGGTATGTGACGTTGTTAATTACCGACATAGGGCTACAGAAAATAAAAGACCAGAAGGAGATCGGATTTTAATTCTAGAGGATTATGATGGAGATGGAATTGCTGATACTTCTAAGGTTTTCTATCAGGGAAGAGATATTGATGCACCTCTTGGACTTGCTGTCATTGGTAATAAGGTAATCGTTACAGTTGCTCCTAATGTGATTGTCTTTACAGATGAAGACGGAGATGATAAACCGGATAAAAAAGAATTGCTTTTTACGAAAACAGGTCCTGTACAAGCAGCTCATTCTACTCATTCATTTTCTTTTGGACCTGATGGAAAACTTTATTGGAATATGGGAAATGGAGGTTTTCATATCCATGATGCTGATGGAAAAAGTGTGATTGATCAATGGGGATTTGAGGTTTTTGGAAAAGATGCTTTAGGTAGAATGTCAGAAGATTCTTTTGAAAAATATAAATATGGTATTTCTCCTTATTACGGTGGCATGGTATTTCGTTGCGACCTTGATGGGTCGTCATTTGAAGTCTTGGGCCATAATTTCAGGAATATTTATGAAGTAGCTGTGGATTCATATGGTAATCTTTGGCAATCTGATAATGATGACGATGGTCATGCTGCTTGTAGGTTTAATTTTGTTTTAGAATTTGGAAATTACGGCTATAAAGATGAGATAACCGGTGCAGGATGGCAAAATTTTAGAACAGGTTGGGATGACAGTATAGAAAAACGACATTGGCATCAAAATGATCCTGGTGTTGTACCAAATATTATTATAACAGGCGGAGGTTCACCAACTGGCATCACCGTCTACGAAGGGAGACTATTACCAGAAATTTTTTGGGATAACGTTATTTATTGTGATGCTGGCCCAGGTGTTGTCTGGTCTCCTCAGTTAAAAAAGTATGGCGCTGGATACAAAGCTGAAATAGTAAATTTATTTAAAGGTGAACGGGATAAATCTATCCGCCCAATTGATGTCGCAGTTGCACCTGATGGATCCATTTTCATATCGGATTGGTATGATCCAGTTCTTGGATGGTCTCGACAAGAGGAACCAGATCGAGGAAGAATTTTTCGTATTGCTCCTGTTGGCAATAAATATATCTTACCAGAGTATGATTTTACTTCAGCCGAAGGGACGATAGAAGCTCTAAAGAGTCCTAATCATTCAGTTCGTTCCATAGCTTGGAATTCTCTTCATAATATGCAGTCAGAGGCTGAATCGGAGCTTGTAAAACTTTTTAATTCAGGTAATCCTCGATTTAAAGCCAGAGCACTTTGGTTACTTTCTAAGATTCAGAAAAAGGGTGATAAATATATAACTATAGCATCTAAAGATCCCGATGAAAATATCCGAATAACTGCAATTCGTGCCGCTCGACAATTGGACACGGATATTATTCCACTGTTAAAATCTATGGTTACGGATGTTTCACCTCATGTTCGGCGGGAATGCGCAATTGCTCTAAGAGAAATTAAATCTAAAGAAGTTCCAAAGTTATGGACTGAACTTGCTTTAAAGCATGATGGTCAGGATAGATGGTATTTAGAAGCTCTAGGAATAGGAGCTGAAGGAAGATGGGATAGCATTTTTGCCGAATGGCTTGCCTCAGTTGGAGATGGTTGGAATGAAAAATCAGGTCGAGATATTATATGGCGTTCGAGAGCAATAAATACATCAGAATATTTGATGAAAATAATTAATTCTTCGGATGTAAGTTTAGAGGATACGGCTAGATATTTGAGGGCATTCGATTTTCAAAGAGATAGCCCATACAAAATGAATATATTGAAAAAACTAGTTTTAGAGTCTCCAAATAAAGGATCACCAAAACATACATTTGTAGCAACGGAAGCATTGATACGGATTGATGATTTTGATATTCATTCCAATCAAAAGGTTAGGAATTCTATAAATGATTTGTTAACAAATGCTGAGGGAAGCGTACAGTTTACAAAGTTGGTTAAAAAATACGAATTAACTGAATACTATCCTTCTTTAATGACTATAGTTATAAAAAAAATGAATACGCAAGAAAGTATTTCAGCAATAAAAGTATTATTGGATGCTAATCTAAATGAAATAATTAAGGAATTTTTAACTGGAAGTGATACTGATATTGCATTAAAAACGGCAATTGCATTGGGAAATGCTAGAGATAGTAGGAATATATCATTGCTAAAAAGTGCCTTTATTAATAATAAATTACCTAGGGCTGTAAGGGAGCAGTCTGTTAGAGCACTTGTTCAAACACCGAGAGGAGGACTAGAATTAATTAAACTTGCCAAAGAAGGGAATTTTCCTGAATCGTATAAAGATATAGTTGGAAAGGCAATGTCGAATTCAATGAATGTTGCAATGCATGCTGATGCAGCAAAATATTTTCCTTTACCTCCAACTAAAAACAATAATTCACTTCCAGGGATGACAGAGCTTCTTGTTTATGTTGGAAACCCAGAGAACGGTAAAATGGTTTTTGAGACTTCCGGTTGTAATAATTGTCATGTGGTGAATGGTGAAGGAATTGATTTTGGGCCTAATCTATCAAAAGCCGGAAATAAACTTTCCAAGTTAGCATTTTATCAATCAATAATTGATCCTAGTGCGGGGATTGCACCATCCTATAAACAATACTCTATTGAATTAAAAAACAATGAAGAGATAGTAGGTTTTATCATTAGTGAAACTTCAGATGTTTTGAAGATTAAAAGTGAGGGTGGAATAATTACGGATGTTAATCAAACTGACATTGTAACAAAGAAAGAGCTATCAATTTCAGCAATGCCCAGCAATCTTCAGTACTTAATGAGTGTTGATGAACTTGTTGATTTAGTTGAATTTATGATTTCCTTAAAATAGTCTTACAAATAGGTTATTTGATCTTTATATTCAGAATATTATAGTTAAATTCATTAATTTTGATAAAATGATTTTATTATCGATCATAAAAAGGCCCTTTCTGTTATTGTTTTTATTATGGCCCTTAATTTTTGGTCAAGATAATAACTCCTCTTCACTGTTATTAACATCTCAACAAGATTTGGATATATGTAAGAGCGCTGTTTATATCCTACAAAACGACCTTCCAAAAAGAACTTCAAAAAAGATTAGTAAAAAATTATCTAAACAAGTGAGGAGAGTAAAAAAAGGATTAAAGATAAAAAAACGTTATTATAATACAGATTGTGAATCCATTGATTGTGTTGTTGAAGATATGGGTAAGACGAAAGCAACACACGCTTTTGTACTAGATAATAATGTAAATACTTTAGGGACTGATAAAGGTATAGTATTGAGAGAGCTTTTATATGATTTTAATAGTGATAAATTAAAACCAACAGCACAATTTGATCTGTTATTGCTACTAGGCCTTCTTGAAGATTATCCAAAAATGAATTTAGAACTTTCCTCTCATACGGATACAAGGGGTTTAGATTCCTATAATTTGGATCTATCACAGCGTAGAGCTAATTCCGTCGTCAAATGGCTTACTGACAATGGTGTAAATCCTGATCGATTAGAAGCTGTTGGATATGGTGAGTCAAGCCCAGCAAAAATCACATCACAACAAGAGGATCTTTACCCATTTTTGAAAGAAGGTGATATACTAACAATAGATTATATTAATTCTCTTGGCTCAACAGAGAATCAAAATACTGCTCATGCGTTGAATAGGCGCACGGAAGTGTCTATAACAAATACTGGCTTTCGAAATATTATGGGCGGAAGTATTGATTTAATGTTGCTCGATCTAGATAAGAATGTTCTTCTTAGTGAAGTATCTACTGATTTTATTGGGAGCAATAAAGATATATATAGTCGAATTGAAAATATGAGTTCAGAATTAGTGGCAAATTTTGCTATCGACAAATGTAAAAGAGGATTCGGGTTATTGTTTATACCTATCATCATACTTGGTGGAGGGGCTGGTTACTATGCATATACAGAAATAATGTCTGAGGAGTCAGGAATAGGAGATCCTCCAATATTACCAGAGGATTGTTGTGGAAAATAATGGTTAGAAAATTAACTAAAACTATTTACCTGGCTTTCTTTCTTATTTCTGGAATTGTTTTCGGACAATATTCTACAGAACACTACATGCCGCCTTTTTACTATGATGGAAATTATAATGATAATCCGGATGAAATAAGAATTGATATTTCCACCATGGAAACTTCGAGTTTCGATGTTTCTGTAAAAAATTATGCCGGTTCAACTATCTATACAAAATCTATAAGCAAAACCACACCCAACAATTTTTCCATTAGTTATAGTAGCTATCTTTATGCTGATGATGTTGGAACAACAGATGGTACAAAAGGGCTTTACTTTACGGCAAATAAACCTTTCTATTTAAGAGTTGATCTACAAGCGGGAAGTCAAACAGGTTCTATAGCATCTAAGGGTAATGCCGGTATGGGGCAAGAGTTTCGTTCAGCGCATTTCTATCAAACTAATGTTACTTATACTCAAGATGCAACTTTTGGTAGCTTTATTTCAATAATGGCTACGGAAAATAGTACAACAATAACTATTACCCCAAATAGTGGTGTGTACTTTTTGGGTAGGTCAAATAGTAGTGCGTGGTCAGTATCGCTAGATAAAGGTCGGTCATATATTCTTGGAATGGATAATAGTGAATCATCCTATGATAAAGATATTATAGGGACAAAAATTACATCTGATAAAGATATTGTAGTTAATTCTGGTACATGGTCTGGATCGATTCGCCAATCTCAAAGTAAAAAACCAAGAGATATGGGAGTTGATCAATTAATACCTATCGATAAAACTGGAACAGACTATCTTATTTTAGAAGGAGAGTCAGGCTCCTATGGCGGAGTTCATGCAATAGTTGTAGCAACAGAAAATAGTACTGATGTAAAAGTGGATGGAAATACAAAAATTTCAAACTTAAATGCTGGAGAATTTTATGCTTGGGATCTTGATAATAACAACAATAGTTCTTTGGATTATATTGAGACTTCAAAGCCCGCCTTAGTTTATTATCAAGGTTATGCCACTGATCAAAACAGTGTGAAGAATAATCATGGGTTATTTGTATTAGCCCCAATTGATGCTTCAAATACTTCAAATGGTTATGACCATGTACACTTTGGAGATGATGTTGATCGTCTATTAAGTGGATCTGGAGAAGCTAATTTTTATGTCCTAGCAAAAAATGCTCCAACAGTAACCTACGGTTCTAGCAATTATTCAATAACTAGTTGGGATAATCAATCAACATTATCTTATTCTATAGATGGTAACACTTGGACTCTATATAGGAAGCTAGATTTGTCAATTGGATATTCTGACCTATACATGACAAGTTCCGGGCCATTATATGTATGGTATGGTATGGGTGAAGGAGAGAAAGGATTATTTTCTTCTATACAACCATTTTCTACTGGTAATGCTTCTCCAATAGCAACGGCCCAAACTGTAACGGCAACTGAAGATGTAGATAAAACTATTACTTTATCCGGGACTGATAGTGATGGGGATAATCTTTCATATACTATTGTTACGCTGCCTAGCGATGGAACTCTTTATCAAACTTCAGATGGTTCTACTCGAGGAGATGCAATATCGTCAAATGGTACGACAATATCAGATGGAAGCCATCGAGTGATTTATGTTTCAGAGGCGAATGGAAATGGGAATAGTTATGGAGATTTTACCTTTAAAGTGAATGATGGTACGGTAGATTCAGAAGCGGCGGCAGTAACTGTAGATGTAACAGCTGTTAATGATGCTCCAACTATATCATCAAATCCTTCAGTTACTACCAATGAAGATGTTCAGTACTCTTTTTCTTTGTCTAATTTTAATTATTCTGATGTTGATGATGACGCTCTAAGTTTGGTAAAAATCACTGACTTGGAATCGGCTGGTACTTTTTATCTTGATGCTGACAATGATGATAACTATGATAGTGGAGAAGATATAACCGATGATCAAGAGATAACAGCTTCAAATATTGCAAGCGGGCACTTACGTTTTTCCCCGGTAACTAATGAAAATGGATCCTCTTACACTACCTTTACTTTTAAGGTAAGTGATGGTTCAGTCTACAGCAGTGCTGGTGGAACTATGACTATTAATGTAACAGCTGTTGATGATGCACCTACAGTTGCTAATGAAATTACTAATGTGACCGTTGATGAAGATGCTAGCAATACAACAATAGATTTGTCAAGTGTTTTTACTGATGTTGACAATAATGATAATAATATTTCCAAAAGTATTACAGGAAATTCTCCAAGCGGTAAGATTTCAGGTTCAATTTCTGGAAATTCTCTTATTCTTGATTATCAAGAAAACAAAAATGGTGATGTATCAATTACTATAACCGGTACATCTAATGGATTAACTGTGACTGAAACCTTTACTGTAACAATAAATTCTGTAAATGATACACCAACAGCTAATACGCAAACAGTAACCGTGAATGAAGATACAGAAGTAACCATTACGCTATCTGGTAGTGATGACGATGGAGACGACCTTTCTTATAAAATTACCACATTACCATCAAATGGGACCCTTTATCAAACGTCAGATGGTTCTACTAAAGGTAGTGCGATTTCATCAACTGGCACTACAGTTTCCGATAATAGTAGAAGACTTATATATATATCAGCAACAAACGGAAATGGTAATGGTCATGGTAATTTTGCATTTAAAGTAAATGATGGGACAGTGGATTCAGATGCGGCAACAGTAACTGTAAATGTCACAGCTGTTAATGATGCTCCAACCGCTGATACGCAAACAGTAACCGTGAATGAAGATACAGAAGTAACCATTACCCTATCTGGCAGTGATGGCGATGGAGACGATCTTTCTTATAAAATCAGCACATTACCATCGAATGGGACTCTTTATCAAACGTCAGATGGTTCTACTAAAGGTAGTGCAATTTCATCTACACCCACTACAATTTCCGATAATAATAGAAGACTTATATATATATCAGCAACAAACGGAAATGGTAATGGTCATGGTAATTTTGGTTTTAAAGTAAATGATGGGACATCAGACTCAGATGAAGCTAATGTCACAGTTAATGTTTCGACTGTAGATGATGCTCCAACAGTTTCTAATGGAATAAGTGATATTAATGCTAATGAAGACGCATCTAATGCAACAATAGCCCTTAATTCAGTATTTTCTGATGTCGATAACAGTGATGATGATATTTCTAAAATTGTACAAGCAAATGATAATTCTGATCTTGTATCAGTATCAATTTCAGGAAATACCCTTACAATAGATTATCAAGAAAACAAAAATGGAACAGCTAATATAACAATAAGAGGAACTTCGAATGGTGTCACTATAGATGACCAATTTACAATCACGGTAAATGCTGTTAATGATGAACCTTCATTTTCAAAAGGATCAAATATTTCAATAAATGAAGATGCAGGAGCTCAAACAAATAATGATTGGGCTACAAGCATTGATGATGGAGATCCAGAAGTTTCACAAACGGTTTCTTTTTCTGTTACAAATAACAATAACAGTCTTTTTAGTTCTCAACCAGCTATTAATGCTGATGGTGATCTCACATTCACGTCTACTTCTAATGATAATGGAAGTGCTACAGTTACCATCGTTCTTGCTGACGACGGAGGAACTGGTAATGGTGGTGATGATACATATACTTCACAAACATTTACAATCACGGTAAATGCTGTAAATGATGCTCCAACAGATATTGCTTTATCAAGTACAAGTGTAGATGATGATTCAGAATCAGGAACAACTGTAGGAAATCTTTCTAGTACAGATCCTGATGCTTCTGATTCGCATACTTATTCCATTATTGGTGGAAATGATGCTTCAAAATTTTCTATTGATGGAAATGTTTTAAAAACAGCTGCCACTATAGATTATCATACTCAACAAACTTATCAAGTAATTCTAAGAACAACTGATAATGCTGGTGCTACATATGATGAAACCTTTACAATTAATGCTTCGAACCCAAATAATCGTCAGCCTGTTGTTACAGCGAACCAATCATTTACTATTGAAGAAAATAAAAGCTCTGGTTCTGATGTTGGAATAGTACAGGGTAGTGATGAAGATAATGAGACTCTTCAAAATTGGACGTTGGAGTCAGGCACAAATAAGGATCATTTTACAATAAATTCATCAACTGGACTATTAGAAACAGCAAAAAAACTTGATTATGAAGATTCTGATGAAAGATCTTATTCTTTAGGAATAAAAGTTTCGGATGGCAATGAATTTTCAAGTGTAGTAAATGTTACTGTTAATGTTTCATCTGTTAATGATATGACACCTGTTGTTACAAGTAATCAGTCTTTTACGATAAATGAAAATATTAGTATAGGTTCATTATTAGATACTCTTGAAGCAACGGATAATGATGTGTGGCCATCGGGAACATCAACAACTCTACAAGATTGGGTTATTACCTCAGGAAATTCAGCTGGAAATTTTTCCTTAAATAGCGCAACTGGAATATTAACTACGGCTAGTGCATTAGATTATGAAACAACTAATTCCTATAGTTTAAGTGTAAAGGTATCTGATGGAAGTAATTTATCCTCAGCATCAACTGTAACAATTTCTATAAATAATATTAATGAAACTCCAGCGGCTTCTAATTTGACAAAAACTACCGATGAAGATAATTCATTGAATATAACTTTAGAAGGTACAGACCCTGAAGGTGGTTCCTTAACTTATAAAGTCACTACTCTCCCTGTTAAGGGCACTATTAGTCAAAGCGATGGTACAGCAATTAACTCTGTTAATACAACTGTTACAAGTAATGCGAACCAAATTATATATATACCTAATGAGAACTTTTCTGGAGCTGATAGTATAAAGTTTACTGTTAAAGACTCAGGTAATAATGAGAGTAATGCAGCTAAGGTAGCTATTACAGTTAATTCTGTTAATGACAAGCCCAGTGCTACATCACAAATAGTTACGGTAAATGAAGATGAAGATGTTACAATTACCCTTGCTGGCTCAGATATTGATGCAGATGATCTTACTTACATTATAACTGCTTTGCCTTCAAATGGAACTTTATATCAAACTTCTGATGGAAGTACTAGAGGAAGTTCAATTTCTTCTTTACCTACTACTGTTTTAGATGTTAATCATCGCCTTATTTATGTCTCCGAAGAAAATGGGAATGGAAATAGTCATGGTGATTTTTCATTTAAAGTAAATGATGGCAGCCTAGATTCTGATGCCGCTGGAATAACGGTAAATGTAACCGCGGTAGATGATGCGCCAGTTGTTAAGAACCAAATTAACGATATTTCTACTTCTGAAGATGCTGAAAATTATTCAATAAATATTTCAACAGTTTTTTCAGATGTAGACAATGAGGATACATCAATTTTGGATTCACTTGTTTCAAATTCTGATACGAGCCTTGTTATAGTTACAATTTCGAATGATAAAATTAATCTTGATTATAAAGACAATGCTTGTGGTAGTTCCACAATAGTTATCAAAGGAACTTCTAATGGTAAATCTGTCAATGAAACATTTGTAGTCTCTGTTGAATGTGAGCCTGACCCTCCAGTTGCTTCAGATTCAACACTTGCTATAGCTGAAGATTCTCAAATTATATATAAACTAAAGTGGGTTGATCCAGATATTACTAGTTCCTTTGTTCAAAAGGTTTCTTCAGTTAAAAAAACCAATGTTAAGAAACATCTCAAATCATCGGTTAAGAGAGATAGAAAAAGGAATAAAATAAAAATTCCTAGTTCAAGTAAAACTTTACAAAAGACTAATAATGTCCCTTCAGGTATTAGCTTAAAGATACAATCTCTTCCTGTTTATGGGACATTAAAACAGGGTGATAGTACAGCAATTACTACTACGCCAACCATAGTAACAAGCAGTGGAGATATAGTAATTTATCAGCCTAATGAAAACTATGTTGGTGCTGATACCTTTAAATATAACGCTATTGATCAAGATGACCTTGTTAGTGGTTTGGGGGTTATTACAATAAAAATATCTGGCGTTAATGACCCACCTACTGTTGTTTCAATAAATGATACAATTAATGAAGATCAGTCAAAGAAATTCGTCCTATCTGGAAAGGATGAAGAAGAATCAGATATTACTTTAGCTATAACAGACCTTCCAAATAACGGTGCAATTTATAAAGCAAATGGTAGTCTTATTTCTTCTGCACCGACAACTTTAGATTCTAACCTAATTACTTATATTCCCAAAACGGACTTTTTTGGGATTGATACATTGATATTTAAAGCAAGTGATGGAATTTCAAC
The DNA here is from genome assembly GCA_002715465.1 of Fidelibacterota bacterium. The sequence goes on along the minus strand of PAYY01000034.1, from coordinate 38,405 downwards.
TAGTGATGAAGGTCTAATAACCATTTTAGTAAAAAGTATTAATGATCCTCCTATAGCTTTGAGTGATACAGTAGAATTAGAAGAGGATAGTTCAACTTTATTTTCTGTTTCAGGCTCTGATGTTGAAACTGAATCCCTTATTTATCAAATAGGAACTCTTCAGACAATAGGTAAAATTTTTCAGACAAGTGACGGAGTAACAAAAGGGGCAGAAATTGTTTCTGGTGATACGATAATAAATAGTCAACAAAAAATAATGTTTGAAGCTCAAGAAAATGCATATGGAATAGATAGTCTTATTTTCAAAGTAAGTGATGGTGAATTGTTGGATTCAGCTAGTATTGTATTTATTGTTTCATCAAAACCTGATAACCCTATTGCTGAAAATGCTGAAATAGTAATTGCACAAGGTTTAGAATGGGACTATGATCTTTCAAATAAAATTTCTGATCCTGATTTAAATCTTAATGTTAATAGTCTATCAATAGTTTCCTCTAATGGAGGAGGAGAATATAGAGTTCCCACCGACACAACGTTTTTGATAGTTTTTGACTATACAAGTAACTTGTCATATACAGGTACTGATACAGTAGTCTATCAGATTTGTGATGACACGGAACTTTGCGATACTGGGACTATATCAATATCTGTTATTACAGGACGTAAACCTTTAGCAATTGCTGATACGCTTAATTTAATTGAAGATGCGGAACCTACTTTTTTTAATGTTCTTCAAAATGATAGTGATTTAGATGAAGATTTAGACATTTCATCATTAGAGATAATTTCTTCTTTTGTTGGTTCTTTTGATGATTCAGGAAATGAGGCCAAAGCGCAACAGGATAGTACTTTGTTAATTTCAATGGCCTCTAATTTTTATGGAAAAGACAGTCTTATTTATCGTATTTCTGACCAAACTCGTCTTAGTTCTGAGGCACGGGTATTTGTATTTGTTAATCCTTCTCCTGACCCACCAGAAGTAACTGATCCACAGACAGTATATTTAGAAGAAGGCAGCCCAGTAGACCTCGTATTATATGCAACCGATGCTGACGGTGATACCTTAACATATACTTTATGTCAGGAGCCTTCAAGTGGAATTCTAACGCAATTTTCTAATTCAGATACTTTAAGTGAAGGAGATGTTTTATTAGTAAGCTCCATAGAAAGTCCTAGTATTACTATTTTCCCTGATAATGGTTTCTACGGTGAAGACATTTTTAAATATTGTGTGGAAGATGAAGATGGAAATATTGCCGAAGCGAGAGTAGTAATATCAGTTGTTAATATACCTGAACCACCTGTAGCAATAGTTGATTCAATTGAAATATTGCAAGGAAATACTGGTATAATGAATGTTTTATCTAATGATACTGATCCTGAAGATAATATTGACGCGAGTACATTATTGATTTTTGGGAAAGAAGAAAATGTTTCTTTCAAAACTATGCCTACTTATGCTGGCGGTATTGCCACTGTTTCTGATTCAATTATTTCATTTGACTACAGTCATTTATTCATGTTTACTGGAAAAGATTCTATTCATTATTCCATATGTGATGAAGAAAAATCTTGTGATTCCACAAATGTGTATATAAATATTTTTCAAGATGATATACCCCCGGGAATACTTAATGTAAATGCTGATAAAGATACACTATTTATTGATGGGAATAATTCGACAATTTCAAGATCAATAAGTGCAGTAACAGATCTAGTTATCTCTGCAACTGTTAAGGATTCACTACCATTAGAAAGCGTCATCCTTAATATTGGAAAAGGTGGATCTCAAAATTACACATCATACCAAATACCTTTTGAAGAGGGTTCAAGGATTTTAGAAGCTGAACAGAAAGTTGTTTTGGAAACTATTGATGAAAAAGGTATAAAATTTTTCTTCAATGCCTCAGATATATTAGGGTACAATTCAAATTCGGTAGTAAAAAGTCTTCCTGTAAAAATTCCGCCTGGGACTATTCAATTTCCTGATTGTTTCCCTAAAAATACATGGTTGTTAATTTCAATTCCGACCCAATTAGATAAAAATACAATTCAGGATGTTTTTTATGATAGTTTCGGTGAAATAAATAAAAGTAAATTTGTAATCTGGGAATACTCTAATGGAGAATATTTAGAGCCAACACAAATTTCACCGGGAATAAGTTATTGGGTTTACCAAAAAATTGGTGAAGAATGCGAATTTACTCTTGGGAGTGGCGTAGTTACAGATATAGATACATTGGAGTGGGTCTTAAAACCTGGATGGAATATGGTTGGTAACCCTTATCCATTTTCCTTTAGTATGGGGGATGTTGACCAAACACTTTTTTGCGGTCCATTAGAATATAGTGATAATAGTGGATGGTCAGATTATAAAACAACTATTGACCCATTTGGTGGATATATTATATGTAACAAATCTGACACGACAGTTGTTTTAACAGCTACAGGAGAAAATTCTAATCAATTAAATAGAATATTTTCTCATAGTAATAGAAAGAAACAATCGGAAAACAAAGATCATTTAGAAAAGATTAATGGACAAAGTTTGTTTAGAGTTAAGATTAGTTTTAATACTACACAATATTCCGACAATAATAACTATATAGGAATACATCCCTTAGCAAAAGAACAATTTGACAGGTTTGACAATATTACTGAACCTCCTGTGCCAAATGATAATGAAAAAATTAAATTTGACTGGGTAATGGATTTTGATTTAGATCAACAAAGGTATCTATTACAAGATATTAAATTTGCAGGTGATTCTACCTTTACCTGGAATGGATACTTACACCCAAATGTTAATAAAGAAAAAATATTCGGATCAGTTTTTTTAGAAGGTGAAACAAATATTAATTATAAAATGATTATGGTTGATAGAAGTAACGGTGAGAAATTTAATATTCTTCAAAAACTTAATTTCAACTTAAGAGAAGGAAATACAAGTACATTGGGTCGAAAATTCAGTGTTTTTTACGGGCCGTCTTCTTGGGTTGATTTTCAAGTAGATGAATTAATTTCATCTATTCCAACAGATTATATTTTGGGACAGAACTATCCAAACCCTTTTAATCCCGTTACTTCAATAAATTATCAAATACCAACAGATCAAAGGGTAAAACTGTCAATATATAACATTCTTGGCCAAGAGGTAATAACCTTGGTAAATAAGGAACAATTTGCTGGGAAATATACAGTCAGGTGGAATGGTGTTACTGATCAATTCACAGAAGTATCGAGTGGTACTTACTTTTATGTTTTACAGACAAGTAATTTTAGACAAGTAAAGAAAATGGCTTTATTGAAGTAATTATTCAAATATTATAAATACTTATTTATATGAACTTTATTGAAGAATTAAAAAGAAGAAAAGTTATTAAAGTCGGCATAACCTATGCCGTGGTGGCTTTCATTTTTATGCAATTGGTAGAAATTATTTTCCCAATTTTTAATATACCTCTTTGGGTCTCACGTTTGGCAATTATTCTCATTGTTATGGGATTCCCAATAGTATTTATTCTAGCGTGGATTTTCGATGTAACTCCAGATGGAATTGTGAGGACTGATTCTTCATCAAAAAGTATTAATTCTTTTTTGATGAGTTCACTTCAATTAATGTTATTACTGGCATTAGTTTTTGGTTTTACAAACCCAAAAAAGAAGGATATTTTGAATCAAGTAAAGAAAAGATTGATTTTATTGCCCCATAATGAAATATCTTTGAATAAATTTATCGAAAAATCAATTTCGATTAGAAGTTATTTATTCTTTTCTATCGGAAGTGTAAGTCTAAAAGACTATAACTATAATGTGACACATGGATTTTTGGGGTTGGTTTACACATCTCATTTACTTCCAGATATTTACAATAAAATGGTTAATGATTTCTATGTTCCAAAGGAGAAAGAAGAATTAGACAATAAGATTTTGGATGATTTTAATATTGATAAAGATAATGACTTTGATAAAAAAATAACTGAAATAATAAATATAAATAAAAAGGAGGGAAAGATTGCTGAAGATTCAGTTTCTAAAACTCTCATTAAGAATAATTTAGATAGTAAAATTTCAATTAATCCTACAAATAAAATTGATATAAAAAGTATTCGTCAGTATGATTTCAGTTTAGGTGTAGAAATAATTGCTAATAAAAAACTTACTATATATTTAGCAAGAACTTCCTTTGGGCCGGCCTCTGTTTATGAATACCCAGAAAAAAAATCGCAAGTTATTTCTACTTTTTATTCGGGAGAAAGTATCTATGTTTTTCCAATCTTTCGAGAAGGATTTCTTGTTATTGGAAAAAGCAATAACAAGCCTTTAGGTTATATGGAGGTTAGCAATATTCAATTTTCTACTACAGATAGACTAGGGAAAATAAAATCTGTATCAAAAGAATATTTTCTTGAAACGTCTAAATTTGTAACTAGATAGAAATCCAACAATTCTAAACACCCTACCATTTAATTATTTATTCCATCTAACAAAATAAAATTCTATTTTTATAACAGTAAATTTTAATCCAAAAATTAAAAAAGAGGATAACTTGTTTCTTAGAACAATTTATTCAATTGTAATTATTCTGATAAACCTAAATCACTCATTTGGAAATGAGATGAAAAAAAACAAGGCTTATTTTTACCTGGGTACTTATACAAGACATTTATCTGCTGATGATAAAAATTTTCATGGAATTAGCAGATGGTCTGTTAATATAGAAACTGGTATTTTCACGAAATTAGGTGGTGAATGGCCTATAGAGGATAGTTCACACCTTTGTATGAGTCTAGATGAAAAATATCTTTATTCAATTACTGAAGGATCAACTTTCCGTGGAAAAAAAGATGGTTATTTGACTGTTTTTTCTGTTAAGGATGATGGAAATCTTGAAGAAATTCAAAAAATAAGTTCTCAGGGAGTTGGCCCAGCATATGTCCATCTTGATAGATCAGGTAGTTACTTATTTTTAGCAAATTATCTTGCGGGTAATGTGGTCGTATATCCAATTAAAAAGAATGGTCTTTTAGGGAAGCCAACAGATAATAAAATGCATACTGGTAGTAGTATCAATTCTGAAAGACAGAAACAACCTCACCCTCATGCAATTATACCTAGTCCAGATAATGAATTCGTATTTGTTCCTGATTTAGGTACAGACAAAATTCATACATATAAATTTGATTCAACTAATGGTACATTAACAGTTCGTGATGAATTAAATGTCAAAGTGAAACCTGGCTCAGGTCCCCGACACTTTATATTCCATCCTACAGGGAAATATGCTTATATGACTTTAGAATTATCTGGACAGGTTGCTGCGTATGAGTACAAAAGTGGAAAACTTATTTCAATTGAAACTTATGATTTAGTGGAGAAAAATGAGACTTCTCAAAGTGCAGAAATCAGAATACATCCAGATGGAAATTTCCTATATGCCTCCAATCGAATTCATAATAGTATAACAGGATTCGAGATCAACAAATCCACAGGTGAATTAAAAAAAATTCAAGTGATTTCAACGAATGGTCACACTCCTCGCAATTTTAATATTGATCCATCTGGCTCTTGCCTAGTTGTTGGAAATAAAGATTCGAATACAATGATTAGTTTTAAAATCGATAAAGAATCTGGGGAAATTGAATCATTTAACAATATAGAAAAAACTAATTCTCCCGTTCTTTTTTATTTTCAAAAGCCATGAAAAAGCCGATTATATTTTTTTTCACCATTGTTTTTATACCATTATTTTTTTCCTGCGAGAAATTAGATGGTACGAGATTTTATTACTTATCTAATAATAACATAAAAATAACTATTTCTAATGCTGGTAAAATTGTTTCTATAGACAATCGATTATCATCAGAAAAATATGACTTTTTATCTGATCAATTTGAGTTAGAAACTGAAGAAGGGATTATATCTAACCTTAAAGACTTACCGGTAAAAATTAAAGAAAAAAGCAATTCATTAATTTATTTATTTAATTATCAGAATCTTCATTTAGAATTAAAATATAACCTTGAGCCCAATAATAATTTTTTTAAAAGGACATTAAGAATTGTCCCAAAAACTTCTTTAAGATTAGCAAATATCAAATTTGGAAAAAGTCAGTTATCTTTTCCTGCAAATGAAGCCATTCATTATTTAACATTTTGGATGTCTCCGACAGTTGAATTTATACGATTTAATAAAGGAGGCATTTTTACTGGGATTGAAAATCCTTTTTATCGAGCTGATTTAAATGAAAATGGATTTTTATTGTCTTTTGAACCTGGTTTAATATTAAAAAGTTCTGAGGAATATTTAAGTGAAGCTCAGTTCATCGGTGTTTATAAAAAATCTGGAATTCTTGTAGAAGATAGTAATCGACCTTTTCGTTTTGTAAATGGTTCAGCTCATATTCCAATAGATTTGAATGAAAGTAGAGCGATGAGATCTTATGCTTTAGATTATTTATCACCAACTCAAGAAGATTTTTTAAATATTAATTACCAGTTTTTTCATCCACTTCCTCAAATGCCAAAGAATGATGATGATAAGTTATACTTTATGAAGACTATTGATACTTTTGCAGAGATTGATGGGGATATGATAATTTTTAAACCTCTTCATCCATATAAAAAACCTGATTTAGAAACACAATATTGGAATGTACTTCCAGAGGATGAAACTTCAACAGCTCGTGAAATTGTTGATTATGCTAAACAAAAAGGCATATCATATGGTTTCTATATGGGCATTGCTGCACATGGTAAGGAAGGTAATTCAGCTGGACTATCATTTCTTCCTGAAAAAAAATCATGGAAAAAGATGGATTCAAAAGGTAGGAGAGCCACTGATAATTGCATTGGAAACGATGACTTTTTCGAATGGTATTTAAAAGTACAAGACAATACTATTAAAAGATATGGCCTTAGCAATTGGAGTTGGGATCCAAATATGGGTTCCGCAATGAATTGTCATGATGAAAGTCATGGGCATATTGCTGATAAAGGCGCGTACAAAGGCTGGCGTAGATGTGTACAATTAAAAGGTGATTTAAAAAAATTGAATCCTGATCTTTTCATACAAGGCTTTTATGGTGATAAGCACTTTGGTTTGTGGGGCTTAAAATATACAGACCAGCATGAAGTTTACAGTGAGCAGACAGCAATCGTTTCTACATTGCACCCTCAAATAAATGATGATGCACAAAATTCTGATGGGCTCAGATTCCAAAATTATTGGGCTATGAGATTTAGATTTTTGCCGACGATAATTGGACATTCTTTAGTTCATAGAATGAGTGAAGGTAATTTTGATAGAGAACTTATAAAGGCATGGGATTATAATGGTTGGAAATATAGTCTTATGTCTTCACTTGCTGTCAGTGGTTCTGTTATGCCTGCTATTCTCCCATATGAAAGTAACATGGTCCCTGGCTATAAAGAGTTCTATAAAAAATGGTTGAATTGGGCTAAAGATACTTTTGATTATGTTAACTATACAGAGCCCTTTGGGGAACAGGTTGAACCTGGTTCAATTGATGGATATGCCCGGATAAAAGATGGTCATGGTTTTATTTTTCTTTTTAACGGAAACCCTAGACCTTCAACTATTACTTTTGAAGTAGGTTTAGAAATAAATTTAAAAGTAAATGGTGACTATGAATTTATTGAACTTTATCCTTCAGACATGGGTAAAACAATTTTAGACGATGATGGGAATTCTATTTTCCCATATGGGGAAAAAACTACTATTACAATACCAGCTAATTCTTGTAAACTATTGGAATTAAGACCTTACAAAGATGTAAAGAGCCCCCTTCTTCTTGGTATCGATGGACAAGCTATTCTTCAAAAGGATCAAGTTGTCATTACAGGAGTAAATGGAAAGCCAGGGCATTCGTATTTATTTAAAGTTCGTTTGCCCAAAGCCAAAAAAATAAAGACAGTAAAAGTAAATGGTGTAGAACAAGATTTTTCAATTATAGATAATGAAATAATTGTTAATATTCAATTTTCCGGAGATATTTACAATCGACTTCTAGATAATTGGATTAAGAGCGATGAAAGCATTTTTCTTTTTCCATATCATAAAGCTGAAAAATCATTAACAGTAAACACCACTTTTTTAATTAATAAAGAGATTCCTAATCTTCTCAAATATGCTAAACCAAATAACTTCAAAGAAATGAGCTCTAAAATTTCTGCTTGGCAAAAAAGTGATGAATACTCTTATACATATCATAATTTTGTTAGCTCCCGTCCAGATAGATTATGGCTTATCATTCCATTTTCTTTTCGATGCCTTGGTCAAGATCATTTTAATGAAGCAATAAACCATGAGCATCAAAAAGTGAAAAATTTAAAAATTATTATTAATTCTAAAGAAGTAAATGAATTCATTCAGAATGATAATAAAAGCCATACTTATTTTATGGATATAACCGATCTAATAGAATATGGTGTTGAAAATACTGTTCAATTATCTATGAATGATTTAGGCATTAATGAATTCATGGGTCCTTATCTTATTTATCCTGAGGAAGAATGGACCAATAAAATTCTTTCTAAGCCACAAAATACTTATAATCCTGTTGTATATACAAAATCTTTAATCCCTATGCGGTCCCCACGTTACTTAAAAGGAAAGAGTGGGCCTTTAATTACTAATGCAAGGGTAGTTGATAATGTCTCAGAAGGAAGAAATACTCAAATTGAAGTTAGTTTAGACCTTCCACCTGATAAAATTAACAGTGTTACATATAGTCATTCTGGGTTTCCATGGATGGGGAAAGTATCATTTAAATATAACCATGAAAAGAAATTGTGGGTTGCTGATATTATTCCTGGAGAACGTTGGAAAATACAGGAAAGTGAATATATCTATGTTTGGGCTGTCGGTAAAAATGGTTTATACAGTGAATTTTATCCAGTTAAAATTGGATGGGATTTTAAATAACAAGAATTTTTAAGATAATCAATAGTGTTAAGTGGTTCATTTCACCCATTGGTTCTTTTTTGTGAATGATAAGTTTAAAGATAAAGTTGTGTTGAATGGAAATTGGAATTGATAGTTTTGCTGCTTTAAGACCGACTAATAAAAATCCAACTAAAGAGGATTACGTTAAAACTATTGATGAACTTTTAGAAAGAGTTGAATATGCTGATAAAGTTGGTCTTGATATTTATGGAATAGGAGAGCATTATAGAAAAGAGTTTCTAGATTCATCACCATCTGTAATTTTGTCTGCAGCTGCTGCTAGAACGAAAAAAATAAGATTAACAAGTGCTGTTACTGTAATAAGTGCTGCTGATCCAGTTAGAGTGTTTCAAAATTTTGCAACTTTAGATCTAATTTCAAAAGGAAGAGCTGAAATTATTGTAGGTCGAGGTTCATTTTCAGAATCATTCCCTTTATTTGGTTTGAATTTTAAAGATTATGACGATCTTTTTATTGAAAAATTGGATTTACTTTTAAAAATAAGAAACAATGAAACTATAACTTGGTCTGGGAAATTCCGTCCATCTCTTATTAAACAATCGATATATCCAAGACCTTATCAAAATCCAATTCCTATTTGGTTAGGTGTAGGGGGATCACCAGAGTCCTTTATTAGGGCTGGGAAAATGGGACTACCTTTAATGATTGCAATTATAGGTGGGGAAACTAGACGTTTTCGGTCACTAGTTGATTTATATAGAGAAACTGGAATTAAAGCGGGGCATTCTGAAGATAGTTTAAAGGTCGGGATTCATTCCTTAGGATACCTGGGATATACCCAAGAAGAGGCTATAGAAGAATTTTATCCTGGATATTCAGAAACCTTCTCAAAAATTGGCAGAGAAAGAGGTTGGCCTCCTACAACACGTGCACAATATAACACCCAAATTGGACCCACAGGAGCTTTATTAGTAGGTGAACCAGATGTTGTTATTGAAAAAATTCAAAGGCATAATAAAGACTTAGGAGGTATTAGTCGTTTAACGTTTCAAATGAATGTTGCCACTTTACCTCATTCCAAATTACTTCAATCTATTCAGTTAATTGGTACAAAAGTAGCTCCATCACTTAAATCAGAACTAACATTCTAGGAAATTAATGTATTCTAAAACTAATGATATAATAAAATTTGTAAAAAATAGTCAGGCTAGTATAATAAAATTAAGTTCTGAAATAGGAGTAAAAAAATTAGACCAAAGTTACTTGATCAAAATAATTGCCCCAATATGCAAATTTTTTGCAAAAAAAAATAATACATCTGACAAGCCTATAATAATTTCGTTTACTGGCGGTCAGGGTTCTGGAAAAACAACTATGGCTAAATATGCTCAATTCTTATTGAAAAACTTTTTTCATTTGCGAGCCGTATCTTTCTCTCTTGATGATATTTATATGTCAAAGAAAAAAAGGAATAATCTTGCTAAAATTATACACCCACTTTGCAAAACAAGAGGAGTTCCTGGAACACATGATGTAGAACTTGGTATAGAAACATTTTTATCATTAATCCATGCTAATGATAATACGAAAACAGCTATTCCCTCATTTTCAAAATTAAATGATGATATTTTTCCAAGGTCAACTTGGAAGAGGTATATTGGTAAACCAGATATTATTCTATTTGATGGTTGGTTCTCTGGTTTGCGACCAATAAAAAGAAATCAGTGGATTCATCCAGTTAATGAGCTTGAAAGTAAATTTGATAAAGATGGAGTATGGGCTGAATGGAGCTATAGAGAGCTTTCTGGAAAATACCAAGATCTTTTCAAGATGTTTGATAGTTTAATATATATAGACTTAGATAGTATGCAGACAGTTTTTGAGAGTCGATGGCTTCAAGAAAAGTCATTAAAAATGAAAAAGAAAAATCAAATACAGTCTTCCAAATTCATGAGTAAGAAGGAGCTATATAATTTTGTTAGTCATTTTGAAAGAATATCAATACATCTTTTTGAAGATTTGCCTAAATATGCTGATTTTGTTTTAAATAGAGAAACTAGTTTTATTTACAAAATAGTTCACTCTCCAAATGAATATGATTCTAACTTACTTTAAATAAGAATATATGTAGGAACATTAAACTAATACTTGAATTATTGAACTTCCTTAAACTCAACATTCTGGGCAAAACTTAGTTTTTTGGGGCGGGACCAATAATTCAGGAATGAACGTAAGTACAGGAGTCTATTAAATTAGAATGGAAGCTGGGCCATATAAACAAATAAAGAGAATCACTCTAATTAGATTTAAATTATATTTTTAAAAGATCAGAGGATTAAATTTCCCTTTATTTTTACTAAAATAAAAAAATTAAAACTTCTTTGATGCAATTAGTATAATTATCTAACTTTTTAAAACTTTTCATCAGGGAGGAACAAAATGAAAAGATTGATAAAAATATTTTTCCCAATAATTTTGACCAGTTCAATTTTTGCTCAAAATATTGAAGCAAACTGGGAGGTTAATTTTATTTGGAGTGAATGGGATTTCGTTGCAAGAGATTCTTCTGGACTTGCTGATAGTGCATCATCACATACTTTGACTGTATCATGGCCAAGTAGTGACAATGCATTATTTACATTCCCTTATAAGACTTTTGCTCCAGGTGACACAATTCTTCATCTAAAACAACCATTGGTCGCGCCTTGGATTCTTAAAAGAAATGGTATAAGACTAAACGTTGATTTTAACAATGATGGGACCTTTACAATCAATGACGGAAGTACGTATCCAACAACTCAAACTGTAAATTGTTCAACTGGTTCTATTGTTCTTCCTGTGGCTGAGAATGGTACTTGGACAAGTACAGCTGGATATGATCATTTGACCCACGCTGATCCATGGGGAGCACTTAATTGGAATGATGGACAGATGACCGGCTATTTCAACACTTTTGGTTGGGGAATAGGTCAATCAGGAGTTTTTCCTCTATTTGAAGCACCTGACATTGTTGCTGGTACATATGGCACTGACTTTGGTCTTGGTGCACCGGTTCAAAGTTTCGGAAAAGTAACCGTTGGTTACCTAGATGCAGCAAGAACTACTCCGAACTTTTTAGAAGTTTATTGGGAGAACTATAATGGCCCAGAAACTGGATCTGGCTGGGACGAGGAAAGAGAAGAGTATACAACGTTGACAGGAGTATCAACTAATACTGGTGATACGGTCACAGTCAAAAATATAGCAGCTTTAGCTGCCGCTGCTGGAATAACAGTAAATGCTTCCACAAATTATCCAATCCTTGGAGGTTCTGGTGTTCCTACTGGAGAGTTTAATCCTTTAACAGGTGATCCTATTTTTGATGGTCTAGTAACTTCTAATCATGTTTATGTTTTTGATCCATTGGGAGCTGATGGAGTTGCGCTTAGTGGTGATGAACCTTTCGCACCGACTGGATATTATTTAACATACAATTTTATGCAGGCTACAAATGCTTTTAGTGTTTTTAACACACATCTTGCAGCAGGTGAGGATATTGCAACGGCCGCTGCAGCTGCTGTAGATTCTGTTGCAAGAGGTTATTTTGATGCTACTACAGCTGCAGCTTTAGGTGCAGCTGCTGCCGAAACACTGGTAGGTTTATATGAAGCATGTGTTAGCGCAGGTGGTACATCTACTGCTTGTTTGGCAACATTTCAGGCTGGTCCTACGGTTGCATTAACTGCTATTCAACAAGCTAGTGATGCTGCTGGTCTAGATCTAGCTATTGATGATTCAGGATATGATAGCGTATTTGATTCGGAAACTGGTTTGTTTAAGCCAGGTAGATTGATTATGGAAGTTGATAATGTTTGTATTCCAAACTATACAACAAACAGGCCAACGTCTAGATGGTATAATACAGCGTATGTATCATTAGATGATGAAGCTCCTATTGCTAATAAATTTGAGCTTCATGGTAATTATCCTAATCCATTTAATCCTTCTACTACTATTAAATTCGCCACAGAGAAATTTTCTGATGTTTCTGTAACTATCTATTCATTACTTGGTCAAAAAGTACAAACTGTTCATAGTGGTGAATTAAGTCCTGGTACTTACAATATTATGTGGTACGGTGTAGATTCTGATAATAATAGAGTGCCATCTGGCGTTTATTTTTATGAAGTCAAATCTGACAACCGGGTTTTAAGAGGTAAAATGTTACTCCTTAAATAATTGAGTAACTAAAATTATAAATAATGTATAATAAACAGCCCCGTTGTTTTTAACGGGGCTGTTTATTATTTATTCAGGAATAAAATGGTTAAAAGGTTTCTTTCAATCACTTTGTTTACATCCTCATTTATTGTTGCTCAGACTGGAATAATTTCTGGTAGAGTAAGTAATAAAGTAGATAATTCTCCTCTTTTAGGAGCAAATATAATTCTCGAGAATACTGGCTTTGGATCAGCCACGGATTCAGATGGGCGGTATGAGATAGAAGCTCCACAAGGAGATTATAATTTGATTGTCTCATATATCGGTTTTGAAAGATTAGAGAGGCAAGTTTCAATCAAATCAAATCAAACTATTAACGTTAATCTTGAACTTGTTTCTGAGGCTATTGAATTGGAAACTTATGTAGTAACAGCTTCAAGACGTCGTGAACGCATTGAAGATGCTCCAGCAGCAATTTCCGTTATCTCTAAGGCCCAGATTCGTCGTGAAAGCAATGCCAACCTTGGTGATTATATAAAAGGAGTGAAAGGAATTGATTTTACACAATCTGGTATAGATAGTTATAACATGACCGCAAGAGGTTTTAATTCATCTTTGGCATCAAGATTGTTAACTCTAATGGATGGAAGAATGGCAAATGTTCCATCGTTAAGACTGACAGCCTATAATGTAATACCTGTAACATTTGATGATGTAGAGCAAATTGAGGTAGTGCTAGGCCCTGCTTCTGCACTTTATGGACCTAATGCTCATAGTGGTGTATTAAATATTGTTACTAGTTCACCTTTGACAACCCAAGGTACCAGCTTAAGTGTTCAAGGAGGATTGTTAAACCAAGCAGACACAGACCTATTTAAGAAAATGAATTTCAGAACAGCTCACAAGTATAAAAATTTAGGACTAAAATTCTCAGGTGTGGTTTTAGCTGGTGAGGATTGGGAGCATTACAATCCTGATGAGTTTGAAGGTCATGACCCAGCTTTTATTGGAAGACCGAATCTAACGAATGATGGAATAGATCAACTTTCAATAAACAATCCAACTAATATAGGTGAAGAAGGAAGTGTTTTTACCAGAGGCATGTTAGATATAGTTGAAGGATCTGATCCTTCATGGGTAGGTCTTAAATGGGCTGACAATATTGCTCAAAATGAATTTTTTGGAGAACCTGGGTCACCAAGAATAACGCAAGAAATGATTGATGTTGCGGCTACTGATCCCTTTAACAGATATTTTCTTAGTGATAACATTACTCTTTGGGGGGTCACAAAAGACAAATTGGGTTGGGCCTATGCAGACGGAATTGATAATGATGGAAATGGTGCTATAGACAATAATATTGATATGGGTATTGATGATGGGATGGAAGCATGGTGGGACGGAATTGATAATGATGGTGATGGCCTTATTGATGAAGGTGATGAAAAAGGTTCAGATTGGTTAAACCGTTTTGGTAGTTATACTTCAGGTACAAGAGGGCAAAAGCAAGGTTTAGGCAATTATAAATATGATTCTAAGGGAAACATTATATTCGACACGAACAATAATGGAATTTATGATGATCAATTAGGCACTGATGGATTAGACAATGATAATGATTGGGCACCATTTATGGATCCTGTTACTGGTGATCTTTGGAATGTTCCTAATGAACCTTATATAGATTCTAATGGAGATGGTGATTATGATATTGGTGAAGTTTATGGGGATAGTATTTATATTGATTTCGTTGGTTGGATTTTAGGTCTTAGCGATTGGGGCTTAGATGGTGTTCAGGCACTAGATTCAAATGGTGATGGAGATTATGATGACCCTGGTGATATTGCGCCAGATGCTGATGGTACGGAAGGAAATGGAAAATGGGATGGAGATGAATTCACGGATTTAAATGGTAATGGCTTTTGGGACGAATATGACAATCTTGATCTTGATGGAAATGGAAAACCTAGTCCAGGAGAACATAATGTCGATGAGTGGGGTGAGGGAGATTTTAAAATGAACTATGGTAATCTTCCGAATCAATATAAAGATGCAAATAATGACGGTATTTCAGACTATCCAGATTTTAGGGTTAGAAATATCAGATACAACTTTAGAGCAGATTGGGAGCCAAGTCCTGACTTCAGCATGATATTTTCCCATGGCTATGCTTGGGCTAGGAATATAAATATTACTGGTATAGCTCGATATCTAGCCGACGGTTGGATATATAAGTATTACCAAACTAGGACTAGGTGGAAAAACTTCTTTTTACAAACATATTTAAATACCAGTTATTCAGGTCATCCAGAGACTCCTACTAGAAATTTAGCTACTGGAAGTATTATTTTTGACCGGTCAAAAAAATTCAGTGCCCAATTACAGCATGCTAATGAATTTAAAAATGGGAAAATTAGATTTGTTTGGGGCATGGATTATTTCCTTACAATGCCTGATACTCGAGGAACTATTCTTAGTGATAAGAACCGCACCGATTTAAGAGATAATAATGGAAACGGTGAGGCAGGTTCACCATATATTTTTAATGATCGCAATGATGATACTTGGTATACTAAAGGTGAAAAATATACTTCTTGGTCAACAAATGATCAAAACCAGACACAATTTGGAACCCCTTTGGATTCTATTGGAATTGATCCTTTTGGAAAGACCACTTATGATGATAAGGTCTTGGGAGCAATAAAAGATGGCTTAGACAATGATGGGGATAGTGATGATTATATAGATCTTAATGGAAATAACATCCCAGACTATGTCGATTCTAATGGTAATGGATACTTTGAATTAGGGGAGCAGGTAGAGCCAGGAGTACGTTGGCTTGGGAATCAGAATTTTATTGTATATGCTGATGGTGAAGACAATGATGGTGATGGGCGAATAGATGAAAATATAGATGAAGGTATAGATGAAGCTTCTGAAGACAATCGTTATATAGTTAACGAGTTTGGTTTGTATTATCAGTTAAACTGGAAGTTAAATCCTAAATGGGAATTTATTCAGGCGACGAGATTAGATGCTCATGACCGGTTGACTAATATTATTGATTTCAATAATCAGGAGTACGGAAGTAATTATTCTCCTTTTAAATGGGATTTTAATTTTGATAAAACTAATGGACTTCAAGTTTCACCTAAAATAGGAATTATTCATAAACCCAGAGAGAATCAGAATTTTAGACTTACCTGGGCAACAGCATTTAATACTCCTTCAAATCAAGCATTATTTTTGGATATTTTTGTTACACGTGTAGCAATATTTAAAGTGTATGCTAGAGGTGCTGGAGGTGGTTACGTTTTTCCAAGAGATGAAAAGGGAAGGGCTAGTTATTTTTCTGTACCGGATGCGGATTCTACAGCTGGTACGTATTATTCATATAATTCTGATAATCAAATTTTATTTTATCCATCAACTGACCCAAGAATTGAGGGTTTTTATGGAAATAAGGTTGTGGATCTTCCTGAATTAGAAGCTGAAAAGGTTAGTTCTTGGGAATTTGGATATAAAGGAAGAATAAACCAGAGACTTTTTGGTTCTTTAGATCTTTATACTAGTCATTATTCAAGCTTTGTTAGTCCAGTAACATTTATTACTCCCATAGTATTAAGAAAATCCGTTTTAGAAACAGATTATGATGGTGATGGTGTTACAAATAATATTGACGATGTCGTCGACAATGATATTATTGCGGATCAAGAAGATTACGATACATCTTTTGATAATTGGCGCAATGTAGGCAACATTCAGGGTATTACAGCTCTAAAAAAAGATAGAAGTTATACTCCACCTGTTGTTGTTGGTTATGTTAATTATGGAGAGGTTGATATGTGGGGTCTTGATGGTAGTCTAACGTATTTTTTTAATCTTGAATTATCTATGGAAGTAACCTATTCACATCTTGGAATGACTGAATTCTTTAATCCTATAACAAAAAATAAGGATCCTATTAATGCTCCTAGACATAAAGGTTCAATGAAGATTCAATATAATCCTAATAAATGGCCCATTTCAATGGGTTTAAATGCACGCTATGTTGATGGGTTTAATTGGTCTTCAGGTATCTATTACGGCGATATAAAACCCTACACTATTTTTGATTTCCATGCAGGGTATGAAATAAATGATAAAGTAAAAGTAAATCTCACTCTTAATAATATTTTAAATCATAAACATGTAGAAATAATTGGTGGACCTTCCTTAGGAAGAATAGCATTATTAAGATTAACAACTAACTTATAAATGGGAAAAACTTTTCAGGCTTTAACTACTTATCAAGATGAACAAGATTTTTATAAAATCGAGATCCGTGAAAAATCAATTAATGAATTGCCTGATGGAGATTTAATCGTACGAGTTCAATATTCTTCTCTTAACTATAAAGATGCTCTATCAGCAACTGGCACCAAGGGAATAACTCAAAAATATCCTCATACGCCAGGTATAGATGCCGCTGGAATCGTAGCGGATTCTTCTGACAAAAATTTTCCAGAAGGAACTCGAGTTATTGTGTCAGGTTACGATCTAGGCGTGAATACTAGCGGAGGTTTTGGCCAGTACATTAAAGTACCTAATAACTGGGTTGTTAAATGTCCTGACAATCTTTCTACAAAAGAAGCAATGATGATTGGAACAGCAGGATTAACAGCAGCTTTTTCTGCAGATGCTATATTAAATCATATTCCATTGAATGAGGCTGAAGTTATTGTTAGTGGAGCAACCGGAGGTATTGGTTCAATTGCTGTAAATCTTCTGAGTTTATTAGGTGCTAAAGTAAGTGCTTTAACAGGAAAATCAGATGTAGATAATTACTTGTTTGATTTGGGTGCTACGCAAATAATTCAAAGAGATAAATATATTAATGAAACCAATCAGCCGTTAAGCAAAGGAGTTTTTCATGCCGCTGTAGACGTGGCTGGAGGAGCGACTTTATCTTCAATTTTGGCATGCATACGTTATCAAGGTGTTGTTACTTGTTGTGGAAATGTAGGTGGGGCTGAATTTGAGACCTCAGTTTACCCTTTTATTCTTAGAGGAAATAGTCTAATTGGAATTGATACAGCTGAAAAACCTCTTCATTATAAAGAAAAAATTTGGAATCGTTTCTCTAGAGAATGGAAATTAACAGGTTTGGATGCTATTTGCAATGAAGTCAATCTAAATTCTTTAGTAGATGAAATAAAGAAAATTCTTGAAGGCCAAATGCTGGGTAGAGTAATTGTAAAGATGTAATAATTTGAAATATTTCAAAATGAACTATTACTTATTAATAAAATATTTTTTATATCTAAATATTTTTCACCTGTCTTTAACAATTATTGTTAAGGGTCAACAGTCAGAAGTAATCATGGATTCACATGATAAAGAAGTGATAGATTTAAATTATTTACTACATCTTCCAGATAGCTATAATGAAGAAGGAAAAGATAGATGGCCATTGATACTTTTCCTGCATGGTATTGGTGAACGAGGTGATAGTTTAAATTGGGTCAAAATCCATGGTATCCCAAAAATTGTAGATAAAAATAAATCATTTCCTTTCATTACAATATCCCCCCAATGTCCTTTGACTAGTGACTGGAGAAATCCAGAAACACAAGTTAGTGTTATAAAACTTCTTGAAAATGTTCTTGAAAACTATAAGGTAGATAAGGACAGAGTATACATTACTGGTTTAAGCATGGGTGGTTTCGGAACTTGGGCTATAATCGCAAAAAGACCTGAACTATTTGCAGCCGCAGCTCCCATTTGTGGTGGAGGTAATCCAAATGATGCTCTAGTTATAAAAAATATGCCAATTTGGGTTTTTCATGGTGCTAAAGATGATATAATCATACCTGAGGAATCTGAAAGAATGGTAAAAGCATTAGAAAGAGAGAATGGTAATGTTAAGTTTACTCTTTATCCTGAGGCATATCATGATTCATGGACAAAAACTTATGAAAATAAAGAATTGTACGATTGGTTTTTATCAAAAAGGAAGAAATAGTCAGAAATAAGGAAAATTTTCCAGCACTTATTTTATATAAAAGAGGTAAAATAAATGAGCCTGAAAATAAAAAATCTAAAATTGATTGTCCATTATTTATTTGTTGTTTTATTAGGAACGAACCTTTTTTCGCAGTCAGATAAAAATGCTGACGAGATATTTCTTTTGCTCAATGATGAAATTATTGAAAAAGTAGAAAATTCTGAAATTGTAGTTGGTTCTCCTGTTAAACATCCTAAAAATCCACTTTTTATAGAGGATAAACCTTGGGAAAAACGGTTTGATAATCTATATGGTAATATAATTTATGATAGAAATGAAAAAATCTATAAATGCTGGTACAGTCCATTTATTGTTGATTATTCAGCCAAAGGAAAAAGTCACGATGAAATGACTATGCCATATAATGATGGACATCTAAAGAGAGAAATGGGTATCTGTTATGCCTACTCTAAAGATGGAATAAATTGGATAAAACCAAATCTTGGTTTAGTAGAATATGATGGAACAAATGAAAACAATATAATTTGGAGAGGGCCTCACGGTGCGGGTATTTACAAAGATTCTTTTGAAAAGGATCCTAAACGAAAATATAAGATGATTTTTCAAGGGCTTTCTTTCAGTACTTCTATGAATGGGATAAATTGGGAAAAAGCAAAAGACATTCAAGGAGTTGATGTTGCTGGAGATACTCACAATAATGCTTTTTGGGCTCCAACTATACAGAAGTACGTAGGAATAACGAGAAGTTGGGGTTCTAAACAACAAGGTAGGCTTAGGCAAGTTACCAGGATTGAAAGTGATGACTTTGAAAATTGGTCAAAAGAACAAGTCGTTTTAGAAGGTTCAGGAAAAAATGATCAACCATATGCAATGCCAGTTTTTTATTATGGAGGTGTCTATTTAGGTCTTTTAGCTGTTTACTCTTCAGGTGAAGACAGGACATGGACAGAACTTACATGGAGTAAAGATACTAAAAGATGGAATAGAATTTCACCTGGTACACCATTAATTCCTAACTCCGAGAAAAAATTTGATTATGATTATGGATGTGTTTATGCATGTGCAACACCAGTATTCTTAAATGATGAGATCCGTATTTATTATGGGGCAAGCGATTACTTACATTTTGGATGGCGTAATGGTTCCCTTGCGCTTGCTACCCTTCGCATTGATGGTTTTGCTGGCTATATACAAAAAAGTATCTCTTCACCTGGTAGAATAAAAACAAAGATTCTTCCATACACAGGGCAAGATATATTGATTAATGCTGATGTTAATGATGATGGTTATATAAATGTAATTGTACTTGATGATAAGGGAAATGAAATCTCTAAAGCTAATACTATTAAACATACAATGAATAATGGAAAGCTTAAATTTAATAAAACTATTAAATCGAAATTTGTCCAGTTGAAGTTTAATATAAACAATTCAAAACTATATTCTTTCCGGTTTCATTCTGGATAAAATTATAAATCCTTTTTTTGTTTTGTGTACCAATAGATTACTTCTCCAATCTATTCTTAGTATTTGTTTTTCAACCATATTTTTAGGTTGTGAATCAAAAATTATAAAACCAAAACCAATAGAATGGTCAGTAATTGATTCAGTAGATATTGAAAATATAAACCAGGATATTGAGGAAGGTAAGGCAACTATTGATGTAGGTATTTATTTTCCTTCTAACTTTGATCCAGACTTTAATAAAGTAACTCTTGAAAATATTATATCAGGTTTTTTGTCCGCTAAGGAAATTTATTCTCCTACGTCTGTTCAGCTGAAATTACTTTGGATCAAGACCGGGATTGTTGACAGACGATTTCTTTCTCTTCAAGCAAATAAGATACCTGAAATTCCTCAAACTGAATACACAAATATGTATACTCATATGAAAAGGCACCCCTCAATACTAACAAAACAGGCTTTAGATGCATTTAATAGTATTATCGAAAGAAATCCTGATAATCACCGTACTATTTATCTCATAGCGTTGCAGGAGGTGTTTTTACCCTTTTTAGAAGTTTCGGAAGGTCGTAATTGGATGATAAAAACTGTCCGTACAGGAGGATTGTCATTCCCATCCTATTCATATTGCAATACTATACCAAAAAAATTAAGAGGTGTGATTACATTAACAAATCTATCTAGACCAGATCGTTTAAGAAGGACAATAGCTCATGAAATTGGTCATAAAGCTATTAACGTAAGCCATGAGTATGGTGAAATTAATCCTCAACATGAAATATATGATGAAGGAGGTTTAATGATTTATGGAAATGGCGAAGAAATACCCTCAGGTAAAAAAGGACGCTGGCATCTTGAACGCCTAATGATTTCTCCTTTTATTTACCGTAAAGATAAAAATGGAAACAAAATATGGAATCGTTATTATGAAGAAGGCGGTCATTATTATGACCCTATATATGGCAATTATACGGTTATGTTTAAAGGTTCACTTGAGATAGATGAGGATTGGTGAGTTCATTTTAACAAAACAATCTTTCTAGTTTGAAAGATTGTTCCTGTATTCATGCTAATAATATAAACTCCAGCAGAAATATTTTTTCCTCTGTCATTTTTACCGTCCCAAATACAAGTATGAAATCCAGCCTCCATATTTTTATTTATTAAGGTACGAACTTTTTTACCTAATAGGTCATAAATATCAATCTTTATGCTGGATACTTCTGGAAGTTCATAGGGAATTGTAGTAGAAGGGTTAAATGGGTTGGGAAAATTAGGTTTTAAAGAATAATTTTCTGGAAAGATTCCGTTTAATGGGTTTGATGAGCCTGATGATATTAATTCCATTTCTTTATTATAAAGATAATAGTAGAATGTCAAATGCTCTTCTCCTTGATTAGCTGAAAAATTCAAATTTGTTGTTTGTGTTGAATTTTTAGAATTGAATTTTGAGAAATCAATTCTGTAGCTATCATAAATTTTATTTCGATATGATAGGAAGAGACCTTCGTGAGACAAATTTTTATTTGTAAGCATGAGATTATCACCTCCATTAATAATAATTATCTCACCAGATGCAACGTCAGGCGATAAAAATATAGTAAAACCATTATCAGATGAAGAAAATTTAGGAGCTACACCAAATTGGTTGGGTAATACAATATCTTCTTCATTCACCTCATTAAACCATCTCCACATTCGTGCAAAAGCCATGGCATCTCTTAAATTTATTATTCCGTCTGTTTTGATGGTAAAATATGGAGGGAGGCCTTCGACGGGTGCAATATCATCGGTTGGCCAGCGTTTTGCAAATTCGCTTATGTCAGAAATATCAATTATTAGATTGTCATCGTAATCGCCTAGAAGGCGAGTCGCGAATTCTATAGGTATTTGCTCTGTTATTAACTCATGTGAATCCGTAACATTATTTAGATAAAATGAGATAGTATCTAAGCTAGAAAATGGTGGTCGAGTTTCAATGGTAAGAATATTACCCTTTATTTTATGACGAAAATTAACAATTGAATCAGTCTTTGATTTTCCGAAAATTTCTAATGAAGAAATTTCTTCGGAAAATATTATTTCTAATTCAGTTGTATCATTGAGTAGAATTCGTTTTTCATCCTGAGAAGCAACTGAAGGTGGAGTAAGATCTACATAAATCCCATTACTTAATTCAATAATTTGATTCCCAGCTACATCAGTCGTTTTAACAGCAATTTTATAAGTTTTATCATCCTCAAGTGACAAGCCTGGTATAAATAATGTTGAATCATTAGTGGGCTGTTTCCATTCAATTACAGGAATATTATCTGGATCGAAAACACTAATTTCATAATTGGAGATCCCACTAAGCGAATCAGTAAATCCATACCAGTATGCTACGAGGCTAGAATTAAAATTAATCCATGATCTATCTGTAAGATCATTTAAAATGAAGTAAAAAGGAGTGATATCCCTAACAATTCCTGGCTTAGGCTTAGTAACATCAATTGTAACTCCATTAGAACTAATTACATTGGACTCATTACCAGCAAAATCAGTAGCATATACAGTGAAATAATAAGTTGAATCCTCTTCAAGAGACAATCCTGTTTCAGAAATAGAATTTTGTATAGATATTGTTTTTGGAAGAACAATATTTGAGTCACCTGGTGATGTACCTATGATGTAAGTGTAAGTTTCAATATTACTGGCAACTCCGCTGCTAACAATATCTGAGAAACCATTCCAGTTTGATGAGAGTTCTTCGAGCGAATTTGAATAATCTAGGTCAGTATCTGACTCTATGGATCCATCATTAACATAGCCAAAATTAGGTGCTGTAAGATCTATCGCTAAACCGTTCGATGTAGTTGTATCTGATTTTCCTGTAAAATCTGTCCCTCTAATGCTAATGAAATAGGTAAAACCTTCAATTAGATTAAGGCCAGTATGAGTTTTTTCTGTCCCCGTAACGGAGATCCAAGGAATTGTGTTTATTAGATCAGAAAGAGAAGTGCCAATGGCATATTCATAATTTATTGTTCCATTATCACTAAATTCATCCCAATTAAAGGTGATCCTATCTCTTTTATTCCACCAATCAATATCTGTTGATTCTCCATCGCGGATTTCACCGGCTACCGGTGTTGAAAATGGTGTCGATGATATAACCTTAGAATAGGAACTGGAGTTTCCTAATAAATCTTCAGCTACCATTCTGTAATAATATGTCGTATCATTTGAAAGAGATGTTATAGTTTCAGATAATTGAGATATTGATGAAATACTTGATATAGCAGTTGTGGGGTTATTCACTTTTCCGCCATAAATAATATATTTTGAAAAATCAGCTTCAGAATTTGATTCCCAAGATAATGTAATAGATTGATTGTCAGCAACCGCAATCAATCCATTAGGTGGATCAGGTGCTAATCCATCAATGATAATTATTCGGTCCTTTTCAAGATTGGCTATTGGTACAAAGTTAATCATAACATTACCTTGATTGTCAATAATGGATGGGGATGATCCAGTAGCACTTAAAATTATACTGTTAATAGATAGTTGTGAGGTTACATCTCCTTTTTGTACGATATATGTTGTAGAAGCTGAAAGAGAAGCTGTTGAAAATTCCTCAATATATATAGATCTATCCGTATCACCAGTTTCTAATACAATCTCTATCTTTGCATCAGTTAAAGAGACAGGTTTGGTGAAATTCAATGTTATATTTATACTACTACCTAAATTATAACTTCCTGCATCTGTTGTAGAAGTAATAGTTAAAATCTCAGGAGAAGTAGTTTGTGCACATAGGTGTGCCAGAAAAATAAAATATGATATTCTAATTTTTCTCGGAAACATTTATTACTCCTGGAAGTTTGCTCTTAATTTTAATTGTATTGTCATTATGATCTACAAATTCTGTACTGTCTGTGTATTGGATGATAATTTTACCTGGGACATTGGCTTTAAATTCAATATTTGCAAGGCTACCTGTTCCTGAGGAATCTTTTAATGTGTCCAAACCATATGATGTGGTATAAATATTTAATTTTCCAGATAATGTGTCATTTTCATAGTTAAAAAAAGGATCTGTAATTGAATGAAGAAGTTGACCAGGAAGAACAGAGGTTATATTAACTTTTTGAACTTCATAATTTATCTGAATATAAGCACCACTAAGCTCATTAATTTCCATGGCATATACTCCAAGTGAAACAGTTTCACCGGTTTTAATTGATACATTATCAGGGAAAAAAACTAGGGCCGGAAAACTAACTCCAATTAGTTCTGATTGGGTAATGTCTAAGGGATTATCGAAACTTTTTACTGGTAGTTTTTCACAGCTTATGAATATGATAATAATGGGTAATATTAATTTAATTGAGTGCAAGAATAAGCCTTAATTGGAACTCGTTTGTTGTCTGTTTATGTGAAAACTTTATAGAGATGTCTTCAAGTATTTTTTCTGTTGAAGGTGAAATAACATAAGCATGAAAAATATTTAATAGCCATAAGCCTGAAATTATATTGGTATATTGTTGACGTTGAATAATCGATGACTTTGCTAAATCATAAGTTGTTATCATTGCATTTCGATAATTTTCTATATCGGAAACATCTGTAGATGTTAGATATAGATCTTCAAATTCATAGAAATTTTTATAAGAATTTCGCCATATTATATATTCTCTTAGAGCTAAGCTCCCCAAAATAAGTTGAGCTGATAGCCAGACTCCACCAACTACTTTCTTCTTAAGATAATACTGACCTAAACCAGGAACAGCGGTAGAAAGTAGGGTTGCCTTAAGGCGTGTATTTTTTTCCGTAATTCCTTGTAATGCCAAGGATCTTTCATTAATGAAATCATGTTTATTCTGTATTTCAGGTGGAGATGATTTATTAAAAATTTTATAGGCCATATACTCAACTTCATTAAAAAGACTAGAATCTTCACCGGCAAAATTAAATTCATGCCAATTTGTAACAGTGTCAGAGTTAATGTTTACTAATGATCCTTTAATTCGATAAATATTCTGATCTTTCCATATTGAAGACACTATTACTTCTTCTTCACTTATTAGTTTTCCGATTTCTTTTGCACACCATTTCTCAGCACACCATCTGTTGTTAACTTTATCTTGGCTCAATACTTCTCTAATAGTTTCTACGGGCATAATTTGTTTATCTAATTTGGTAGAAATAATTTCTCTAAAATGATCTGACAAAATTAGAATGTATTCATCTGTTATGTTTAATGGAGCTATATCTAAGACAATTAATTGCTGTGATCTAATTGTTGAAAAGCTTAGAAAAGAAATTAATATAATAGTTTTATGACATAAATTTGTATTACTTCTTATATGATCTGTCATATTCATAACCCATCAATTTACATCTTGAATAGAAAAACTCCTTGTTGAGTAAAGATATTAAGTCAAAAATTAAAATCAATGTTAATTTGAAAAAAACTATGCTTTTACAATATATGGACAATGAAGTTTAATTTTATACAGTATTTCTTTTTCCTAATCATCTCAGGAGGTTTTTGTCAAAATTCTATTTCTAGTCTATCAAGAAGTGACTTGGAAATGGGTGAAAAGATAAAACTTTCTGGTAAAAAACTTATGGAGCAAAAATATGGGTTTGTTTTTATTTCCAATGATTCAAGTCTTAATAAAGAAATATTAATAATTGGTGTTCATGGTTGGAAATCAGATGGTTATGAGTGGATTTATGGATTAAAAACTTTTTCTAATGAATATAAATACACTTATTTTTATCGATATAATTGGGATGTTTGCCCAGATAGTGCCTCAGATAAACTAGCGGATGATTTAATTCTTCTTATTGGAGAAACTCTAGGAATAGAAAAGTTAATAATTTTTGGTCATAGTTATGGAGGAGTAGTAGTAACGAAACTTGCATCAAAATTACATTACAATATTCCTATTGAAATTCATTCTATTGCATCCCCTTTACGCGGATATAAAAGTCTTAATACAAGATGTGAAATTGAAAAAAAACAAGATGGTTCAATTAATTATTACTCATGGGATAAAAATATATTACATTTTCAATGGAGAACTCAACACAAGCTTGATGGAGCTTTTCGAAAAATGAAAATAGATCCACAGCAAATAGATCTTTTTGATAGTCGTGTTACGCAATTGCCGAATAGCATGAATGGTAAAAGACTTGGACACAACTGGTCCATTACTTGGGTGGTAAATGAATTCCTGCGAATTCCTCATAAACTTTAAGTTCGATTTGAATTGATACTAACTTCAGTGGTGTTTAAACTACCTTGCCGTGGTAAGGTTTTTAGGTTTCATTTTATTAGTACTTTTTACTGCTCTTTTTAGCCAGGAGAGCTTTGTACGATATTTTCGTTCAGAAAAAGCATTTATTAGCGATACAGATGTGTCAATTAAAGATCTGAGATTTAGGAATTATATAGAAGTTCGATATGATACTTCTGGTATGATAAGAAAAAAATCATATTTTAAGATAGGAAATAGACTTGATCGCTTTGAAGTATTTGAATATGATAACATTGGTGACATTGCTGTTAAATCACTTTTTTCGAAAGATAGTTCTCTAAGAAAAATTACTCATTATGGAATTAATGACGCTCCTTCAGAAAAGTTTATTCGATATACTTATGGTTTAAATAAAGTTCGTGACTATGATGATAGATTTACCTCTATTGAATATAATTCTAACGGCGAAGCTCAAGTTTATAGGTTTTATGATGTTAATGGATTTATGTATGGAGTTATCGAACTTCAATATAATAATGAAAATAAGGTTCGTCAGGAAGATTGGGTTATTATGCCATCTAGGAAAGTTGTCCGAAGATATGTTAAGAATTATGATGAAAGAACCGGGGAAACAGATATTTGGGAGTATGATTCTACGCTTACAGTTGTTAATTCAATGACAATAAATTCGGAAGGTAAAGCTCCAATTATTTCAATTGAGTCTCCTTCTGATAGTATTCCAATAAACAGCTCTAATTTATCCTATTATTTAAAAGAGGATTTAGCCAGTGGATTAATAAAGTGGGAATGGGTAGGGGGTAAAAAAGATAGTTTAGCACCTCACCTTTCTAAACTTATATCATCTGAAAAAACTAGGGGAAGTCATAAAGACACTCAACTAAGAAATCCACCGATTCTGCAAGATAGTTCAATCTATCAAATAACTTTCTCGGGAATAGGAGAGAGTGGATATCCGGCTGATGACATGACTTTATCTGCTGTTACATTTGATACAACTCCGCCAAATTATAGTATTGATGCTCCAGCATTTACTAATATAGCTAGAATATCATATAACCCTGATGAGGATCTTTCTTCAGCTGAAGTTGTTTGGGTATGGGAAAGAGGGAAAAAAGATGAAATCTCTCCTCACGTCATTGGTCTTTCTAAAGGCATGCTAGAATCGGGTCCAAAAGATTCTATTATTTTTAGAGAAGATGTTCAGTTAAAGGATGGCGCTACTTATTCCGTTCTTTTTCAAGGAAAAGATATGGCAGGGAATAAAGGGCCATTTCTTTCCGTAAGAAGTGTTCTTTATGATACAACACGACCTGAATTTCTTTGGGAGTCTCCTGATAGCGGTGGATATGCAAACAGCTCTGTGATTAGTTATATTTCCAGTGAGGACCTTTCTAATGCTCAAATCAAGTGGATCCAAACAAATATTAAGGAAGATGAAGTAGATCCTTATATAATTAATCTGACAGGAAGCGAACTTGACGGAGGAGAGCATTTGTATGAGGCCTTATCAGAAAAACCTGAATTAATAAATGGTGGTCTTTACAATATTATAATGACGGGTGAAGACCTTGCTGGTAATTTGGCAAACCCTGTTATTGTTAAAAATATAATTTTTGATACAACTCCACCATCTTTATCGACAATTGCTCCTGAGCCAGGAATTTCAATTAGAAGTGGGGAGGTTATTTATACATTAGATGAGGATTTTTCATCAGCTGAAATTGATTGGATTTTGGAAAATGTTGATGGAAAAGATAACAGAAATATAAAAATACAACTTACTGATGAAGGTTTAAAATCAGGGGACCATAGATTAGCAGATTCTACATTTATTAATAAACTTACTGATGGTGGAACTTTTACAATAAGATTAACTGGAAGAGATAAAGCGGGAAACGAAGCACTTCCTTCTTCAATTGAAAATATTAAGTTTGATGTAACCGCACCTGAGTTTGTAGATGTAACTCCCGGAGATTGCACTTTTGTTATGTCTCCAGCGGTAACTTATACTTTAACAGAAAATTTATCTGAAGCTTCAATTATTTGGACACAAGTAGGAGGAGAGCCCGATTTCAATTCTCCGCAGATTATGGATATTCCTTTCGATTATTTAACGGAGGGTTTTCATGATAGTGTTATGGCAAATCAACTAACTCTACAAGATGGAAGTGTTTATGTGATTTCATTTATGGGAGTTGATGCTGCTGGAAATCGATCTCTTGGAGCATCATCTACGGATGTCATGTATGATATTACACCACCAGATATAAATTTAAATTTTCCTGTAAACGGAAGTCATATTCCGACTAGTGCCATTTCATACAATTCAAGTGAACGTTTAAAAACTGGAACTGTTATTTGGGAATGGATTGATGGTAAGCTTGATGTTAGGGCACCTCATACAATTTCTATGTATGGAAATGAACTTTCTAAGGGAAGTCATAATTTCATTGAAATGAACCAATCTCCAAATCTTGTTTCAGGTGGGATTTATCAGGTAACAATTAAAGGAAAAGACTTAAGTGGAAAAGTATCAGAACCTATAAAAGCAATGCGAGTTACATTTGATGATACACCACCAAAACTATCTATTTTTTCACCGAAAATGGAATCACATCGAAATATTCCATCTATTGGATATAACCTGAGCGAGTCACTGTTATCTGCCTCTGTAGTTTGGGATAGAAAAGATGGTGTAGAAGATCCAACTTCTCCTCATATTCTATCTCTTGAATCCTTTGAATTATCAGCCGGCATTCACCCGGACTCTCTGCCAATTAATACACCATTTCTTAAGGATGGTGCTATATATGATTTATATATGGTCGGTGTAGATAGTGCAGGGAATATTTCTGATACAGTACTTGTGTCAGAAATAAACTATGACATTACTCCTCCAATTCTAGAGGTAAATTATCCTATAGATTCTGTTCCAACTAGGAATGTCGAAGTTTCCTATTCTCTTTCTGAAAATTTAAAATCTGGTGAAATAATTTGGACCTCTATTGATAGTATCACTGGCAATGCTGAACAATTTATTCAGATTATCCCTGATAGTAATCTTGTAAAAGGATTTTATGAGCGTTTTCCTATTGCAAGTGCCCCGCCACCTCTTGTTGAAGGTACCATCTATTCTGTTACTTTTAACGGTATCGATCTAGCTGGAAATAAGTCAGAACCAGTTATTATTACTGAAGTCATGTTTGACGCAACAAAACCAAAATTTGCTGATGTTAAACCAGATAGTGGCGGATTTATTAATAGTAGTAATTTAACCTACAACTTAAGTGAATCGATATCTGAAGGAAAGGCAATATGGGAATCAAAATACCCAGCATTAGATAGTATAATTACTCACACTGCTGATTTTGAAGGTGATGAACTTACTAGTGGTTTACATAATGAAATTTCTCTATTAAATCCTCCTCAACTTGTAAATGGTGCAATCTACACATTTAAAATTACTGGAGAGGATGCTGCTGGTAATAAGTCTGATACAGTTATTGTTGAAAATATAACTTTTGATGCTGATCCGCCTATTATTGAATTATTAGATCTTTCTGAAAAATCTTTTATATCTTCACCAAACCTATCTTATTCTTTTAGTGAAGAATTTTCTATTGCTAATGCAAAATGGGAATGGTTGGATGGCACTCGAGACGCCGCCAAAATTCATAATGTTCAATTTGTCAATGAGGAGTTATTAGAAGGAGGACATGTAGATACAGAGTTTTTTCATGATCCTAATCTTGTTGAAGGAGGTGTATATCAATTAACTATAAGTGGTTATGACAGAGCTGGGAATGAAGCAAATCCAATTATCTTGGAAAATCTTACTTTTGATGCTACCGCTCCTCTTTTTGATGAATTTACTCCAACACTATCATCTTATATAAATGAACCACTAATTGGATATTGGTTAAGTGAGAACCTGAAAGAAGGAAAACTTACTTGGGAACATATTGGTGGGATTTATGATGAAAATGCACCTCATATATCTAATTTTGTTGGTTCAGAACTAAATGCTGGGACACAGCTTCCCAGGTTAATGTCGGAAACGCCTATGCTAGTTGATGGATCAATTTACTCATTAAAAATACTTGGTATAGATCCCGCTGGAAATATTTCTGACACACTTCGAATTGATTCTGTCCATTATGATATAACAGACCCTGAAATAACAGTTTTTTATCCTGATACAAACAGTTTCGTAAATACGGCGGAAATTAAATACTCATTATCTGAATATATATCAGAAGGGACAATTACTTATCAACGAATTGGTGGAAATGCTGATCTAGGTTCACCGCACGTTATAAAAATTGAAGAAGAGAGTTTAGCATCATCTGGATTGCATGATTCATTGGGTTTCTCAAATTTACCACAACTCCAAGACGGCTCAACATATCGCATAACTTACGCTGGAACAGATAGGGCTGGTAATGAAGCAATTCCCATATCAATTGAAAATATATCATATGATATTACAGCTCCTATAATTTCCAATCTTTCTCCTTTAGACAGTGTAGCTGTGAATCATACTCGATTTTCATATAATCTAAATGAAGCTTTGGTTGAAGGTTCTATTCGATGGATAAACTCTGGTGGAAAGGAGGATGGGAATTCTCCACATACAGTCTCTTTATTACCTGAGATGATGTCTATTGGAAACTCAGGAGAAATTAATCTAGAAACCCCACCACCATTAATTGATGGTGGAGAGTATATAATTGAAATTTTTGGGAGTGATATTGCTGGAAATAATACGGACACAGTTAGAATTTCATCTATTACATATGATGTTACTTCCCCGAAATATCTGGTAACTTATCCTACAGCTGATATTTACGTCCCCGATTCAAGGTTGTCATTTAGGTTATCTGAGAATCTTTCCAAAGGTGTTATTTCCTGGATATATACAGGAGGAAATGATGATACTCGTTCACCTCATGAAATTTCTTTGAATAATGAAGAGTTATTATCAGAGCCTTTTGATGGATATTTAATGAATCAACCTACTCTAGTAGATGGAGCTAGTTATAGAATAACTTTTAACGGAGAAGATCCAGCTGGAAATCAAGTTGATGAAGTTTTTCTTGAAGATGTAAAAGTTGATTTTTCTCCTCCAATCCTTACTGTCTCTTCTCCTTTGTCTGGTGCAGCAATCAAGGAACCAAATATTTCTTATTCAATTAGCGAAGATCTTAAGGATGGTACAATGTTTTGGAGTCAAATAGCTGGAATAGCTGACCCATCTTCGCCTCATATTGTCCCTCTTGATTCTGATGAACTTTTATCAGGTGATCATTCTGATGGGAATCTAATATTTCCTCCTCTTTTATCAGATGGATCAATATATAATTATTCTTTTGTTGGGATTGATTATGCTGGAAACAAATCGGATACATTAATCATTGAAAGTTTAAGATACGACGTTACAGAGCCAGTAATTATGGTCAGTAGCCCTGTTGATGGTGATTATTTAAATGAAATTCTCCCATCCTTTTCATTTTCAGAAGATATGTTAGAGTCAATTATTACTTGGACTCAAATTGGTGGTGAAGATGATGTTAATTCACCTCATCAATCTGTTTTAACAGGAAATGAGCTTCTATCAGGTGATCATGTAAAAACAGCCTTGCTTAATCTGCCAGCCTTGGTAGATGGAGCTATTTATTCAGTTTCATTTTCAGGTTTGGATTTAGCTGGAAACAATGCTGAAGAGGTTTTCATTGATAAAATTACTTATGATATTACTTCCCCAGTTATTGCAATATCTTCACCTGAATCGAATATTTTTATTGATAAACCTGTGATTTCTTTTTCTACAAGTGAAGATTTATCCTCTGGTGAATTTCTTTGGAAAGATTTAAGAAACTCTACAAATAATTTATCCATCAAATTATCTAATAGTTTGAAAGTTGCTGGAAATTATCCAGAAATAGATTTTTCTGATTCTTTGAATTTAGTTGATGGTTCTGCATACAGAATATTAATGACGGCAGAGGATTTGGCTGGAAATATAGCTGAACCAGTTTCTATAGTCAATGTTGGTTATGACACATCACCTCCAACATTAACTATAGATTATCCTAGTGAAGGTGATTATATCAATAGCAATGTCATTTCATACAATTTAAGTGAACCATTAAAAGAAGGAAAATTAACTTGGGTGAGAACAGGAGGTGCAGATGATCCTTCACCTCCTAGAATAATTAATTTAGATAATTCAATGCTTACCTCTGGAAGTCACCCAGAAATTTTATCAGCAAATTTTGATCCTTTGGTATCAGGTGCTATCTATACGCTTACTTTAGAAGGCATAGATATGGCTGGTAATGCTGGGAAAAATTTTAATGTTACAAATTTATCATATGACGATATTTCACCCAACATTATCGTTAATTATCCTCAGGTTAATCAATATGTTAATACGAAAGAGGTTGATTATAGTTTATCAGAACTGTTTAAAAGTGGACAAATTTCCTGGATAAGAACTGGAGGTAGCTCTGACCCATATTCGCCCCATGAGATAATATTGAATGCATCTGAACTTAGTAGTGGTGATCACCCTCAGTCTATTACATCAAACATTCCTGATCTTGTTGATGGATCAATCTATAGCATTGTATTTTCTGGTATAGACATGGCAGGAAATACATCAGAAGTAGTTACTATACCAATGGTCACATATGATATTTCAGCTCCTTTGTTCACATTACTGTGGCCAGAATCCATGAAAGCTATCAATGAACCTGAAATTTCATATAGTCTTTCAGAAAAAATGCAAAAAGCATCGTTAGTTTGGAAACATGTTGCTGGAGTAACTGATCCAAATTCACCTCACACTATAGAATTACTTGGTGATGAGATGGTAAAGGGAAGTTTTGAAAAGGTGAGTTTAACAATGGAACCTACTCTTGTGGATGGGGCTATTTATGATATTTCAACAATAGGTAATGATCAGGCTGGTAACAATTTAACATCTTCTACAATTCAACAAGTGCTTTTTGATGTAACTCCACCAAGTATTATTGCTTCTTTACCTGCTCCCACTTCATTCATTAAAACTTCAGCAATATCATACAACTTAAGTGAAACTCTCTCTGAAGGTAAAGTTGTTTGGCGGAGGACTGGAGGCGAAATTGATGCATCTTCACCGCATGAAATCCCATTATCGGGGTTAGAATTGGCGATGGGAGAGCATAATGAAATTATTCTTACCAATGCGCCAAATCTTGTTAGTGGTTCAGTTTATTCAATATCTTTTGAAGGAATTGATCCAGCAACTAATAATGCTTCTAGCATGACAATTGAATCCGTCACATTTGATAATACACCACCATTGTTAACAATTAAGACTTACAACGATTTATTAGCAATCAATGAACCTCGATTAACTTACACTATCAGTGAGAATGCTAATTCTGGTATAGTTATTTTTGAGCAAACATCTGGAAACACTGATCCTAATTCTCCACATCAAGTAGTTTTAGTAGAATCAGAACTTTCACAAGGAGAACATGCTGGAGCTATATTTTCAAATAGTCCAACCTTAGTGGATGGGGGAATTTATAGAATCAGTTTTAGAGTTACTGATGCTGCTGGCAATGAGGCTGAGACTGTTCGTATTAATGGAATATTATTTGATTCGATTAAACCAGTAATAACTTTAAACTCACCAGAATCCCCTATAAATACTAAAACCCTAGATATTGATTACACATTGTCAGAAAAACTATCTACTGCTACTGCTACCTGGACAAGAATTGGTGGAAATACGGATTCTCAGTCTCCGCGTATAATAGAATTTTCTGTCCCAGAAAAGGAGGAGGGCAATAGAAAAGGAATACTTTTGAATCAAACATCTTTAGTTGATGGTGGTATCTATACATTGACTTTAAATGGTTCGGATGCTGCTGGAAATAAAGCTGATGAAATATCAGTTTCAGGAGTAAAATTCGATATTTCGCCTCCTATATTTTCTGTAATAAATCCTATTGAAGGGTACACAAATGGAAAAACTTTTAGCTATAATATTGACGAAACAATTATTTCAGGAGAAATTGTCTTTAAGAATGCGCCTGGGAATAATGCAATACGAGATGGAGGAACTCCACATACAGTTATATTATCAGGACAAGAATTAATAAAAGGCCCTCATGAATCAATAGATTTAACTAATCCCCCAACATTAGTAAGTGGAGCTAGTTATTCTATTTCCTTTTCTGGAACTGATTCTGCAGGAAATACATCTAACCCTATTGATATTGGGCCACTATTATTTGATAACACACCTCCTGTCATAATAGTAACAGGTCCGAGTCCGGGCACTTCAATAAATAACACAAGTATTAGCTATGAACTTTCTGAACCTCTACAAACTGGAACAATTACATGGATTGGAAATGGAGGATCTTCTCAAGAGAAAAGTCTCTCTGGAAATGAATTAAAAGGTGGGGTTCATGATTCTATCACATTAATTAATGCCCCTTCTTTATCGGATGGATCTAATTATTCATTAGTCTTCACAGGACAAGATAATGCTGGAAATTTGATGGATCCTGTAACTATTTCTGATGTGACATTCGATGTCACTGCACCAAGATTTAATCTTGATTTCACTAATAGTGCACCTGGTAGAGGTCTATTTAATTATAATTCTCCAGTTGGAATGACATTTAGTGAGGATATGGGAGAAGTAATTTTTCGTTGGGAACGTGAGGGGGGGAGTGAAGATCCTGACTCACCTCATTATCTTACTGTTGCTGAAGAAGATCTTGGAAGTGGTGATCATCCATCAATTTTAGTACCAGGTTCTGATAAAGTATTAATTGGGACTTCATACACTCTCACTGTTGATGCTAAGGACAAAGCTGGTAATAGTGCTAAATCACAAACGGTAGAGAATATTGATATAGTGAAAGCACTAGATGGAGAGTGGGCTTATCAAGGGATTGCTGTTATTTTATGGTCATTTAATAATGGACGATTTAGCCAAGGAGTACTATTTGGAAATACTATCGGTGATGAGAAACCTGGGGAATATGCCATAGATTGGTCAAAAAGACCTTTTCGATTGGCGATAAAATATGATGATGGAACAAGGAGATATGGTTTATTTGAATTTATTGGACACAATAAATTAAGAGTTGTATCATCATCAGAGAAGAGACCATCGTCCTGGTCGGATGGAGATTATTTTGAATTTGATTATAGAGAAAAGAATATTCCTTAAAATTCCTTTATTGAAGAATATAAAGTAAATTCGTCACCGAAAATTATATTTTTATGACTTCTTAGGAGATTATTATGGCTAAAGGGACAAGTTTTGCTGAGAAAGCAAAAAAAGGTGCGAAAAAAGAAAAGAAATTTACAGTTGTAAAATACATAAAATCTGTTGTTGCAGAAAAAAGTGGTGCAATTCGTTTTCAAGAATCATTATTAAAAATTCCTGAAGATAAAAATTTAGATTCTTATTTAAAGGAATTAGAGGCAGGTCCTATTGAGGAAGCTCCTGTAGAAGCTGCTGAAGAAGAACCATCTGAGGACGCTCCTGCATCAGAGGAAGCTCCTGTAGAAGCTGCTGAAGAAGAACCATCTGAGGACGCTGAACCTAAAGAAAAAACTGAAAGTTAAAGCTAGACTCTGTTGACAGCAGTTTGAGTTTAATAATTGTCTCAAACTATTTTTTCCTATTTCGAATTTTAATTTTAAAACTGATTAAGAGGCTATTATGAAATACTTTATTGCCTTATTCTATTTGGTCGGATCTATTTATGCCCAGTGTAATGCTGATAACTGGCAAAAATTTTATAATAGCGAGTCTCATGACATGGAAGGGTGCAATCTCGAAGGAGCAGCCTTAATTAATGCTAATCTAGAAAATGCTAACTTACAAAATGCGGATCTTACCGATGCTTTTTTGGGAGGCGCAAACCTTTC
Source organism: Fidelibacterota bacterium (assembly GCA_002715465.1). Next base: position 1,589 of record PAYY01000034.1, on the reverse strand, counting down.
AGGAGCAAACTTAAAAAATGCTAAGCTTAAGGGAGCCACACTTATAGAAGTAAACTTGGAATCTGCAAACATTGAAAATGGAAATCTTTCTGACGCTAATCTTAGAGATGCCAACCTAGTTAAGGCTTTTCTTTCAGGTGCAAACTTTATGATGACAGATCTTGGAGGTGCTAATCTTTCAGAAGCTAAACTTATGGATGCTAATCTATCGGGGACAAACCTTACAGCATCAAAGCTTAACATGAGTGATCTCAGTAGAACAAAATTTATAGGTTCCGTGTTAAAAAATGCTGAACTGAATAAAGCAAACCTAAGTGACTCAAATCTTTCCAAAGTTACTCTAAGAGGTGCTTCTCTAAAAGAAGCAATCTTAGATAATTCAAAATTAACAGGAGCTTCATTGGTAAATGCTGATTTTGAAAAAACTAGCCTAAAGAATTCAGACCTTACAGGAACAATGATTCATGGAGCAAACTTCACTTTTGCAAATCTGTCTGGAGTCAAGTCAAGTGATATAACAGGTAAGCCTAAGGATAATAATTCAGAAAAAGAGATTAGTGAAGAATGGACATTAATTAACGGAAGAATAATAAGTTTTCAATCTATAGATAATAATGGAAATGAGTCTATTGACTGGGATGAGTTGATAGCCGCATTGAAAAATATAAATAAATAAATTAACACTTTAGAAAGTAATCGTATATTCATTAATATAACAATATAACATATTTTGGAGAGGTGGCCGAGTGGTTGAAGGCGCACGCTTGGAAAGCGTGTTAAGGGGTAACTCTTACGAAGGTTCGAATCCTTTCCTCTCCGCTGAGGAAAACCCCTCAATACGAGGGGTGCTCCTCTAAGTTTGATATAAATATTATTTACCCTCATTTGTCAAAATAGAGTACTGTGTCATCAGAATATATGCGTTTGAAGGGCACGCAACTAAAGTAACAGTTTAACAATAACAGAGACAGGTATGATATAGAGCCAGAGTAGAACAGGCATTATGATTAGCTCAATCAGGTGTATAAAAATTATTAATGGTCTATTCGTTAGTGACCATAATACTGGGATGTTATATGTAAAAATTGCAATTCATTTAAATTAGTCTTATGTTCAAGACAATCAAAATAATAGGAGGTAATTATGGAAACTTTTTTTTGAAATTTTAAGAGTTTGGTTGCAAATGCAAAAAATGGAAAAATTCAAGCACCAAAATTTCAAAGAGATTTCAAGTGGACTCCTAAGAATCACATAGCATTATTTGGCTTACTGATAAAAAATAATAAGGTTTGATTTATCAATTTGTAAATAAATAGATATAAAATATGAAGATATCACAAATACTTGATAAGGTTGATGATAGTCAATTATATGTACCTGCTTTCCAAAGGCAGTATGTATGGAAGCGTGACCATGTAAAAGCACTCTTTAATAGTTTAATAAAAGAATATCCTACAGGAACAATCCTCACCTGGGACACAAACAAACCACCAGAGCTTAAAGGTGAAAATAAGTATGATAAACGCCAGGGCGCTGTAAAACTTATTTTAGATGGTCAACAAAGAATTACATCACTATATATGATAATC
>PAYY01000033.1 GCA_002715465.1 Fidelibacterota bacterium | reverse complement strand
GGACGTCTACAATTGCGGAGGCCTCAACAGTAATTGCACTTGCTGATTGGTCCATCTGGATAACAGCTCTTTCCGCCGTAACCGTTACAGCCTGACCTTCAACAGCTTCGGTAGACAGTTCAAAATTCACCGTACTAGTAAGGTCTGATGATACCAAAATATTTGTAATTGTCAAATCCTGATAGCCAATAACTGATGCTGTAACATTATAACGTCCTGGAGATACCCTAATTATGAAATAATCTCCTTCAGCATCGGCCGCCCCACCCATGGAAGTACCATCTATAATAACGTTTGCACCAGGAATCGCTTCGCCAGTCGCTGCATCTGTAACCTTACCTGAAACTTTTCCTACCTGAGCTGAAAGCGACAAAGGAGCAATTAGCAAAAGCAATACAAAAAACTTTTCCCTGTAATAACCGGAAAATAGTGGCTGATTCTTAGTCATATTTATTAACCTCATTGTTTAATTCTTAATTAAAGCTGTCTTAATCAAAGTTTTCAATAATAGCTATCGAAACGTTATAGTTAGCCCCACGCAACGATACGTAGAGTCTAAACTATTATCCCATTAAGTGTCAAGCAATTTTTTTTAGAGCTTTTTGAACCAAATTTTTTCGCCAACATCTAAAAGGGCCTTCCTAGGTGAACAATTTTCTGATTCTGGAAAAAAATTAATATAAATCTCATAATTTCCATCATACTGAGATCCACCTTCTAAGGTATCACCTATACAATATTCATAAGTGCCAGACCCTTCACAAGCATTATCATAGCCAGCGCTATCAACAAACACAACTCCATCAATAGCTGTGTAGTCATTTCCTAGGTCAGAAACTTTTACAGTTCCACCTGAAGCCACATCGAGATCAGAAGAAGAAACAAACTGGTATCCCCCATTTTCAAAAATATTTAATCTGATTGTCTTATCATTTTCATAATTGAACCAGCTTCCAACAATCGTATATCCATCAGCAATTGCTTGATTAGAAGCTCCAGTAAGCTGGTCCTGTCCACCCCAAAGCTCCCAGAACGAAGACCGGCAAGGACCGACTGTATATTTATTTGGCTTGTCCTCTTCGCAAGCTATACCTATTAATAAAAAGGAAAAGATTAGAAATAATTTTTTTTGATTCATTAAACCCCCAGAGTACCTGTTAACCTACGTATCAATAGCAATACAACCTATTATAATTTGCGGCCCTAATTCTATACTGAAATTATTGTAAATTCTAGGAAATTTATGGGAAAAAGTGTTGTAAAAAAATATTTTACGATAGCCCCCTACTAAACAAACAAGGGAATACTATATGAGCTTACTCCTTAAATCTGCAATTATATTTATTATTTTTAATTATCTTTCTGCAACAAAACCTAATAATTATTCAAATAATCTGAATATAGGAAAAGGAAATCAAATTGTCATTATAGGAAACAACCTTTGCTCTCGTATGATGAACTTTGGCTATTTTGAAACTGAGATATATCTTCGTTATCCGAAAAGTAAGCTTACAATAAGAAATATGTGTGATGGTGGAAATACACCAGGTTTTCGCCCTCACGCTGGAAGGTTGTCTCATTGGGCGTTCCCTACCGCTGAAAATTACAATGCTAAATATAGTAGGAACACTGATAGCCAAGGACATTTTGAAACATCTGACGAATGGCTTTCAAGACTTAAAGCTGATATTATTATTGCCTTCTTTGGTTATAATGAATCTTTCAGAAATGAAGCTGGTGTGGAGTTATTCAAAAATGAACTCGCAGCTTTTATCCATCATACAAAGAAGCAAAAATACAATGGAGCTTCTTATCCACAATTGGCAATAGTGTCACCTATAGCATTTGAGGATTTGTCGAAAATCCATGATTTACCAAATGGTGAGAATGAAAATAAATTTCTTCATATCTATAAAGAAGCCATGAAAAAAGTCTGTGAAAAAAACGGGGTTCTATTTATTGATGTTTTTACTCCGTCAAAAATTTGGTTCGAAAAGCAAGGTCAATTAACTATTGATGGATTTCAACTTAATGATCAAGGTTATAAAAAATTATCGCATTTCATGGCAGATAAACTTTTTCCAAAAAGAAATGATAATGCTTCTAAAAGAGAAAATTTAATTCGAGAAGCTGTACTTGAAAAAAACTGGATGTGGCATAACGATTTCAAGATTCCAAATGGAGTCCATGTCTTTGGACGCCGATATGATCCTTATGGGCCAGAAAACTATCCGTCTGAATTAACCAAAATTAGGGAAATGACTGTCATAAGGGATAAGGCAATATGGGCGGCAATCAAAGGCAAGAAAACCAAATTAGCTAAAAAAGACAAAAAAACCTCCCCTCTATCAGTTGTAAAAACTAATTATAAGCGAGGAGATTCTTATAGTTCTAATAAATCTGGCAGTATGTTAAAAGGTAATGAGGAAACACAAATACTTGATGTAAATACTATTTATCTCTCAGAAAAAGAAGCTCTTTCTACATTCAAATTAGCGCCTGGCTATAAGGTTGAATTATTTGCGTCTGAGAAGGAATTTCCTGATTTAGCAAACCCTGTTCAACTTTCATTTGACAATAAAGGCCGATTGTGGATAGCCACAATGCCGACATATCCCCATTACAGACCAGGAGATAAAAAGCCTAATGACAAGCTTATCATTCTAGAAGATACTGACAAAGATGGAAAAGCTGATAATCAAATTACTTTTGCTGATGGACTTCATATCCCAGTAGGCTTTGAGTTCTCACCTGAAGGAGTATATGTATCTCAAGGAACAAATCTCACTTTATTCAGCGATACAAATGATGATGACAAATTTGATAAAAAACAGATTGTTTTAAGTGGATTTGATGATCATGATACCCACCATAACATAAGTGCTTTTTGCGCCGATCCATCCGGAGCCATCTACATGGGTGAAGGAGTTTTCCTCCATAGCAATATTGAAACAGCATATGGTCCTGTTTACGCTAATGGAGGTGGCTTCTATAGGTATAGTCCCCAAAAAAAATATTTAGAGCGAACCGTTCAGCATGATTTTTTACCTAACCCTTGGGGTATTGCCTTTGATAGGTGGGGGCAAAATTTCTATTGTGATACATCTGGCCCTCCAATACGATGGATGATGCCAGCAACAATTAAACCGCTTTATGGAGTGGGAACAAAAAAACCAAGGAACCTGGTCCCTAAAGAGCATCAAGTACGACCCACTTCCGGTTTAGAATTTGTTTCAAGTCGACACTTCCCTGAAGAAGTTCAAGGGGATTTGCTTGTAAACAATACCATAGGATTTCTAGGAACTAAACAACATGCTGTTTCAGAAGATGGAACTGGTTACAAGTTTGAATTTCGTCAAGATCTTATTGTATCTGAAGATGGAAACTTTCGTCCTGTTGACATGGAATTTGCTCCAGATGGTTCATTGTATATTGTTGATTGGCATAACCTTTTAATTGGGCACATGCAACATAATGCAAGAGATCCACTTAGAGATCATTCACACGGCAGAATTTATCGCATTACTTACCCTGATAGGCCATTAGTAAAAGAAGCTTTAGTCGCTGGAGCTCCCATCAATCAACTCCTTGATAATTTAAAGCTCCCTGAATATAGAGTTCGTTATAGAACTCGTCGCGAACTTAGGGGTAGAGATGTAAATAATGTGCTAACGGCAGTGAAAAAATGGGTAAATGAGTTAGATGAAATAGACCCCAATTTCAACCACCATCTTCTTGAAGCCCTTTGGGTTACATGGGGATTAAATAAAGTTGATGAAAATTTATTAACAAAACTCCTCCATTCGGAGGATCATCGAGTCAGAGCTGCTGCTGTAAGAGTATTGCGGTATAGCAATATTCAAATCGACAAAAAGACTGCATTAATGAAAACTGCCGCCATTGATGAACATGGTAGAGTGAGACTTGAAGCAATTACCGCTGCCTCCTGGCTAGAAAAAGATCGAGGCCTTTCTATTTTATCAGAAGCAAAAAAAATGCCTTTAGACAGTTGGATGGATTATGCTCACCAAACTTCTATCTCCCACATTAATGGAAGAGCCGTTTATGAAGAAAAAATTGAAGAAAAAATTATTACAGATTTAAAAGGTAATGATCTCGCTCTTTTTCAGCATGGATGGAAGCTATACAACAAGAATGGTCTTTGTATAGCCTGCCATCAAGCCGACGGCAAAGGACTAATGGCATCTGGATATCCCCCCTTAGCTGGCACTGATTGGGTTACTGGAAATGAAGAACGTCTAATTAAAATATTACTAAAAGGTCTATACGGCCCTCTGGAGGTTAACGGTAAACAATACAGAGGTGTTATGTCTTCCTATGACAAATTATTAAATGACAATGATATAGCCTCTGTTTTAACTTACATACGAAACTCTTTCGGAAACCAAGCCTCTGTTATTACAAAAGAAAAAGTGGCAAAAATACGTTTTGCTAATAAAGATCGGGAGAATTATTTCACTCCTGAAGAGTTACTAGAAAACAATATTGAGAATGAATAATAATTTAAGGGAATTATGAAAAATCTAAATCTATATAAATCACTAAAGCTTCTACCTGCCTTACTATTTTTAATAGGATGTAGTAATAACAATGAAAAAGAAGGCAATGAATTCGTTGTCATGAGTACACCAGATATGATTGCTGCACAAAGACAACTTCGCGATCTCCAACTTAGCGATCCCCATCGACCAACATATCATTTTGTTAACCCCGAAGGGAGAGGAATGCCTTTTGATCCTAATGGTGCTATCTATTGGAAAGGCCGATATCATCTTTTCTATATTTTTCAAGATCATAATGGACACAGTTGGGGGCACGCATCAAGCAGAGATTTACTTCACTGGAGATTCCACCCAACAGCACTTTTTCCAGATAAAAATGATCCTGATAGGGGAATATTTAGTGGCAATGCTTTTATTACCAAAAATGGTGAAGTTGCGATTTTATATCATGGAGTTAAGGCAGGGAATTGTATAGCGCTAAGTAGCGATGATGATCTTAACAATTGGACTAAATTAGAATCAAACCCCATTATTCCTATACCAGAGGAAGGGAGTCCTGAAGAAAAATTATATAGTTCTTGGGATCCACATGGATGGGTGGAGAATGGAGATTATTATGCTATTTTTGGCGGTAAAAAACCGTCTTTGTTTAAAGCATCAACTATTGATAACTGGGAATATGTAGGTCCACTTTTAGCTTCAAATATGCCAGATGTTGACGAAGCAATAGAAGATTTGTCATGTCCAGATTTTTTTACTTTAGGAAATAAACATGCTTTATTAAGTATCAGCCATTCTCATGGAGCAAGAATTTATTTAGGAAAATGGGAAAATAATCAATTTCATCCCGAATCACACCAAAGAATGAACTGGCTTGGAGGAACTAATTTTGCCCCTGAGACTCTTATTGATAGCAAGGGCCGTAGAATCATGTGGGCTTGGGTGCTTGACAGACGTGAAAGACTTCATATACAGGACCTTCAGGAAGCTCCTCCTTATGGATGGAGTGGAACAATGACCGTACCTAGAGTACTTTCACTCTCTTCTGATGGGAGTTTACTTATTCAACCAATTGAAGAGCTTAAGGAACTGAGGACAAATCTAAGAACCGTGGAAAAAATGACTGTAAAAGAAAATATTTCTTCTCGTCTAGAAGATATTGGAGGTGCTACCCTTGAGATAAAAGCCGAAATAGATATGAGCATGGCTTCTACATTTGGAATGAAAGTTCTGGCATCTCCTAATGGAGAAGAAGAAACGATAATTAAATTCAATAGGGAAGAAAACAATATAACAGTAGATTTTTCTCGCTCTTCTCTGGATACTTCAATTAAACATTACCAAAGAACCATGAATTTCATGACTTCTGAACCAAACCCTATAGCAACATACCAAGTTGCTCCATTTTCTCTTAAAAAGAAAGAGAAACTCGAAATTCAAATTTTTATAGACAAATCAATTATCGAAATATTCGCAAATGGACGTCAATGTGTCACCCAGCGGGTCTATCCCACCCGATCAGATAGCCAAGGAATCGAGGTATTCTCTACGGGTGGTTCAAGCTATATTAATAATTTGAAAGCATGGGATATGTCTCCAACAAACCAATGGTAACCCAAATAATTTTTTTGTGATAGATATCGAATTTGCTAAAGCCGACTGAAGGTAAAACTAAGATAAGTTACCATGTTAGTGATAATAGATTTTACCTCAAGGGGGGTTATAAATTCTTACTCTGCAAAAGACGAATCAAATGCTACGTTAGAAGTTTCAAAGTCAACACCCTTTGCAAAAGCAACAGCTTCTGATGCACCAGCGTCGCGATTCATACCACTATCTTCCCACTCAATTGATAATGGACCAGTATATTTGATATCATTCAAAGCTCTAATTATTTCTTCAAAATTAATATTTCCCCGACCAAGTGATCTAAAATTCCAGAATCTACTATTGTTACCAAAATCTAGATAACTACCAAATACACCAGACTCAATTTGGTTGTTAGTCCAAGCTACATCCTTAAGGTGAACATGGAATATTCTATCAGAAAATTTTCTGATAAAATGAACATAGTCAACTCCTTGGTATCCTAAGTGACTTGGGTCATAATTAAATCCAAATGCTTCATGACCATTAAGAGCATTCAATGCTCTCTCAGCTGTAACAATGTCAAATGCAATTTCTGTTGGATGTACTTCTAATCCAAATTGAATCCCATTATCATTAAAAGCATCTAATATTGGCTTCCATCTCTGAGCAAAATCATTAAATCCTGCATCAATCATTTCAGGAATCATTGGCGGAAAAGCATATATGAGATGCCATATACTGCTCCCCGTAAAACCATTAACAACATTTACTCCTAATCTTTTTGCGGCTTCAGCAGTTTTAATCATTTCATCTGCAGCACGTTTCTGAACATCTTTTGGATTTCCATCACCATAAACATAATCTGGCAAAATATTCTTATGTCTGATATCAACATTGTCACAAACAGCCTGACCTACTAAATGGTTTGAAATTGCGAATAATTTGAGATCATGTTTCGCTAGGAGCTCTCTTCTTTGGTCACAATAAGACTGATCCGCTTTTTCAACTTCAAAATGATCACCCCAACATGCAAGTTCAAGGCCATCATAACCGAAGTCTTTCGCTTTTACGCAAAGATCTTCTAATGATAAATCAGCCCACTGGCCAGTAAAAAGTGTAACATCTCTACTCATTTTTTCTAACTCCTTAATATTGTCAAAAAGACTTTATGAAAACTTTGGGGAAACCCATTGTGCCCCGGCTTCGGAGGATCTAACACAAGCATCAATGAAAGACATTCCTCTTAAACCATCATTAACATCAGGAAAGTCTAGAAATTCTTCACTAGGATCTAACCCCTCTAACTTAGAGCGTAAAGCTAAAGCAAAGTTTCGGTAGAGAACAGCAAAAGCTTCTATATAACCTTCAGGATGACCGGCCGGAAGCCTTGCAGATGACAGTCCTTGGGTCGATAGACGATCGCTATAATTTGCACCAGCTCTTAAAATCTCTCTAGGTCTATTAATATGTTTTAGGATTAAAGTGTTAGGTTCCTGCTGGTCCCATTCAAGTCCTCCTTTTTCACCATAAATCCTTATACTAAGTCGGTTCTCTTCATCAACTGAGATTTGACTAGAGTATAAGATTCCTCTAGCACCATTATTGTATTTAACTAACAAATTTGCATCATCCTCAAGGTTTCGGCCCTCAACAAAAGTTGTGAATTCACAACAAATTTCTTCAATTTTTAAACCCGTTATATATTCAGCAAGATTTTCCGCATGCGTACCTATATCTCCAATACAACACGATGAACCCGCCTTATCAGGATCTGTTCTCCATGAAGCCTGTTTTTGAGCTTCGTTTTCAAGAAAAGTTGCCAACCATCCTTGAGAATACTCTACAATAATCTTTCTAATTTTCCCAAGATCTCCATTCCTAACCCTATGCTTAGCCTCTTTTACCAACGGATATCCAGTATAATTATGGGTTAGACCAAATAATAATCCAGAGTTCTTTACAATTTGGACTAACTCTTCAGCCTCGCTTAGGTTAAAACACATAGGCTTATCACTCATAACATTAAAGCCATTATCTAAAGCCATTTTTTGTACTGGAAAATGCATGTGATTAGGAGTAACTATAGTAACAAAGTCCATTTTTTCACCTACAGGAAGTTCTGACTCAGCTTTAAACATTTCTTCATAACTTCCATAAGTTCGGTTTTCAGGAAGAAAATATGTTTCACCTGATTTTTTAGATTTTAAAGGATCAGAACTAAAAGCACCACATACAAGTTCAATTTGATTGTCTAATTGAGCCGCCATTAAATGAACAGGCCCTATAAATGCGCCTTCTCCTCCACCTACCATACCCATTTTAATTTTACGTTTCATATAGGTCTCCATTAAATAAATTTGTTAAACTTAATTAGGAATGATTAACTCTTTATCCTTAATTCGCAAAAAACTAACTCTTTTTTTGGAACCTTTTTCCGTCTCTTAAATATTATACTTAATATTCAATGTAGCAAAATAATCATAATTTTACTCATTAATTTGATACTAATTAAAAATGAAGAATTTTATTACTAAATCGAGATTTATTATAAAAATAACCATCCCGCTAATGTTAATATTATTGTACCCTAAATTAATTAACTGCCAAACAGTTATACTACATTCTCCTTTCAAACAAATTAGCCACTATCAAACTAACTCGGATAATTTGCAAAGTAATGGAAAGAGTAATATTGAGGAAGAATGGTATGATAATGGTCAACTAAAAAGTCAAGTAAAATTGAAAAATGGTTTGCCTTCTGGAAAAATGAAGGTTTGGTTTGATAATGGCATCCTTCAACTTCAGCTTAAATATAAAAATGGATTATTGCATGGAAAACAGAAAGAATTTTATCCGACAGGAAAAATAAAGAAAATGTCAAAATTTAAATCTGATAAAAAAGAAGGAAAGCAAATTGAATGGCATAAGAATGGTAAAAAGAAAAGAGTCCTTCATTATATGTCAGATTTGAAAGATGGCATGCAATTTGAATGGTATCGCAATGGTCAGTTGAAATCAAAAGGAGACTGGGGAAAAAATAAAATGGAAGGTCTATGGCAAAAATGGTTTGAGAATGGGAATAAACAAGGTGAAATAAAACTAATTAATGGTAGACCCGATGGGATTCAGATCGAATGGTTTGAAAACGGAAATTTTAAAAAAAGAGGAGCTTATGCTAAAGGTGCTCGCGATGGGATATGGACTATGTGGTATAAAAATGGAAATAAGCGTGGAGAAACAACTCTTTCCAATGGAAGACCCGATGGTTTAGCAAAAGAATGGTATTCTAATGGTTCATTAAAGAATGAAGGTTATTTCATAGATGGCGCAAGAATTGGACCATGGAAATATTGGACTGAGAATAAAGAACTGCAAAAAATTGAATTTTACGAAAAAGGTAGATTGCGAAATACTGAATATCTATTAAGAAAAAAAAGACCCGTTAAGTAACAGAAAAATTATACCAATTATCTTTTTAAATATCCAAGAGATTTTGAGCCTTCTGTTATTTGAAGAGACTGATTCGCCTTAATATCATAAAATTTATCTGTACTTCCATTGGCCCAATTCACTTTTAATGAATCAATTATTTCAGATTTACCTAATCCAAAAGTTAGAGTTTTTTCAGATTGGGACAGATAAGATGATCCAGTCCTTACTCTCTGCACTGTTGCTTTTTGATCAGAAAATACTGTAACTGTTGAACCAAGACCATCTCGATTACTAACCGTTCCTATTAATCTTACCCTTATAAAATTGCTCTCGTTTCCATTACCAATAAGATCGTTTCGCCAAAGATATACTGGGCCATTATTTTCAGTAATAAGAATATCGAGATCTCCATCGCGATCAAAATCTCCATAGGCAGCCCCTCTACCAACAATTGCTTTAGAAAAGACTGAACCTTGGCTAGGCTTTGCAAGCTCAAATGTTTCATCTCCTTTGTTGATATATAGCTGAGTCAACTGGCGAAATTGAAATTCATCCTCATCATTTTCAATCTCAACTTGAATATGGCCGTTAACAATAAATAAATCTAAATCGCCTTCTAAATCAACATCGAATAAAAAGAGGCCAAAAGTCAGTACTTCAAGACTTGGTCTACCGATTCGAGACATGGCCGCTCGATCCATAAAGAAACCATTTCCCATGTGCCTATATACTCCGACCATTTCATTCTGAAAATTTCCAATATAGATTGATTCTTCATATGTATCATCAGTAATTCCTATATCAATTCCCATTCCCGCTCTAGCCTTTCCAGCTTCATCAAATGCCATTCCACTTATCATCCCACGTTCAGTAAATGTTCCATCACCATTATTTTCGTATAGAAGGTCTCTATCTAAATCATTTGCAACAGCAAGATCTGGCCAACCATCTTTATTATAATCATGCTGAGCAACCCCCAAAGTTTTTCCAGGTGCTGGAAGAAAACCGGCCTCTTCAGTTAAGTCTGAAAACGTGCCGTCTCCATTCCCTCTATAAAATCTGCTAGGAAAACCTTCATAAACTTCTGGAGTACAGTATCCTTTTTCCCCACCAAAAGAACACCATACATCTGTCTCTGGTGACCAATCAATATAATTGCCCGTATATAGGTCTAACCAACCATCCCTATCAGCATCAAAAAAAATGGCAGAACTGCTGAGGGTTGAATAATTCTGTAAACCAGCTTTTTCAGCTACTTCTTCAAATTTTCCACTACGATTTTCAAAAAGAAGATTCTTTCCGATTGTAGTAAGGAAAAAATCCTGGTCATTATCATTATCATAATCAGCAACAGTAATTCCAAAAGGATAAGTAAAAATGTTATTTAATCCAACTTCAGAGGTAACATCTGTGAAAGTTCCATCTTTATTATTCTTAAATAAATAAAGTGCGGGTACTTTTTTACTACCACTTTCAGACCAAACTCCTCCACCAACTAATAAAATATCTTCCCATAAATCACCATTATAATCAATAAAACCTCCTCCAGAACCCATTGGTTCTGGAAACCACTTTTCCCCAAAAGCTCCATTTTCGTGTTTAAAATCACCAAGTCCTGCTTCAATAGTTATATCAGTAAAAGTAACTTTTGTATTTGTAAAGGAGGATTGCTTCTTTTCAGAGGACTTACCCCCACATCCCCAAATTATAAGGAAACATAGAATAATATTGATTGCACGATTGTTGAATAAGAAGGAGTATTTTTCTAAACCGTTCATACACTCATGTGAATGAAGTCTTATTTCCATCACTTAAATATGAGATCAGTTTTTTTGCTGAGAAAATAACCAGGTTACCGCATTTTCGATTATCTTTAACGGTATAGGTTCATAAAACACTTTATACGTCTCATGCCCAGGACGAAAATAGAAGATCTTTCCTTTACCTATATTCCAAAGGCTACCACTTCGAAACCATTCTCCTGGTTCCCATCTTTCTTCAAATATCACCGCATCAGGTTCAGGGATATGAAAAGGCTCATCATACATTTCGGTGTTAGGAACAATAAATTTTGAAGGAATATCATAGGCAATTGGGTGATCTGGCATAAGAGTTGTGATTGTACTGGGCTTACCATCTGGTCGATATGCGGGAAAACAAGATATAGGGAGATGTATAGTAGCAGATATATTACCTTTTGGAAATTTTCTAAAGTCTACCCAAGGGGTGACTTTTTCTTCTCTTTTCGGAGCTCTAAACCGTTCAGCAGGCAATACGTAAGTCACTTCTAAATCTGAACTTTTTGACTTTCCATAAGTTTTTTGAAAATCCATTTTAGTTCTTTCATTCATTGCCTCAATAAAAGGACTAGACCAATGAGCAGAATGTAATGCAATAAGACTCAATTCACCTTCTTTAATTAGCTTAACAATTTCCTTGCTTTTTTTTGAAGAAATTTCATCATGTCGTACATGCCCCCACCAAATAATTACATCACTCCAATCTAATGATTTTGAAGAAATCCCTTGCTGGGGATCATCTAACTTAGCTGACCTAACATTGAGAGCAGGGTTTTTCCCTAAATGTGCAACAATTGCATTTCCTAGAAAATTGTCATATGCTTCTTTTTGTTTAGGCTGCTGTTCATCCCAAACCAAAACATTAATTTTCTGAGTTTTATTGAATGGCTCAGCCTTTGAAAATTCGAAGAAAAAACAAAAAAGAACTAATAATAGAGATTTAAAACAATATTGAAGTTGGAACTTTTTTTTATAAGAAAACATTGGTCTACTTTATCTTATGAGAAGCAGGCATTACGCCTTTTATATGATCACCAAAACCAAAAGGAGTTGGATTAAAAGTTCCTACTACATCGACATTTGCCCGATCTGGAATCTGATTTTCCATTCCTAGAGACCAGTAAGTTGCATTTACAAGTAAACGTCTAAGCCCTTCGCTTTCAAGATCTGTCGCCGCACCCATAGTTGTAGTAAAAACTTTGGTTGTATTTCCTGTGTCACCATCATAGTCCTTTATCCATGCCATAGGCATAAGAGGTTTATCAGATTTTGGAGGATCATCAGGATTCATGCCTGTCAGTACCTGACCCATAATAATAGGTTCACTATTACCAGTTAGCTCACCTACTTCATATACATCAGTAGGTCCCCAAATATCTTCGCATCCCTTAACAATAGGATGGTTTTCTTTACCTTCAGCTACGATACCTCTAGAACTTTCTTTTCCATGATGACCGTAGTGAGCTACCCATGTTTCTCCTAAAATCTGCCTGCCATAACCTCCTTCAAATTCTTTATCATTGAAGCTATATTTTGCATACGGACCATCAGTATTTTCTATATAGTTGAAAGCATGAGTGGCAGTTCTTAGACCTATGATCGGCTTACCAGAATTTGTATAATCTATTATATGTTTCATCTGATCATCAGGGAGCTCTCTAAAACGTGTAAATAAAAACATTAAGTCAGCTGTGCCTAAAGCATCAAGCCCTGGGATGTTGTCTAATTTTTCAGGGTCAATAGCTCCAGTCTTAGGATCTATAGAAAAAAGAACTGTACATTTAAAACCATGACGTTTTGCAAGAATCTTTGCCATTTGTGGCATAGCTTCCTCTGAACGATATTCTTCATCTCCTGTTACAAAAACTATATGTTTACCCTTACCTGGGCCATCGTAACCATCATAAATGACCCACTGGTCAGCAGATGATTCAGTTTTTGAGGCACATCCAGAAATTATCAAACAAACAATAAACAAAAATGACCGAACAGACTTGATAGTTTTAATCATGAATTCCTTACTCCTTTAAGTATGTATTAAGCTAAGAAAACATTGTATATTTTCTTTGAAAATGCTTTTAATCAAACAAAATATTAAGATATTTAAACTTTATGTATGGTTTATGTTAAGTTAGGTGGTGATGAAAAGCAAGTTTATGATATTATTTAGATTTGCAACGGTAATCTTTATAATTTTTCTTTTTCCATTACAAGAAACTCTTGCTCAGGAAAAGCCGAATTTTATACTGGGTATTGGTGTTTCACAATACCGTAACAAATTAGAAAATAACTATTTAGAACTATATTATTCATATAAAGAAGCCAGCTTAACATACAAAAAAAATGAGCGTGGATTCGAGGGTGCAATCAATATGTCTATAACACTATCATCAAATGAATCAGATTCAGTTTTATTAAGCAAAAAATTTAGAATTCCACGTTTGGTGACCGATACTACAAGCCTTGACCCTCAAAAAAGTTTGGTGGGGATGTTAAATATGTTTGTTGCCAATTTGAGCCAAACCATGTCTATAGAATCTATTGATGAACATGATCAATCTAGAACACATACATATACACTTAATCTTGAAACAAAAAATTTCTTTTCAGATAGTGTCTCTATTAGTGATATTGAGCTAGCCTCCACTATTAGAAAAACTCAAAGTGGAGGAAAAAATATATTTACCAAAGGTATCTATGATATAATACCTAATCCTTCAGGTATTTACAGTAGTAATCTGCCAAGATTATACTATTATTACGAAGTATATAATCTTCTTAAAGGAATTTCCGGGGAGAAATATACAGTAAATAATACAATTATTGATTTGAATGGACTGCAAGTACAATCTAATGAAAAAACAAAACCACTTGTGAATGAATCAAGCGTAGAAGTAGGTCAAATTGATATTAGTTCCTTGGAAAGTGGAATTTATGTTTTAGATGCTCAGATCTATGATGGGAGTGGTTCGGCTTTGTCAAACTCTATGAAACCTTTTAGATATATTAATTTAAAACCAGCTTCAACAGCATCCCCAGTTTCCGATCTATCATCATCAGACCTTTTAGCATCACAACTATATGGTAAAACTGAAGAAGATCTAGATGAAGAATTTGCAAGCCTAGTATATATTGCAACTAGATCCGAAAGACGTGCCTATAAAAAAACAAAAGACTTAGATAGTAAAGTTAAATTCCTAACCAATTTTTGGGAAAAACGTGATTCTAATCCTACGACTCCCCAAAATGAATACCGAGATCAATATCTTGCAAGGAGTGAATTTTCAGAAAGATATGCAAGTGGCTTAAAAAAGGGTTGGCAAAGTGATCGTGGTCGTACAATAATTAAATACGGTATTCCAGATGAATACGATAGACAGGCAGCTGGAATGGGAGAAGCTCCTCATGAAATATGGCATTATTATAATCTTCAAGGTGGTGTTATTTTTGTTTTTGCAGCTCTTGGAGGAGGACAGGAGTACCGTTTAATTCATTCTACACACAGATCTGAACTCCAGGATTTTCAATGGATGGAAAAAGTTAAAAAATAGTTTCTTAATTCAGGAAAGATCTATTAACATAATAAATCTTTTTGAATAACATCATTTTTTTATCATATTTTCTTTAATCTTGAAAAACTATCAGATATTATTATGCATCATATTTATTAATGCCTGTTCAGATAGAAATACTAACGATTTACAAACAAAGGCTTTATCTCTTCCAAATGTAATTATTATTCTAGCTGACGATCTTGGATATGGGGACCTAGGATGTCAGGGACACCCCTTAATTAAAACCCCTAATATTGATCGTTTAGCGTCAGAAGGTCAAAGGTGGACATCCTTCTATGCCTCCTATTTTGCTTGTAATCCAAGTAGAGCCGCGTTACTTACAGGCCGACTACCTTACCGTATACATCAAGGAAAATCACTATGGGCACCAGTTCCATCAAGAGAAATCACCATACCTGAATTACTTAGAAAAAAAGGCTATAAATCAGCTTGTATAGGTAAATGGCACCTTGGAATGGATAATGGCGAGCATCCTAATGATCAAGGCTTTGACTATTTCTATGGTCTTGCAGGTAGTAATGATGCACCAATAAAACAAGGAAGCGGATTCGAGCGTACTTATGAAAATATTCGGAATGCTCCATTCGATGTTTTTGATATTCAATTATTTCGCCAGAAAGAAAGTATTGAAGACGTAGTAAAACAGGATCTATTGACACATCGCTATACTCAGGAAGCAGTAAAATGGATAAATGAAAATGGAGATGAACCATTCTTTTTATATCTTCCTCATAGTATGCCTCATGTTCCTATTTATGCCTCTAAAAATTTTAAAGGGAAAAGTAAAGCAGGTCTTTATGGAGATGTTATAGAAGAACTCGATTGGTCAGTTGGAAAAATTATACAGATTCTTGAAAAAAAGAATATTGCAAAAAATACTCTAGTTGTATTTACCAGTGATAATGGACCTTGGTTAACATATTATGATCTAGGAGGATCTCCCGGTCATCTAAGAGATGGGAAACTTACGGCTTGGGAAGGTGGGCAACGGGTTCCAGCTATATTCTGGTGGCCAGGCACAATTTCTCCTTCTGTAGTAAATGCTATATCAGCTAACGTTGATTTTATGGCAACTCTATCTAATATAATTGGTTTCACGATACCACAAGATAGAGATTATGATTCTTATGATTTATCCCCAACCTTATTACATGGTAAACGTAGTGAAAGAAATCATTGGTTTTACTACGGCCCCAATGATAATGGACAAAACGAGACCATAGATCAAATTTGGGCGGCACGTTTAGGAAAATACAAAATACATTATTATTCTAGAGAATCAATTGGCTCTGAAAAGGATGGTGATTGGAGAGGCTATACCAAGGGTAAAAAGCATGATCCTGTAGCTTTATTTAATCTTAATACTGATATCGGAGAACGGTTCAATCTAGCAGAAAAAAATCCTGAAATAATTGCAAAAATTAATAAAATTGTGAATGACCATAAAAAATACATGCTTTCTGATGCTCTTGATTGAAAAATCAATAAAGCATGAAAATGTATTTACCATAGGAGAATGAAATATGAAAATATCCTTAATCACACTTAGAGTCCCTATTTTAATTTTTTCTTTTTGTCTAGCTACCGTTCAATCTCAAGAAGAAAATTTTGTTCCTGGAGTTCCAATACCAGAAGGACCTCCT
>PAYY01000032.1 GCA_002715465.1 Fidelibacterota bacterium | reverse complement strand
TGCCGCTTAACCGCAACGGGACGGAAAGACCCCGTGAACCTTTACTATAACTTTGTATTGGTATTGTGTAAATAATGTGTAGGATAGGTGGGAGACTTTGATCCTGTGTCGCTAGGCATAGGTTAGTCGTTGGTGAAATACCACCCTTTATTTACTTGATCCCTAACTCATTTATGAGGACATTGCATGGTGGGTAGTTTGACTGGGGTGGTCGCCTCCTAAAAAGTAACGGAGGCTTTCAAAGGTTCCCTCTGTACGTTTGGTAATCGTATTTAGAGCGCAATAGCATAAGGGTGCTTGACTGTGAGGCCTACAAGCCGATCAGGGTCGAAAGACGGATATAGTGATCCGGTGGTTCCGCATGGAAGGGCCATCGCTCAAAGGATAAAAGGTACTCTGGGGATAACAGGCTGATCTCCCCCAAGAGCTCACATCGACGGGGAGGTTTGGCACCTCGATGTCGGCTCGTCACGTCCTGGAGCTGGAGAAGGTTCCAAGGGTTGGGCTGTTCGCCCATTAAAGTGGTACGTGAGCTGGGTTCAGAACGTCGTAAGACAGTTCGGTCCCTATCCGCCGTGGTCGCAGGAAACTTGAGGGATGCTGTTCCTAGTACGAGAGGACCGGAACGGACGAACCTCTGGTGCACCAGTTGTCTCATCAGAGGCACCGCTGGGTAGCTATGTTCGGATGGGATAAGCGCTGAAAGCATATAAGTGCGAAACCCTTCCCAAGATTAGGTTTCCCTTCTCGATTTCGATCGAGAGAGAAGGGTCCCTGTAGACTACAGGGTTGATAGGTCACAGGTGTAAGGTCAGTAATGACTTCAGCCGAGTGATACTAATTGCCCGTCAGGCTTTACTAAAACTTTAGTTTTCTCAAATGTAGAATTTGCTTTGTTGATCATAATTTTCTCTCGGTGACTATAGCGCGGGGGATCACCCGATCCCATTCCGAACTCGGAAGTTAAGCCCCGTTGCGCCGATGGTACTGCCTTGGCAACGGGGTGGGAGAGTAGGTCGTCGCCGGGGATTTTTTAAGCCCTTACTTTTTTGTAAGGGCTTTATTTTTTTATTATTTTAAATGAATCAATTATCAATTACATTAATTCAAAGAGTTGGTTCAAGAATAAAGCCTATCTAAATTTGTAATAGTTAATAAAACAATTTGATGCAAATCACATTAATGAATGTTAATTCAATGTTATATTTAAAAAATATTTAATTAGAAATGAAAAAAATATTAACAATGATCTTTTTATTGTGCTCTATTTCATCAGCACAAACTGTAAAACTCCTTCCAGATCCAGGTTTTGTTCCTTATGCAACTTATTATATTAGCTCTATTGATTTAGCTACTGGTGCAAGTGATGTTCAATTTTTTGGTTTTCGCCTAGAAGAACAATCTGGTGATTATTCAAATGTCTGGACTTCTTTAGAATTTAAAGTATCAATGATTTCAAAATCATTAGGTGTAACTGAACCAACAACAGTTATTCAAATGCGAACGGCCCCATTTAAAATGAATGCTGCTATTAGAATATCAAACACATCTCTTTCAACCCAAACTACATCTCTTTTTGATATGTCTATTCCTCCTAAAGAAATTGTTTTCTCAGCAACATTAATTGAAGCAATTGATATTGCTAAATTTGATAATTTATTGAGTGCGGTTGTTTCAACAGGTAAACTTGCTGATGGTCAATATTCATTTCAAGTATTAGTTAGGACTGGATCTTCATCGGATGAAGGAAGTATGGTGATTACAGATGAAGTTATTGAGTCAATATTAGTTACAACTCCAACTTCGCTTAATCTTATTGGGCCTGGTGGAGACCCTACGAATCTTTCTGAAAATCTAGTTTTTTCACCCTACCCTATTTTTCAATGGGAGACTGAACCTTGCGGTGGTTGCGAGTCCTTTATTAGAATTACTAGATATGACTCTGAAACACATAATTCTCCTCAGGAAGCAATTCAGGATATTACTGTCTTCCCCATAGACCAAACAAAAGGATGGGAGTCTGTTGGTCTTGCTACAAACTTTCAATACCCTCTTTCTGGTGCTGTGGATTTAGTGCCTGGGGAATCTTATGTTTGGCAAGTTCAAAAACAACTTCCAACTACTTCTGGCTCAGAATCTTTCACTAGCCCTATTTTTGCTTTTGTACTTGCAGACTTATCAGAAATAACTAATGCGGGTGGAGAGACCTTACATCCACTTCTACAGCAATTGATAGAGGTGTTAGGTGAAAATCAATTTAACGCTTATTTTGGTCCTCAAGGAGACTTAAATGGATTTGCACCTTCTGGTAATTATTCAATCAATGGACTTGATGTGTCTATCGATGAAATATTTCGTTTATTTGGTCAATTTGCAGATGGTTCACAAAATATAATAAGTATTTCAATCGAATGATTTATCTAATACAAAAGTATGCTCTCTTGACTATTGTTTTTGCAACAAGTTTTTTATTTGCACAGCCATCTTCTTCTGTAGCTGTTTTAACTAAAGTAAAAGGAAATGTTCAAATACAAAAGTCTCTTGAGAAAAATTCAGAGTTTTCTTTAGGAAAAGCTGGGCAATTATTAAATCATAAAGACATCATAAAAACTAGTGCTAATGCTTTTGCCGTACTTATTTATCTCGATGATAAGAGTATGGTAAAACTTCGAGCAAATACTAACCTTGAGATTCAAGGTGAAAGAATTGGTAAGACACTCAAAAAAAATCTAGAATTAACTGCAGGTACAGTTAGAGCAACTGTTTCTAAACAGCGGCGAGGTGAGTTTTCGATTAGTTCGCCAACTAGTGTTGCTTCAGTTAAGGGTACAGATTTGTGGTTTCAGTCAGATGCTGAAGGAGGAGATACAATCTATTGTTTAGAAGGAATTGTACAGTTGATAAATAATTCTTCTGGAGAAATTGTTGATTTGTTAATGAATCAAACGGGTTTGTCTACTCCTGATGGTAACCTTTCTGTGACTACAACTAATTCTGCTGATATCCCAGTGGATGAAGATGATTCTGGGCAAGAGCCTAAAGAATTTAGGATAAAATTTAAAGATTCAGACGGTGCTGAAAAAGTTCTCATCATTAAGTATAACTAATCAGATAAATTAGTGAGTAATTGGACAGGCTCACTAAAAAATTTTAACTCCCGTGATTTTCAAAAAAAAATATCAATGGTTATTTGTTTTTCTATTAACTCCTATACTATGGGGTCAATCTATTCTTCATTTGCCCCCAGCTGGAGCTACAGCTGGTTCTCCCCTTACTTTAGAAGTAATTGTTGATGGAAAAATAAAAAGTGCTCGTTTGTATCATCGAACAGCCGGGACTTCAGGTTATCAAGAGCAAAATATGATTTTTGATATATCAACTTGGAAGGCTGTTATTCCTGGAAATTTTATTGTTGAAGAAGGGTTGGAATATGCGATAATATTTTCATTTCATGATGGTTCTGTTAAAGGTTTTCCTGCGAACAATTCTATGGCTTCACCTCACTTAGTTAATGTGTCTCCCGCATCTCTAGATGCAATTCAAGGAATTAAAGTAGAAACAACTAGGAGAAGTGCTGGGCCAAAATTAGCATCTCAAGTACTTGTTTTGAGTCCAAATGAGGGTGAAGTTGTTCTTCAAGAAGATATTCTTATTGCTGTTTCATTATTTAGTGTTGATGGTGTTGACATTAATAAAATAAAGTTTTTTCTTGATGGTAGAGATATTACATCCTCAACAGAAATTTCTAGTGATCTTATTACCTATATTGCCCCAAAATTAGATGTTGGTTTACATACTGTAAATATAGAAATAACAAATAGATATGGCTATGAACTAGAACCTACAACATGGTCATTTATGGTAGGAGGAACTGGATCAAGAATAGCTGAAGCGGTAGATGAGTTTAGTTATTCTGCAAAGGTTAGATCTGATTTTTCCGTCAATCAGGTTAGTGGTACAAGTCTTTCAATTGGTGAAACTACCACTACAATTGAAGGCGGATGGGATTGGTTTAAATTACGTACTCTTATCAAATATTCAACTGAAGAGAATCTTTTTTCTCAACCGAGAAATCGAATATCTACAACAATTAGATCAAGTGATTTTGTGACAATTCATCTAGGAGATTTTACTCCAGTAATAAATCCATATCTTGTTGAAGGTAAAAGAGTAAGAGGAATAGGCACAAATATTGATCTTAGATGGCTTACGTTGCAGACCGTTAGTGGTGAATTAGAACGTCCTATCCAAGGATATTTGTCAAATGACCGTTCTTATTTAATTACGGATATTAATACTGATTCTTCTGGTGCACCTCAGTATATATTAGATAGACGTGGTTATACATTTGGTCGTCAGTATATGGCAGGTAGGTTAAGCATATCTTTATTCGAGAGGATAAGCCTTGGTATTTTTGGTCAAAAGGCAAAGGATGATAAAGGTTCGGTCTTAAAAAATATGAATTCAGCAAAATTTACAGTTCCTGATTGGGAAGGAGCTATTTCTACACCTGGAATTAATCCTGGTCTTTATACTCTTTCAGAATTTGAGAATTCTTTGGAAGGAATTGGCTCAATTCAATTGAAAGATAAAGGGTGGGGAGGTCAAAAACCTATGGACAATTTAGTTGCTGGTTTTGATTTTGGACTAAATTTTGATAATAGAAGATTAATTTTAGAATCAACATGGGCTATGAGTATGTTAAATCGTGATATTTGGAATGGCCCTATGAGCATTGCTCAAATGGATACTTCTCTAGATGATAGCTTAGATGGATATATTGGTAGATCTTATGATGATTTAGGATCAATTGTTAGCGGTGGTATTTCAACACAGGGACTACCTGATCCAACAAAATTTGAAGATATATTTATTGCAAATATTAATATGACACCACTAGTTCCAATTGATTATCAAGCTTTAGATGATACTCCTTTTGCTGCTTTATTAAACATGCCTTCTTCAGCTTATAATATTAAAACAAGAGCTTTTTATTATGGCAATACCATTGAAATGAAATATTCTCAAGTCGGTCCACAATTTACCTCTCTAGCAAATCCATATCTTTCATCGAATCTTAGAGAATTTGTTTTTAGTGATAGATTTAGATTGTTTGACAACAAACTATCAATAGGTTTTGAGTTCAAAAGTCGTAATAATAAAATATTAAGAACAGTTATAGATCCTTATAAACAGAAAATTAGTACGACAACCTTCGGTTTCGCTCCTGGGGCTGGTATGCCCTCTTTTGCAGGAAGCTTTAAAACTATATCTAGAACTAATGAAAAAACAACTTTAGACACTCTTTTATATAGTAGTTATACAGGTGAAGATTCAATATCTTTCCGTGATAATAGGGAAAATATGTTAACAAAAAATAGATTCATTTCAGTGAGTATTCCCATAAGTGAGAATCAAAATAATTTCAATTTTTTAGTGACATATAACTCTACAGGTATTGAGGATTTACTTAAATCAGAGCGATCATCAAATTATATCCAGAAAGCAACTAGTTCTGAAGCTTTATCTATTGTTTCTTCAGCAAAATTTGTTAGTTCTTTAAAACTTACTTTTAGTTTTTCACAATATATTGTTCAGATTCCTTTGTCAGGGATTTCTTTATCAGATAATGAATCTAATCTTACTACAATAGCTGGGAACGGTTCTTATGATGTTTGGGATGGAAAAGCTAAAATTAATGCTGGATTATCAATTATGAATGCTACAGGAGCTTCCAAATTTAATTTTATTGGTATTAATGGTGGGGGTGAGTTAAATATATTTGGTGGTTTTTTCATCCGTGCTACAGTAGCATCAAAAATAAAATCCAATGACAAAGGTACAGAATTGGGAACATTGGCACTGAAAATTTCAGCTAATTATATATTCTAGATGTAATTTAACCATTAGTTTAATGAAATCGATTTTTGAACTCATAAAGAAACAGACAATTGGTCTAATTATTACTTTTGGTTCTCTTTTTCTTGTCTTTTTTCTTCATAGAATACATTTTTTTGATAGTTTTGAACTAAAAGTTATTGATTTTTCATTTAAAATAAGAGGTCCTCTATCAGGTTGGGCTTCTCGTTCCCCAATTCCTAAAGATAGTCTAGATGTTGTTTTAGTGGATATAGATGATGAAAGTTATCGTCTTGTCCCATGGACATGGCCTTACCCTAGAGAAATTTGGGGAGAAGTATTAAAGAATCTTTCAAAAGCTGGGGCAAAAGTTGTAGTCTTTGATATCCAGTTTGACTCTCCAGATCGTCAATCTGAGTATCTAAAAGGTATTCGTAAAAACCTTCAATCTCGAGGAATGAGTGAACTTGTTCCCGCTCATGGAGATAGCATGTTTGCGAAGGCTATTCTTGAAGCAGAAGCAAACGGTACTCATGTAATCCTTGCTTCAAAATTAGTTCAAGAACCAACAAGAATACCTCCACAGTATATTCAATATCCTAATAATATTATTCAAGGATCTAGGCCTGATTATGGCCTCGTAAATGAAGGTCCAGATAAAGACGGTTTTTCAAGGAAATATTATACTTTTCTTCAAATAGAACAAGAGCCAGGCGTTTATTATCCAACATTAGGATTAAAGGCCATGCAAAAATATCTTAATATATCGGAACAGGCGCTCCCAAATTTAAATGAAGAAGGTGACACACTTTTTTATGGTCCATTAAGTATACCTATGTTTAGTAGCGATGGTAGATTCCTTGTAAATATTTATGGCCCAGCATCTGGGGTTAATATCGGAAAAAATGAGGCATGGAAAACTTTTAATCGCTATCCCTTATCAAATATAGTCGATGTACCAGAAGTTAAACTTAATGATATTGATGAAGATACTGATTGGATGAGCCAGTTTTTGCCCGGAGAAGTTCCAAAATGGATTGAAGATATAGAAGATCCCAAAATAAGATCTCAATTAATGGAAGAATTAGGGATTGGTTCTGGTTTTGAAATAACAAATTCACCTTTTTATAATAAGATTGTAATGATTGGTGTTTCTGTTGAGGTGCTCCATGATTTTAAACAGACTTCTTTTTTCAATTTTGCTGGAGAGCAAAACCTCATGCCTGGTATGGAATTCCATGCTAATGCAATTCAGACTCTTATTGATCAGAATTTTATTGGTGTGTTTGGTAAAGATATTAGTTGGAGTGAAGAATCTAGAATTCCCCATATTTTGCTAATTTCGGCTCTATCAATCATTGCATTCTTTTTCATTTCTTTCTTTTCTCCTGCTTTAGCTGGAATCAGTATAATAATAGAAATTTTAATTTTTGTAAGTATAGCTATTGGTTTATTTGTAAATGATAGCCTTTGGTTAGTTAAAACTTTGGTTGGAAAGTGGGAAAGCATTAATGTATCTGGAATTAATACTTCATTTATTATTCCAGTTATTGCGCCTGTTTTTGGGATCTTCATTACATATACAAGTAATGTTCTATATAGAATTATTGTTGAACAAAAAGATAAGAGATTCCTAAAAAATACTTTTGGCACATATGTTTCTCCTAAACTAATAGATCAAATGTATGATTCTAAACAAGAGCCTAAACTTGGTGGTGAAGCAGGATATCATACAGCATTTTTTTCTGACATTCAAAGTTTTTCATCATTTTCTGAGGTTCTTAAACCTGAAAGAATGGTTGCATTAATGAATGAATATCTTACTGATATGACAGATATATTACTTGAGCATAGGGGTACACTTGATAAATATATTGGTGATGCTATTGTTGCATTTTATGGTGCTCCAGTACCGGTGAACAATCATGAATTTCTTGCCTGTACTACAGCATTAGCTATGGAAAGGCACCTAGGAAAATTGAGAAGA
Source organism: Fidelibacterota bacterium (assembly GCA_002715465.1). The sequence continues at coordinate 89,207 of PAYY01000032.1, read as the reverse complement.
AAATGGAAAGAGTCCAACGAATGGCCTGAACTTGTCCATAACACAAGACATCGTGTTGGGTTAAACTCTGGCGAAATGGTTACTGGGAATATGGGCTCGAATATGAGAATGAACTATACTATGATGGGGGATACTGTTAATATAGCTGCTCGACTTGAAGCATCTGCTAAACAGTATGGAGTGTATATCCAAGTTGCTGAAAATACTTATGCTACAGTTAAAGACCAATTTGAATGGCGTTTTCTAGATAATGTTAGAGTCAAAGGAAAAAAGCAACCTGTCAAGGTATTTGAACTTATATCTGAAAAAGGACAAATGGATAGGAATTATTCAAAAATAATTCCTGTATTTAATGAAGCTCTTGAGCTATATAAGTTACAGAATTGGGATAGAAGCCTTAATGCTTTTAAAGAGGCGGAGCAATTAGAATATAAGTTCCCTTATCGACCTACTAATCCTAGTTCCTTATATATTAAGCGTTGTGAATATCTAAAGGATAATCCACCAGGAGATAACTGGGATGGAGTATGGAATCTTACAGTAAAGTAAAAAATATTTTAACAAATAAAATGTTAACAAAGCCCTTTATTCCTATTAGATGAAGCAAAAAACTCGTGGTAAAATATTGTGGATAGATGATGAGATTGATCTTTTAAAACCTCATGTCCTCTATCTTGAAGAAAAGGGATATTTTGTTGAACAAGTAACTAATGGTCGAGATGGAATTATTAAGGTTGGTGAGGAGAATTTCGATTTAGTTCTTTTAGATCAGGTTATGCCAGGTATTGATGGAATGTCCACGCTGAGGGAGATTAAGGAACGGACTCCTTTTCTTCCTGTAATTATGATTACAAAAAATGAAGAAGAATGGCTTATGGATGAAGCTATTTCAGAAAAAACAGCTGGTTATCTTACTAAACCAGTTAATCCTAGTCAAATTTTCCTGGCATGCAAAAAAGTCCTTGAAGAAGACTTAATAATTGAAAAGAAAACGGCTGGAAATTATTTAGAAGAGTTTCAAAAAATAGAAGAACTTCTTATATCTGCTTCAGAAACAAATGATTGGTGGAATCTCTATTTAAAGTTAGTGAATTGGCAAATTGACCTTGAAAGCCAAAAAGAATTAGGGCTGAATGAGACTTTAAATGAACAACTAAGATCTGCAAATCGCGGGTTTGTAAAGTATATATCAAAAAATTATAAAAAATGGATCAATGGTGAAAGAAAAGATCGTCCTCCTCTTTCAATTGATTTGATCTCGGATTATATTCTTCCTCTGATAAATACTAATGAAAATATATTATTTATTGTAATAGATTGTTTAAGATTAGATCAATCTCTCAGTTTAATCCCATTCTTTCAAGAAAAATTTAAAGTTAAAATTGACTATCATGTTTCAATACTCCCAACTGCAACCCCTTTTGCTAGAAACGCAATTTTCAGTGGTCGTTTTTTAGGAGATATTCAAAAAAATGATGGGGATCTGTGGGCTAAAATAATTGCTGATGAATCAACTATGAATTCAGAAGAGCACCAAATATTTGGTGCTCTTCTGAAAAGAATTGCTAAAAAGGATATTAGCTATATTTACCATAAAATAAATGTAGCTAAAGAAGGTAAGCGATTTTTGAGTCACATGAAAGAATACAAAGATGTTTCAATAATATCCTTAGTTGTTAATTTTGTAGATTTACTTACTCATCACCGATCAGAATCTGATTTATTACAAGAAGTAATACCTGATGAAGCCGGATATCGTAAACTTGTACAGACATGGTTTTCTAATTCATGGTTGTATGAGGTTCTTAACACAGCCGCGAGAATGGATATGAAAGTAGTTATTACAACTGATCATGGTAGTATAAGAGTAAAAAATGGTGTAAAAGTAGCTGCTGACCGTACTACTTCAGCTGGAGTAAGGTATAAATATGGAAGTAGTTTAATTTGTTCTGAAAAAAATGCTTTAGTAATTAAGAGACCTTTTGAATACAAACTGCCTGAAATAGTTAAAGGTACAAACTATCTTATTGCAAAAGATGAAAATTTCTTTGTATATCCTACACAGTATCATAAATATCTTGGTCAGTTGCAAGACAGTTTTCAACATGGTGGCATATCATTAGAAGAAATGCTCGTACCTATTATTACTCTAGAAAATAGATAGATGAAAACTCAATATATTACCTATTCTCCAACAGATACATTCAATTTAGCAAATAATTTTTCTGACAATTTATCAGCTGGAAATATTGTGGGTTTATCCGGTGAGTTGGGATCTGGAAAGACATTGTTTACAAAAGGCATTGCTTTAGGGCTAGGAGTTAAGGAAATTGTTAATTCACCAACATTTAAACTAATTGGTGAATATGATTCTAATCCTCCGCTATATCATTTTGATTTTTATAGATTAAGTTCTGCGTCTGAGGCACTTGCTTTGGGTTTAGATCACTATTTTCAAGCTGAAGGAATTGTGGTGGTAGAATGGGCAAATCTTTTCCCCCAGATTATGCCCAAAAATACTATTTGGATTGATATAGAAATATCGGGAGAACATGAACGAAACATAATAATTAGGAATAAAATCATTGAAACTTCTTGCAATTGAGACATCATCCGATGTCTGTGGTATCGCTTTGTTAAAAGAGAACAAAGTTATTTTCTATAGAGAAGAAACTTTAAATCGTGAACATGCTGAAAAACTACCTGAATTTTGTAAAGAATTAATAAGTAAAATTAATCTAAAGTTAATTACTCTTAATGGGGTCGCAATATCAATTGGGCCAGGCTCATTTACTGGTCTTCGTATCGGTTTAAGTTTTGCTAAAGGTTTGGCATTTAGTGCTAACATTCCACTTCTTCCTATATCAACTTTGCTTTCAATCACTGAGAGTAGTCAAATTAAGGATAATGAAGTTATTACAATTTCTCATTCTCATAAGAATATTGTTTATTTTCAAAAATTCAGAAAAAAAAATAATCGATGGGAAGGAATTGAAAAGCCAGTAAGTATAGAATGGGAAAAACTATCATCAAAGCTATGTAATTATAATAATATTGTTCATTATCAATGTGGAAATCTAATAGATGACTTGGCTTTGAAATCAAATGTTGTAGAGGTGGTGCCTTCAGCTGTTTCTATCGGGCAGGCGGCTTCAATTCGCTATCAAGATATTGCTATTTCAGATTATTCTCATTTAGAGCCAGACTATATAACATCCTTTAAAATTGGATAAATAGAAGTATTAACTGAAATTGGATTATCGTTAGATAATTGCCAAATTAATAGCTTATGATGGCATGGTTCAAACGCAAAAAACAAAAAGTAACTACTACTCAAAAGAAATCCATACCGGATGGGCTTTGGGAAAAGTGCCCAAAATGTGATGAAATTCTTTATAAGAGAGAATTATTACGAGCTCTAATGGTTTGTTCAAATTGTCATTTTCACTTTAGACTTTTTTCTGAAGAATATCTTAAAATACTATTTGATGATCCCAATTATAATGAATTGGATTCGCATTTGCGCTCAGCTGATCCTCTTAAATTTAAAGCAAAGAAAAGTTATACTGATCAGTTAAAGTCAGCTGTAATTAAAACTGGAAGTCCAGATGTAGTTAATACCTACTCAGGGGTTGTAAATAATAATAATATTATTCTTTCTGTAATGAATTTTTCCTTTATTGGTGGGAGTATGGGTTCAGTAGTTGGTGAAAAAATATCTCGTGCTATAGATTATGCATCTAAGGAAAATTCCCCTTTAGTTATCATTTGCGCATCTGGAGGAGCACGAATGCAAGAAGGAGTTTATTCTTTGATGCAACTAGCAAAAATTTCAGCGAAACTTTCTAGATTTTCTAAAAAGGGTGGGTTATATGTTTCTATATTAACTGATCCTACTACTGGAGGAGTTAGTGCAAGCTTTGCTATGCAAGGAGATTTTATTTTGGCTGAACCTGGAGCTTTAATTGGATTTGCAGGTCCAAGAGTAATTAAGCAAACTATTGGCCAAGATCTTCCTGAAGGTTTTCAAACATCAGAATTTTTGGTTGAGAGAGGTTTTATTGACAGGATAGTGCAACGCAAGGATTTAAAGAAAACTTTATCTCGAATAATTGACTTTGGAAAGCACAATAGAAGTTAATGAGGAAACCTCTTATTCTTATAACGAATGATGATGGAATTTATTCTACAGGAATTCATTTTCTTCAAACAGCAATGTCTGAAATCGGTGAAACAATAGTGGTAGCACCAGATGTTGAAAAAAGCGGAGTTGGACATGGCATAACTATTTCAGATCCAATTAGGTTGAATAATTGTGTAAATCATAATGGGTTTTCGGGCTATGCTATTAATGGTACACCAGCTGATTGTATAAAAATAGCCTTAAAGGTAATACTTAAACGTAGACCTGACATTGTCATATCAGGCATAAATAGAGGTGCAAATATGGGTCTTAGCATTCTTTATTCGGGTACAGTATCAGCAGCAGCAGAGTCAGCTATGCAAGGAGTTCCAGCAATTGCCATATCATTAGATTCTTGGTTAACTCCTGATTATACATATTCAGCAAAAGTAGCAAAAAAAATTGTTAGAACTGTTCTTGTAAAAGGAATGTTACCAAATACTATTCTTAATATAAATGTGCCAAAGACTCCTAATGGAAAAGCAAAAGGATTTCGCATTACTAGACAAGGTAAAAGTAATTTTATTGATAAATTTAAGAAAAGAATGGATCCTAAAGGAAATTCATATTATTGGATGAGTGGGGAGTTTTTTTCTAAAAAGAATAATCCAAAAATTGATGATGGTGCTGTACGTTCAGGTTATGTTTCTGTCACTCCATTACATTTTGATTTAACAAAGTATTCTTCAATTTCGCAATTAGAAAAATGGGAAGAATTTCAAAATGAGCTTGAATAAACAAACAATTCTTATTTTAGATTACGGTTCACAATATACTCAGTTGATTGCCAGAAGGGTAAGAGAACAAAAAGTTTATTCTGAAATTTTACCTCATTCAGCATCCTATAAAGAAATAACCCAAACTAACCCAATAGCTATAATTTTATCAGGTGGTCCAGATAGTGTATCTGATGATGGAGCCCCTTCTTTAAACCCTGCTATTATGAAGATTGGTGTTCCTATTCTCGGTATATGCTATGGCTTTGGTCTTTTGATGAAATATGATAATGGTATTGTAAAATCAAATTCTCAAAGAGAATATGGATTTACGAAAATAAATATTGAAAAAGATAGCATCCTACTAAAAGGAATTAAACAAGGTACTCAAGTTTGGATGAGTCATGGAGATAGTATAAAAAAATTACCCAACAACTGGTCAATTATAGCAAGGTCCAATAATGGGGTGTTAGCTGTTGCTGAAAAACAAGGTGGAAAAATTTTTGGCACTCAATTTCATCCCGAAGTTATTCATACTGTTGACGGAGAAAAAATTCTCTCAAATTTTTTATTTGATGTAGTCAAATGTTCTCAAAGTTGGACATCAGCTTCTTTTATACAGTCTACTATACATGGTATTAAAGAAAAAATAGGTAATGAGAAGGTTATATGTGGTGTGAGTGGAGGTGTAGACTCAACTGTCCTTGCTAAACTTATTCATGAAGCAATAGGTGATTCTTTACGTTGTGTTTTTATTGACCATGGTTTGCTTAGAAAAAATGAAATTGAATATATTCAAAATAGATTAGTAGATGTTTTAGGAATTGAGATTGAAATCCATGATTTTTCTAATACTTTTATTAATAATCTTAAAACAATTACTGATCCAGAAAAAAAGCGTTTAATTATTGGGGAGCAGTTTATAAGGGCATTTGAAAAAGCTACTAAGTCAAAAACTCATTTCAAATTTCTAGGGCAAGGTACTCTTTATCCTGATATTATTGAGAGTGGTGGTGTAAGAGGAACTGCAGACGTAATAAAGTCTCATCATAATGTTGGTGGCCTCCCAAAGGATATCAACTTTGAACTCCTTGAACCTCTTAGAGAGCTTTTCAAAGATGAAGTAAGAGATGTAGGGAAAGCGCTAGGCTTGCCAACGGATGTTTTAGGTAGGCATCCATTTCCCGGCCCTGGACTTGGTGTTAGGATCATTGGGGAGGTTACAAAGAGTAGATTAAAGATGCTTAGAGAATCTGACCATATTTTTATTCAAGCATTGAGAGATCACAATATCTATGATGATATTTGGCAAGCTTTTGCTGTGCTTATTCCAGTAAAAACTGTTGGTGTGATGGGTGATGAAAGGACCTATGCGAATCTCATAGCACTTCGTGCTGTTACTAGTATTGATGGAATGACTGCTGATTGGTATCGAATATCAGATGAAGTTTTAGCTGAAGTATCGAATAATATTGTTAATTCAGTTTCTGGTGTTAACAGAGTTGTTTATGATATAAGTTCAAAACCTCCAAGTACAATAGAATGGGAGTAAAATAAAATGTGTGGGATCATAGCTTATATCGGAGATAAAGATGCAATACCGATCCTTATAGAAGGATTAAAGAGATTAGAGTATAGAGGGTATGATTCAGCTGGTATTTCTACGGTAGATGATGATGAGATCCAAATACTTAAGTGTGAGGGGAAAGTTGGTGATTTAGAGAAAATTTTAGACGACTCAACTGTAAGAGGATCTTTGGGTATAGGCCATACACGTTGGGCTACTCATGGAGTACCTAATGATCTTAACGCACATCCTCATGTTGATAGCTCTAATAAAATCTCAATTATTCATAACGGAATAATTGAAAATTACAATATACTTCGCGAGGCACTTGAAAAAGAAGGTGTAACCTTTTTAACTGAAACAGATACTGAAGTTCTTGTTCAGCTTATTGGAAGAGTTTATTCTTATGGAAATCTTACTTTTATTGAATCTGTTCAGTCAGCACTTAAAGATGTAATCGGGACATATGGTTTAGCAGCAATTTGTTCTGATGAACCTGATTTAATTGTTGGTGCACGGCTTGGTAGTCCTCTTGTTTTAGGCATAGGAGAAAAAGAACATTTTCTTGCTTCAGATGCTTCTCCTATAATTCCTTATACTAGAAATGTGATATATCTTGATGATGGTGATATTGTAGAAATTCGCAAGGGATCATATCAAGTTAGACGGATTGGTGATAACATGGTCGTCAACAAAGTCATGGAAAAGATTGAATTTAATCTTGAAGAAATTGAAAAAGGTGGTTTTGACCATTTTATGCTTAAGGAAATCCATGATCAAAAATATACATTAACTGACACTATGAGAGGTAGACTCTCTCTAGATAGCGGTACAGCTCATCTTGGTGGTATTTCTGACTATTTACCAAGGATTGAAAATGCATCACGTATTTACATTACAGCATGTGGAACTTCTTGGCATGCTGCTCTTATAGGTAAGATCTTAATTGAAGAATATGCGAGAATTGAAGTACATGTAGATTATGCTTCAGAATTTCGCTATAGGGATCCTTTGATTGATTCTGATAGTGTAGTAATAGCAATAACACAATCTGGCGAAACAGCTGACACTCTTGCCGCTGTAAGAAAAGCAAAAGACAATGGATCTCTTGCTGTAGGTATTTGCAATGTTGTTGGAAGTACTATTTCTCGTGAAACGGATTGTGGTATATATACTCATGCTGGCCCAGAAATTGGTGTTGCATCTACTAAAGCTTTTACGGCACAAGTAACAGTTCTATTTATGTTGGCTTTACATCTTGGCCGTAATCGAGGAATGTCAAAAGGAGAATGTGGTAGACTAGCTAGGGCAATGTCGGATATGGGAGAACAGATAGAATATATTTTATCAAAAACTGATAGTATTTTTGACGTTGCAAAGGAAACAGTAGATGCGGATAATTTTTTATATCTTGGCAGAGGACTTAATTTTCCTGTTGCTCTTGAGGGTGCACTTAAACTTAAAGAAATATCATATATTCATGCAGAAGGCTATCCTGCAGCTGAGATGAAACATGGTCCAATTGCACTTATAGATGAAAAGATGCCGGTTGTATTCTTGGCACCTCATGATAAGACTTTTGAAAAAGTACTTTCAAATATTCAAGAAGTAAAGGCTAGAAAAGGGCGTATAATCACAGTCACAGATAAAAAAACTCTAGAATTAGAAAGAATTTCTGATTATATCATAGAGGTTCCTTCATCTCACCCAAGAACTTTTTCTATTATTTCTTCAGTTCCATTGCAGCTTCTAGCTTATCATTTAGCTGTTCTTAGAGGCTGTGATGTTGATCAACCTAGGAATTTAGCAAAAAGTGTCACTGTCGAATAGGTTCGAACAGAGAATAAGAGGACGGAAATAGTGATTTGCATCAAAACGAAAACACCTCAAAACATCTGTGACATTGATGATGAATTAAAAGCAATTTATCACTCAAGTGACACGATATGTATTTGGGTTTTTAATACCCGAGAAGATAGAAATAAATTCATGGATGAAACTATCGGAATGCAAAAATCAGAAAGAGAAGCACACTTTTCAGAAAACTATGGATAAAAAATACATTCAGTTTTATCAAAGTTTCCACAAAGCATTTCAGTGCAAAGAATCTAATTCTCTGTTCGAAATGAATCAGTCACTGTTGAGTGATTTTAGTATAACAATCCTGTTTATAAAAATTAACAATGTTTTGGTTTGAAAAAATATACCCCAGAATTTTTATATTAGCTTTACTGGGTTTTATATTTTTAGAGTTTTCTCCTGAGATTCAAGCGGCTCAAGGGATTAGTTTTTCAAGGTCTAGAAAGCTTTTTGAACAAGGTGTTGAACATTATAACTCAGGTCGTTATTATCGTGCTCTTGATATTTTTCGTAGGTTGAAGAATCATCCTCCTCAACAATCTCCTCAATTAACAGCAAGTATTTTGATGTGTATGAAATCTTATGCGCGGTTAGGAAGGTTAAATGAGGTTAAGTCTACCGCGCGCGAATTTTTTGAGAAATATAATGAAAGTGATTACACACCTTTTATTTTTGAAACATTAGGTGACGCCTATTTAACCGAAGGATACTATGGTGCTGCTCTAGAGGCATACTTAGATGCGCGAAGATTATACAAAAAGCCCTTGAGAGAAAACCATGATAATAAAATTATAGAAATTGCAACAGGCTATGTTGACTTTGAAAAACTTAATAGTTTAGCTGCAACTGAATTAGATCAGAGCTTACAGGCTATTTTGTCATTAGCGATCGCAAAGAAATTAATTGATCAAGGAAATAGAGATGAAGCAGCTCTTCTTTTATTTAAGTTAAACAGAATGCTACTTCCTAAAGAATTCATTAATATTTATGAAAATCTTAAGTCTAAAACTTATGCAAAAAACCAAGGATCTAAAACCATAGGTATAATCTTAGAATCCGGTCAAATTGATGAAAATCATGGTAGCCCATTTATCCAAGGGGTTTATCAAGCGTTGTCTCAAATTCAAAATCAATATGATTATTCTCTTAATGTTCAGGTTATTGAATCAGAAGATCCGATAAGTAGCATTCGTGCATTAGAGACTTTATCTCGAAATAATAATATTCTAGCAATTATTGGTCCGACGGAAAATTCTTCAGCTCTAGCTGTGGCAGCTTCTGGCAATAATGGATCAACGCCAATTCTTTTGCCTTCTATAGATATTGATGGAATAGCTGACCTTGGGAAAAGTGTATATCAAATGAATAGCACTCTGTCTTTGCAGGGAAGGTATGCTGCAAAATATGCTATTGAAAATTTAAAATTGTCAACTATTGCTGTATTATCACCTATGGATCAATTTGGTAAGGGTTTAACTGATGGGTTTTTGGCTCAGGCTGATGAATTAGGAGCTGAAATTATTGCTGTGGAATGGTATTCAGGTATACCAGTAGATCTTTCATCCCAATTAAAATCTATACGGAAAGTTGCTTTTGAATTAGAAAGAAAAAAACCTAAAAAAATATTAGGCGAAATAAAAATTGATACTTCCGATAATACATTTGAACTTTCTTCTACTGATTTTTTTCAAGATGATATTTCTAATTTTCAAAAAGAGGAAGTAGACTCATCTGAAATGACTCTTTCTACTATTGATGCAATTTATCTTCCAATTCATACGGGTGACATTAACTATGTTGCATCACAATTTTCGGCCTATGGTTTGGAGACACAAATTATTGGGAACTCTAATTGGTATAACTTTGATGAAATTAATCAGGAAATGATTGGGCCTAATCTTCAAGATATGATAATATTGAGTGATTATCTTTACCCTAAGGAAAGTCAATATAGTAATGAAGCATTTGAATTAGTTTCTAGCTTTGAAAGCCAGCAAGAAATAATTATGGCACTTAATGGATATGATATTACTACTTTCTTGGGAAAGCATCTTTTAACATCTGATTCTCGAGCCTCTATTAAAACTAACCTAGAAAATTCTTCTCTTTCAAAAGGCCTTAGCAGGAATTACAATATTTCTTCGAGTCGTTCGCGCTTAGATTCTTCTCTTTTTATTTTAAGATATTTAAAGAACAGGCTACTTCTTGAAGGTGAATATATTAGTGATTCTCTATTTACATATATTAAAGAAACACCTTAAAAAATGACTGGTTTTAGAGTAGAGGATTTGTCAGGATATCTATCCTCCGAATCTGATGCTAAATTGATTTATTGGAATAAAAAAAATAATGGAAGTTTTAACTATCTTTTGTCAACCGCAAAAAAAATGAATGTGGAAAATAATTTAGCTTATTCATCGCAAATACATTCTAATTCTATAGCTGTAATTGAATCTCCAGGTATGGTTGGGGAATATGATAGTCTTGTTACTAAAAAATATGGAATAATCATTGCTATACAAGTTGCTGATTGTGTACCAATTTATATTACACATAAGGAAAGTGGTGTTATTGGATTAATACATGCTGGTTGGCGAGGGTCAAATTTAGGAATCACTAAAGATACAATAAATTTAATAGAAAAAGATTTTCATGTCTCTCCTACTGACATTACAATCTTTGTTGGCCCATCAATAAGAAGTTGTTGTTATGAAATAGGTAAAGAAGTAGCTGAAAAATTTACCGATGAAAATATTATTCTAAGAGGAAAGAATAATTATTATCTTGATTTAATTAATATAAACGTAGAGCAGTTAATAATTGCTGGAATACAAAATCACAATATTAGAATAGACAAAAGATGTACTATGTGTTCTAACAATTTTTTACACTCTTTTAGACGTGATGGAAAAAAGGCTGGAAGAAATGTTTGTCTTTTTGCCCATAAAGGTATAATCCGTAAATGATTTAGAAGATTATGTCTTTCGTTGATTCAATATTTTTCGGAGCACTTCAGGGTGTGACGGAATTCCTCCCAATAAGTAGTTCTGGCCATTTGATTTTATTCGCAAACTTCCTTCATGCTGATATTCCTAGTATTGTATTTGAAGTAGTTGCTCATATTGGAACACTAGTAAGTATCCTTTTTATTTTTAGATCTGATATTATTCGTATTGTTGATAATGTTATAAATAAAAGAGATTTTCAAGAAATTATTTTAATTGCTATTGCTACTTTACCAATAGCAATAGTTGGACTAATTTTTAAATCATATTTTGAAACAGCTTTTACAAGTATTACTATTGTCGGAACTTGTCTTGTAATCACTGGAATTATTTTGGGTAGTACTTTATTTACTTCTTTTGGTCAAGAAAAAAAACTATCTTTGTTTTCAGCTTTAATTATTGGAACTATTCAAGCTTTCGCATTACTTCCTGGTATATCTCGATCAGGTGTAACAATATCTATCGCATTATGGATAGGAATATCAAGAGAAGAAGCTGGACGTTTTTCATTTTTAATTGCAATACCAGCAATTATGGGTTCTTTAATACTAACTTTACCTAATATAATAAATTTCAGTAGTTTGGAAGGATCTAATTCTTTACTTATAACTACCCTAACATCGGCATTTCTTGTTGGTTTAATTACACTTAAAATTTTAATGAAGGTTTTGAAATCAGGTAAGCTATATCTTTTTAGTGCTTATTGTATTGTCTTAGGTATTGCGTCTCTAATTTCAACTATTTGATAAAGTAAATTATGACCATCGGATTTTTTATTTACTTCACAATTATACTTTTAGTAGGAATTATAACTTCGCGTTATAATAAAACTATGCCTGATTTTTTACTAGCGGGACGTCGTCTTGGTCCATGGGTCGTTGCTTTTTCTGAGCGAGCTTCTGGACAAAGTGGTTGGTTATTATTGGGCTTAACTGGTCTTGCATATAGTACAGGATTAGGAGATCCTTCTGGTTTGAGGCCTCAACCAGCCTTATGGGCTTCTTTGGGAGGTTGTCTAGGAGTAGTATTATCATGGATTCTAATCGCAAAAAAATTACGTGTTGAAAGTGAAAAATTAGGCGCCTTAACACTAGGTCGATTTTTTGAATTAAAATTTAGAGGTTATGACCCACAAATTAGATTTGTTACAACAGGGATAATTGTTTTTTGTTTTATTTTTTATATTGCCGCACAATTTGACGCAGCAGGAAAATCTCTTGAACAAACTTTTGGTGTTCATCATTTAACGGGTATGATTGTTGGAGCATCAATAATTGTCTTTTATACCCTATTAGGCGGATTTTTTGCTGTTGCGTGGACAGATTTTGTTCAGGGAATTATTATGTTGGTTACCTTAGTACTACTGCCACTAATAGCTCTAAATGAAGTTGGAGGTTTAGATACTCTTATTCAAAAGGTATCCTCAATAGATAAGAGGTTGGTTGCACCTAGTGGAGAAAGATCTGGATGGACTTTAATATCTGGAATAATAGGTGGCTTAGGTATTGGTTTAGGCTATCTTGGCCAGCCTCATGTTTTAACTAGATACATGAGTATTAGATCTATTTCTGAGGTAAATAAGGCTAAATGGGTCGCAATTATTTATGCTTTCCTTACTTATTTAGGAGCTATTTTAATGGGAATAGTGGCCATAGCATATTTTGGGCCAGGATTTTTTGCTGACCCAGAAAAAATGATGCCTGCATTAGCAACTTCCATTTTTCCAGCATGGTTTTCAGGAATAGTTATTTGTGGTGCATTGGCTGCAATGATGTCTACTGCTGACTCACAACTTTTAGTTATAACATCATCAGTTGCTGAAGATATTTATCATCATAGTTTTAATCAAAATGCTAGTCAAGTAAGATTGGTTTTATTATCAAGAATTGTAACTGTTTTAATAGGATTGATAGCAATTTTTCTTGCTAGGCTACCTTCATCTATTTTTGATAAAGTTCTATTTGCATGGGGGGGGTTAGGTGCTGCTCTTGGTCCTCCTCTTTTACTTTCTTTATGGTGGAAAAATACTAGCAGAAATGGAGTCTTCTATGGAATGATTATAGGGATATTTTCTGTAATTATATGGGAAAATTATTTCAAATGGACTGGGCTATATTCTCTTTTGCCAGGCTTTTTTCTTTCATTTTTTACAATTTATCTCATTTCCCAAAAAAACAGTTAATTTAGTGACCTTAATTTTATGAATTTTAAAGAAGTAATTATTAATATTAGAAATGGTCATATTAGTCCAGTTTATTTTCTGAGCGGAGATGATTATTTTCTTCAATCTATTTTTATTGATGAAATAACAAAAGCACTATCTTCTAGTCTACCTTTTGAAAAAAATTTAGTCTCAGGAGAATATGGAGATTATCAAAACTTGATAAATAGTCTTTTTTCTGATTCATTATTTTCTGAAAAAAGATTATTTATTCTTCGCAACCCTAACAAGATTTCTGGAAAAACAAAAGATGATTTATTTAAATATTTAGCCACGCCAAATATTAATAATTGTCTAATAATTATTATAGATAAGGTTGACAAAAAAACAGCGCTCTTTAAAAATTTGTCAAAATATATTCAACCATTAAATGTTTTGCCTCCTTTTCCTAGTAAGATGGCAGATTGGATTAACTTTCTTATTAATCGAAGTGGATTAATAATAAGTAAAGAGGGTAAAGATCTACTTCGTGAAATATGTGGGGATTCCATTTCACATGTTGCAAATGAGATTGAAAAGATTAAGATGTGCTTTTTAGATAATTCAGCAGTTGGATTAAAGGATATAATAAAATTTTGTGGGTGGGAAAGGGAGTATTTTCCTTGGCAACTCTCAGATGCATTGGGTAGAAGAGATACTAAAGGTAGTTTTAGGATAGGTAAATCTCTTTTATCAAGAGGTTATGATTCTTCTATGATCATATCGCAGGTTGGGAATTTTTTTCAGGAGCTATACTTTTTTATTTTACCTAAAATAGATAAAGAATCTTTGCCAAAAACTGGATGGATCAGCCAAAGTCTTGTTCGAAAAATCCCTACTTACTTAAATAATTTTTCCATAAATGAAATTGAAAAAATAATATTGTTACTTTACAAATCTGATATTCAGATAAAAACCGGAAAATTATCAGGGGAACTTTTATTAATTCCATTAATATATAAGATAACAACCTGTAATGTTAGATAATATAAAATATAACGATAAAGAGTTAATTTTAAGGTTTCAACAGGGAGATGAGCTTGCCTATGTTGAGTTAGTCAATCGGTACAGGGACAAATTAATGAATTTTGTTTTCCGTTTTGTAGGGACAAAACAAGAATCTGAGGATATTGTTCAAGACACTTTTATTAAACTATATGAAAAAAAGGATTATTATAAACCGATTAGCGAGTTTTCTACGTGGATATTTACTATTGCTTCTAATCTAGCTAAAACTGAATTAAGAAAAAGAAAAAGAAGAAAAACTTCCTATCTTAGTGAACTAGGATTGGAAGACAAAGATTTTGATATTCCAGTTAATGATACTACGGATGAAGAAATATTAGATGAATTTACTGATGCACGAGTTCAAGATGCTATACAGTCATTGCAAATGCATTTTCGCACAGCATTAATTCTTAGAGATATTGAGGAACTTTCATATGAAGAGATTAGTAAAATACTAGATGTTCCTCTTGGAACTATAAAATCTAGGATTAATCGAGCAAGACTTCAATTGCAAGAAAAACTTAAGGATGTTTTAATAGATAGGAGGACAATTATTTGATGAATTGTTATGAATTTCAGGATAAGGTTTCAGAATATATAGACAAAGAATTAACTCTTTCGGATGTAAATAGATTTGAAAACCATATTTCATCTTGTAAAGTTTGTGAGTTAACATATTCTCGTGTTTGCTTAACAATATCGAACTTAAAAAAAACAAAAAGAGTTAAAGTATCTAAGGATTTTGAGGATCGTTTAATTCATAGAATAAAAAATGAAAAATCAAATCCAATTAATAGGGTACAACACATCGGTCGTAAGAATAGTTTATTTGGCTATCAACCAAGGTATGCTTTTGCTTCACTCCTATTGATTGGATTAATTATTTTTCTTTCTTATGGCATTTTTCCTGAGTTGCAAGTGCGAGAGTCTATTCAACTTTCTACCAAAAGGGATCTAGATCAACCCATTCAAATACCTAATAATTATAGAGTTGATAATCAAACTAACTTGTCCTTAGAGGATTCTGAAGAAGACTCACTAGAAGGGTCTGAATTCTCAAAAGAAAACTCTCTAAAAAGGGAGTCTAACGATTTCCCTAGAAACCATAAACTTGTAAATGATTAATAAGAAGCTACTTTCAGCTACTTTTTTTTTATCTCTAGGATATTTAATTTTTGGCAGTGATCCAACTCCGAGATATAATTATCTTAATTAGGAAAACAAGAATTGATATTTTCTTTGCTTTAGCTATATTATTTTTTCTATTTATTTATCTTATTCAAATTGGGATGGTTTTCTATCTTTTACGAACATCATTCATTAGTGTTGCAATTATTATTTTTCTAGAATTACATAAAACTAATAAAATATCAATATCAAAAAACCCCATTTATGTACAACATAAAGTTAAAAAATAGATTTTAAAATGAATGACGTATCATTTCGCGTAAGGTTTTTAATGGATCTAATGGCTGATATAATGCCGAATTTTGGAATTGCTTATTATGACTTTTCGAATAACTCAGAGGCATTTTCTTTGGTTGAGACAGCTGGTGAAGATGTTGGATTTGCAACAGAAATTTCTTCATCTGAAAATTCTGTTACATTCGCTATTTCAAATGGAAAATTTATTACTCCAAGAGAGAATGATAATGCGATCAAAGTATTTTTTAGTAAAGAATCAAAAATTAGTGAGTCTTCATCACTACTTACTCTTCCAATTAGATTAACAGGTTCAAATGGAGGAGCACTTATAATTCATGCCAATCAATTTTCTGATTTTAAAGATTATCATAAACCGTTAGCTGAATCATTTGCTTTGGCATTATCAACCCTTAGCAAAGAAATATTATCTGGAGATTTGACAGTCGAACACTTTAGTTTTTTTCAACAACTAGAATCTTTCCAAGCTGATCTTGATATAGTTAGATCTAAGGAACAATTCTTAGACTCTATAACTGAATTTTGCAGAAAAAATTTTACTTTTGATAAGCTTTCTATAATACTGTTTTCAGACCATGATATAAATGATGCTATAGCTGAAAAAGTTATTGGATATAGTAAAGATTTTACTACTGGGGCCATATTCCAGCGTCAAAATTCGCTACTATGGGAAATATTTGATAAAAAAGAACCTGTAATTTGTGATGTATTAGATCTTGATTTAGAAACTATGGGACGATTTATAGAAGACGATATTAAAGAGCACAAATTTTTTTCTTACATAGGTGTTCCAATAAAGTCAAAAGGAAAAGTTATGGGGTGCCTTTCAATGGAAAGTTTTATTCCTGGACGATTTAAGGCAAAGGAAGGAGGTAATTTGCAGATTCTTTGTAGTAGATTAGGACTACTTTTAGACTGGTGGAAAAAATTTAATGTTGTCAGAGAGACAGCTATGCATGATAGTTTAACCGGTCTTTTAAATCATGGGTCTTTTATAGAGCTATTTCAACAAGAGTTACAAAGAGTTGGGCGCTATAATGAAGAACTAGTTTTACTTATACTTGATCTTGACAAGTTTAAACGGATTAATGATACCTATGGACACCTTTATGGAGACTATGTTTTAAAAGATACTTCTGAAATATTAAAAAATGCTGTTAGAAATATTGATGTTGTAGCACGATATGGAGGAGAGGAATTTGCTATAGTTCTTGTAAAAGCTGGGAAAAAAGATTCTTTTGAAACAGCAAAAAGGATTGTTTCTTCTGTGGCTGAACATGATTTTAAATATGATGGAATCTCTGTTAAAATGACAATTAGTGTAGGAATGGCTGAATATCCCTTTGATGGAAAGAGTGCTAAAGAGTTAATTGGAAATGCTGATAATGCTATGTATGAAGCTAAGAAAAAAGGTGGTGATCATGTGGGTATTGCCGGTAATGATTGATTCAATTAATTTTGATATCTTATACATCATAAATATGAATAGTTTTATTCTTTGCAAATGAATTATTTTTGGTTTAAACCAGTTACTTCTTCTTTAATTATCTTAGGGGTAAGCAGTTCTTTTTTTGGATGTTCTAATCAACCTGAGATTAAACCTGAAGAATCCTTAGTGCATAATGTTCCTGAAGTTATTGAAGAAGTCAATCCTAAGGCTCTCCAACATTTTATGGATGGAGAGATGTTTTTATCTCAAGGAAACTACCCAATGGCTGTGATTGAATTTCAAGATGCATTGAGATTTGATCCTGGTTCTTCTAGTATTCACACTTCTCTTGCTGAAGTTTATGTCAGGTTAAGGAAATTTGAACGCGCGGAAGAAAGTCTTCATGAGGCTTTACGGATTGATATGAAAAATGTGGAAGCAAGAGAACTATTAGCACAACAATATCTTATGCAAAACAATATTAACAAAGGATTAGAACAATATCTTATTCTTGAAGAGGACAACCCAAATAAGCGTGAGTATGTATATATAGTAAGTGAAATTTTAGCAAGGCAAGGAGATCTTAAAAGTGCTCAAGATAAACTTTGGTCTCTTTATAAAAATAATAATTCTGAAACTCAGGCTCTAAAAAGGGCTGCTGAAATAGCAAGGCAACGTGGGGAATTAGAATTTTCTTTCAATGCTTATTCAATTTTAACTGAAAAAAATCCTGAAAATATACAATATTGGAAAGCTTATAGTGAAATTTCAGTAATGCTTCAGAAATTTAATCAAGCTATTAATGGCCTAAATAATTTGGCATCTCTTACAAGTAATGATCCTGCTGTTCAAGAAAGACTCGCTATATTATTTTTTGAAAATAATGAATTTGAATCAGCTGACTCTCTTTTTTCAATACTTTATGAAGGAGGAGCTCGTACACCGGGTATCCTATATTATCTTGGTCGAATAGCAATTGTTAATGCTGATTATGTAATGCTTTCTAAATTTTCCAGTGAACAGATTGAGTTGTTTCCTGAAGAAGTATCAGGCTATACAAATCTAGCCCTAGCAAATATCAATTTAGATAATCAATTAGATGCAATTGCTGTTCTTTTAAAAGCTCGGGATAAATTTCCAAAGAGTTTTGGTGTCAATTATTTGCTTGGAAGTACATATAGTATGGGGAAAAAATATGAGTTGGCAAAGAAAAGTTTGCGTACCGCTTTAACTATTGATCCAGATTCTCGTTCTACAAAACATCTATTGGCAAATGTTTTCAATTACTTAGAGGATTGGAATTCTTCTGATCAAATGTATGAAGACTTAATTTCTACAGATCAAACCGATAGTCAAGCACTTAATAATTATAGTTATACCTTAGCTGAGCGTGGAGTAAAACTTTCTACCGCTTTAGATATGGCGCAAAAAGCTATTTCTTTAGATCCAAAAAATCCCGCTTACCTTGATACTATTGGATGGATTTATTTTAAACTTAAAAAATATAAAAAAGCTCTTAATTATATTGAGCAATCCGTTTTAGGGAACGAAAATAACCCTGTTGTCCTTGAACATCTAGGTGATGTGCTAATGAAAGTTAATCGTTCTAATGATGCTCGAGTTTATTATCAGAAAGCTCTTGATATTGATATTGACAATGTTCGTTTAATTGGTAAAATAAAAGAGTAAAATTTTTTGGCTAACATATCTGCCCTATCTATTGTCATGCCCGTCTTTAATGAGAAGGATTCTATTCCTATACTATTAAATGAAATTCATCTCGCACTAGAAGGTAAATGGGATTATAAAATTATTTGTATAGATGATGGTAGCAGTGATGGGACTTTTGAATATCTCAGAGATCGAAGTAGGAGTGATAATAAACTTAGGCTTATCCAATTTCAAAGAAATTATGGAAAATCAGCGGCTCTTGCTGAAGGTTTTAAACATATTCATTCTGAGTATGTTATTACAATTGATTCAGATCTTCAAGATGATCCGTCTGAAATACCTAGTTTATTGGCTAAGCTTGAAGAAGGATTTGATATTGTCTCTGGTTGGAAAAAAGAAAGAAAAGATCCTCTTTCTAAACGGTTGCCTTCAAAACTCTTCAATTTAACTACACGCGTTTTAACAGGAATTAGGATACATGATTTTAACTGTGGTTTAAAGGCTTATCGGAAAAGAGTAGTTAAGTCATTAGATATATATGGTGGAATGCATCGTTATATACCTGTGCTTGCTGGAAGAAAAGGATTTCGGGTTACAGAAATACCTGTTAATCACAGACCTAGGAAATATGGTGAAAGTAAATTTGGAAAAGAACGTTATTTTAGAGGTCTTTTCGATCTTTTTACGGTCCTTTTTCTTAGTAGATATACTCGTCGACCATTACATCTATTTGGTTTATTTGGTATTGTAAGTCTTTTCCTTGGAATTATTGTAGATTTACGTGTCGTTTACTTAAAATATGCACTTGGAGAACCATTTTCGAGTCATATTGCTTTATTAGTTTTTGGCGTAATGCTTATTATACTAGGAATGCAATTTATATCTATAGGTTTATTAGGTGAAATGATTGCTCAATCAATATATAGGTCTGGCGAGACAGCTAGAGAAGTCATATTATATGATAGTTCATATTCTTGAGGCTTGAACCTATCTTTTTCAATAAAAAAAATAACAATATTTTTATAAGCATCATTACACCTGTCTATAATAGGGAAAATGAAATAATAGGTCTTTTAGATTCTATAGAGAAACAAACTATTAGAAGCAATGAATTTGAATTGATTGTTGTTGACGATGGATCGACCGACTCAACTATCTTTAATATAGAAAGTAAAATAAATCACTTAAACTATAACATTAGATTAATTAAGCAAGAAAATGCTGGCCCAGGTGCTGCCAGAAATTGTGGCGTGGAACAATCTAAAGGAGATCTTATTATTTTTATTGATTCAGATTGTGAAGCTGATTCAAATTGGTTAGAAATGATAATTAAATGTTTTGAGACTGAAAAATTTGATGCATTTGGAGGACCGGATTCAGCAAAAACAGATTTTAGTTTGCTTCAAAGGGCAATTAATTTTAGTTTGACTTCTTTTCTAACTACTGGAGGTTTGCGAGGACACAGTAATCGGCCACTTGCCAAATTCTATCCAAGAAGTCATAATATGGGAATTACTAGATCTCTGTACAATAGAGTTGGAGGATTTGGTTCTTTAAGACATGGTCAAGATATTGAGCTGAGTCAACGAATTATTAATAGTGGAGCAAAAGTAGTAAATATACCTGAAGCTATTGTTTATCATCGACGTCGCACAACCCTTTTAAAATTTTTCAGACAAGTTTTTAATTGGGGCGTAGCTAGAATTAACCTTGGAAAAAAAAACAATAAAATGCTTGAGCCTCTTCATTTTGCACCAGCAATTATTACTATAGTAGCTTCTCTAATTACTTTTTATTTTTTTGTTGACCCGATTAATAACGGTAGATTATTTGAACTAGGACTTGGATTCCTGATGTTTGTCTCAGGTGTTGGTGCATGGTATATGAAGGATATAAGAGGTTTTTTTCTGTTACTTTTTATAATACCTATTCAAATTTTTGGATACGGTTTGGGTTTCATTTTAGCATTTATCCATCGTTTTATTTTTCGTAGGTCTAAATGGTCTGGATTTACAAAAAGTTATTATTAAATATGAAATATTCTACTAAAATGTCTCATCTTACTTCCTTAGAAAAAGAGCGTGGTCAACCTATTCCAGAATCGTTAGATGAAATTAATGAAAGAAGTATGCGTGCTTTTAAAGAGCAAAGTTGGTATGGTGATCATTTCCTTTCAGCTTTTCTTGGAATCACTAATTATGAAAATAAAAAGATATTAGAGGTAGGTCCGGCTGAAGCTGGTCTCCTTCATTATTTTCAAACTTTAGGAGCTCAATGCACAGGTATTGAACTTTCACCTCTTCGATTTACTCATTCACAATTACTAAACAGAAACTCAGTTATTAAATTGGAAAAAGGAGATATATGCGACCCTTCATCATATAGCAATATTATTTCTAATGAATTTGATATTATAATTATTCGTGATGTAATAGAGCATATTGATGATAAACTGATGGCTCTAAAAAACATGTATAAATTACTTTCACCTAAAGGACTTCTCTTTATATCTTTCCCACCTCGCTATTGTCCATATGCTGGGCACCAACAGACTGTTAAGAATTTTTTTTGCAAGATTCCGTATCTGCATTTACTTCCGAATTCTATTTATAAATCTTATCTAAAGTTTTTTGGCCACCCCTCTTCTGGCATAGAATATCTAATTGCTACTAAGAGGACTAGGATTTCAATTAAAAAAATGGAGCATTTATTTCTTTCTTCTAAATTTGATATTTTGAAAAAGGGTCTTTTCTTTTCACGTCCAGCATATCGTTTTAGATTTGGGTTACCAACTTTTCAGAACCCTTTTGTATGGTTTCCTTGGTTAAGAGAAATCTTTACTAATGGTGCCTTATATGTTTTGAAACGGAAGAGTTAATAATGATAGTCATAGTCGTTGGAATGCATAGAAGTGGTACTTCAGCTGTTGCTGGCATACTTCATCTGCATGGTATCTCAATGGGTTCAGAAAAAACATTTAGACCAAAAGCTCTTCCTCAAAATCCAAAAGGATTTTATGAAAATTATGATTTTAGAAGACTTAGTGATAAGATACTTAATAGATCTGGTTATAAGGTAAAATCCTTCAATGTAATTATTCCCGAAAAAATTGTGGCTGACAAATATAATGCTAAAATGAGAAGATTGATTGAAAGACAAGAATTAGAACTAAATCATTGGGGCTGGAAAGATCCGAGGATATGTCTTACACTTAATTGTTGGCTGGAATTGTTAGATAGTATGGGGCTATTGTATAAAACCAAGATAGTTTACACATATAGAAGAGCTGATTCTGTATCTAACTCCTTGATAAGGCGGAATAGTCTTACATATAAACAAGCAATTAACTTGTGGTGCAAATACAATCAAATAGCTTTGAAGGTAATAAATACTTGGGAGTTGGAAACATTTTGTTTTTCATATGAAAGTCTTTTGAAAAACCCCATAATGGTATGTGAAAAATTATTTCAGTTTTTAAAGGAAGATCTAAATATTAGTGTAATTGATTCTTTTATTGATCCTAGTTTAAATAGAAGCAGTATTGATGAGGAGAAAATTGATGATTCTTCGGCAACTAAAATAACAGAACAATTAAGGGAACTCTCTGCTGACTCTTTGGGATAATGTTTGAAGGTAAAATTACTATTGTATCTGTTAATTGGTTTTCCTCGGATCACCTAAAACGTTTAGCAGTCAATCTTTTAGATAAAGCAAAAAGTAAAAATCAAATTGAATTTCTTATTATTGATAATACAAATGGATCTGATTTGAAATTATCAACTGTATTTAAGGATATACCTAACAGTAAAATTATAGTAAATAACTCAAGGTCTATGCAAAGATCTATTGCTCATGCATCAGCTATTGAGTTTGCTATTCCATTAGTAGAAACACAATATACTTTAATTATTGATCCAGATGTGCATATTTTTAAAAAAGGATGGGATAGTTCATGTATAGCTGAAATTAAATCTGGCAAATCCTCAATTGGAGCACCATATCCTAAATGGAAATTAGGCAAAATTCACGATGCCCCAAGTGTTGTTTTCTTTTTTGGAGAGACTTGCTGGTTCAAAACTGTGAACTGCAGTTGGTACCCATTTCCTTCCAATATAAAAAGGGTGTATAATTTTATTATTAGGAAATTTGTTAGATTCTTTGGTTTCTCAAAGCGAAAGAATCTTGAAAAATTCTCACTATTATTCGAGATATCAAAATTATTAGAGAAACTTACAGGATTAACATCTCCTGACACTGGTTGGGAATTTTCTTTGGCTTCTATCAATAATGGATCTGAGGCTCAAGTTTTTGAAGCACCATTTAATACACAACTTTCTGAAAAAAATAGTTATTTATCTAGGCTTGCAATGAATTTTGAACTTTTTTTATGGTTCGAGGATCCTTTTATGACTCATATGTATTCATCTGATATTTTCTATTATAAAACATCTGAAAGTGGGAATTTAAATGAATGGCTATCTGCAATTAGTGAAATAGAGGAAAAATTATCTTGAAACTAGATAGGTTTTTGATCTTTATTTTTTTAGCTTCACTTAGTTTCATACCTCTCAGTGAAATGATACTTGAAAATAAGGTTGTGGATTCAGCTGATATGTTCCATCGGGTTCCTTTAGATAAATGGGCTGATGAATACACTTCTAAAATTGATGATATGCCCCAATGGTATCCTCATTTATTTGGAGGGATGCCATCATACGGTGGTTTTATTTATGCACCTTCAGATCCTTTTAGAAAAGTATTTGATTATTTAAAACTTAATTGGGGAATCAGATATTGGTTTCATTTTATTATTGCCAGCATGGGTATGTTCTATTATTTGAAATGGAAGAAATTTCGTGATATATCTTCAATCTTTGGAAGTATTTCATTTTCCATTTCACCATATTTATTTGGTCTAATTAATGCTGGACACCCAGCTAAATTATATGCAATAGCTTTTATTCCGTTTTCGGTTCTTTTGGCTGAAAAAATTATCTACAACAGAAGCTATAAAGCTATGCTTGGGTTAACAGTTTTATTAGCTCTTCAACTATGGACCAAACATGTTCAAATCGTTTATTATACTTGGATGTTAATTTTATTCATATGGTTTTGGCATGAAGGAAAATTGGCTATAGGAAAAAAATTCAATCTAAAATTTTTTGTTAATCGAACTATTTTACTAGCAGTTTCAATAATTTTCAGTTGTTTGCTAGTTTCTGATCCTTATTTGCCTATTTACGAGTTTCATGGCCATTCAACAAGGGGCACAAACTCATCTCTTGAAGAAAATACCAACTTAAAAAAAGGAGCAAGTTGGGAGTATGCAACTCAGTGGTCATTGCATCCAAAAGAAACTATTTCCTTTTTATATCCTTACTTTTACGGTTTACAAAATTTTCCTACCCGAAATGTCAAGTCTCAAGCATACTGGGGATACATGCCATTTACTCAGTCTACCCATTATATGGGACTAGTAGTAATTGTTCTTGGAATTATTGGCTTTATCATAAAACACAATAATAGTAAACGAATATCTATGGGTGTGGCCTCATTTATAATTCTACTTATTGGCTTTGGTCATTACTTTCCTTTGTTTTACTGGCCACTTTATAAATTTGCACCGTTATTTAGTAGTTTTCGCATACCTTCTATGATTTATATTTTACTTCCATTTACTTTTTCAATACTTGCAGCTAATTGTCTTAATGATCTCATTAATTATATGGATACAAATAAATTTAATATTGTCCAAAAACCGATCATTTACGTACTACTTAGTTTAACAGGTTTGTCTCTTTTCTTACTTTTGTTTGGGCCAGATATTCTATCTTTTTCAAAGCTTGGTGAGATGTCGAAATATCAACCTTCTATAATTGATCAACTTTCTAATCAAAGGAAAGAAGTTTTTCAAAAAGGAGCTCTATTAGCATTCTTTCTATCAAGCGGAATGCTAGCATCGATTTGGTTAGCCTTTAAAAAAATTATTACAACTCGTCTAATAGGTTTTATAATTATTGGGTTAACTCTTTTTGATCTATGGATTGTCAATAACGAATTTATCAATCCAAAATCTGAAAGAATTCTTCGTTCAGGTTATAAGGTTACAGAAGAAGTGAAGTTCCTTAATGAAAACAAAGGAAATTATAGAGTAATTCCATTAGAACAGTTTAATTCAAACAGATATGCTTATTTTGGAATTTCGTCAGTAGGAGGTTATAGGCCTGTTAAGTTAAGGTCTTATCAGGATCTTATAGATAGTCAAGCATTCATCTATTCTGGAATTCAAGACATGCTTAACGTAAAGTATTTAATAACAAATCGGAACCTTTCGAAAAACCATTACAAGCTTGTTTTTAATGGAAAAACAAAGATTTATGAAAATCTTTCTGTTCTTCCCAAAGCTTGGTTTGTGAAGAGTACTTTATCAGTTAATTCTATGCATAACTCCATTAGGGAAATCATTAATGCTGATTTTGACCCTAAAGAATTAGCTGTCGTTCTTAATTATAAATCTAAGGAGAAACTTTCTATAGGTTCGGTAGAACTAATTGAATATTCTGAGAATAAAATAATTTTACAATCTCAATCAGATGGCCCTGGTTTTCTTGTATTATCTGAAAATTATTATGGTCCAGGTTGGAATGCTACTATTGATAATGTTGAAACAAAAATTTTCCGTACTAACCATGTGCTTAGAGGGATAAATGTTCCATCTGGAAATCACACAATAGTTTTTTCTTTTAATGATTCAATATACAATTTTGCAAAATCTCTTTCTTTTTTTAGTATCCTTTTCATTATTTCTTTAGGTTTAATTTTATATTTTGATAAAATAAAAATTGCTAAGAATTTCTTTATAAGAAAAAAGTAACTATACTTATATAAAGGATGTAAGTTCGCTACCTTAATTATAGGTATTACATGTGATTAATCCACACGGCGAAAAATTAATAAACTTACTAGTTGAAACTGACAAATCAGAAATCCTTGGGAATGAATTTCCATTAATCACTCTTTCTAGTAAGAGCGAAGCTGATCTAGAAATGTTAGCAACAGGTGCTATGAGTCCTTTAACAGGCTTTATGGGACTTGAAGACTATAAGTCAGTATTAAACAATATGCGTCTATCTAACGGCCTAATTTGGCCATTACCGATAGTATTGCCAGTAAATGATAGTTTAGCTAAAGAATTAATAAAATTTGACCAGGCATATTTAAGAGATAATAAAATGAATATTATTGGAAACATCAAAATTTCTGATGTTTACAAAATTGATAAAGAATTTGAAGCTAAGAAAATATTTTTGACTACTTCTATAGATCATCCTGGCGTCGCTTCGCTATATAATTCTGAAAATTATTACGTTTCAGGTGAAATAGAGGTGTTTCAACTTCCTAATCATAAAAATTTCAATAAATATAGAATGACTCCAGCTGATTTAAGAAACACTTTTAAGGAAAAGGGATGGAAAACTATTGTTGGTTTTCAAACTCGAAATCCAATACATCGAGCGCATGAATATCTTACAAAATGTGCCTTAGAATTCTTGGATGGTCTATTGATTCATCCTATAGTCGGTGAAACTAAAGGAGATGATATACCAGCTGAAACTCGGATGAAATGTTATGAAGTAATTATTGAAAATTACTATCCTCTTTCCCATACATTGCTTTCCGTTTACCCTGCTTTTATGAGATATGCTGGGCCCAGAGAGGGAATTTTTCATGCTATTACGAGAAAAAACTATGGTTGCACTCATTTTATTGTAGGTCGTGACCATGCAGGAGTTGGAGACTATTATGGGACCTATGATGCACAACTAATCTTTAGACAATTTGAGATGAAGGAATTAGGTATAGTTCCATTATTTTTTGAACATTCATTTTATTGTAGAAGAACTAACTCCATGGCTACCAAAAAAACATCTCTTGCAAATAATAATGAAAAAATTTTTTTAAGTGGATCTAAAGTTCGTCAAATGTTGACAAATAATGAACCACTTCCTGAAGAATTTACTAGAACTGAAGTTGAAATTATACTAAGGAGACATTATAGTGCAAAACGATAAAACTCTATCACCAAAGGGTAATCAAGAGGAAGGTGTTGCAGTTTGGCTGACAGGTCTATCTGGTTCAGGCAAAACAACTATATCTATCCCTCTTTGTGAGAAATTAGAATCACTGGGATATCGTGTTCAACGTCTTGATGGTGATGTAGTTAGGCAAAAGCTTACAAAAGATCTTGGTTTTAGTAAAGATGATAGAGATAAGAATATTGAAAGGGTTACATTTGTTGCTGAGAGATTAGTAAAGCACGGTGTTATTTCAGTTTGTGCTTTTATTTCTCCTTATAAAGCTGAGAGGCAATATGCTAGAAATGAAATAGGAAGATTTATTGAAGTATTTGTTAAATGTCCTCTTGAAATTTGCGAGAGAAGAGATGTTAAAGGTTTATATGCAAAAGCAAGAGCTGGAGAAATCAAAAATTTTACAGGTATTGATGATCCTTATGAAGAACCTGAAAATGCAGAAATTATAGTTGATACATCAAAATCTAGTATTGAAGAGGAAGTTAATATTATAATTGAATTTCTTAGGGGAAATGGTTATATAATCTGATTAGATATTTATAATTTCCCATTTAGGGAATGACATGCGTATATATAGGCAAGCTGGAAATATCAAAGCTGCTCTTTTTTTGGGTGGATTTATCCTAATTGCATGTCTTTTTATTTATACTCAATCTATTATTAATGATCTTAGAAATGAAAGTCGAAAAACAGTCTCTATTTATGCTCAATTAGTTGCTACAGGTGTTACATCGGCTGGAGACAGTGAACTGGACTTTATTTTCAGAGAGATAATTCAAAAGGTTAACTTCCCAATTATCCACTCAGATAATGAAGGCAATCCTCTTATATGGCGTAATTTGGAGAATAATGATTCGATAAGTATTGAAAAAGTAAAAAAGATGATGATAGCAATGGACATTCAGAATGAACCAATCCCACTAATTGTTACTATAAATAACGAAAGCGAAAATAATGATAAATTGGAAAAATTTGAGTTAGGGGAGCTTCATTTTGGAGATTCTGTTTTAATTAGGAGACTTCAGTTGTTACCATATATTGAAATTGGAGTTGTTGCATTATTTATTTTCTTTGGATTCTCAGGGTTTCAATTAATTAGGAATACTGAAAAGCAACACTTGTGGTTTGGAATGGCTCGCGAAACTGCTCATCAATTAGGCACCCCAGTCTCATCACTAATGGGTTGGATTGAAAGATTAAAGGATAACCCTGAAGAATCTTTAGAACTTGTTTCAGAAATGGATATGGATCTAATAAGGTTAAAAGAAATTAGTGAAAGATTTTCTCGCATGGGTTCAGTCCCTAAGATGGAAGAGGTTAGTGTTTTACCACTTTTAAAAGATTTGAAAAAATATTTTGAGAAACGCCTACCTCAGAAAATGAAAACTTTAACAATCGAAACCTCGGGAAAAAATAATTCAGTTATAGCCTCTCTAACCCTTTTGACTTGGGCACTTGAAAATCTAATCAAGAACTCTATTGATTCTATTGATGATAAGAGTGGGTCAATTAATCTTTCTTGTGAACAAGATGGAGATAAAGTGACTATTATTGTAAAAGATAATGGTAAAGGCATTCCTAAGCGAGATTGGAAGAATGTTTTTCGTCCTGGTTATTCAACAAAAGAACGGGGATGGGGTGTAGGACTAAGTATGGTCCAACGTATAGTACAAGATTTTCTTAATGGAAGTATAGAAATTAAATCATCTCAAATTGGAAG
Source organism: Fidelibacterota bacterium (assembly GCA_002715465.1). Next base: position 60,312 of record PAYY01000032.1, on the reverse strand, counting down.
AGGAACTTCTATAGAAATCCGACTACCATCTGCTAAAGGGAATTAAAAAGCCACCCTAGCTAAATACCAGGGTGACTTTATTGAATTTGTATTACTTTAATCTTTCAGAAACAAAATCCCAATTGATTAGATTGTCTAATATAGCTTTTACATGATCAGCTCTTAGATTTTGATAGTCAAGATAATATGCATGTTCCCAGACATCTATTCCTAGAAGTGCATTTTCTCCATATGCTAAAGGATTCTCAGCATTTGGAGTTCCCATTATTGACAATCCATCATCTTTTTGTACTAGCCAACACCAACCACTTCCAAATACTCCTAGTGAAGAGGCTACGAAATCTTTTTTAAAATTCTCAAAGTTTTCAAAAGAATCATTAATGAGAGAAGCTAGATTTCCTGAAGGAATTTGCGAACCACCAGGTTGCATTTGATTCCAGTAGAGAATATGATTCCAAGCTTGACCAGCATTATTAAAAATTTTCTGAGTATTTTTATCTCCGTAACTTGACTTGACAACTTCTTCAAGAGGCATATCGGAAAATTCTGTTCCTTCAGTTAGGTTGTTTAACATGCTGAAGTACGTAGCATGATGCTTACCATAATGAAATGAAACTGTTTTTGCTGAAATTATGGGTTCTAACGCATTTTCATTATATGGTAAATCTGGTAGTTTAAAGGGGTGGCTCATAATGTCGCTATCCTTTCAATTGATTAAATGATTAATAATTAAGCTTATAAAGTTTATAAAATTACGTAATGGTTTATAAGGAGAAAAATCAAAAGGAGAACTTTCTAAAAAGATATTCTTTTACAAAAAGTATCTTCCAATATCTCATTTAACACCTTTAATAAGAGATCTACATTTAGTTTATTAAAAACCATAGGAGGACGAATTTTTAAAACATTATGATACATACCGCCTGAAGAAATAAGTATACCATTGTCTTTCATTCGTTCAACGATATAATTTGCATGTTTAGAAGCTGGTTCTAGTGTTTCTTTATTTTTTACTAGCTCAATCCCGATGAACAATCCTTTTCCGCGAACATCTCCAAGCAAATCATATTTTTTTTGCAAATTTTTTACATTATTAAGTAAATAAATACCAATATTATATGCATTCTGTTGGAGTTTATTTTCATTTAAAATATCAATAACTGCTAAAGCTGTAGCACAAGAGACTGGATTTCCTCCGAAAGTATTAAAATACTCCATTCCTGTTTCAAATGATGAAGCAATTTCTTGCGTTGTTATAACTGCAGCAACAGGATGACCATTTCCCATTGCTTTTCCCACAGTAACAATATCAGGAATAATTGATTCATATTGAAAACCCCAGAAATATTTTCCAGTCCTTCCAAAACCAACAACAACTTCATCCGCAATACATAATCCCCCCGAATTTCGGACAAATTCATATGATTTTTTTAAATACCCTTTAGGAGGAATAATAACACCTCCACAATTAATCATTGATTCTGAAATAAAAGCACATAGTTTTGTTTTTTTCTCTAATTTTTTGATAGCTTCTTTTATATCATTACTATATAATTCACCAATATTTTTTTCAAAATATTTATATTCACCTCTGTAACCATCCGGCATAGGTACAACTTCAATATATTTTGCAGGGCCTTTTCCACCAGGACCAGAGAACTTGTAGGGACTTATATCTATTAAGGAACTAAGGTTTCCATGATAAGCCCCATTAATAGTAATTATACCATTTCCTCCTGTATGAGCTTTAGCAAGCCTTAATGCTAGATCATTTGCTTCACTACCACTATTTGTAAAGTAACATACTTTAAGAGGATCAGGCATAGTTGAAGTAATTTTCTCGGCTAATTCTAAAATCTTATTATGTAGATAACGAGTATTAGTATTTAATAAAGCATTTTGTTTTCTAGTTGCTTCTAGAACTTTTGGATGGCAATGTCCTACGTGTGCAACATTATTAATTGCATCTAAATAAGTTTTACCTTCATGATCAAACAAGTATTGCATGTCCCCTTTTTTTATAATTATAGGATCCTTGTAGGATAGACTTAAGCTTTTTCCTATCAACTTTTGTCTCCGCTCCTTCAAAAAGCTTGGAGATGGGTCGTTTTTTTGATTATCCTTCTTAATAATATTTATTAATGAAGAGGGGTCAGGAGAAATACTTAGCCAAATCTTACGGTCTAAAGGTTTGACCATACTTGTAACTTGATCATCAATTAGATGAGTCAAAACTTGAAAATGAAGATAAGGTGTATCTCCCTTATGATTATTTTTTTTATTCAATTCGGAGATTCTATTTCCTTTAATTAATTTTTGACCTATATCGATCTTTAAAATATCTTTAGTACATAAATTTCCGTATAAAGTAAAAAAAGTTAAATTTTTAGTTTTATGGCGAATGATGACGCTAGCACCTAATTCTGGATTTAAAGTATTATTTTTTATTTTTTCTACAACTCCATCAAGAGGCATGAAAATCTCTTTGTTATCTGGCAAAAATATGTCAAATCCTAGATGAATTGTTTCTGATTTATCATCCTTATCATCCAATAAATCAAATTGATTCATACAAGAAGTTATTCTTACTTCATTGAATGCACTTATTGAAGGTTTCAATATTTTATTATTTTTTTTATCTCCTTTTTTGTTGGGGAGATCAGGATTACTTATAGATAAATCAATCAATTCAAAATCATTAACATTATAATTTTTATGAAAAATATTGGAGAATGTCTTATGGTTTTTATCTAACCAGGTTACTAATTGATTATTTGTAGTTGATGGCTCTAGCCCACAGGCATGCCTAAAATTAAAATGTGCAAAATCACTAGAGATTTGTATTAGTTTATCTATCAATTTCCACATTGGCCTTTCACTAATTTGTAAGTAAAGGTTTTTAGGGTATAAGGATTTTTGGTAAGTAGCTATTGTAACTGACATACACGCTCTGAGACATATTAATGAAAATAGAGATGATATTTCTACTTCATTAAGTGGTTGTTTTTGATTGAACCCCTCTACGATTGGTCTAGCAAATTCTAAAGGATTATCCTTATTAAGCATTGAGTAGGTACAAGCAATGGCTAGATCAGAAATGAGCCATGAAAAAAGAGAATCTCCAAAATCAATCGCACCCAATATTTTACTATTGCCATTATTATCGCATTCTAGCAATATATTTTGATGGTGTGCATCATTATAAATCACCCCTTCTCTTAATAAATCTTGTTCAGGTAATTTGCTAGTTTGAATTTTTTCCAGCAAAAGATTAATCTTATCTATTTTGTAATTATCATTAATATCTCTCAAATGTGTCTTTACTAATTCAACACCATTTTTCAGATCCCAAAAAAGTTTTCGATGCATTGCTGGATGAGTAAAATCAGATAATGAGTGATTAACATGCCCTATAAACTCCCCAAGATCTCTCATCAAAAAAAAATTTTGAGGAGAAAAATCCGAAAGAAATATTCCATCTAAATAAGTTAAAAGTCGTACTTTTAACTTGTTTCCATCAAGACTTTCCCAATTACTTATAAATTCTCCATTTAAATTAAGTTGAGGAGTTTGCCATTTCCATGAGCTATTCTTTGATGCTACATATAAAAGAAGTTCGTTTTGAAAATCTATAATATCTATTGAATCTGCTGGATTACAAACCTTAAGTAAAAACTTTTGATCACTATTATCTATGATTAGGAAATTTCTATCTCTTTCTCCTGACAGTTCTATTGCTTTCCCATTAATTCCAAAACAAGTTCTCGCGATTGTAATTGCTTCGTTTATAGGGACTTTAGGACGTGGGGAACGATTAATTTTCATTGTTTTTTAACGTCAAAACTATTTGAAGAAAGCTTTGGTGGAAAATACGTTTATTACTTTATCTTACTCCAAAATTATGTTCCGTTAATTCATCATTCCTATCTGTTGCTATCGGAGGTTTTGGGAATAGGATGGAGATCTCTTTTATGATCTCAGCACTAAGATCTATTGATATAGATTCAAGTGAAGGTTTAAGCTGTTCATAACTTCGGGCACCAATAATGGGGGCTGTAATGGCAGGATTAGAAGAGACCCAAGCTACAGCTAATGAAATAGGAGACACCCCATTTTTTTTTGCTAGCTTAGCAAATTTATCTGCTGTTTCAAAATAAATAGGATTTCCATATCTTTCATTATACATTTTATTTTCAATAAGTCTACCTTTCTTCAGTTCATTGTTTTTAGAGTATTTTCCGGTTAATAATCCTCCACCAAGAGGCGAATAAGTTATTACTCCAATATTTTCTGTTTTTGACATTGGCAAAAGTTCTACCTCAGCTTGACGTTTAACTAAATTATACATAGGTTGAATACATTGTATTTTATTCCAATTATTCAATGAACAAATCCCATTTCCTTTTGCAACTTGCCATGCTGCAAAGTTACTAGCTCCTATATAAAGGATTTTACCCTCTTTTACAAGATCATCTAATACTCTCAATGTTTCTCCAATTGGAGTTAAATCATCGAAACGATGAAGAAAATATATATCAATATAATCAGTATTTAAACGGCGAAGGCTATCTTCTAAAGCATGTTTAATATGTTTCCTAGTATTTCCACGGGAATTTATGTCGCTACCAGTTGGTGAGTATACCTTTGAAGTAACAATCACCTCATTTCTTATGCCAGAAATTAATTTTCCAAGAATTTTTTCAGAACGACCTTCTTCATAAACATTAGCACAATCAAAAAAATTTATTCCAGCATTTCGACAATTCTTGAAAATAATTGATGATTCTTTTTCATCACAGGGACCACCAAAGGTCATTGTACCAAGACATAGTTGAGATACTTCTACTCCAGTTTTTCCTAATAGTTTATAATCCATATTTATTATCCTTAGGTTTACTATAATATTTTAATAGAAAGTTTTCAATATAAGATAAATATTATTAGACTTTATTTCATATTTTTTAAAAGATGATATTTCAATTGAAGGCACACCTAATACAGTAATAGATTTAACAATGACATCATTGTCAAAAAAAAGAATGTATCTAATTGACGGCTACGCTCTGCTGTATCGTGCTCATTTTGCAATGATACGCAATCCTTTAATTACTTCAACTGGTTTTCATACCAGTGCTCTTTTTGGATTTGTTAATACAATATTTAAACTACTGAGAGAAGAGTCTCCGGATTATCTTGTTGCTGTTTTTGATGGAAAGAAAAAAACTTTTCGTCATGATATGTATAAAGATTATAAGGCAACCAGAGAAAAAATGCCTGATGAACTTCAACAGCAATTATCCCATTTATGGCGAATTGTAGAAGCAATGGGTATTCCAAGGTTGCAAATAGATGGATTTGAAGCTGATGATATAATTGGAACTTTGGCTTTAGATTCGGCTAAAGCTGGACTTAATTGTATAATATTAAGCGGCGACAAAGATTTTATGCAACTTGTTACAGACGAAATATTACTTCAAACACCTGTTAAAGGTGGTGAATCAATTATTTATGGTCCAGCTGAGGTAAAAGAAAGATGGGGTGTTCCTCCTGAAAAAATTATAGATCTTTTCGGACTTATGGGTGATAGTTCCGATAATGTTCCAGGGGTTCCAGGTGTTGGTGAAAAAACAGCTGTTAAATTAATTGGTGAATACGGTGATTTTGAAAACATTCTTTCACATGGTAAAGAAGTGAAAAATAAACGTGTTAGAGAGGGGTTGGTTAACGGGATCGATTTAGCGAGACTTTCTCGAGAACTTGTCACTATAAAAACTGATATAAATATTCCAATTGAATTTGAATCAATGAAAGTAAGCAAATTCAATTTTAAGGAGATGGATGAACTTTTTAGAGAATTGGAGTTTTACAATCTACAAAACCAACTAAACGATTTTCGTGGAGATGAGAATAAAAAACCTCTTTCAGTTATCAAAAAAGAATACTCTATAATAAAGACAAGAGAAGATCTTAATTCCATGATAGAAAAACTTAAGGGAATAGATTTAATTTCAATGGATATTGAATCCACAAGTAAGGATCCTATGATTGCTGATATAGTTGGATTTAGTTTCTCAATAGAAGCCAATTCAGGTTGGTATGTTCCAATCCTATTCCCCAATAAAAATAATCAGCTATTTGGTGAGGGAGATGATCTTGCGGTAGTTTTAAAATTATTAAGATCTATCTTAGAAGATAGATCCATTCCTAAGTGTGGTCAAAATATTAAGTATGATATGGTTATATTAAAACGACATGGGATAAATGTTGAAGGTGTTGAGTTTGATAGCATGATTGCGGCACATCTACTTAACCCTGATGCGAGATCTTATAAACTTGATTATTTAAGTCAGGAATTTCTCCAATATACTATGAAACCGATATCAGATTTAATTGGAGAAGGAAAAGATCAAAAAAAGATGAATGAGGTCTCATTAAAGGAAGTTTCATTTTATGCAGTTGAAGATTCAGATATTTGTTTACAATTGGAAATGATATTAAAAAAAGAACTAAAGAAAGTTTCTTTAGACCATTTTTTCAAAAAAGTTGAGATTCCATTAATACAAGTACTAGTAGATATGGAGTTTAATGGTGTTTTTGTGGATGGAGCTATGATGAAAAATATGTCTAATTGGATGGAGGTAAAACTCGAAAATTATTCTAAAGAAATTCATGCTTTAGCTGGAGGTTCTTTTAATATTAATTCTCCCAAGCAACTTTCCACCATACTATTTGAACAGCTTGGTCTTCCAGAAATAAAGAAACGGTCTACTAATGTTAACGTTTTAGAATCCCTTAGGTCCTATCATCCCTTGCCAGAAAAAATACTAGAATACCGCAAATTTCAAAAGCTCAAATCTACCTATGTTGATGCTATACCTGAAATGATTCACCCAGATACAGGTAGAATTCACTCTTCTCTAATTCAAACAGTGGCTTCTACAGGACGGTTGTCAAGTAGAAATCCCAACTTTCAAAACATTCCAATTCGAACTAATGAAGGGAAAGAGATTAGAAAAGCTTTTCGAGCCCAAAATAATGAATGGTCTATCTTTTCGGCTGATTATTCTCAAGTAGAGCTTCGCATTATGGCACATCTAAGCGGAGATGAAAGACTCCATAGTGCCTTTGAAAAAAAAGAAGATGTTCACTCTCATACTGCATCTAATATTTTTCAAGTACCTTTGGAGGAAATTCAACCTGAAATGAGACGTACGGCAAAAATTGTCAACTTTGGGATTATGTATGGAGCGGGATCATTTAGATTGTCTCAAGAATTAGGAATTTCAATTTCTGATTCAAAAAAAATTATTGAAGCATATTTTAATCGTTTTCCTGGTATAAAAAAGTTCATAGATAAGACACTAGATTTTGCAAGAAAAGAAAAATATGTTGAGACAATGCTTGGCCGACGTCGCTATTGCTATGATATTGAACATAGCAGCCATAGAAATAGGAGCGCTGCTGAACGAGCAACAATAAACATGCCTATTCAAGGCACAGCAGCTGAAATGATTAAACTTGCTATGGTATCAATTCGAGAAAGGTTCATTAAGCACAAATTCAAATCAAAAATGATACTTCAAATCCATGATGAATTACTTTTTGAAGTTTTGAATGAGGAATTAGATGATGTAAAAGAAATAGTTTTGTTTGAAATGGAAAATGCACTTTCTCTTAATGTTCCTTTAGTGGTGGATTTTGGAATTGGAGAATCATGGTACCATGCACACTAATTAAGATAAATAAAATGAATTATCGTAATTGTGAAATAAGATGCTTATAATAAATTCATTCTACGTACAAAAGTTTAATAATAGCTTATAATTATGGAAGCTTCAGTATCTCTAAAAAAAATAGGTAAATTAATAAATGGTCGTTCAGTATTAGCTGGACTTTCTTTTGGAATTGAGCGTGGATCAATTATGGCAATTGTGGGTCCAAATGACAGTGGAAAATCAGTCTTGTTAAGGGTAATCTCAGGATTTTCAAAACCTGAGTTTGGTTCAGTTTTTATAGATGGAAAAGATGTTCATATGAGGAGATTGGAAGTAGCTAATTCCATAGGATATATGCCTCAAAATATAAATTTTGACAATGACTTAACAATTCTTGAAAACTTTAAATTTCATGGAAAATTATATAATATGGAAACTGAATTGATACACAAAAGAATTGCTTTACTTTCAGATAAATTTGGCTTCCGTAATTTCCTCCATTATTTCCCTCAAGATCTTTCTTTTGGTTTCTTAAAAAAAACTTTTCTTGCAAGAACACTTTTAACAGACCCTGAAATACTGCTTCTTGAGGAGCCAACATCATCTCTTGATCTTCGATCCCAATATTTTATTTGGGATTTTCTTCAAGAATTGCGTGGTAAAAAGACAGTTATATATACTACTCATAATGTCCAAGAAGCTGAACGCCTTCATGATAGAATTGTAATTATGAATCATGGCCACATAGCTCTTGATGGTACTTTGGATAAATTATTACATAATGCGGGTGATTTGTTCCACTTTCAAATCCATTTTCAAAACCTAAGCAAAGAAGTTTATGAAAGAATAAAAAAAGTTACTACAGTTGTTAGTCCTTCTCAAGTTGGTCAAGTATTTGATTTTTATGCAAGAGAAAGAAAAGTTTTTTTTGATGTAATTAAATTAGTTATTGAAGAAAATCTTATGGGTTATAATGTTGACCAGGTAGGTTTAGAAACGCTAATGATGACATCAACGGAGAATCAATGAATTTGTTTTATGCGTTTTTTTATCGTCGCCTAATATATATATCACATAATTGGATTGGAGAGCTTTCTATTGCTTTCTTTTTACCTATAGGTATTTTCATTACTTTAGGTTTTGGGCTTTCAGATTCTATCCCTTCCTTAAACTATGTTTCTAAACTATCTTGGTTGATTCCAGGTATAGTATTAATTATTTCATTTTCCGGAGCATTGATAACAATTTTTAATGATGTTGCAAAGCATAAACAATTTTCAGGTATATATGGTTCATTATATGTCTCTCCATCAACATCATCAGAATCAGTTTTTGCAATTATTCTTTCAGTTTTACCAGAGGGAATCATACGTTCACTATTTGCATTCATTATTTTGCAATTGATTATTGGTAATACTTTTCCAATAATTGGACAAATATCTTTTTTGTTGTTTATTATAGTTTCCATTCTAATTGGATCTAGTATTGGACTTGTTCTAGGAGTATTATCAAAAAATAATTTATCTAATCAGTTAGTAATCATTTTAATTTTACTTTCCCTAGGGTTTTTTTCCGGATGGTTTGTACCATTGAATATTTTTCCTGAGTCAATACATACTATTTTGACAATTCTTCCTACAACAATTCTTGGAGAATATTCAAGAGGTGTTCTTTTTCAAAGAGAAATACCATTCTCATTGTTTTTTATTCCTATAGCATCAATTATAATGTTAGTTTTTCTTAATATTTTCCTATTTTCAAGAATTTCAACTGAATGATAGCATACTTATCTGGAGGTATGGAAAATGCTCCTAACATGGGTTCGATTTGGAGGGATGAAATTTCTCATTGGCTTGATGCTGAGTTAGGTCATGATGTCTTTAATCCTGTTGTCCACCAATTTGAAGTATTAACTATTGAAGAAATGGATGAATTTCGCCGCTGGAAATTAACCGCGCCTGAAAAATTTAAAACTACTGTTAGAAAAATGATTGATGCTGATATAAATGCAATTGAATCAAAAATAGATTATGTTATTTGCCTTTGGGATAAAAGTGCTCTTAAGGGCGGTGGTACCCATGGAGAGGTTACAACTGCATATAGAAGAGGAATTCCAGTTTATATGATTACGAAAATACCTTCTCATAAAATAAGTTCATGGATTATTGGTTGCTGTAAAAGAGAATTCAATAGCTTTAATGAACTTAAGGCTTTTCTCTTGAAAAAATATGGTTTACGATAAAAATGTAATTTCCATTGATGGTGGAGGGACTCAGACGACTATTTTATTAGCTAATTTTGCATCAAAAATAGCTTATATAAAAAAAGGCAAAGGCACTAGTCTCAATCTTTATGGTCGAGAAGGTATTAAGCGTTTAAAAAAATATATTAAAACCATAATTGATTATTCAAGTTTATCTATAGATAATATTTCTTCATTAGTTCTTGGTATAGCAGGTATAAGTAATCCCAAATATAAGACTGAATTAAAAACACTATTATCTGATTTGTTTCCTTTGGCTTCTCTTTATCTTATTTCTGATGCTGAAATGGCTCATAGAGCAATATGGGGAAGAAGTCATGGCATATCTCTTCTTGTAGGTACAGGATCTATTGCAATTGGTGAAAACTCAAATGGTGCCCTCTCAAGATCTGGTGGTTATGGTTTTCAAATTGGTGATGTAGGTAGTGGATATTGGTTAGGTAAAACTCTTTTAACTCAATTAATCATTGCTGAAAGAAGTTTAGATAAGGATATAATTGATTTAAGGAAAATCCTCTTAAATCATTATAAGGTAAAACTATTTGAAGAAGTTCTTGAAAAGGCCTCTAGCGGAAAAAATATGTCTCAAATAGCGGGACTTGCTATACCTTTGTTGCAGGCAGCTAAAGATGGTAATATTATCGCTAAACATATAGTTGATTCTGGTATCGAAGGGTTAGAAGACTTAATTGATGATTTGATTAAAAAGATTGATTGTCCTAAAGTAATTGGCTTGCATGGTTCTTTAATTACAAAATCGGAGTTTTATAGAACTTTACTTCTTAATAAACTTGATTTTCAATCTTGGAAAGAAGCACAAGTTGAAGTTGTTTTTGGAGGATTAAGACTAATTGATGAAAGATTTAAAATTAAACAATTAAAAGCATTTCACCTTTAATATGGCTAGTCCAATTATTGAAATCAATCTTGATCGGCTAGTCCAGAATGCACTATTAATTAAAGAACGTGCTAAGGATTCTGAAGTGTTAGCTGTTGTAAAAGCAGATGCATATGGTCATGGAGCTTCCACTGTAACTAAGGTATTGGAAGGGGCTGGAATAAGATATTTTGGGGTATTTTCAATTGATGAAGCTTTAGAATTGCGAAAAAATGGAATAAAAGCAAAAATATTAATCTTTGAACGTCTTACAAAAAGGGCTATTCAACTAGCAATTGAGCATTCAATAATTGTAAACATTTCTTGGTTTGGGGATCTAGACCTTTTAAAAAATGCCAAAAAAAATAAAATTAAACTTCCTCAGTTCCATTTAAAATTAGATACAGGAATGTCCCGATTGGGCATCCCATATATGGAAGCTGTTTCCTTCGTAAAGGAATTAAAAGCTCATACAGGTATTCAACCTGAAGGGATTTATTCTCATCTATCAACTTCGGATGAAGGTGATAGATCTTTTGCTTATAAACAAAAAGACCGATTTGATCATGTCCTTAAGGAGTTAAAAAGTATTTTATCTCCTAAATGGATTCATATTTCAAATAGTGGGGGATTAGTTAATATGCCTGATTCCTTATACAATATGGTTAGAATTGGAATGCTTTTTTATGGTGCTAAACCTTCATCTGAAATAATACATCCTATTCCAGTCGAACCAGTTATGAACTTTAAAGGTGAAATTGTATTGGTAAGAAAGGTTCTCTCAGGTACACCGATTAGTTATGGCGCACTCTATAGACCTTCGATTGATAGTTATATTGCTGTTGTTCAAGTCGGTTTTGCTGATGGTATACCAAGATCGTGGTATAAGAATGGTTTTATTGTATCAAAAGGTAAGCGATATAAAATAGCGGGTAGAATTTGCATGGATCAATTCATGGTCGATTTCGGAAAAATTAAGCCTAGAGAAGGTGACAGAGTTCTTATTTGGGGAAAAGATGATAAAAATGAATTGCCAATTGAGATGATTAGTAAAGATATTGGTCTGAGTCCCTATGTTATATTTACTGGATTGGGGGGTAAACGTATAAAAAGAGAGTTTTTAAATGAAAAATAGGACTATAACATTTTTTGTTTTTTTCCTTTTTTACTATTCTTGCTTGGCTACTTCATCAATTACTAAGTATCCCCAAGTAGAAAAGTCACTTTCCGATTTAACAATTGAGGAAAAGGTTGGACAAATGTTTATGGTGAGATATACAGGAGGGTTTTATAGAGAAGATGACCATACATTTAAAAACGTAAAACGCCTAATTGCAGATTATCATATAGGCGGAATTGTTTCTTATTTTGGATCTGTTTATGGCACCATTGAGAATTTAAATGAAATCCAATCCTTTTCAAAAATACCCCTCATCGTTGCTGCTGATTATGAAAGAGGGGTGGGGCAGCATCTAGAAGGCGCTACACTCTTTCCCACAAATATGGCTATGGCAGCAACTGGCAATACCCAGTTATCTTATGAACAGGGCAGAATAACGGCTATAGAAGCTAGATCAGTAGGGGTTCATGTTGCTTTTGCACCAGTTATGGATGTCAATAGTAATTCAAATAATCCCATAATTAATTTTCGTTCATATGGAGATACTCCGGAAATTGTATCACAATATGGTAATGCATTTATAAGAGGAGCTCAAGATCATGGCTTAATTGCATGTATTAAACATTTTCCCGGTCATGGGAATACTAGTGTTGACTCTCATACTACTTTGCCAATTATTGAATCTGAAAAAAATAAATTTAGAAGTATCGATCTTCCTCCATTTAAAGACGCTATTGATGCTGGAGTGAAAATGGTGATGACGGCTCATATTTCTATTCCTGCGATAGATGATTCAAAATTGCCAGCTACACTTTCAAATAAAATAAGCAAAAAAATTCTTAGAGATGATTTTGGTTTTAAAGGAATTATTGTTACTGACGCTATGGAGATGGGAGGGATTACCGAAACTTTTTGGTCATCTGAAGCGGCTGTACGAACCATTGAAGCTGGCTCAGATATAGTTCTTTTACCTCTTGATAATGACACAGCTATTAAAGGGGTCTTAAATGCTGTTAAAAGTGGTAGAATTTCAATAAAACGTATTGACCAATCGGTTCAAAAAATTCTCCATGCTAAACAAGAATTAGGTTTATGGGATGAAAGAGAGGTCCCTTTATCAAAAGCACGGAGAATCCTCGGTAATGGGAATAATACATCTATTGCTACTGAAGCTGCAAGAAAATCAATTACTCTTATTAATGATGATTTAAAAACAATTCCAATATCTCCCACAAATAATAATAGAATGACTCATATTTTATTGGCAACCGATGAGGGAATGTTATCTTATTCTAAGCCATTTAGATCAGCAGTTTCTAGATTGCATGGCAATGTAAAGTCTGAATTTTATTACCAAGAACTTAGTCATAATCAAATTTCCGATATTATAGCTAAAGCAGATTCCTCTGACCACATTTTAATTTCTCTTTTAATTCGTGTTAGGATGAATATTGGAAGAGTAACAATTGATCCCTCTCATCGCGAGCTTATTGAAAAGTTTCATGCAATTAAAGAAAAGGTAACAATTGTTTCCTTTGGTTCTCCCTATGTAAGTGGTGTTGATTCCCTCGGAACTTATCTTGCTGCATATGGATATGGTTCTATTTCTATGAATGCCATGGCTAATGCACTTTTCGGCAGTGCTCCTATAACTGGAAAACTTCCTGTTAGCCTAAGTCCAAAATATCCTCAGGGTCATGGTATTAAAAAGGAAGTTGATCTATGGGGTAGAGAATTGTCTGAAATTTTAGATTTTACTGAGCCTGAAAGTATTCTAAATAATGCAATTGCTGATTCAATATTTCCAGGTGTTTCAACACTTGTTCTATATGGTGGAGAAGTTATTTGGTCAAAGCAAATTGGTAGGCAAGCCTACAGTTCATTATCTCCTTTAGTGAATGCTGAAACTATTTATGATTTAGCTTCACTAACAAAAGTTGTCGCTACAACAAGTATAGTGATGAAGCTATCAGCTCAAAATAAACTTCCTTTGGATGAGCCTGTTAAAGATTTTATCCCTCAATTTACAGGAGGTGGAAAAGATCTGGTTACAATAAGACATCTTTTAACTCACTCGGCTGGTCTAAAACCTTTTAAAAAGTATCCTTTAGGTCTAAGTGCTAATGAAATAATTTCTGATATTATTAACGAACCTCTTATTCATCCCCCGGGGATGGTTTACGAATACAGTGATTTTGGGATGATTTTGCTAGGAAAAATATGTGAAATAATAAGTGGAGAAAAATTTGATGTCTTATCTTCTAAATTAATCTTTAAACCATTAGGTATGAAGAACACATTCTTCATACCTGATTCCTCTATTATTTTCAAAGTAGCACCAACAGAAATTGACAATATTTATAATCGTGGATTAGTTCAAGGAATTGTACACGATGAACGAGCATGGCAGTTAGGCGGAATAGCTGGACATGCTGGCCTTTTTTCTTCAGCAAAGGATCTTGGTGTTTTTTCTCAGATGATGATGGACTATGGGTTTTTTGGCGGACGTAGATACTTTTCTAGATCAATTATAGAAAAGTTTACAAGTAAACAAGAGTTACCAAAAGGAAGTGATAGAGCTATAGGATGGGATACACCAACTAAGGGTAAAAGTTCAGCTGGACAATATTTTAGTGCTGGTAGTTTTGGTCATACTGGTTTCACTGGTACTTCTATTTGGATCGATCCCAATAGGCGAATTGCAATTATTTTATTGACAAATAGAGTGCACCCAACTAGGAAACGAGGCGGGATTACAAAAGTTAGGCAGGAATTTCATAACGCTGTGATGAAGGTTTTGCTTAACCGGTAGATCTAATTTTGTGCAATTATTAGACTTCATTGTTCTTTTTTTATATCTAATTATAGTTAGTTATTTTTCTCTTTGGGCATCAGGGAAACAAGCTAGCACAAAATCATTTTTTCTTGCAGAAAAGAGTATTCCTTGGTGGATGATTATGTTTTCGGTTGTTGCAACAGAAACATCCGTGTTAACCTTTCTTAGTATTCCTGGAATAGCATATAATTCAAATTTTGGTTTTTTACAGTTAGCCCTAGGTTATGTAATAGGACGATGGTTAGTTGCACATTATTTGCTCCCACTATATTTTAAAGAAGGTTTGGAATCGACCTATGAATTTCTTCGGAATCGCTGGGGAGTAACAGCACAACGTACGGGTTCTTTTGTTTTTCAAGTTACACGTATTCTTTCTGATGGAGTTAGACTTTTCATGACAGCTATTCCTATGACTTTAATTACTGGATGGTCTTACCAATTATCAATAATCGTTATAGTAGCTTTTACTCTATTTTATACTATTTTAGGAGGACTTAAAGCAGTGGTCTGGGCTGATTCAATTCAATTTTCGATCTATATTATAGGTGGATTTATAACTATTTGGGTTTTAGGGATTATTATTGATGGAGGTTGGATTTCCATATTAAGAAGTGCATCTAATGAAGAGAAACTTCTAATTTTTCAAGGTGGAAATTTTCTTAGTTATCCATACCATTTTATTACAGCCTTTTTTGGAGGGATTTTTTTATCATTAGCTTCGCATGGGACTGATCATCTTATGGTGCAAAGACTTTTGAGTGCAAAAAGTTTAAATGATAGTCGAAAAGCACTAATTGGTAGTGGAGTTTTAGCACTTTTCCAATTTGGAATTTTTTTAATGATTGGAACAGGGATTTGGGCCTTTTATGAGGGAGAAACTATCAATAGCAATAATGTTTTTTCTAAATTTATTATTGATGCTCTTCCAATTGGGGTAAAAGGACTAATTGTGGCAGCAATTTTCTCAGCTGCAATGTCTTCGCTTAGCTCATCAATTAATGCGATTGCCTCTTCAATAATGTCGGACTGGATAAAATTAATTAAGCCAAATGAATATAACTTAAGGAACTCTCGACTTATTTCTATAATATGCGGAATTGTTATTTCAATTAGTGCATTACTTTTTACATCTTCAGATAATCCATTGGTTGAGATTGGTTTAACAATTTCTTCTTTTACTTATGGAGGTCTTTTGGGGTTCTTTGTGCTTGGCTTACTAAATATTGAATTTTCTTCTTT
The DNA here is from genome assembly GCA_002715465.1 of Fidelibacterota bacterium. Next base: position 44,262 of record PAYY01000032.1, on the reverse strand, counting down.
ATCGGTTATCTTGGGTTTTATATCGTCAATTATAATAATGATATTAATTATTGTTTTCACTCCTATTGCATGGCCCTGGTATACATTGATTGGTCTAACTCTTATGATAATGGTCTCAACAATTGTAAGATTACTTAAAAAATGAAGAATATTTTTAAGCCAAGTTTATTTATAATTTTCTTATCACTACCTATTTGGAGTCAAGAACTGTATGATCACTCTAAGGTAGTTGATATTCCTGATATGAGTTTTTTACCGGGTGTTTTTACGGGTTTAGATATTTTAGAAGAAAGAATGTTTGACCTTATTAAAGGGAAAAGACTTGCCATATTAACCAATCAAACCTCATTGAATCGTGAAGGAAAGCATTTATTGGATTTATTATACGAACAAAAAGATCTTATTAATGTTGAAATTATTTTTACTCCCCAATTTGGAATTTTAAATAACCAGATTCAATCTTTGGAGTCATCACCAGACAAAAAAGACAAACGTTTTAATGCTATAATAAAAAATCTTTGGGGTCATCATTTTAAACCAAATAGCAGGGATTTCCGAAATGTCGATTTAGTCATTATTGATGTGCAAGACACAGGAGTTAGATATCAAACAATAATGACTACAGTGACTAAGATGATGGAAGCAGCTGCAGATTATGGGAAGCCAGTTATTGTATTAGATAGACCAAATCCAATTAATGGAAACACTTTAGAAGGCCCAGTTATTCGCCCACAATTTCAATCACTTAAAGGATATCATTTAGTTCCAATTAGACATGGGATGACAGTAGGAGAACTTTCTATTATGATAAATGAAACTGGATGGATAAGAGGATCTGAAAGATGTGAATTAACTGTAATTCCTATGGCAAACTGGAATCGAAAAATGTGGTTTGATGAAACAGGTTTGGTAGAAACTCCTTTATGGAAAGATATAGAGAATACTGACAGACTATTATCATCTGTTGGACTGGAATTATTAACAGGCACAAACCTTTCTTTTGGAGAAGGCACTAATTTACCCTACAAAGTAATAGGTGCTCCATGGTTAGTATCTAAACAATTAATTGCAGGATTAATTAAAGCCAATCTTCCCGGTGTTATTTTTAAAACTATACAATTTATGCCTGATTCTCTTTCATTACTTGTCTCAAGGCCCATTTATAGAAATGAAACTTGCTATGGTATTGAATTATTAATTCAAGATAGAGATAGATTCAAACCAGTAAAAACTGCTGTAAATATTCTTTCATTAATTTCAGTTATGGAACCTCGTCGCTTTAAATGGATAGGAAATAATTATATAGATCTTCTTTATGGGCATAACTATTTGAGAATATTTCTGGCTCAAGAAAGAAATGTTGCTAAACTTCCAGCTACTTGGTCTCAAGATCTAATCAGATTTAATAATTTTCGTCAAAAATTCCTTCTCTATTAATTTATGAGAACTATATTCACTTTAATTATATTAATGATTTGGAGTTTTGACTGTCTTAAAGCTCAAAACTATTTTACTCTACCGAAGAATGTTTGGCGTTTATCTGTAGACAATGAATTTTCATCTGGTCAGTGGATCTCAGCTAACGGCATTAGGGGTTTACCTGATGAGTTCTTTAATCTAGAAGGATATGGTTTACAGTATTATGATCATAACAATCCAAATACGAAATCTGATTTATTTAATCTTCATGAACATTATGTAACTATTTCAGATAGAACTGATAAAATAATAGCTGACTTTCAAACAAAATCCGCAGCTATAGCTTGGGGCGATTCTTTGTTTGATTTTAGCCAAAATTTTTTCGGTCCTAATGCTGTTAATATGGGTGGTTACATTACTAATGCAAATAGATCTTTTATAGCGACTCTTTATCGAATTAAAATTGACTATGGTATATCTGATAAAGTAACAGCAGCAATCTCTATTCCAAATTATATTAAAGCTGAGCAGAAAAATGTATGGGGTTGGATTAGCGGCCCAATGGACAATTTTGATTTGGCTGGATTTATAGCTTATCACAAAGCAAATAAAATAAAAATTGAAAATTTTTTTGCTTCAGAATTTTCAGATAGTCTCGGTTCTTACATGAAGAACAAACTGAATGCTGTTTATGATTCATTTTATTCAGTTGACGGTCAATTTTCTATTTTATGGGCCATGGAACAAAATGCTGACCCTATAGGGAAATCAATAACTGGATCTCAATTTAATCCTTTTACTAATCCCGAAAAGGATCCAACAAATATTGATTCATTAATGAAATTTTTTCATCCAGATCGTACATCATCAGGGATGGGAGATATTCAATTAGGCCTCAATTTTCATTTATTGGGATCACCCGTCTGGCAGGGTGAATCCTTATATTCAGTATATGGAGGTCTAGGAATTACTATGCCAACAGGAAGACTTATTTCTATATATGACCCTATGAAAGTTGATGGCTTAAATAGACCAAAACAGTTTAGTCAACTTCAGCTCGGAGATGGTATCGCATCAATAAAATTTTCTTTGTCCGGTGAATTTTATCGAATAATAAAAGGTCGACGTATTAAAGTGACATGGTTAACTAAGTTTAAGTTTAACCCTGAAGCTAAGTTTTCGACTAGAATATCTCCAAGAGGTACATTTTACGTAAATGCTGACAAAATTCTTGATCAAATTGGTAATTCTTATAAAATGCGACGTGGGAATGAATCTTTTGGATTAATAGATGGAACATTAGAATTGATTCCTGACAAAATAGCTTTTTTTACTGGACAGATTTGGTACTTGAAAGGTAGAGATACTTTTTTCTCAAAAAATAGTAAATGGAATAAATGGATGGCTGGTGGGACAGACTCTAGAGAAGGATATGATACCAGAGCTTTTGCTATCATCCAAAATATGGGTTTTATATATATGAATACTGATCCTATGAATAAATTTGGTTCTATTCCATTTGAAGTTAAGCTATCAATGCAAATTCCATTACTAGTTCAGCATTATTGGAGTAACTTAAAATTTAACTTATCATTTACCACCTTTTTTCAATTTTGGTAAGGGGGATATTTGAATAAAAAATCAATTTGGAGTTGGGCTTTATATGATTGGGCTAATTCAGCATTTGCAACTACTGTGATGGCTGGTTTTTTTCCTTTATTTTTTAATGCTTATTGGGCAGATCCAAATAACCCAGCTGAAAGCACTTTTTATCTTGGAATCGCTAATTCAATGTACGCGATAATTGTTGCACTTTTGGCACCTCTTTTTGGGGCGATTGCTGACCGTGGAAATGCCAGAAAAAAATTTCTTATTTTTTTTGCGTTTCTAGGTTCTGTTTTTACAGCGTCTTTGTGGGTAGTAAGCCAAGGGAATTGGCTATTGGCTATTATCGTGTATATTGGTGCATCAATTGGTTTTTCTTCTGGCAATATTTTTTATGACTCACTTTTACTTACCGTTGCTCCCCGAGATAAGTTAAACATGGTATCATCACTTGGCTTTTCTATGGGCTACATTGGAGGAGGCATTCTTTTTGCTTTGAACGTTTTGATGTTTCTTAACCCTGAGTTTTTCGGAATTCCTGATCAATCCGTGGCCGTCAAAATTAGTTTTTTAAGTGTAGCAGTTTGGTGGATTCTTTTCACTATCCCTCTTATTTTATATGTTCGTGAGCCAATGGTTAGTAATTCTATAACGATTCGCAGGGCTATACCTCTAGGCTTCCATCAGCTTAGGAATACTTTACACCAATTAAAGCATTTTAAAATAGTAAGTCTTTTTTTGCTAGCATATTGGTTTTATATAGATGGAGTCGACACCATTGTTAAAATGGCTGTTGATTATGGTATATCAATTGGATTTAAAAGTTCGACACTAATGACAGCGCTTCTTATTGTTCAATTTATTGCATTTCCAGCTGCTTTGATTTACAATTGGGTGGCAATAAAGATTGGAACAAAGGAAGCTATTATGACATCAATTGTGGCCTATATTTTTATTACAATTCTTGGTTATTTTATGCATAGTGAAACTCATTTCTATATTCTTGCCATATTAATTGGATTATTCCAAGGCGGTATTCAAGCATTAAGTCGAAGTCTATATAGTACAATTATCCCTAAAAGTCAGGCCGCCGAATTTTTCGGTTTTTTTAATATGCTTGGTAAATTTGCTGCTGTGATCGGACCATTATTAATAGGTAGTGTAACATTTATATCTGGCAATGCAAGATTAGGAATACTTTCAATACTTTTTTTGTTCATTTTTGGAGCCTTTTTATTAATGCTGGTGGATTTTAAAGAGGGTGAAAGGCTAGCAAAAGAATTTGATCAAGAAAATCTTAATCTAATTGACATGAAGCGAAACAAGACTTAAATTCAAAAAGTTTACTATTTAATTTTTGAACTATCTGAAACGGAGGATATTGATGATTAAAAAAACTTCTTTTTTAGCAGTAATTATTCTTGCTGTTGTAATTCTTGTTGGTGGAACCTATGAAAATGATACTTTTGAAACAGCATCTATTTCTATAGAAGGTATGAGTTGTGGTAGTTGTACTTCAAAAGTAGAAGCAGCACTTGCGGAGAAATCTGGTGTATCAAAGGTTGCTGTAGACTTGGATTCAAAACTTGCAACGGTTGAATATAATCCCACTCAAATAAATAAGGCTGAGCTATTATCTATAGTTTCAAATACTGGATTTATTGCTAGTGATGCAGCGGCATGTGATTATAATTCGAAAAAAGCGAAATCCACAGTTGAAGGTGCTTCTTGTGGAACCAAGTTAAAAGATAAAAGTTCAATTTAATTGAGGTAATAACTTTAAATAAAATTTTATAGATAGCTAGCCAAACTCATTTTTTTGTTTGGTGCTTTTAACTGAATTTTATTTATACTTTTTAGTCCTGTTGGTATGGCGTACTCTTCAGAGCAATTTATATTTCTCGAGGGTTTAACCAACGGGACTTTTTTTTATAAATTATGCTGAGGGGAGATTCACTGTGGGAACTGTAGTAGCAAGATTTAGTCAATTAGTGATGCCTAATGATTTAAATAATATTGGAACTTTATTTGGCGGAAAAATGGTGTCATGGATGGATATAGCTGTAGCTAAATCCAGTCAAAGGTTTCTTAAAGGATTATAATATTCGGTTACTAAAGCTATTAATGAAGTAGTATTCTCTGAACCAGTATTTGGCGGTGAATGGGTTAATTTTAAAGCAATAGTAATATCAACAGGACAAACTTCTGTAAAAGTTCATGTTTCAGCTATGGCTGAGGATAAGGATGGGGATGCTAGGAAGGTTTGCGAAGCCATTTTTACGATGGTATCTGTAAAAAAAGATATATATAAGAATTGAAAAAAAGTTAATCATGGAAGGAGAATGTAAAATATTTCAAATCTTTAAATAGTTTGGATCTGTTCTGTAACATTTATCTAGTAATTCCACAAGATGCAAAACCTCAATTTTTAATTTAGCTCTTTTTGCCCCCCAATTTAATTGGATTTGACATCCAGGATTAGCAGTTACAACTAACGATGCCCCGCTATTCTTAATTGCCTCTATTTTTTTTTCTAATAGTTTTATAGACATTTCTGTTTCTGAAAGAGAATAACTTCCAGCACTTCCACAGCAATGATCGGCATTTTTGAGATTTATCAGATTAATATCTGGAATACTATTTAGAATAGATTTTGGTTCAGAGGAAATTCCCTGTCCATGTAATAAATGACAAGGCTCATCATAAGCTACTGGACCAATGGGACATGACTTTGGAGATTTTAAAGTTACCAATGTTAACAATTCACTGATATCCATAATTTTTGAAGCCAAACCAGAATTATTATATTTAATGTAAGACTTTAAGTGTGATCCACAACCAGCTGAATTTATTGCTATATAGTCGAACTTATTATTAAGAAGAATTTCATTATTCTTTTTTGCGAGCTTATTTGCGGATGAATTATCACCTGTATGTGCATGTAGGGCACCACAGCAGGTTTGATTTGAAGGAATGATTACATTATAACCATTCCAGTTTAATATCCGAACAGTAGCTGAATGAACATGGGGAAATAGATGGTCCATAATGCAACCTGTAAATAAAGCTACAGTACCTTTACATTTATCCGTTGCTTGATAATATTGAGATTTAGAATTTCCAAATCTATTTTTTGGAATTGATGGAAGAGATTGTTGCAATTCTTTTAATTTGGATGAGGTAAAAAATTTAAATGGAGGTACATGTAATAATTTGTCTAAATGTATCCTTTGAATAAATCTAGTAAGAAAAAAAATAATAGTTAGGAAGGAGTGAGAGGGAATAACGATTTTTAATAATAAACGTTGAACAATTGAAGGATTCTTCGCATTGTTCAATGCTGCTCTAGTAGTTTCCATTAGATGGCCAAATTCTACTCCAGATGGGCAGGCTGTTTCACAAGCACGGCAAACAAGACAAGATTTAATATGTTTTTCAAAAATATTGTCTATAGAAGCTTTTCCATTTAGTACAGAGTCAATTAGATATAGACGTCCTCGGGGTGAGTCCATTTCTTTTCCATTTGAAATATATGTAGGACAGGTTGGAAGGCATAGTCCACAATGAATACACTCTTGTAAAAAACGTTTTTCTTTTTTACCAAACTCTTGAATTAATATTTCATCTATTGTATCGTTCATTAGATGTTACCCAAGAAAGTTCCCGGGGCAAAAATATTATTTGGATCAAGACCTGTTTTTAATTTCCTCATTAATGGTAAAGTAGCTGGTATAGAAGGCCATTTATCATCAGAAGATACGATATTTTTTCCTGATATTTCGATATTATGGCTGTAATTTTTAATTAATTGGTTCAAACTATAGAGAACTTTTTTTGAATTGAATCCAACAGTTAAAACTCCACGACATGGAATAATTTTTATTGAAATTTCTGGATCAATCTCAATTATTTCAGAAGCTAGATTTTCTGTTTGATATTTTGGAGTGATAATAACAGCTTTTGTAAAACTATTTTTTGATTCATTATTACCAAAATTAGCAGTTTCCCACATTGCATTTGAGTCTTCATGATTTAATTGTACCCATCGTTTAGCTATTGAATTCTTCAAAATAGATGAGATAACACTAGATTGAGTTTTAATGCTTTCATTGGACCCAACAATCTTTACAAGTAACCAAAAGTGTTTTTCATTTGGTGAGACCCACCGACCATTGGCAATTAACAGTGCTTCAATATCAAGAGATGCTTTTTTGATTTGAGACACTATCTGAAAAATTTCCCTTATATCGGAAAAACAGGCCTGAAAAGTTATATTATTCTCTGGAACTGGAAAAAGTTTAAAGCTTACATCAATTAATATTCCTAATGATCCACGTGCACCTATATAAGCTTTATTTAAATCATACCCACTAACATTTTTGACTACATTAGCACCGGATTTAACTAATTTCCCTTTTCCATTAATTAACGTTGTGGAAATGACCCAATCTCTTGCTGTACCATAGCGATGTATTCGAGGTCCCCAACGATTTGCGCTGACGATTCCACCCACTGTTGACGAACCATTGTCAGGTGGATCTAAAGGAATCCATTGGTCTTTTTTTTTAAGTTTGATCTGGGCATCAGAGAAAAGCATTCCTGCTGGCAAAGTTGCTGTCATATCTTCAGGATTATGTTTAAATCCTGTTGTTAAGCCAGACATGTTAATGGCTATATCTAATTTTTTCCCACCTGTAAAAATTTGGGTTCCTCCACCAATAGGAATTAGAGTTTTTTTCTTTTCGATTGCTTCAAGAACAATAGTTATAAGTTCATGAATAGAAGAAGGGGTAAGGGTCTTAGAGGCAATTAATGGATTAGACTTTAGCAATTTAATTGATCGCTATTTAAAGCCATCCTCCACCAGCTATTGTTTTTCTAATTCGTGATTCTCCACATTTAGCACCTGTGGGAAAAATTTTGCTAGGGTTTAGAAGACCTGAAGAATTAAATGAAGAACGAACAGCTAACATTTGGGCTTCATCAGCATCATTAAACATTATTTTAAAGGAAGATATTTTTTCTGTCCCGATTCCATGCTCCCCTGAAAGAGCCCCTCCAAGATCAATGCACTTTTGCAGTATAGCCTTAGATATCTCAATTGCTGCCTTTGTCTCAGATTCATTCATATGATTATATAGTATATTAGGATGTATATTACCATCACCAGCATGACAAAGGTGAGCCACTTTTAGTCCATTAAGTTTTCCAGTTTCAATATCAAATTTAAGAATTTCCGGAAGTTTAGATCTAGGAACCACTCCATCAACGGTATAAAATGCTGGTGTGATTTTACCAAGAGCCCCCATTGCTTCTTTTCGACCTTTCCACAGTTGAATCCTTTCTTTCTCATCTTTTGCTTCTTGGAAATTAATAGCACCTGAAGAATGGCAAATTCCTTTTATTTGATTCGCTTGATTAGATAGCTCTGATGAAATACCATCAATTTCGATAAGTAGTATAGCCGCGGCATCTACTGGAAATCCTGCTTTAATGTGATCCTCAACAGCAATTATGGAAAGATTGTCAATTAATTCAAGAGCAGCTGGAATAATTCCCTTGGCAATCATTTGTGACACAGAATGACTTGCTGATTCCACTGTGTTAAAAGAAGCAAGGAACGTTTTGTAAGATTCAGGGTTTCTTGAAAGCCTAACTATAATTTCGGTTGTTATTCCAAGTGTTCCTTCAGAACCTACGAAAATACCAACTAGATCATATCCGTTATTTAATTCTTCTTTTCCTCCTAATTCTACTATATCTCCATTTGGCATTACAACAGTCAAACCAAGAATATGATTAGTAGTGACGCCATATTTTAATGTATGGGGCCCTCCAGCATTCTCAGCAACATTTCCTCCAATTGTACAGGCTTTTTGGCTTGAAGGATCAGGAGCAAAATGATATCCATTTTTTCTAGTAGCTTCTGAAAGATGCAAATTAATTACGCCTGGTTCAACTATAGCAATTTCATTATCATAGTCAATTTCTAGAATATTAGACATTTTGGACATTTGGATGATGATACCACCTTCAGCCGCAACAGCACCCCCACTAAGTCCAGTTCCAGAACCTCTTGCTAAAAAAGGAATTTCATGCTTTTGACAACATTTTACAATTTCAGAAACTTCTTTTGTTGAATGAGGAAGCACAACAGCCTCAGGACCATATTTGCTAAGGGTAAGACCATCACATTCATAAACTAATAGTTCAGTTGGATGAGAAAGAACCCGATCTTGTCCTAATAGAGTTTCAAGATCATCAATTAAGAGTAATTTTGATTTTTTGCTTCCCATTAAATTGACCAAAGTCAAGAATGGAAGATACAACTATCATTTAGGGAACGCAATCTGTAACAAATTAATTATCCTTCAAGTCATTTACTTCACACATAACTGAACCACAACTGCAAATAACAAGATCATCTTCTCTCATCCAGGAATAGTCAGAATAATCCGCTGACCAAGAAGTTTTACATTTAGGGCATTTAAGAATTGTTAGTTCAAAAAATGGGTTAGTAGTATCGTGATTTTCGATTGTTTTGATTTCCATTTTCTCTCTTTCTTTTACTTAATATTATAAAAAGGATACAAAAGGCGTATATAGTTTACAGTTTCTTACTTAGATATTCAATAAAAAATTATAATTCTTTTGTTTAGCTTTTCATCAAATGAAACAATTTGGGTAAGTTAATGTATTAGATTGGTTAGGAGAATGCCCTATGGCGAATTTAAATAAGATAAATATTTCCTCAGTTGCCTGGGACCAAATTAAGTCAAATACATTAGTTATTAGTGTTTTTGAGGGAGGTGGCCTCTCGCAATTAGGTAAAGAAGTTGATAAAAGATTTAAAAAAATTATTACTACTAGGATTAAAGATGGAGATTTTCAAGGAAAATTAAATGAAACATTAATTCTTTTTACAGGAAGTACACCTACAAGACTTCTCCTTTTAGGACTTGGTAATCGTAAAGATTTCAATGATGAAAAGGCTAGGCAAGCAAGTGGTACAGCTATAAAAAAATTGCAATCTTCAGGCCTTAGTAGCATTGCAGCGGAAATTCCCGGTATTGCCAAAGTTGGTGAAGTTGGTGGAACTCAGGCTTTTGTAGAGGGAGCAATTTTGGGTTCTTACCGTTTTCTTAATTATAAAACTGAGTATAAAGATAAAAATAATCTGAAATCAATATCAATTATAGGTGGTGGCAGTAGAGTGGGGCTAAAAAAAGGAAAAATAATTGCGGAAGCTGTTTGTCTAGCCCGGGATTTAGCTTCTCATCCTAGTAATGTTGCTACACCTACTAGATTATCCACTGAAGCGAGAAAGATTGCGCAAGTTGCAAATATGTCTTGCAAAGTTTTAAATAGAGATAAATTTACTAAAATGGGTATGGGAGCTTTTGCTTCTGTTTCTATAGGTGCTGATGAACCAGCCAAGTTTATTTTGATGGAATACAAAGGTGGGAAAAAAGGAGAAAAGCCTATTGCATTTATAGGAAAGGGAATAACATTTGATACTGGTGGAATATCGATAAAGCCATCAGCCAAAATGGATGAAATGAAATATGATATGTGTGGTGCCGCAGCAGTTCTTGGTATTATGAAAGCTATTGCTGGTCTTAAGCCAAAAAGGAATATTATCGCAGCTATAGCTGCGACAGAGAATATGCCAGGAGGTAGGGCTTCAAAACCAGGGGATATCGTTAAGGCATATAATGGCAAAACAATTGAAATCCTTAATACGGATGCAGAGGGCCGTCTAGTGCTTGCAGATGCTCTTTCATATGTTGCTAAACATCACAAACCAGCTTGTATGATAAATTTTGCAACGCTTACCGGTGCTGTGATAGTTGCTTTAGGGCATGTAGCTACTGGTGCCATGGGTAATGACGATAAGCTTATTCGTTCAATAATCAAAGCGGGAGATGTAACAGGCGAAAAGGTGTGGGAGCTTCCTTTGTGGGAAGAATATTGTAATGATGTAAAAAGTGAAATAGCCGATGTTAAAAATCTTGGTGCTCCAGGTCAAGCCGGTTCAATAGCTGGAGGTGCTTTCTTGAAAGCATTTGTAGGTGATATTCCTTGGGTTCATCTAGACATTGCAGGTACAGCGTGGTGGGGAAAAAATCAACCTTATGTACCCTCTGGTCCTTCAGGTGTTGGTGTTAGATTATCTATCGAACTTTTGAATATTCTTAGTTAGACGGTAATTTTAGATGTTAAATGGCGGAGTAGCTCAGTTGGTTAGAGCAGCGGAATCATAATCCGAAGGTCGGGGGTTCAACTCCCTCCTCCGCTACTTATTATAACCCCCTATTCTGAGGGAGGGTCTTTTAAATAAAATATAATGAACTATATAATATGTACCCAATTAATCGTAGATATTTTTCATTTCCCAGGCATCAAGAGAGACTATTTTCATATCCCTACCCTGGGCTCGGAAAGAAATACCATCACTGTCATCAAGTCCTGGATAAACGCGCTGAGCAACACACTGTTGTCCATTAACAAATACTTCAACAATACTTTTGTCAATGAATACATGAAGTTTCAGAGTTTCATCTTCACCAAGAAAAACTGGGGCACTTTCAGGTATCCTCGGAGTAGCGTCTGAAAGAACTGATGATCTGGATGATTCAATTGTTATCATATCAGATTGGATGTTTCTTATACGATTTTCACTTCTTCTTGTACTACCGAATCGTCTTAAGTAAGCAGATCGGTATCCAGTGCCTTTTGTGAATAGAATTCGGGTCACTTCTTCCCTAGTTGAAGAACGAAAAACACCCATTTCTATAGTAGTAGGAGCTTGGCGATTATACCATGGAGCATTTTCATCCTTTTCGGGGTGATTAAGATCTATCTCAGCCATAATTTCCATGGATTTTCCATTGATACCATCTAGGACGATTTCCTTATTGGCGGGGAGATCCATGGACTCAACTTTTTTATGATTGTATCGCAAAGATGCAAAATCACCTACCGGTTCAATATTTATATTAATATGAGGTTCGGGATTTAAAGTTAGGCGCCGGGGAAGAGACATGATTTGATCATATCCTTCTGTAGGTTTGCCAGGGTTCATATTAAAAATAATAATGACCGCTCCATCGACTCCCTTTCCATCCGTAGCTCCAGCATGTCTTAATGGTTCTGGGGTAGCGGAAGGTGCATGAACACCATTAGGCCATGCGGTTCCAAAGTTAAAATCACCACCACCGGTAACTTCAAATTTGTCACGATCTGTATTGTAATCTCCAATAAGATATTTACCGCCACTCATATGGCTAAACTGCATGTAGATATGTTTATTACCTATTGGCCAGAAGTAAGGGCAGGCCCCATCATCACCTACCAATGAATATTGATCATTCTCAATAAATGGGTGTAAATACTCCCAATTAGCCAAATCTTTTGAACGAAAAAGCCAATTTGCACGAATCATCGAGCCGCCTGGTCCTTCAGGCTTTTGACCGGCCGAAAGTGAGTAATAGTATTCACCTTCCTTCCAAATTGAAGGGTCAAATACTCGATAAGGATAGTGCTTATCATTATCATCGATTAAAAGATTGTCAGGGTTAAGAATAGAAATAGGTGCCCCTTCCGTAACTTTGTCCCAGTTGAGAAGGAGGGGGTCAGAAGATGTTGCTACCATGTTTCCTATCCTGGTACCATGATACATGGCAATGACCCTGTCTTCTTCAACAAGGGTTGTGCCAGAAAATACAGCTCTTTCAGGATTAGGATAGATAGCATAGGGCAAATCACGCCAATGAATTAAATCATCGCTTACAGCATGCCCCCAATGCTGTCTTGGATCTTCAGGTGGATAACCTTGGTAAAAAAGATGCCATTTGCCTTTCCAGTAACTAAGACCGTTTGGATCATTTAAACGATTTTCAGGACTCACAAAATGATAATTTGGTAAGTGTGGTTCTCCAGCCATTGCTTTTCGAGATTTAGCAAATCTCTTTAGTAGGGGATTTTTCTTTAATTCTTTTTCTTGTTTTTTAAGAGTGTTGGAAAATTTGTATTTAGGAACTTTAGAGGTATAGTCAGGATGTCCTTCTGGTATTGTACCTCCAGGAACAAAATTTTCTTCTTGAGATTGAACGGTAGCTAGACAAAAAGAAAAAATTAAAATAGGGACTCTAAGTGTGATTAAGGATATTTTCATAATGTACCTCAATTTTTAGAATCTACGGAATTATTTAATTAATGGTAAGAGGCTAATAAGGGTAATATGCAATAGATGCATTTCATTTAATTACACTCTCCTTTAGTCCATTCCGTAACTCCAGCAATTTCTGCAAAACAATCATTTGAATATGTCTTATCGTCACAACCACAAACTGGTTCATAGATTTCAATACATACTCCATTACTTATTATTTTTGATTCATCAATACAGTCTTTATTATCTTCATCTTCACAGGAAAAGACTAATAATACAGATAATATGAGCAAGAGATAGTTTTTCTGATCTTTATTAATGGTAGGAAATTAAATCGGACTATTTCTGTTTCGAGTTGATTGTAGCGTTAGTTCTTTCAGAAAGAAATTGTATTAAATCCCTAAACTCCTTACCAGTCATTGTTTCATATAATCCGGAAGGCATTAAAGAGCGATCTAAGATCTTTTGCTCTATTATATTTTCATAACGTATTAATTTTCTATCTCCATTTGCTAAAATCATTGATAAGTGGTACTTAGTATCATGATCTTTATCCTCTCTTCCCACATAAAAATTATCTTCAGTGTTTACCTCATATCCAACGTATTCTGGAGATATAATATTACTTGGATGTAAGATGCTTTCAATAATCCTGTCCTTGCTTGCGTTAAATCCGATCCGAGAAAGATCTTGGCCATATATTCCTCCTCGTCCATCGATCCTATGACAACTTCCACATTGATATCTACCACTATAAAAGATTCTAGCGCCAGATTTTCCATTGCCTTGCTCATTTCCGTATTTACGCCACTCATCTAATGATTCAGGTTTTTTTGCTAATGATAAATTAAGTTGATCAATATTCACATCTGGAGATATTGATTGATAATTTTGAAATGCCTCATTTCTAATAATTTCTAATTCTTGGTCATTATAGAGAATTTCGCGTAATGTTTTCAAACTACTTTCGTTTATAACAGCACTATTACCTAGACCAGTTATTGCTTCAAGTCTGGTTTCATTACTTTGATTTTTATCTTTAGCGATATTTTCTACTGTTTTACAGGCTTCGGCATCAGAAATTCTTGTACTTAAGGTTCTTGTTACTTGAATTTGCAAATCTTCACTGCCGTCATTAAATAATTCCATAAGAAATGAAATCGTTAGGTCCGAATGATAAGGATCCATGGATGATAGCGCTCTTGCCTTTAATTTTGGACTGAAGTTCTCATTCTTCAGGGCCTTCAATAAAAAAGGTTGCCGTTTATAGGGATATTTAGTCCATGATTCATCTCCTTCAGCAAAGTGTAGAGTGGCTTTCTTATCTCCCCAATCTGCCCCCTTGTCTTTATTAACACGTGGTATTACTGGATCCCATTTAGCATCAAGATATTGGAAAGCTACCATATATGCATCAAATATTCTCTGGTCAACATTATTTAATGTTGAAAATGATTCCTCTACAAGATCTCTAAATTGAATTAGCCTATCTTCAGAGATCCATTTAAGTGCTACCTGTCGGTTAGTATGATCTGAATCAAAAAGAAATCGTTTCATTGTTTCTCTAGGAATATCTGTATTGGCACGCTGTAAACATAAAAGCGCACCTAATCGTTCATATGATTTATTACTTTTTGATGTATTGATAAGCATATCAATATTATCTGATTTTCCAAACAGTTCAATTATAGCTGTATGAATAAATGGTGTGTTTTGGCCAAACATACTCAATACAACATTATAAGCCTTTTCTGATTCTAAACCATAGATAGATTGTCGCTTTACATGCATAGAGGGGTCATTTTGAAAAAGATTAATATAAAAATTTTCATTATCAATTAAGTTTTTCTCAATCAATATTTGGACGGATAACGCTCTGATCAAATCATTCTTATCATCCAAGGCCTTAATCAAGAGTTCTTCTAATTGGGAATGGTTATTATTGGCTGCGGCCCAAAGTAGATTTGGCTTAGCTATGTCTCTAATCTGTTGATTGCTTAAATAGTCTGTGATGTTGGTTGTACTAGAAATAATTTCATTTGCTGCTTTTGTTCTTATAGAAGAGTAGGGAGAGTTTAATGATTGAAGCCGAGGATTTCTTTGAACCTTTTCTGAAGCATTTTTCGGAGGAGAAATACGCCAAATTTTACCTTTTCCATGTACGGCGTAAGCTAAACTTGCCCAATCGGAGACAATAATTCCACCTTTTGAATCAATAGCAAGTTCAACAGGAGCAAAATTTTTATTACCTTCAACAAATGCATAGGGTTGGGATACAAATGAACCACCATTTGAAACTAAATCATAGCTCTGAATTACACTGTCACCCCATGATGCAACAAGTAATGATGACTGAATTTTATCCCCAAAAAGAGAGGCGTCATAATGCATTATACCACATGGAGCTTCTCCAGTGCCTGATACCATTGGTAAGGTCCCCGGTATTTGCCCAAACCAGGATGTTAAAGGACTAAGACCATCACGTCCGTGGTTAAACTGAAACCCATAATTTCCACCCTTTACAATATGAAGTAATCTACATGGTGGATGTGAGTCTGGGTCATTTTCAACAGAAAATAAGTTTCCGTAAGGATCAAAAGTCATCCCAAAAGAATTCCATATTGCTGTTCCAATTCTTTCGAGATTTGACCCATCCATATTACATCTATATATACTGCCGCCTTCTCTCTCTTTTCCTATAATTGTTTTTCCGTCAGTACCAGTCATTAGATATTCGGAACCAAAATTTTCACCACACTGAAAATAGATTTTATTATCTGGACCAATTACTAGTCCAGACATTCCATTATGTGAAAATTGTTCAGCAGTTTCCAATCCAATTAAAGTATCCTGCTTGTCAGCAATAAAATCATTATTTAAATCTGTGAATTGCATTATGGATGATCGGGTAGCAATAAGTACTTGTCCATTATCCTTAAGAGTTAAAGACATGCCATTAGTAAAACCTGTTGCATATTCAATCACTCTTTTTTCCCCTGAATCATTATTTAGGTACCCTTCAAAAATTAATATACGGTCTACATCTGGACCTGAATAGTCATCTTGTCTTACATGGGTATGATTTTCAATCACCCAAATTCTATCATCGCCATCTACTGCTATTCCTGTTGGAGTTACTATGTCCGGATTCTGAATCAACAATGTTATCTCAGCGCCTTCAATATTTACCTTAGGCTTATCTTTATTTAAAACACTATTGGATGATTTGAGATGCAATGAATTTCTATCTTTATCTCCTTTTCCTTTATCAGAAATAGGAGCTTGAAAACAACTTAAAAATAATGAAAAAAATATTGTAATAATGAAATAATGCTTTTGATTCATTCTTCCCCCTTAGAAACTAAAAATAATCTATTTATTTATTTAGAAATGTACCCATTATTCAGAAAAAAAATAATAGAGATAAGTAAAAAGATTTAGGAATTCAGTTGGTAGTTAAACAAATCCTTTCCAATTCATTTAAAGGATAAATATATTTAATTAAATAAAGGAGAGGTTATGAATTTAAAATTAATATGTCGCATTGGTGGTCTTATTCCATTAATCAATGGATTAGTTTTAGTTTTTTTTACAAGTATGTTTATGGATATGCTTTCTTGGGAAATAACAGATGCCTTGCTGACCTTAGGTGAGGTTTTTGGCGTTTCATTGATTGTTGTTGGAATAATAACGTATCGTTCACCTGACATTGCTGGTGACTCTTTGTCAGCATTTGGACAGCTATTCGGTGTAACCAACTGTTTATTCGTATTAATTATTGGATATCATATTATTTCAGGACAAGCGTCTGGAGCACCAGCTTATGGTAACATAGTATTTACGGCTGTTCTTGCTATATTGTTTTTTGTTTACAGTAAGAACACTGATTGATTTTTCATAATTAATCTGAAACTAATGAAGTAGTTATGTTCGTATGCTGAATTTGATAATAACTCTGTACATTATTAACGTGAGGTCCCCCTTTATTAGGGGGATCTTTTATGATTTCTGGATTATTGATAAAAAGATCTTTTTTGTGATAAAGGTCACGTCTAATAAAATCGTGTTGCTCAGGAGTAAGATTGTCCCTTAGATTTTGTAAATTTCAAAAGTGATTTGCTTTACTATTAACGATTAGAGCATAACAATCCAATGAAAAAAACTTAATGTTAAGATTTTATTTAATCGTTCTTTCTTTTCCTTTATTTGTCTACTCCCAAGACAATAGGGAAACTGTTGCTATTCTTGACTTTGAGGGGCGAGGTATATCACAACTTGAAGCACAAACATTAACAGATCGTTTTAGAACAGCCTTAGCATCAGCTGGCGCTCTTAGGCTTGTTGAAAGACAAATGATGGAAGAAGTTCTTCAAGAACAAGGTTTTCAACAAACCGGTTGCACTAGCGATGAATGTGCTGTGGAGGTTGGTCAATTATTAGGTGTTCAAAATATGATCGGAGGGGCTATCGGTCGTGTTGGTAAAACCTTTACTATTGATATGAGAATGTTTTCAGTCCAGACAGGGGAGAACATTCGAACAAAAAATGTTTCGTATGGTGGTGCTGTTGATGGGTTGATCACAGAAATAGAAATACTTGCTTATGAAATATCTGGTTTAAAAGCACCTGCCCCATTGATTGCAAAGCGTAAATCCGGCGTAGTTGCGCAACCTATTATAGCTGGTTCTAAGAAGACTCGTTTTGGAGCAATGATGCGATCCATGTTTATTCCAGGTATGGGCCAATTTTATTCAGGTAGAAAAAAGTGGGGTTATATTTGGCTTCTATCCGAGTTAGGAATAGGAGGGGGTCTTTATCTTTTCGGTTCTCAATATTTAACTTCCTACGATGCTTATAACACATCAATTGACCAGTATAATAATGAGACAGATGTAGATATGATTGCGAAGTATAAAGCTGAGGCCCAAGGCCATTATTCAGATATGGATGCTGCGGCAACTCAAGCTGAAACTCTTGCTTATGCTGCTGCAGGAGTGTGGGTGGCAAATATTCTCCATGCTCTGATTACTGGTCCGAAGAAAGACAACGATGAAGAGACAGCTAGTTTTCAATCTCCTCCCTTACGATTAGTATATGATCCTTCTACAAGTGCTTCTTTAATCAACTTTTCATTTTCTATAGGTCGATAATGGTAATTAATCCTTTATTGAAAAAATATTCATCTATCCTTTTTGCAAGGAGTATTAATTTAATTAAGCATCCTCTCATCAGATCCTCAGTTGTCCTTTTTTCTGTTTTATTTATCAGTTGTGAAGTTCCTACAGAATCTTATGAAAATCCTTTGGACGAAGAGTCAGCAGAAGAAGATGGTATCGAAACTCCTGCTCTTGTATTTTTCCCCGATGAATTTGAAGTGACAGCTGGAAGCAGTGTTAGTGTGCAGGTATATGCTCTTGGAGTGTCAGGTGTAGCTGGCGCGCATATTCAATTATCTTATGATAAGAGCCTTATTTCAATCAATTCGGTTAATACAGGGGATTTATTTGTTTCAACTTCAGAGCCAGTATTTATTTCTGAAAATAATGCTGAGGCTGGTCTCCTTGATATTTACACATCGTTTCTTGGAGACGATAGTTCGACTGTTTCCGGAACTGGAAGTATAGCGACACTTATTTTGGGCACGTTGACTTCAGGCGTCTCAACGATTTCTTACACATCTGAATCCGAGCTTGTAGATGACAATGATAATCTCTTGGAATTAAAAGGATTTGGAGAGGGAGAGATTAATGCTCAATAGATTCCATAATTTATTGCTCATTGGATCTTTATTAAGTTTCTCTCAGTTTATTTATGCTGATCATGATGAAGTGGGATCTTCGATAGGTTTTAATGGAAAGTTCTATTTTTCGGTAAGGTCAAGTTCAAGTATTGATACTCTTAAAGAATATGATGGTTCTTCTATAAATACAATTAAGACTTTTGAGTCAGGAACATCTATTCAGTCTTTTTGGGTAAATAATAAGAGTGTTTTGGGTGTAGTTGCAGGAAGTAAGGTTTACTTTAAAACGTACTCTTATTCGAACAATACTAACACCTATACATTATGGTCATATGACGGCAGTACATTTGAAAAAGCTTTTTCTTTAGCATCTAATGCTGACAATAACTATTTAAATATGGATACCCCATTCTATTATAACAGTAAACTTCATTTTACTATTGGCTCTTGGAATTCAGGATATAACCTGTATTCATTAAGTGGATCAGATACCACGAAAGTAGTTTCTATTTCTTCCAGTTCACAAAATAATGGATATAATTTTATAGTATCTGGAAGTAATCTTTTCTTTACCCAATATGCGTATGAATCTGGAAGCGCCAAGTATTATTGGAAAAAATATGATGGCTCCTCAATAAGTACACTTGTTAAAGAAAGCAAATATATTGATAGCCCCATATTATATGATAATAAGATATATTGGAATTATAACGTTTACAGTAATGGTAGCTACACTTATACTTTAAAATACTATGACATCAATAATAATTCCACAGGTGGTGGTTCTTTAAATGAGCAGATTTCGGTATCTAATGGTCAACTCATCGGCCCAGTTATTTTTGGCTCAAAATTAGTGTTCTTCAAACAATATTGGAGTTCTGATTCTAAATCAGAAATAGTCGCTTATGATGGTACGAGCTTTTCTACATTGGTTTCCAGTTCTAATGCTGGAGGATATATAGCTTATAATTCTCTTTTTCATGAATATCAAAACAGACTTTTATGGTCTGCAAGTAGTTCCGGTTCTTCGGGGAACTTCAAGTTATATGCGTATGATGGATCATCTGTGTATGAACCACAAAATACAACTACTCCGCCTATTAAACTTGCAACTAGAACAACTTCAGGAGGGTCTGGTAGTAACAAAATAATTACTGCTGCTTCTGAGAGCAATGATGTATTTTACTATTTCATAAATGATAAGAGTAAGAGTGCTAGTTCAGGCAATTATGAATTATGGTCTTATACTATTGCTGCCCCTGCTTTTGAAGCAGGCTACCCCGTTGCATCAAATATTTCTAAGGAAAATTTTGAAATAAAAATCAAAACGGACAAAGCTGGTAAAGTTTATTATGTTGTTCTTTCAGATGGAGCTACCGCGCCAAAAGCTTCTGAAGTGAAAGCGGGTACTGGAAGTAGTGGTGCTTCAGTAGTTACTTCAAATAATACGATTTTGTCAGCTGAGACTGAAAAGTCTCTTTCTATTTCCAATAACATTTCAGGCAATACTAGCTATGATGTCTATTTAGTAGTCGAAGACAACTCCTCATCACCTCTTTTGCAATCAAGTCCTACCCTTATCGAAGTTGTTACTAGTGCAAACACTCTTCCTCTTTTTGCTTCTGGATCTCCTTCCGTAAGTGTAGCCTCTAATGGAACTTCAGCTACCCTAAGTATTACGGCTGATGTTGCTGGAACAGCTTACTATGTGTTGCTTGCAAACAATGCGGCTGAACCATCTGCTACAGATGTGAAAAATGGTACTGGTAAAGCTGGTGGTTCTACCTATACAGATGGTAATGTAACTATTACAGCCAATACTGCCTCAACAGCTTCTTTGAGTAGCTTAACGGAGTCTACGGAGTATGATGCTTGGCTTGTAGTAGAGGATAATTCTTCCAATATTCAAACGAGTGCATCCAAGGTTGATATAAATACAGATAAAACATCTCCTACAATTACTTCTCCTGTTGCATCTGGTATCACAACAACCACTTTTGATTTTAGCTACAAAATTAATGAATCGGGTACTGGATATTATGTTGTTTTGAAAAAAGGTGGATCGGTACCGACCGCTACTCAAATTAAAAACGGTCAGGATTTCAGTGGAAATACTGATAGCGTTATAGTTGCCTCCTCTGTTATTTTGCAGTCTAACATAGAAAATGTTGTATCCGTAGCTGGTCTTAGTTCTGAGGCCCAATATACTCTTCATTTAGCCGCCGAGGATGCTAATTCAAATATCGCAAAGACTAGTAGTGGGCTTGATGTTACCACTGTGGCATTGCCAAAAAAAATCACTATTGCGAGCAGTGGCGCTACAGCAAGTGGGACTACTTCGGATTATACAACTATTCAAGCTGGTATTTCCATTGCCAAAGTTGCACGTGATACATTGGTTGTATCAGCTGGAATATATACAGAGAATATTGATTTTGGTGGTAAGGATATATTCATCAAAAGTGAAAGTGGGCCTCAAACAACTATTTTAAAACCAGCAAATATTGGTATTCCAGTTGTTTCATTTATTGGTAATGAAACTTCCAGTGCAACTTTAAAGGGTTTTACCCTTTCTGGTGGAGGTACTATTCGAGGTAGTGCAATACAGTTAAACAATTCCAGTCCTACTATAGAAAATTGTATAATCACTAATTCAAAAGGAGAAGGAGCTATATCTTTTTATTATTCTTCAGCTACGTTAAAGAATTGTCTTATATACAATAATACGGGCTCTAATCCACTTTATTTTGATCTTAGTACTTCTAGTCCTGAATTCATCAATTGTACAATTGCAAATAATATAGGTTATGGTGCCGGATATTCCGCACCAGCGTTAACCATAGCTCCAATTTTTAGGAATAGTATTTTATGGGGGAATACTTCAGGAGGTGCAACAGGAAGATATACTATTGAAAATAGTATTGTAGAAGGGGGGTTTCCTTCAGGACTCTCTGTGCTTGCTGCGGACCCTCTTTTTGTTAACCCAGGCAATGGTGACTTTAAATTGTCAGATTACTCTCCAGCTATTGGTACAGCAAGATCTTCAACAGCAACTGTTGAAGATCTTGCTGATTCAGTTAGAGGGTCAACGCCAGACATGGGTGCATATGAAAACAAGCGTTCGGTTCCTTTAACAGATACTGTAATACCTATAGTGAACTATGTAAAGGAAGGGTTGTCCGGAAATGATTCCCATGCGGGTTCAAGCACTCAACTTTCTTTCCATTGGAATGGAAGCGATGCGGCCAGTGGTATTGGAAAATATGAATATGCAATTGATGACGTAGTTGGTGAAAGTTCTGGAGGTGTACTGGGGTGGACTAGTGCAGGTATAGACACTTCTGTCACTGTTACAGGTTTAACTTTAGTTGAAGGAAACAAATATTTTATCTCTGTAAGGGCTAGTGACAGGCTTGGCAATGTTTCCTCTATAGTTACTAGTGATGGTGTAATTATTGACCTTACAGCGCCTTCTATAGGTATAGTTTTACATGGTTCTAATTCTCACTTATCGTGGCTTGGTGATACTAGCTCTGTTACTGCTAGTTGGTCAGGTTTTTCAGATGGAGCTAGTGGTATCAAGGAGTATGAGGTGATGATTCGTGATTCAACTGGTAAAACGAACGAAACAGATTGGGTAATTATTTCTGATAGTGTTATTTCACATACTTTTACGGGTCTTGATCTAGATAATAATTCTCAATATTTTCTTAAAGCAAAAGCTTCAGATCAAGTAGGAAACATGTCTTCAGTTGTTGAATCAGCACTTTTTCAGGTGGATAATGAAAAACCGCTGTTATCATCTGTTTATGAATGCCATCAAGATAGCTGTGACGTTGAAGATCTTGATTGGTTTGCTCTTGATGGGGATCCATTTCGCCTTGCATGGGTAGTAACTGACAATGGAAGTCTTTCTGAACATCAGCTTGCGATTGGAACATCTAAAGATACCGACGATATGATGACTAGATCTATAGTGCTTGACCCTATGACATCAGAAAACGGCGATAGTTTATCCTTTTTATTTGGTGACTATTATGAGGAAGGACAGATTTATTATACTAATGTTCAAGTAAAGGATAAGGCTGGTAACCTTTCTGGCATTGTTTCCAGTGATGGATTTCAAATTGATGCTTTACCACCGAGTATTGGAGAAGTAACAGAAGGAGATGGTGAAGATTTAGATATTTCTACGTCTATGACTTCAATAAGAGTTACTTGGAAAGGTTTTGATGATGTTGATAGTGGAATTGATCACTACCTGGTGTCCTTGGGCTCTGAACCTGGGGAAGATGACATTCAAAATGAAATTGAAGTATCGGACAGTGAGTTCATAACAATCACAGATCTTACTCTTCAGCATGGTAAAACATACTATAGTTCTGTTGTTGCAGTTGATATTGTCGGTAACGAATCAGAAAAAGTAACTAGTGATGGTTTCGCAGTTGATGAATATCCAGGTCCACCCAGCGTCACTAATATTTCACCTGGCAATGATACTTTCCTTTCTCTTGTATCTGATGAAAATATCATCCTTCAATTCTCAGAGCCTATTGATACTAATATTGAAATCATACTCTCTTCAGCTCAAGGTAATGCACCAAATTTCAGTCGACTTGTGACTGAAGACAGTCTTAAAGTGGAGCTAAAATATCCATTAACAAGTTTGGATACTATATTTATTACCCTAAGTGATTTTGCAGATCTTAGTGGCAGAGTGGCTGAAGACACAGTACTCACTTTTTATACTGAATTACTTGGAGATTATAATCATGATCAAAATATAGATGCTGCTGATTTAGCTTCATTGGCTAGTAGTTGGAATAGTCAAGACTATTCTTTTGAACTTGGCCCTGTTTCTGGTGAAGCACCACATTTTATTCCTCAACCAGATGGAGCCTATAATCTTAGAGATGTTATGGCGTACACGCGCATGTGGCATTGGAATCGTGGGTCATCTAATGTCCTGAACTTTAACCGTAGTACAGTTGGGGATGGCATAGATGTATCATATGTTGATAACAACTTAAATGTAATTGTACCTGAATCTGTTATAGCTGGACAACTTGCTTTTCAAACCTCTAGCAATGAAACCGTGTTGACTCTTCCAGAAGAAAAATCTGGAGAGGTCATTCTTTTATCTCATTTTGAACCAGTTTTAAATGAAAGTTTAATTGATTTCGCTTATCTTAAAGGTGAAGGGAATAGATCTTTTGTTTTGCCACTTCAGCATGGTAGAGAATCTTCTACTATTAATATGTCTTACGTATTTTATAATTCAGACAGGAATGTTTTTGGTGAAGGTATAAAAAGTATAGATATTATACCTCTTCCAGCTGAATTCGTTTTGGATCAGAATTATCCTAACCCTTTCAACCCTAGAACAAGGATAGAATATGGTCTTCCAGTTAATTCGGATGTTAATTTGACTGTTTATGACTTACTTGGTCAAGAGGTTCAGACTCTAATTTTAAGAGACTATCAACAGGCAGGTTACCATAATTCTATATGGGATGGTAGAAATAAGCAAGGTCAAATTGTCAGTGCTGGTGTTTACATTTACCGTTTAGTTGCTAGAGGAGATGATGGAAAACATTTTGCTCTAACAAAAAAAATGATTCTCTTGAAATAGCTAATTATTTGATATTAATAAATAGATATTATTATTCTTCATCATCGCACTATATCTTTTATTATAATATCTTCTCTAATCTATTAGGTTGAAATATATGTCTATTACTTTTACTGATGGAATTGCATTTGTTGGATTTTTATCAATTGTATTTGGAGTTTCTCTATATGCTTCAAGGAAAGAGAAAGACACTAAGGATTATTTTTTAGCTGGAAGAAAGCTTACTTGGTGGCTTATAGGATTTTCTTTAATTGCATCAAATATTTCTACAGAGCATTTTGTTGGAATGGCGGGGGCAGGGTTTGGAGAAGCTGGACTAGCTATAGCTAGTTATGAATGGATCGGGGCTATTACACTTGTAGTAGTGGCCCTTTGGTTATTACCGCTTTTTCTAAAACTCGGAATTTATACTATGCCAGAATTTCTTCAATATCGCTATGGGCCTCAAGCTCGTACTCTAATGGCTATATATATGATGATAGCATATATTGGGGTGGCAATTGCTGCTGTTCTTTATTCTGGTGCTCTAGGATTGAAGACAATTTTTGGCCTGGATCTTACAATTGGTATATGGCTTATTGGGATTTTAGCTGGAGTCTATACTATTTATGGCGGACTTAAAGCTGTAGTCTGGTCCGACATGATTCAAGGTTCAGCTCTTCTCATTGGAGGGTCGGTAGTTGCAGTTCTTGGGCTGAATGCAGTAGGTGGGTTAGATCTTTTTCTTAGTGAAAATGGTGATAAGTTACATACTATTTTGCCTGCGGATCACCCAGATATTCCATGGACGGCAATGTTGTTTGGAATCTGGATACCAAATTTTTTCTATTTTGGGCTTAATCAGTTTATTACTCAGAGGACTCTTGGTTCAAAGAGTCTCGCTCATGGTCAAGATGGGATAGTATTTGCGGCTTTCATTAAACTAATCATTCCATTTATTATTGTGTTTCCAGGTATCATGGCATTTCAACTTTATTCCGATCAAATTACTACTGGCGATCAGGCTTATGCTATTATGGTTCAAAATTTATTGCCCGGGGGTCTTAGAGGTATCATGTTTGCTGCACTATTTGGTGCTGTTATGAGCAGTTTAGATTCAATGCTTAATTCAACAGCAACTATTTTTACCATGGATATATATGCACAGCATATAAATAAAGCTTCTTCAACACAAGAACAGCTGAAAATTGGAAGGATTGCAACGGCCTTTTTTGTAATACTTGGATGTTTATTAGCTCCTATACCAGGAAAGTTTGAAGGCGTTTTCAGGTATATTCAAATGATTTGGGGGTTTATATCACCTGGAATAGTAGCTGTATTCTTTTTCGGAATAATTAATCGACGCGCACCTTTATCTGCGGCCCTTTGGGGTATGGGGCTAAGTATACCAGTCTATGGATTCTTAAATTGGGGTTTTCCAAATATTGCTTTCTTAAACCATATGGCAATATCTTTTTCTATAATAATAGCCGTAATGATAATCATTACTAAAATACAACCTCTTGCTGAACCAGTTGAGTTTAAAGAAAACAAAGAATTAGATTTGACACCAAGCAGTAAAGCTCGAAAATTTTCAATTTTTATAATTTTTTCAACTTTACTATTATATATAATTTTCTGGTAAAAAATGAATAATGTTTACCATATTGAGATAAATTCACAATTGAAGGGTGTATGAATATCGAATCTTTTCAATTTTTAATTGAAAAGATTTATTAGAAGTTTCTTTGATTGCTTACATCTAAAAGGAGAATCCTCCATGAAAAAATTATTTGCTTTATTTACTTTGATTTTTATGTCATATACATATTCACAAACTAATATGGAAAAAGGATTGAAATGGTATGAAAAAAGAGCTGAAGGAGCAATTGGTTTCAAAGCTCAGCCGATGCCAATAGATAGGTCTATTGAATATTTCGAAAAATCACTTGAAGAAAATAATAATGATACAACGGCCCTTTTTCTCCTGAAAGCTCTTTATTTTAAAGGAGAATACACAACTGATGACATTGAAAAAAAGAAAATAATTTTTGAAAAAGGAAAGAAGCTTGGAGAGATGAAAATAAAAGAATCTCCAAAATCAGTAAGTTTTCATTATTGGTATCTTGTAAACCTAGGAAGCTGGTCTAAGTCCTATGGAATAATTGCTGCGGCAAGAGAGGGTGTTGCTGATTTAATGAAAAAGCATTCGGAGACAATAATAAAACTTGATCCTGAATATGAAAATGGAGGTGGATT
Organism: Fidelibacterota bacterium; assembly: GCA_002715465.1. The sequence goes on along the minus strand of PAYY01000032.1, from coordinate 17,454 downwards.
TTTTATGCTTGGAGCTATTCATTTTCAATCACCTTATATTCCATTTTTTCTTTCTTGGCCAGATAATGATGAAGCAATTACATGGTTGAGAAAAGCTGTTTCAACAGGAAAAAGACGTCCAGTACAATTAATTTATCTAGCGAAAGCACTTCATAGAAATGGGATGAAAAAGGAGGCTGTTAAGCTGTTGGAAGAGGCTTCAAAAATTAAACCATTGCCTAGCTATATAGTTGAATATAGAGAGAAAATAGATGAAGCTAAAGGTTTACTTGAAGAATATAGATGGGATTAATTATTATATATATAATCAAATCAATTCATATTGAACTCTCAAGGTATTGGTAATAAATTTAACTTGTGAAAATTATAATTAATCCTCGGAGTTTTTTGATTATTTCTTTTTTTCTTCTGAATATTAATTATTCATTGCTCAGAGGTGAAGACGGGAATGAAATACTTGGAATGAAACTTGCTAGACCAACTTCTGGCTTTTCTTTGGAAACTGGAGATTTTGGTAGTGGTCTTTCTATTTTTTTTTCTCGTCCTATTAATTCAAACATTCAATTGTTTGGTCAATTTAAAGTAATGGATGTTACAGGTGAGGCTGAAATGCCTGTTGTAGATTACTGGACAGGTTATGTTTATAAAGCAAACCCATTTAACCTATGGCTTATGCCTGCATTTATTGGATTAAAACATCATCCTTTCTTAGGTCGTATAGCTAATAACTTTTCTCCATTTTTTATGGTTGCAACAGGACCAGTGTTTATAGTGGATCTTCCTGAATATGGTAAGTTTCGTGAAAAATTGAATAATATTGAAACATCTTATAATGGAGGTTATGTCTTAGGTGCTGGTATTGATTTTATGATGCAACCTGGTAGGGTGTTGTCATTATTTATGGGTTATGATCATATAAGAATTGGTGATATGGTTGAAGGAAAAAAATATTATGGTGGTACAGTATTCAAGATAATGATTGGGAAAAAACTTAAATAACTTTGTCTGAGAATCGACATTTTTTAATTGACTCTGAAAACCTTTTTGAAGATGTTTTTATTTTAGACGGTCAGGAAGGACATCATGCTGCACGTGTTACTCATTTAAAAAAAGGTGATTCCATAACTCTTTTAAAGGGTAATGGTTTTGCTTATAGTGCTATTGTTGATGAAGTCGCAGGTGATCGTATAAAAGGTCATATTACTAAAATAATTGAAGATTATAATGAACCTTATATAAAGATTCATCTTGGTATAGGAATTCTTAAAGGTGTAAAACTTGATACAGTAGTAGAAAAATGTACTGAACTTGGCGTGTACTCTATTTCTATCTTAAATCTAAAAAATAGTGTAAAGAAGAATACTAAACTTGATAGGTTAGAATCCGTTTCTTTAGCTGCCATAAAACAATGTGGGAGAGGATTAAAGCCAAGTATTCGTTCTTGCTCACTTGAAAATTGGATAGGTGGTAGTTCTGGGAATGCCCGTTTTGTATTTCATAATGGAAACAACTCAAAACCATTTGTGAATATATTTCCTTCTTCAATTAATAATGAAAATTCTATATGGATAGGAATTGGTCCAGAGGGAGGCTTTTCCAAAGAAGAACTTGATGCTTTAGATAAAGTTAGTTTTAAGATGGTATCACTTGGTCAACGACGTCTTCGTTCTGAGACAGCAGCTATTACCTCTGTTGGTTTAATTGAGCAACTAATTATTTAAGAAAATGAATAATTGCTTATTCTGTCAAATTATTAAAAGGGAAATACCCAGTGATATTGTTTTTGAAACTAATTTGGTTTTTGCATTTAATGATATTAACCCAGTTGCGCCTCATCATGTTTTGATTATTCCTAAAAAACATATTTCTACTTTGAATGATATTGATGAAAACGATTTCAATATTATTGGAAAAATACACTTAATTGCTAATAAAATTGCCTCTGATAGAGGTATTGCAGAAAGTGGTTTTAGAACAGTTTTTAATTGTAATAAGAATGCTGGTCAAGCAGTTGATCATATTCATTTGCATCTAATTGGTGGTCGTAAAATGAATTGGCCTCCAGGTTAAATTTATGTTAGTAAATTATTTATAATTGAGATTGATATTTCATTATTTAATAAAATTAATACTTAAGATGTCATGTATATATCAGAATTAGCGATACACGGGTTTAAATCATTTGCAAATAAGGAAAAATTGTCTTTTGGTGAAGGTGTTACTGCCGTAGTAGGCCCTAATGGATGTGGTAAAACAAATATTGTAGATGCTGTAAGATGGGTTCTTGGTGAACAGAAAAGCAGAATGTTAAGATCAGCTAGACTAAATGATATAATTTTCAATGGTTCTGACGCAAAAAAGCCACTTAGTGTTTGTGAGGTATCTTTAACAGTTCATAATAATAAAGGTATGTTGCCTATTGAATATAATGATGTAGAGATAACACGCAGGATATTTAGAAATGGTGAGAGCGAGTATATGATTAATCGAAATACTTGCCGATTAAAAGATATTCACAATTTGTTTGTCGATACTGGTATGGGAGCTGATGCATATTCTGTGATCGAATTAAAAATGATTGAAGATATACTTAGTGAAAATGCTGATGATAGGAGAAGAATGTTTGAAGAAGCTGCTGGCATTAATAAATATCGTCATCAACGCCGTGCAACCTTATTAAAACTTGATTCTACTAAAGGTGACCTTGACCGTGTTAATGATATAATAAATGAAGTTGAAAAAAAGGTTAATGGTTTACAATTGCAGATGAAGCGGTATAAACGTCATGCCAAAATAGTTGAGCAGTTAAAAGATAAAGAAATCAGTTTAGCATCTATTAAGATGCAAAATATTTATGATCAACTTGACCCTTTACGAAAGAAGGTTGGTTCATTTAGTAATCAGCGAGATTCAGAGCTTAATAGGGAAAAAGATAGAGAAAAAGTTTTAGATAAACTACGTTCAACATACGAAGAACAAAGAGGTGAATTGTCCTCGATGCATAACGAAATTGATTCGTTATCAGAAGAACGACAAGCTAGTAGCAATCAAATTCTCGTTCTAACTGAACAGAGGAAAGGTTCTGAACAAACAATAGAACGTCTTAAAATAGAAAAGATTGAAGGCAGACGTAAAAAGGAGGCACATTTAAGAAAAATTGAAGAACTTAGTTTAGAGTCTGATAGTTTAAACCCTGAAATAGATTCGGTTAATGCAGAGTATGAATCTTTAAAAAATGATTACAATAAAAATGAAACTTCATATACAGATGCAATGAAATTGCTTGATTCTCTTTCCTTAGAACATTTTGATCAGCTAAAAAAACTTAATGAAACTCGATCTCTAAAGGATCGGACTAAAGAATATTTAGATGAGAAGTCTATTTTTTTAAAAGATTTAGAAAAAAGATCTTTAGGTTGTGATGTTAAAAACACGGAATTGAAAGCTAAGCAAAAGTCTCTTATTTCTAAACGTGAGGAATTTCAAGCTTTGCTGGATGACAAAAAACAAAAACTTAATATTGGTGAATCTGTCTTTGAAAATCTTAGAACTGAAAAAAATGAAAATATAATTGAATATAATAGTATAATTAATCGAGTTGAGACTCTAGAGTCTCAACTTCAGTTTTATAGAGAGGTGGTTGAAAAAAGTGAAGGATACTCAGGAGGCACCCGTTATGTTCTACAGCATCCTGATAAATTTAAGACTATACTTGGAACTGTAGCCGATATTATTGATGTTGAGGAGGAAGCCCAACTAGCCATAGAAGCTGCATTAGGAACTGTCTCAAAAAGTTTAGTATGTAAAAAAAGAGAAGATGCTTTAAAAATTGTCCATGAGATATCTGATAAAAATTTAGGTAGAATTTGTATTATTCCTCTTGATTCAATCCCATCTTCAAATAATTTAAAAAATGATTTTTCTAAGGTAATGGATGCATCAACAGTAGTTTCTTCAAAAAGCCAATATAAAAACTTAGTTGATTTTTTTCTTAAAGGGATACCTATTGTTCAGAATTCAACTGAGGCCGAAGCCTACTTAAAGAGGAACGATTTCATTGGGAATGTGGTAGATATAGAAGGAAACCTTTACACGGATTCAGGAATGATTATGTCTCATGAAAATAGTTCTACAACTGGGATTATTGGTCGTAAAGAAAAAATTGAATCATTAGATGAGGAAATAGGGAAGCTTATTAAAGAGGGTGAAACAGTAAAGAAAGTCATTGAAGATAGTGAAAAAAAACTTGGGGAAACGGAAAAAAGTAATGAAAACATATCTTCATCTGTCCAAGATACTATGGATCATTTAATAAAAATAGAAAATGAAATTACTAAAATAGAATACGGAATATCCCAAAACCTAGATAATCAACAATCTATTTCTCATGAACTCGCTTCTTTAAAATCTGATTTGCTTAATTACAAGAAAAGTCTTGATAATATTATTCCAGCTTTAAATAGGGAAGAAAAGAAGATTGAAACGGTGCAATCCAAACTAGATAATTCAAAAGAAAAAGTTAAGTTGAAAAGAGATCTTAAAGATTTAAGTAGTAAAAAACTTCAAGATCAGCGAGTTCAATTAATTTCTCTTGAGGGTAAATATGAAAATATTCAATATAGGATTAAGGCTTCAAAAGAATCTATTTCTGAAATAGATGAACGAGGTGATACTATTGATGGTGAACTTAGCTTGTTAGATTTAAAAATTAAAGATCTTCAAAATGAAAAGAAAGAAGCTGAAACAAATAATAAAAAATTAGATATAAAGTTGAAAAAATCAATATCAGTAAAAAATCTTAAAGATGATATATTTCGTGAAACATATAATGAAATTGAAAAAGCTGAACGAATAATTAGAGAAGAGCAAAGAGAGCGGGAAATAAAAGCTGAAGAGATAAAAACTATTGAACTAAAAATTGCAGATTTTAAGGGAGAGCTTCGGCGAATTAATGAAAAAATAAAAGATAAATATGGAATTGAAATACCAAAAACTATTGATTCAAATGATTCTGAAGCAGAACTATTGAATGAAATCGAAAGTTTTGAAAGAAGTCTAGACCGTATTGGGCCGATTAATATGGCAGTTGAAGATGAATTTAATGAAGAAAATAGCAGGCTTGGTTTTCTTCAGCGTCAACAAAATGACTTGGTTGATTCTGAAGATAGATTGTTAAAGACTATGAATGAGATTGATATTGCTGCTCGCTCTCAATTTTTAGAAACTTTTGAAAAAATTCAGATAAATTTTAAAAATACATTTACTATGTTTTTTGAAGGAGGTGAGTGTGGCATTGAGTTAAATAGTAGCGATGACCCTCTAGATGCGAATATAAATATTTTAGCGAAACCCCCAGGTAAACATGCTAGGAATCTAAGGATGCTTTCATCAGGTGAAAAGGCGCTTACAGCAATTGCACTTCTTTTTGCAATATATTTAGTTAAACCAAGTCCCTTCTGTATACTAGATGAGGTTGATGCACCTTTAGATGACAATAATGTTGGAAAGTTCACACGGGTACTTGAAAAGTTTTCTGAAAAGACACAATTCATTATAGTTACTCATAATAAACTTACAATGGAGTCTGCTAAATATTTATACGGAGTAACAATGGCCCAGTCTGGTATATCAAAGGTAGTTTCTGTTCAACTAGATTAAGAAAATTTTTGTTAAAAATGTTTTTTCAGTTTTACTATTTTCTTGTTTTATTTTATATATAGAATTGATATAAAAAATGATAAATAAATGCAACTCTTTAAAACTAGACAAAGAAAAGGTTCTTATACGTGCTGATTTAAACGTACCTATGAAGGATGGTTCAGTTAGTGATGACTTCCGAATCCGAAAAGTACTTCCAACTATTCATTATTGTCTTGATAATGGTGCGTCTGTAATCTTGATGTCGCATCTGGGAAGACCTGAAGGTAAGTTTAATGAAAGTTTAAGTTTAATGCCTATTGGTGAGGTAATATGTGATTATCTCGAGAGGTCAATTAAATTTTCAAATGATTGCGTTTCTGAAGATGCTTTGGATGTTTCTTTAGGACTTCAGCCTGGAGAAGTTCATTTATTAGAAAATCTAAGGTTCCATTCTGAAGAGTTAGAGAATGACTCAAAATTCTCTCAAAAACTGTCTAAACATGGTACATGTTTTATTAATGATGCGTTTGGTACGGCCCATCGTACCCATTCTTCAAACGTTGGTGTTACAGAATTTTTTGATAAGGTTTCTCCAGGGTTCCTTATGGAGGCTGAATATAAATTTCTTTATGAGTTAATGGAAGTTCCTGAAAGACTTTTAACAATTATTTTAGGTGGAGCAAAAATTAAATCAAAACTTCCCCTTATAAAACGATTCTTAAATAAAGCTGACCATCTTATCATTGGTGGTGGAATGGTATTTAATATTTTAAAGGCTGCTGGTTATAATATTGGAAAATCAATATGTGATTTAGATTTAATAAAAGCTTCAGAAGAAATATTAAATTTATCACATCTTAATAATAAACTTGTAATTCCCACTGATTTCCGAGTAACAAAAGATTTAGCTTCGGGGAATGTAACAGCTATAAGGGATTTTGAAAGTATAGAAAATGATGAAATTGGTATTGATATCGGACCAGTCAGTGAAGAGAATTTCTCTAGTATTATTGCTAGGAGTCGTACTATTGTTTGGAATGGACCAATGGGTATATTTGAGACTCCAGATTTTAGTAAAGGAACCTTTAGTATGGCTGAAGCCATTGCAAAAAGAAAAATTGATGGTGGAATATCAATAATTGGTGGTGGAGATTCAGCTGCTGCTGTAAAAACTTTTAAATTGGAAGAAGAAATGACACATATTTCAACAGGAGGGGGAGCTTCATTAGAATTGCTTGCAGGAAATGAATTACCCGCTATTAAAGCATTGAGGATGATTGTATGATGAGAAGACCTACTGTTTCGGCTAATTGGAAAATGTTTAAAACTCCAAATGAATCTGTGGAATTCGTCGAGAAACTAAAGAAGAAGCCTTTGGATAGGGAAATGTTAAACCTTATATTATTTGCTCCATATACATCGCTCTTTGAAATGGGAAATTATATTAAATCAGAAAATCATGTTTGCATAGGTGCTCAAAACTTATATTGGGAATCTGAAGGAGCCTTCACTGGTGAGATATCAGCAAATATGATTAAGGCTTGTAATACCACTTGGGTAATAGTTGGACACTCAGAAAGAAGAACACTTTTCAATGAGTCTGATGAAATAGTTTGTCGGAAAGCAATATTTGCATTAAAAAATAATTTATCTGTCACTTTTTGTGTTGGTGAATCATTAAATGAAAGAGAGTCAGGTCAAACGGAATTAGTGCTAAGGCGTCAACTTGGATCTTTACTATCTCTTATTGATTCTAATCAATTAAAAAGAATTATCATTGCTTATGAGCCTATTTGGGCCATTGGAACGGGTCTTACAGCAAATGTTCAACAAATTTCTCAAGCCCATGAAATCCTAAGGGGTTTAGTTAATGAATTATTTGGTAAAGCTTCTGATTCTTTAACCATTCAATATGGTGGGAGCGTAAATGAAAAAAACTGCAGACAATTAAGTGAAATTGATGAAGTTGATGGATTTTTGATTGGAGGAGCTAGTCTTGATGTCAATCAGTTTTTCAAAATATCTGAAACAATAGCTAAGGTAAAAAAAATATAATGTATGGATTTTTAGTTTTCTTACATGTTGTAACTTGCCTTCTACTCGTTGCTGTTATATTAATGCAAGCAAGTAAAGGTGGAGGTTTGTCCGGCACATTTGGTGGTGCACCTAATGCCATGTTTGGTGGACGAGGTGCTGGTAGTTTTTTAAGCAAGATTACAGTTGGTTTAGCTGTGGTTTTTATGACCTTAGCAATACTAATTAGTTTGGTTAATGTCCCTACTGGTAGCGGTGATTCAATTGTTAGGAAAATGGCCGAAGAAGAAGTCGTTTCCCCAGCAGCGGAGTTACCTATACCGCTTTCATTACCTCAGGATGAATTGAAGGATCAGTGATTCTTTAATAACTTTGCCGAAGTGGTGGAATCTGGTAGACACGCTATCTTGAGGGGGTAGTGTCCGATAGGACGTGGGGGTTCAAATCCCCCCTTCGGCACGAAAAAATAGGATTAGATTATGAATAAGATAATTACAGTAATTGCAATATCATTTTTCTCATTAGTTGCTCAAACTAGTGATGATCTTTTGGAAGAAGGAAAAAAACTTTTGAATGATGGTTTTGTTCCTGAAGCCCAAAATAAATTACTAGAACTAATTGAGGCTGAACCAAATGTGGCTGAGGCGCACTTTCTACTAAGTAAAATTTATCTACGTCAATATGATTTAGATAAAACTAGAGAATCTTTAAGAAAAGCTATTGATAATGATCAGTCAAATCAAGAATATAGAGATGAATTTGATCACTTGACAGCATTAGCTTCTTCTATGGCTAGTGCTATGCGGGCATTAAATGGTGGAGATCCTGAAGGTGCCATAGCTAAGTTTGAAAAAGTTAATGAGGACTATGCTGAATTTTCAGCTGCTGGATTGTATTATATCGGAGTAGCATATATGCGGTCTGATGATTCTGATGAAGCATCAAAATTTTTTCAAGAAGCAATGAATTTTGACCCTAACTATGATAAACCTAAAGAAGCTCTTAAGGGCCTTACGAATAAAGCTTATAATGAAGGCAATAAATTACTTCGAAGGGGAGATTATGAAGGTGCTGAGGATTATTTTAATAAAGTTTTGGATCTAAACCCTAATTATTATCAAGCTAATTTCCAACTTGGATATCTAAATACTAAACTTGGAGACTATGATCTTGCTTTGGAACAGTATACTAAGACAGTTGAAAATAATCCAGGGTATTCTAAAGGTTGGTTTGCTTTAGGTTTAACTCATCAGCGTAATGGTGACTATGACAACGCTATTAAAGCTCTTGATAGTGCAATTAATGCTGATCCTAACTATTCTAAAGCTCTAGTTCAAAAGGGTAAAATTTTAATGAAACAAGGTGATTATAGTGCAGCGGAAAATGCTCTTAATCAGGCTATTCAAATAGATCCTTCATATAGTAGTGCTTATGCTGATCTTGGTCAAATTCATGTTAGCCAAGAAAGATGGGTTGATGCGATTAGTTCTCTTTCAACGGCAACAGCTCTAGATTCACGATTATATAAAGGATGGTTTTTACTTGCGCAGTCTCAAAATGCACAATCATCATGTGAAGATGCAAAAGAATCTGCTCGTTCAGCGCTTGATGTTAAATCTGATTATGCGCCAGCCCATTATGAACTTGGTGTAGCCGAAACGTGCCTTGGAAACAAAACTGCAGCTATTGCAGCGTTTGAGAATGCTAGAAAAGATAGGTCTTGGAGAAAAAACGCTGAATATGAAATTGATAAAATTAAAAATCCAGAAAAATATAGTAACCCATAGTTAAAAAAAGGGCGCTTCGGCGCCTTTTTTTATTTAACCATACTAGTATTAGTATTATACTCATCTCAATTTTGATATAAAAATGATAAAAGCAATAATTTTTGATCTTGATAATACATTGCTTGATTTCATGAACATGAAAAAGTTAGCGATAACTGCTGCTATTGATAGCATGGTTGAAGCTGGATTAAATGTTGTTCCATCTGATGCATATAAGAAGATTATTGATCTTTATGAATTAGGTGGTTGGGAAAATCAAGAAATCCTAAATGAATTTTTGAAAGAAGTTTCAGGAGAAGTTGACTATAAATTTCTTGCAGCTGGAATCGTTGCCTATCGAAGAGCACGAGATGCAGCACTAACACTATATCCTGGGGTGCAAAAAACATTGATAATTTTGTCGAAAATGGGATTAAAGCTTGCAATTGTTTCTGACGCTCCTAGACGTGAAGCGTGGCTTAGAATTTGCTATTTAAACTTACATAATTTCTTTGATCTAGTCCTTACTTTTGATGATATAGGAGAACGAAAACCATCACCAAAAGGGTTTAAAATGGCTCTCAATAATTTTAATATTTCTCCAAGCGAAGTTTTAATGGTAGGAGATTGGCCTGATCGAGATATGAAAGGAGCAAAAAGACTTGGTATAAAAACAATTTTTGCAAAATATGGCGATACTTTTGGAACGATTGAATCTGGAGCTGATTGGGAAGCTGAAAATATCTTTGAAATTGTAAAAATAGTTAAGTCTTTAAATCATGATTGATATTAGGGTTGGCAATGATATAGTTGAAGTATCTAGGATACAAAAATTATCTGATAAATATGGCAAGAGATTTTTTAATCATGTATTTACGGATTTAGAATTATCTTGGTGTCAAAAAAGGAAGTCTCCTGAAATCCATTTAGCGGGACGTTTTGCTGCAAAAGAGGCTGTAAAAAAAGCTCTTTTATCTTCAGGTGAAAAAACTATTCCATTGAATAAAATTGAGATATGTCGAAATAAAGATTGTCCACCAGAAGCTATTATTAAAGTAAATCTAGATAGATCCTATATTATCGATATTTCAATATCTCACACTGAAAAACTTGCTACTGCTGTGGCTATTTTAATACCAAAATGACAATTCTATCTGCTAAAGAATCAAAAGAAGTTGATATCTTAACAATGGAAAAATACAATATTCTTGGCATTGAACTCATGGAAAATGCAGGCCAAGCACTTGCTGAAAAAATAGCTTCTATATCTGAAGGTGGAGCAATAGGAATAATATGTGGTAAAGGTAATAATGGTGGTGATGGTCTCGCTTGTGGGGTAAAACTCAAGGAAATGGGATTATATTGTGAGTTATTCTTACCTACATCGGCTGCATTATTATCTAATGATTCAAAATATTTTTATTCTATTTGCCTTAGGTTAGGAATTCCAATGAAGCTAGAAGCTAGTGCAAAAGATCTTAATCTTAACCATTTAGATATTGTTGTTGATGGTTTGTTAGGTATAGGTATCTCAGGTAAAGTAAGAAGTGAATATGGGGAATGGATTGAATTAATAAATAATTTTGAAGGAGAAAAAATTTCTATAGATATTCCATCTGGAATAAATGCTACTAATGGTGATATTTCTGGCTCGGCTGTAAAAGCTAATAAAACAGTTGCTATGGGATTTCTTAAGCAAGGGTTAGTAATTCAACCAGGAAAGTTTTTTGCAGGAAAAGTTGAAATAGCTGAACTTGGATATCCCAAAGAGGTTTTTAAAGATTTTTGTGGGGTTAATATTATTAATGAATCTTTTGTATATGATTGTATAAAACCTACTGAAGTTGATACATATAAGCAAAAACAGGGAAAACTCCTCATAGTTGCTGGATCTCGTGGTTTTACAGGTGCGGCTATTTTGTCGGCAAATGCTGCAATGAGAACTGGAGCAGGTTTAGTTCTTGTAGTAGTTCCAAAATCAGTTAATGATACGATGGAAAAAAATCTAATTGAACCAATTACGTTTCCGGTGGAAGATAATGGGAAAGGTTTTTTAGACGAAAGTGGAAATGCAGAAATCAAAGAAAAACTCGATTGGTGTGATGCTATTTTAATTGGACCTGGTTTAGGTGTCGATCAGGATTTACATAAAGTAGTAAAATTTGTAATTGATAAATCTACAAAGCCAATTCTGATTGATGCTGATGCAATTACTCATATGAGTAATGATATAAAACTGTTAAAGAAGAAAAAAAATCAAATTATACTTACACCCCATTATGGTGAGGCTTCAAGAATTTTTAATGTTGATTTAAAAGAAATACGAAAAGATCCTTTTAGCTTTGTAAGAAATGCTGCTGAGAAATCTGGATCTATAGTTGTCTTGAAAGGAGCATCAACTCTTATAGCTATGGAAGATAAAGTTCTTATAAACAAGACTGGACATCAAGGTTTAGCAACAGCTGGCACTGGGGATGTGTTGGCCGGAATAATGGGAAGTTTTCTATGTCAGGGTTTTTCGGCTAAGGAAGCTTCTAAATTGGCTGTCTTTATTCATGGGAAATGTGCAGATAAATTGTTAGGGAAAAAAGGATATCGCGGTCTGATTGCTTCTGATTTAATTGATGTAATACCTTCAGTTTTGGCTAACTATGAGTTAGGAGAATTCTATGGATAGATTTTTAATTAATGGAGGAAAACCATTAAATGGGAGTGTAAAAATAAGTGGTGCTAAGAATGCTGTTTTACCATTAATGGCTGCTACAATAATTGTACCTGGTATTTATAGAATAAATAGAGTTCCTAACTTAAAAGATACTCGAACTATGGTTAAATTATTAGAAATAATAGGTTGTGAAATTGAATATAAAGAAACACAACTAATTATTGATTCAACTAAATGTAATAATCCTGAAGCTCCCTATGATCTTGTTAAAACTATGCGAGCATCTTTCTATGTATTAGGTCCTCTTCTTGCACGATTTGGCTATGCAAAAGTTTCAATGCCAGGTGGCTGTGCATGGGGTCCAAGGCCAATTAACTTTCATTTAGATGCAATGCGTATCATTGGAGCTGAGATAGAATTAGAAGATGGATATATTATAGCTAAAGGTGAAAAACTAAGTGGTGGAGATATTAATTTTAAAGTTTCTTCTGTTGGAGCTACGGGGAATGCATTAATGGCAGCAGTAGGGACTTCAGGTAAAACAAAAATTTCAAATGCAGCCACTGAGCCAGAGATAGTTTGTTTATGTAGATTTTTGAAAAAAATGGGGCTAAAACTATCTGGTATTGGAACAAATATACTTGAAATTGAAGGTTCGGAAAAAATGAGACCAGCTAATTTTGATATTATTCCTGATCGAATTGAAGCAGCAACTTTTCTTATTGCCGGAGCGATGGTTGGAAATTCAGTTACTGTTAATGATGTTTGCCCAGAACATCTTAATTCGGTCCTAAATAAATTACATGAAGTAGGGAATAACCTTATTGTTGAAAAAGATCAAATTTCAATTCAAAAAGTTGGTCGACCAAAACCATCAAATATGGTGACTGGTATATATCCAGATTTCCCAACTGATGTGCAGGCTCAATGGATGGCTTATATGTCAATAGGGGATGGTGAATCCTCAATTACTGACACTGTCTATGCTGATAGATTTACCCATATATCTGAATTAAATAGACTTGGTTCTGAAATTAATCTTTCACAAAATATTGCAAAGATAACAGGAAAACCTGTTCTCAAGGGAGCTAGAGTTATGTCAACAGATATAAGAGCAAGCGCCTCCCTTATTATTGCGGGTCTTGCTGCTGAAGGAAAAACCGAGATTTCCAGAGTATATCATATAGATAGAGGTTATGAAAATATTGAAGAAAAATTTCAGTCTATCGGTGCTGAGATTATAAGGCAAAAAGAATAAAGATTATAATTCGTTCAGAATATTTATAATTTCATTAACCGTATTTTCTGGGGTTAACTCGTCAGTAGCTACTCTAACATTTGCTTTTTCATAGAAACTCTGTCTATCAAGCAGCATTTCTTGAAGAATATTTCCAGCTTCTCCTCCAGATTCCATTATTAGATCTTTAGACTCCATTCTTTCTAATAGATCTGTAACTGGAGCATCAAGCCAAATTGTTGCTCCAGTAGAATCCATAGTACTTAATTTGTTTTCTTCTAGGACTGCATCACTATTACAAGCAAAAACCTGATGTTCTCCTTGTGAAAGTTCTTGTAGCATAGTTCCTTCCATATTTTGTATAGATTCTTTTCCAAAAGTATTTATAATTTCTACTAAGGGTCTATTATATATGGCCTCAAGCATTTCATTTACATCAATAAAAGCCCACTTTAATCGATTTGCGAGAATTCTACCTATTGTTGATTTCCCAACTCCCATCATACCGATTAAATAAATGTTGCGTAATGATATTTCCATCATATAAAGTTAATTATAAATATTTTCCTTCCTCAATTTAGAATGATGTATGAGTAAATTTAAATAAATACAAATTGATCTGTTGTAATTTGTTTACATCTAAGAATAAGAAATTGGATAAAATAACTCAAGGATTAGTTAAAATGAAAAAAATAATAACCTTAGTTTTACTGTCAGGGGCTTTATACTCACAATGTAATGAAAAGAGCTGGAAAAGTTTTTACAAATCAAAAACTCAGGATATGTCAGGGTGTAATCTTAAAGGGGCTGATCTTAAAGGAGCAAAACTTGTTAACGCAAATCTTACTAGTGCAAATCTTGAAGGAGCGAATCTTGAAAAGGCAAATCTTACTAGTGCAAATCTTGAAGGAGCGAATCTTGTTAAAGTAAATATTGAGAAAGCAATCTTATTGGATTCTAGACTAAAAGGAGTTATATCAGGCGATATAAAAGGGAATATAGATCCTGAAATACCAATATCTGGAAAATATCATTTAATAAAAGGATATATTATAGGTCCAGGTGTAAATCTTGAAGGAGCAGATCTTAAAGGATTTAGTCTGAAATATAAAAAGCTAGATAATGTAAATCTTAAAGGAGCCAACTTAAAAGATGCTGATTTAGAAGGTGTCACACTTACAGGTTCAATTATCATAAACGCAAACTTAGATAATGCAAATCTTAATAAGGTGGTTTCTGGGAATTTACATGGTAATCCCAAATCTTTACCTAAGGGATGGTTTAAGATAAATGGATATCTTGTTGGCCCAGGAGCATATTTGTATCGGGCAAATCTTAAAGGACAAAATCTTAAAGGTATAAATCTTGCGAATGCATACTGCGAGGGGATTAAACTAGAAGGTTCTATTCTTACAGATGCAAATCTTACTGGGACAAATCTCTTTGGAGCTAACATTGAAAGTGTTGTTTCTGGTGGAATTCAAGGAAGTCCGAAAGAAAAGGAAATGCCTTTTGGATGGAAATTGCTGAAAGGATATTTAATTGGTCCGAGAGTAGATCTTTCTAATGCAAACTTACAAAATGTAAATCTTAAAGGTACAAATCTTAAAGGAGTTAAACTTGATGGTGCAATTCTTGACTATGTTTCTTCAGGTGGAATAAAAGGTGAGCCAGAATCTCTACCAAAAAATTGGTTGAAGATAAATGGATATTTAATTGGGCCAAAGGCTAATCTCTCAGATGCTAATCTTGAAGGGGCTGATCTAAATGAAACTATTCTTGATTATGTGAAATCTGGCCGCATAAAGGGAAATCCAAGATCTTTCCCTGAAGGTTGGTCAAAGGTAAAGGGATATTTAATTGGACCGAAGGCTGATCTTTCAGAGGCTAATTTGAAAAAGGCAAATCTAGAAGGTTTAAATCTAAAAGAGGTGAACTTAGATGATGCTGATCTTGAAGGGGCGAATCTAGAAGGTGTAAGATCAGGTGGAGTGAAAGGGAATCCCAAATCTTTACCAAGAGAGTGGTCTAAAATAAATGGTTACCTGGTAGGTCCGGGTTCAGATCTTTCAAATGCAAATCTCCAAGGGGCAAATCTGGAAAGAGCAAATCTTAATCAAGCTAGTCTTTTTAGCTCAAATCTTAAAGACTCAAATCTTGCTAATGCTGACCTCCAAGGAGCACTTCTCGTAGGCGCAGATCTTAAAGGAGCAGATCTTACAGGGGCTAACTTAGTTGGAGCTAATCTAGAAAGAGCCGATCTTGGAAAGACCAATCTTTCTAGAACTGATTTTAGAGGAACAATTCTCACAATGATTAACCTTACAGGTGCTAATCTCGAGGGTTTAAGGCAAATCAATAATCATGAGAATTCCAATTTAGATGATAACTTTAATAGTGAAGAAATAAGTTTCGAGGATGCAGATATTGACAATAATGGTCTTTTAACCAAAGAAGAATTTCAAAAATTTATGGGTAATTGAAATTTTTCATATAGAATTTCCATATCCGATACTGGAAGGATGAAAATAACAACTACTTAGATAGGATTTGCTAGGACTAGATTAAATTTTAAATAAATGTAACTTAAAACTGAGCTAATTTATTATGGATCATTTGTGTACAATAATGAATTTTTTTTCTGAAAAAAAGCCACAACTATTGAATAAATTAGAAAAAAAACGCGCCCAAAAGTGCCCTAATTTTATTTTTCACTATTAGAAAGCATTTTGTATGAATTAGCTAACTACAAGAATATAGCAGTTTAACCTAAATGGAGAGGTGGCCGAGTTGGCTGAAGGCGCTCGCCTGCTAAGTGAGTAATCGGCGTAAAACCGATTCGAGGGTTCGAATCCCTCCCTCTCCGCCAATAAACCCCTTTTTACCAAGGGGTTTCTTTTATTATAGGCATTATTATTTTCCCTCATTTGTCAAAATAGAGTACTGTGTCATAAAAATATATGCATAAACGGGTTAACTAAAACTGATCACCTTTTAAAGGAACAATTTAATAATAATGGAGACAGGTATGATTAGAGCCAGAGTAGAACAGGCTTGGGAGTCTTTTATTTGTGTAATCATGGGTAGATTTGGAGATGAATAAAATTTTATTGCTTATCTTCTATTGAAAGTAATTACTTTTCCAAAGTAGATATTCATGGAAAAAGTAAAAGCCAATAATCTTGAATTTGATGTAAGAGTTGCTGGATTATCCAACACTGGTGATGCCATTATTCTATTACATGGTTTTCCTCAAACTTCACATATGTACCAAGGAATTATGGGATTGCTTTCAGATAATAATTATAAAATTATAGCTCCAGACCAAAGAGGTTATAGTAAAGGAGCAAGGCCTAAATCAAAGAATGAATATAAAATTGAATATCTTGTCGAAGACATATTCTTATTGGCTGACGAATTTAGCTTCAAAGAATTTCACTTAGTTGGACATGATTGGGGTGCTGTTGTTGGATGGGGAGCAGTAAATTTTAATCCTGAAAAAATAATATCTTGGTCAGCATTATCAGTCCCACATATTGATGCGTTAAATCAAGCTCGCGAAATTGACAAAAATCAGCAGAAAAAAAGCAGATACTTAAAATTCTTCAATTTACCTTTTTTCCCCGAACTATATTTTTCTATAAATAATCATAAAAATTTAAAAACTCTCTGGAATAAACACTCCCAGAGTCAAAAAGAAGAATATATGAAAGTATTTAGTCAAAAAGGTGCACTTAAGGCTGCATTAAACTGGTATAGAGCGAATCTAAATAGAGATGATTTTGAAAAACTTGGAAAAATATTCAAAACAACTCAATTCATTTGGGGTAATAAAGATATTGTGTTAGGCAGAAAAGGTGCTGAACTAACTACAGATTATATGAAAGGTGAATATAGTTTTATTGAGTTAGATGTGGGGCATTGGTTAATTCAAGAGGATTATGATACTGTTTCTTCATTAATTTTGAACTTTATCAATAAAAATTCAAAAAAATAAAGTTATTTAAGAATGCCTAAATATAGCCTCATACCCGAGGTTTTTTCTCTTTTGGTATAAGTGGGTATTATTAACCCTCATTTGTTAAAATAGAGTGTTGTGTCATCAGAATATA
>PAYY01000031.1 GCA_002715465.1 Fidelibacterota bacterium | reverse complement strand
TATTACATCACTCTTATTTGCATTAATTGTCGAAATCATTAAAAGCAATAATAGGCTAAGCATAGGAAGTTTTATTTTCATGTTATTATCATTTTAATTATTTGGGTTTGGATAAGCTATGACAGAGTTACTTAAATCCACTTACTAATAATCAGGTTTACTAATTTTAAGTTTTCCACTTTAAGATAATTATTATGAGCAAAAGCAGGTAAAAGACAACTAAAATAACGAGGAAATTCTGATTAGTCAGTGTACGGAAACAGGCGTTTTCCTACACTGCTTGCACAATCCAAAAAGTTGATGAACATGCCTAATAAGCTCATAATCAAATTTTTTAGCTACATTATTCTGAATTTCTTCCATTTGGGTGTTAAGGAATTCAACAATTGTTCCACAGCGAATACAAATCAGATGATCATGCTGATTGTAATCAAGCCAGTGTTCATATCTCCACTTACCATCTCCTATATCCATTCTTTGAACCAAATCATACTGGTATAAAATATCCATTGTACGGTAGACAGTAGCTCTTGAAATATTAACATCTCTCTTTCGAAGTGAAATAAAAATCTCTTCGGACTCTTGGTGCTCATTTGAATCACAAACTTGTCTAAAAACTTCTACACGTTGAGGAGTCATTTTCAGATTTTCGTCTTTTAGAATGTTTTTGAATTTTTTTAGTTCAGAATCTGTCATAACCATCTCATTTGAGATTCATTCTCATTCTCAATTTAAGAAAATAAATTAATATAATTAATAATCAGTTAAGATAAAGGCTTGAGATTCGCATATTTTCCGATTAGTTTTTTCTCAACGTTTCCCTGAAACACCACAGTAATCTTTTGATTATCTCCCGCTCCTTCTACAGCTAAAATCATACCCTTTCCAAAAATTGGGTGCTCAACTTTATCTCCTCTACCAAATTCATTAAATGAAGTAATGGTACGCACATGCTTCAGCTTATATTTATCTGACTTCTTGTCCTTTACAAGCCTACGAGTAAGCGCGGAATGAAAATTAATTCTATCTAAATATTTGTCTGGAATTTCGTGAAGAAACCTAGAGGGTTGACCAAAACCAACCGCTCCACTTGATCGCCTGCGATTAGGAGCATAATGTAAATATGCTTTTTCCCTTGCCCTAGTTATACCTACATAAAAAAGTCTTCTCTCTTCTTCCAATTGTTTTGGATCATCGATTGCCCTAGATATGGGAAAAAGGCCATCCTCTAAACCAGTTATAAAAACTACAGGGAACTCCAGACCTTTAGCACTATGTAGAGTCATGAGAGTAACTTGATTAGAACTATCATTCCAAGTATCAATAGCAGTCAAAAGTGAAATATCTTCAAGGAAATTTCTTATAGAAGCATCCTCATTTTGCTTGCAAAACTGATCAATACTATTCAATAGTTCCTGAATATTCTGAAGACGATCTGTTGCTTCTTCAGTTCCCTGATCCTTAAAATAGTTTATTAGACCAAGCTCATCTACAAGAACGGAAGATAACTCTGAGGCGTCAAACTTATCTTTTAATTCTCTATATTTTCCTATCAGATGATAAAATTCAATAAGACCGGCAGCCTGCTTCCCTTTCAAACCCATCTCTTCTGGACATTGAAGAACCTCAAGCAAATGCAACTGTTTTTCTTCAGCTAAAGCTTCACACTTCTCAACCGTTTTAGCTCCAATACCTCGGGGAGGAAAATTAATTACACGTTTAAGACTTATGGAATCAACAGGATTCACCAAGACTCTCAGATAAGCAAGAAGATCCTTTACTTCTTTACGCTCATAAAACTTCATACCACCAACAATATTATAGGCGATACCTTTTCGTCTAAGACCTTCTTCTAATGCACGGCTCTGAGCATTAGTTCGGTAAAGAATAACAAAGTCTTTAAATGTTCTTTTCTTTTGTTGAATCTCCTGCTGAATTAACTCAAGTACACCGTCAGTTTCTTCCATTTCATCAAAAGTTTCCATTAAACCAACTTTTTCACCTTCATCACCTTGAGTCCATAATTCTTTATCCGCACGGTATTCATTATTACTTACGACCGCCCCAGCAACAGACAAAATAGTACCTGTAGAACGATAATTCTGTTCGAGCTTGAATACCTCACAATCAGGGAAAGCTTTCTCAAATTCTAAAATATTTGAAATATCAGCTCCACGCCAACCATAAATTGATTGATCATCATCTCCAACAACACTAATTCGTTTATGTAAATCAGAAAGTAGTTTTACTAACTCAAATTGTGGTTGATTTGTATCCTGATATTCATCCACAAGGACATATTTAAATTTGTTTTGGTACTTTTCCAATATTTTTGGATTATTATTGAATATCATTAAAGGGAAAAGAATTAAATCTCCAAAATCTACAGCATTGTTTTCTCTCAAAGATTTTACATAGGCGGGGTAAAGGCGAGCTAATACTTTTTCAAATGGAGTAGAAGCATTAATGGCTAAATTCTCAGGATCCTCTAGTTTGCATTTATATAAACTTAAACTAGAACGGTATGCAGTAGGAGAAATACCATCAGTTTTCAAATTCATACTATTAATTAGTGATTTAATTAGCATATCCTGATCAGCAGTATCATAGATAGCAAAATCACTGTTATATCCTAAAGCTGTTATCTCTTTTCTAAGAAGTCTAGCACATATTGAATGGAAGGTTCCAATGTTCAGAAAAGTAGATTTATTACCCAAGATTGAATGAATTCTATTCCTCATTTCTTCCGCGGCTTTATTTGTAAAAGTAACAGCAAGAATATCTTCAGGCTTATATCCCTTTTCTTGCACAAGATAAGCAATCTTATGGGTCAAAACTCTAGTCTTACCTGTACCAGCACCAGCAAAAATAAGTACAGGGTTTTCTATCGCTTCTACAGCCTTTTTTTGAACATCATTTAGATCCATTTTCATAGCTTAATCTCTCGTTACTTTACTTTTTAGCTTGTTG
Organism: Fidelibacterota bacterium; assembly: GCA_002715465.1. The sequence goes on along the minus strand of PAYY01000031.1, from coordinate 82,059 downwards.
ACGCTTCAAACTCTTACGATAGCGTTGAAATTTTTTCTTTGCGATATTATGCTCTTTCTCTGTTTTACTAAATGTATGGTATCCTTCTCCATTAGCTACGAAAAAAAGAAAATCAGCATCCACTGGTAAAAGAGCGGCTAGTAGAGATTCTCTACCAGGACTATTTATTGGCCCTGGAGGAAGACCATAAATTTTATAGGTATTGTAAGGAGACTGAATTTTAAGATCCTTTTTTAATAACCGGCGAGGTCCATCATCAATAATAAATTGAATAGTAGGATCAGCCTGAAGTCTCATTCCCTTTTTTAAGCGGTTGTGATAAACAGAGCTTATCAAAGGCCTCTCACTATCATAAATGGCTTCTCCCTCAATAATTGAGGCTAATGTTACCATTTCTAGCTCAGTTAGTCCGAAATCAGAAAGACGGAGTTTTAATTCATTATTAAATAGTTTCTGGTATTCCAAAACCATAGTTTGAATAATTCGAATAGACGTTTCATTTTCATGAAAATGATATGTGTTAGGAAAAAGAAAACCCTCCAATGATGATACTTGAAGGCCAAGGGACTGGATAAATTTCTTATCCTCACAAAGAGAAATAAAAACTCTCCTATCTAATCCCAATGCATCTTGAAATGCAGTAGCAATTTGCTCTTTTCTCATACCTTCTGGTATAGTAATCTTTTTCAAAACAGGTGTTCCGTTGACCAACTGTTGCACAATATGATAGTTTGATCGTAAATCAGACAATGAAAAAAGACCCGCCCGAATAGATGTTTCATGACCCATAATTCTTGCTGCGAGGACAAAAGTTTGAGAATCATTGATCACTTTCTTTTCTTTTAAATCCTCCCCTATCTCTTTTAAAGATGCACCTTTTTCAACTTTAATTGTTAATGGAGATGCTAATTCTGGCAGGGGCCAAAAAACTATTAAAGAATAAAATGAGACGCCGAAAAGGACAAGAAGCGACAGGATAAATCCCAAAATTCTGCCCGTTCTAGAGTAGTTTGTTTGTGACATGAAATTCGGGGGCAAATCTAACTCTTCTGAGTCCATTTAAAAAAAGGTTTTTATAAAACAAATTAGCATTGATCAGCGCTTCATCTCCTTTGTATATTCGATATTATAATTTCAATGAAATTGAATAAACCAGAAATTCAACTATTTAAAGGATGGCCGTTTGGCAAAATAAATTATATTCTTTTTGCCATAGGACTATTCCTAATTATTACTGGTTATATGATTATGGCTGCCGGTGAAGTGAATAGTTTCCAGTCACTAACCCTTGCGCCAATCATGCTCTTTACTGGATACCTTATAATTGTTCCGTTGTCTCTTTTCTGGAAAGACAAGAAGAGCTAATATTAACTTGGATTATTATTAGTATTGGGATCGTAGTTCAGTTGGTTAGAACGCCGGCCTGTCACGCCGGAGGTCGCGAGTTCGAGTCTCGTCGGTCCCGCTTCAAAAAGTAAAACCCGCTCTCTTAATGAGAAAGTGGGTTTTTACTTTTTATCCCTATATGTAATAAACAAAAAAGCTGATTCTTGATTCAGGCCTTTTATCTCATTTTATGAAAACCCAAACAACCAATTATAGAATAAAAATTACTCTTTATATTTTTCAGTAAGTGGGATTTCTTCAATCTTTCCTAAAAAATCATCTCCATAAATTGTGTCTGTTAACCACTCTTTTTCAGTTTCAAGATCATCATGAAGATTATAGTCAATCCGTTTCCACCATAGTTTGTTATCCCCATCCCATTTATATCCATTAGACTTGATTTTATCTTTCAGTATTGGATTGTATTTAAAGTTCTCTGCAATAATTTTAAAGTAGGGCTTTTGCGAATTATCCATCAATTCGCATAATGGTTTTTCACCAATAGGGTAATGATCATGTGTAATCAAATGAATCATAGAATTAACATCATTCATTGCTCTATGAGAATCGTAATAAAAGCCATGCCAAATACAAAGTAGTTCTAGTTTGCTACTTGAGAACCCTTTACTCAACCAAGCAATATCCTTATATGAACAAGCCCATATTTTGTCTTGCGATATTGGAAGATACTTATCAAGAAATCCACGGTCAAAATTGGCATTATGCGCCACCAAAAGATCGCTAGCCTTAACCATGGTCTCTACTTTGTTCCAGTCGATTTTCTTTCCTATTACCATCTCGTTTGTTATACCATTAATTAGGGTCGCCTTATCTGAAATGGGTACACCAGGATCTTCAAGAGACTCATACTCTTCCATCACTGAAAGTAAATTTCCTGTTTCTTGATCAATTACAACTGTCTTCATAGCAATTTCAATGATTTTATCTTCTAATTTGTATGTGCCAGTTGTCTCTAAATCCAGAAAACATATTGTTGTAAAATTATGATCTGTTAGATCTTTTGAAGAAATTTGTTGATTTGTAGGTTTTAGATTTTCCCCATCATACTTATAAAGATTTATTCTCTCATTTTCTTTTTGTAATGGATATATAAATGTCATTTATCTAACTTTAATATTTGAGCTTAAAATAGCAGTTTTTGTATGAAAAAATTAGTTAAAGATATAGAATATGCTATTTCTCAAGAATCTCAATATCATAACCATCTGGATCCTTAAGAAAAATATATTTGGATGAAGCAGTTGGTTTTGATTTTCGGTACCACCAATTATTTTTTTCAACTCTCTCAATTATTGAATCTAGGTCATCAACATGAAAAGCAAGGTGCCCAAATTGATCGCCTATTGTGTAATCTCTCCCATCCTTATTGTATGTGAGTTCAATATGATAGTTTTCTGAATGATCTGTAAGAAACACAAGAGTTGCTTCCTCACCTAGGTCTTTTCTTCTCACTTCATGCAAACTCAGAAAACCACAATAAAATTCAAGTGAAGAATCAATATCTCTAATTCGTAACATAGTATGAGCTAATTTCATAATATCTATCCTTAATCTTTTTATTTTATAAAATTGTTATAATGCAAGTCTTAAACAACTATCACTATTTAAGCTCATATAGTGATCATTTTTTTCATAACTACCAAAGGAATTTATAGTTTGGTGAACTTTCTTGATATGATTCTACCTATAGTCAAGTTTGTTTATATTATATATAACGAATATCTAAAAAAATTAAAATATTAGGTATAATCTAAAAACAAAATAACTAGAGGTTCAATTTGGCAAAAGAAAAACCACTCACTATTGATGGTACGATTAAAGAAGCCCTTCCTAATTCCATGTTCCGTGTAGAAATAGAAATTGGTGACAAGGCACATGAAGTACTTGCTTATGTTTCTGGAAAAATGCGGAAATACTTCATAAAAATTCTTCCTGGAGATACCGTGACACTAGAAATGTCACCTTATGATTTGACTCGAGGTCGCATTGTTTATAGACATAAGTAGCTGAGTTAAATTCAAACAACTGTTAATTGAAAAAATAGGAGAAAGCCATGAAGAGTTTTTTTTCTAACATAAGTTTAATTTTGGTTATTTTATTAATTTCATGCAGTCAGCAAAAAGGTCTAGACCGTTCAGTTCTTGAGGATTCTACCAGACCAGATAAAGAAAAAGCTCAAGATGTAGCTAGGAAAGTTCTTGAAGTCTATGAATTCTTTGGAATTCAGCCAGGCATGACTGTTGCAGATTTATGGCCAGGTGGTGGTTACAATATGCATATTCTCTCTCGCCTTATGGGTGAAAATGGGAAAGTATTCTGCATGATGGGTGTTCAAGAAGATCGATACCAGCTTACTGAAGTGATTGATGCACGTGTGGCTAAGGCAAACTTAACAAACGTAGAGGTCTTTTATCTTCCTTCAGATCTGCCTAAAAATAGTATAGATGTTATGGTTGCTGTACGTAATTATCATGATCATGATACTCCCAGAGATCAACTCCTTGCTGATTTAAGAGTCGCTCTTAAACCTAACGGAATTGTGGGTATTGTAGAAGTAGCTACTAATCGACCAGGTTGGGATGAAGAAACACATCGCCTAAATGAGAAAGTGGTAATTGAAGAATTCACATCTAATGGATTCATACTTGAAGCAAGTTCGGATATGCTTAGAAATCCTGATGATGATTATTCGATTAGGGGATTTGATGAAGGTCGATATAATATGGATAGGTATCTTCTGAAGTTCAAGAAAAATTAGTAAGTAATTTTTATTCCTGCATAAAAATTCCGACCAGGGGCTGGTTCAAAATAACGACCTCCCCATGCATTCAATCTTATATTTGAGTTATATCGGATATCAAAAAGATTATTAATTCCTCCAAAAGGTTCTATAAGGGCGTTAAAGACCTTTTTTCGTAAACCCATCTTTATTCCTATGACAGAATATGCTAATTGCTCTACCTCATTTGAATCATCCGCATACAGTCTTCCACTGTAATGGGCTTGAATTTTAACATACATGCCTGCGCGATTTATATATTTCAATTCACCAAAACCATATCTGCTAGGGATTCCTGGCAGAATTTTACCGTTTAAAATTGTATCAGTTAGATTATACTCAATATATCGAAAATCTGAAAGAGTTGTGCTCAACAAGACTGTTAGGTTTTGTGCTATAATAAGTTTAGCACTCATTTCTATACCCTTTCTCTCAGAACTCCCCGCATTGCGGAAAAAAGATCTTCCTGGATAAGCCTCTAGTTCATATGGAACCAATTCATCCTTGAGATTAATTTGGAATAGTGCTAAGTCAAATCTGATCTTATTTCCTAGAATTCCCTTAAGTCCAATCTCGTAATTTCTAGCTAGTTGGGGATTAAGTTTTGCATTAAATCCCCCTGATCCATCAGGATTATTTGATAATTCATTCAAGGTTGGCGTCTCAAAACTTGAAGTAATATTTAAATAAGAATTAACCTGATCATTTATAGAATAAACCAATCCAAAAAGTGGGCTGAAAGAGGTAAATCTTCTTTCAGCAGAATTATCTCCATCATCTTTAAATCGATCCTCAACCAAAATATCTATGGAATCAAACCTTCCTCCAAAAATAAGACTGAAAAACTCGCTAAATAAAACTTCTTCCTCGGCAAAAAAACCATAGTTTCTAAACATTTCAAATTGATGGAGAGTTTGTTCTCCTCGAATACCTTGGAGATTTTCGTAGCGTTTCCGACCATCATGCTGATATTCAATATCAATACCAGAAGACAATCTATATGGAATGCCAAATATTCTACCTGAACCAATATAAGTTGCTCCACCGCCAGAAAATTTTCTTCCTAATTGAACCTGTCCTCCGTGAACAAAAGGTAATCGATTAGAGAAATTCCGTTTTGAAGTGTAACCCTTTACAATAATTTTTTGATGATTAGAAAGAACTGCTTCGCCTATTAATCCAAGTTTTGAGTGTTCTACCATTTCACCTGAATTAAAAAGTACATTCCGATCTCTTGGGTTTTTCCGATCCATCATTTCTTCAATAGTAAGAGCGCCCGGATCATTTGCCTTAGGACTGTTTGAATGATTAGCAACAATAGTAAAGTTCAATTTTGATGTCAAAGCCCATTTAACCTTGCCATTAAAAACAGAATTATTCATTTCGCTATGTCTTCGAAATCCTTGAACCTCATTTTGACTGAAACTTACCAAATAGCTTATTGATTCGATTGTCTGTCCTGCCTGGAATTGACGCTGTAGAAATCCAAAATCACCAACTGTTATTTTACCAGCAAGTCTTAATTGTTTAGGAGGTTCCAAAGATGAGAGTGAAATAACACCGCCAGAAGCATTACCATAAAATGCAGACGAAGGTCCTCTAAGAACCTCTATCTTTGAAACAAAACTTAAATCTAAATTGTCAACTTGACCTTGACCATCTGGAGTAGATTCAGGCATACCATCAATTAATATCTTAATTCCTCTTATACCAAAAGCTGAACGACTTCCAAATCCGCGTATAGCAATTCGAATATCCTGAGCAAAATTTTCTGAATTCATGGCATAAAGTCCGGGAACAGAAGCAAGTGATTCATTTAGTACTAGCTGTTTTTGACCCAATAAAATTGTTGATTCATCCAAAGATGTAATTGCTGATGGGAGATTAATATCTTTAGTCTCTAATCTTGATGCAGAGACCGTTACGGGCTGAAGCTCAAATCGAAGTGTGTCTTCGCTTACATTGGCTAACACCATTTTATAAGATAGAATAATTGTAATTAAAGATTTATATAACATTTCATCAATATTCTAAGAATTTTAATTAAGTAAGTTATCTTATACTATAGACAAGATCAATCTGTTGAAGCTAGTTGATAAAATGTTGAACTATTCTTAACATTGGATTACCTTGACAAAGTGTAATGCTTTCAAAAATTTAAAAAATGATGATTATATGGCTCTACCTGAACTAAAAAAATCAGATCTACCTGACAGAACTGGTTCATTTTGGAAGATTGCTGGACCTGGTGCTGTTCTTGTCGGTCTTTCTATTGGTGCTGGTGAGATAGTAATCTGGCCTAGAATTGTTGCACAATATGGTGCCAGTATGATATGGGCCGCTGTATTAGGAGTGACACTACAACTTATTGTAAATCTTGAGATAGGTAGATGGACCATTGCAACAGGTGAAACTATCTTTACTGGTTATACTCGAGTTTGGAAAGGGTTTGGCATTACTTTTATTTTCCTTACTCTCGTAGGTTGGGTTGCTCCAGGTTGGGCAAGAGCATCTGGATTAGCACTTAAAGGGTTGATTGTTGGACCAGAGGGATATGGCTCAGACACTTTTTGGACCATTATTACTTTTATGATGGTTGTGGCCATTCTATTTGGCCCAAAAATTGTTTACCAGTCAGTTGAGAAAACTATAATGATGCTTGTAGTCCTTGTAACAGCTGGATTGATTATACTAGCATTTGCTGTTGGTTCAGCAGAGCTTTGGATAAAATTAGGTCGTGGCATTACTAATGTCGGTTATATGGAGCCTAATATTTCAGTTAAGACATTTTTTATAGCATTAGTTTTTGCTGGCGCTGGTGGAACAGCTAATTTATTCTATTCATTCTATCTTAGAGATAAGAATATTGGTATGGGAGCAAAAATCCCAAGAATGACGAGTCCTTTAAGAGAAAAAAAAGAAGCCATTCCAACTTCAGGATTTATTTTTGATGAAACCCCAAAAAATCTAGAACGTTTTCAATCCTGGTGGAACTATTTGAGAATTGATCAAACACTATTTTTCTGGTTCCTTAATACCTTCACAATCTTACTTTTTGTTTTTGGCGCATTAGCTGTACTCCATCCTTTGGGAATTGTACCAGCTCCTGGCACCCTTATATGGGATGAGGCAGAAATTCTAGCACATATCTGGGGTGAAACAGGAAGAACAATTTTCCTCGTTGTAGGATTTGCAACCCTATTTGGAACTCAACTTGCCCTTGTTGATGGATGTAGTAGAAGTATCGCCGATATTATCTATACAAATAATGAGCTAGCGAGGAAAAAAGGACTTAGCTGGCTTTATCTTTTAATTGCCAGTATTTGGATGTTAGCTGGCTGTATAATTACCTTTGTAATGGAACAGTATGGGATTACTGATCTTGGTTTCCTATTAAATGCAGCTTATATGGGTGGTTTTGCAATGGCAATATATGTTCCTCTGACTCTTTTTATTAATCATAAATTTCTCCCAAAACAAATACGTCCGAATTTTTTTTCAACTAGCTTAATGGTAATTGCTTCTATGATATACATTGGTTTTGCAGTGGCTTCCATTATTTGGGAAGTTACAAGTAGGATTTAACATATTCCTATATTTCAAAACTAACTTCTCTTTAATTCTATGATATAAGATTATAAAGAAGAAAGAAATTTCCATAATCTCCAATTAGCTCTCCGAGCTATTTCAGGCCATGATGTTCCGGGAAGAAAAGGTGGTAGTTGAGAATCAGCTTTTTGATCCCATCTATTTTCATGTCCAGAAAGATCCCACAAAAGGTCAACACCATTAAGGCCCAAATCAAGTACTAATTGATCAGGATTATATCCGTTATTTTCCATGATATTATCGTGAATCCAGTTTCTATCTGGTAGTGGATCCACATCATAGATAGCATCACTACCAAATACTATATCGAGACTAACTATACCTATACCAGTAGTTTTATTTCCTGAAATCTTATTGTTTGCAACTTCAACTTCATCTGCCGCCATAATTAATAAACCAGTACCTGATGGAACTAGACTAACTATAGATCCTTCATCTCCAAAATTTTCATGATTATTATCATATATATGATTGTTAATTAATCTACAATTAACAGATACTTTGGAAGGATTATTAGGAAGTAGAAAGATTAGAATACCTGCCGTATTATCATAAGCTTTATTGTTCTCAACTAACGCATTTAATGAATTTTCAATCTCTATTCCCGCTACATTCCGATAAACAATATTATTTCGAACAACAATATCTCTTGATTGTCCAACATAGATTCCAGCATCTCTAGTTTGTGTTACCTCACATCTTTCTATAGTTACACCAATACACTCAATTGGATAAATTCCATATAAACCTGTATCAAAGATATATAGATCACGGAAAATTATATTCTTACCGCCATTAATCATTAAACCATTAGAAGTATAATTTCGGACAGCAAACCTTCTTATCTCTAAATTACTTCCAGATCCCACCATTCCATCTGAAAGAATATGTCTGCCATCGAGAATTGGACGTAAACCATCTTCTTCAACTCCTAGCAATGTTAAGTTTGAAATATCTACGGTTAAAGTTTCATGATATTCCCCCGGTTTAACTAAAACTGTATCTCCAGATTCAGCTAAATCAATTGCATCTTGAATATATTGACCTTCATTAACAATTATAATGTTGCCCGTTTTATTGAAATGAGATTTTGGCCTTATCTTTTCTTTATGAGAAAAAGCAACAATTTCAGATAACTGATTTTTTATATGTTTGACTACTTCATATCCAGAAGGCACAAATAATGGAATAGTAGGTTTCCTAGACTCATCTGTAAGGGCATGTAAGAATGAAATTAGGTTAGAGCGCTCTGTTGGAGTAAGTGTAAAAGTTCTGATTTTGTCATCTAAATTTTCTATTTTTTTACCATGACCTAAACCCCCACCATCAGAGTAAAAATCAAGTACTTCATCAAGTGTATTGAAAATTCCATTGTGCATATAGGGCGCTGTTAATGCAATATTCCTCAAAGTTGGAACCTTAAAAGCATTATTGTAATTTTTTCCCTCCACCTCACCTCTTCCAAAATCCCTTTTTTGTCCTTTAATATCAGGTACACCGATAATCTTGAAGTCTCTATTAGCAAAAGTAGGAATATTATGGCATTCAAAGCATCGGGTCTTTAATGAGCGAAAAAGATTTAAACCTTTTCGCTCATTTTCAGTCAAAGCTTTCCTATCACCACGAGCATATTGATCAAAACGGGAATTATTTGAAATGAGAGTTTTCTCAAAAGAAGAAATGGCATAGGTTACATTTTTTAATGAGATTGGATTCTCATCATTTGGAAAAGCTTTAGCGAAAAGACCTTTATAATCTGTAATAGAATTAAGTTCTATAACTAGATGATCGGGATCCTGTGCCATTTCAGAAATATCTTGAATTGGATGTCTAGCTTGATCTTCTAGATCTAGTGATCGTCCATCCCAAAATTGCCGATGATTATATGCAGCATTCCAAATAGTAGGTGCTCCCCTTCTAAGTAAAACCCCACCACTACGTTCAGGTCCAATTCCAACACCTTCTCTACCCATTGATTGGCCTCTATTATCTGAGAAACCTAGATCAGGATGATGACAATGAGCACATGAAATATCATTTTTTTCTGATAGAACAGGATCAAAAAATAGTAAACGACCTAGATCAATCTTCTCTTTGGATTGAGGATTATCTTTTCTAAAAATAATTGGAGGAAGTGGACGGTTTAAATTTCTACTTTCTTGAATAGTTGAAAATAACCCAATATCCTGAGGAGCATCTTGAATTGAAAAATCTAGACTATTTCTTGAATTACCCTCAAATCCTGGAATTGGTAGGTAAATAATAGATAAAATCAATAATATTAATACAGAAAGCTTTGTACCTAAATCACTTTTCATTGTTTCAAATATAGAAATTCTGCTTAAGTAAGCAAATATTAACTGTTAACTTTTAGATGGAGAAGCTATTTTATTTGGAATCAAATATTTTTCTTTATGAATGATTTAATTGCAATTTCTATAGGAAGAAAAAAATATTGTGCCGATCTTTCTTTAGGTCAGTCAATAGCAATTCCTCTAAATTTTAAAGGTCATCAGCCTTCATTTTTTCAAGCAATTCCAGCAACTTCTAGTTCACTTAAAATTGGAGAGTTCTACGGTAGTGTCAAAAAGGGTGGCCCTTGCAATGTCGACTCTATAAAGGCTACCTTTCATACATGTTCCACCCATACCGAATGCGTTGGTCATATCTCTTCTAATAAAATTAGTATTTCTGAAATAATAGAAAATAGATTGATACCTACTACAGTAGTTTCAGTAAATCCAAAGCAAATAGGAAAAGAAAAATATCATTATTCTACATCCAGAAATGAGCTAGTTATAACAAAATCTTCAATAGAAACCGTTTGCTATGGAAATAATGGATTCTTAGACGCCCTTGCGATTCGTACTCTCCCCAATGATTGTTCAAAAATATCTAGGAATTATGAATTTCAAGGGTTTCCTTTTTTTACAAATGATGCCATGTCTTTAATTCAGGATTTGCAGATACAGCACCTACTTATAGATACACCTTCTTTTGACCGTTACTATGACAATGGAAAACTTGGGAATCATAGGATTTTTTGGGGAGTAAAAATAGGTGATTCTGAAATTGACCCAAACAATTGTTCCAAGCGTACTATAACAGAAATGATTTATATACCTGAATCTATAAAAGATGGAAAATGTCTACCATAATCTAGACAAAATTGTGTTATCAATTAGAAAAAGTTCATCTATATTGGAACGGATACCTGAAAAATGTAGCTCAAAAGTTTTTTATTCCAAAATTAGACCATTCCTTTCTGGCTGGCCTGAAAAGGGTGTGATTTATGAAGGTGTTAGTGATAATCCAATGAAGTTTGTTGGTGGAAGTGCCGCTCAAAGTTCATTGCTTCAATCTATCGACTTGATCCTAGGTGTTAATCATAACCATCCTGATTCAAGTCCATTCCTTTTAGAAATGAGAAATTATATGCCTAGAAAACACCGGGATTTTATTAAATATATTCAGTCACTAACACCACTTAAGGATTATATTGATAATTCAGGTATATCTGAATTAAAAGAAAAGATCAATCTATGTTTTGAAAGTTTGGAAGGTTTTCGAAATAAACATCTGAAAATCGCTTTAAATTATATTAAAAGACAGAAAATGGATGAAACAACATACTTGGGAACAGGCAGTACAGATTTTGTTTCTTTTCTCAATAGAACAAAAACTGAAACCGCAAAAAGTAAAATTGATATATAAAAATTCTCTACTATTAATAATATGGCTTTAGAAACTGTAGGTCTATTTATTCCAGAATTATATGTCTTTAATCAAATATCAATTTTATTTAATACTGATATTTAAAAAATGACCTGAGATGATATGAATCATAATAATAAAAAAGGATGGTCTTTCGCAATTGATAGGGGAGGAACATTCACCGATATTATAGGATTTGATCCAGAAGGAGAATTACATTCACAAAAAATTCTTTCTAAATCAAATAAATATTCTGATCCATCAATTGAAGGTATTCGAAAAATAATGGGTCTATCAACTAATGAAGCAATTCCAGAATCAGCTGTAAACAGAATTAGAATGGGAACTACCGTTGCCACTAATGCTATTTTAGAGAAAAAAGGCGCTCCAACATGTTTAGTAATTACTGAAGGTTTCGGTGATCTTTTAGCTATTGGAAATCAAACCAGACCAGAACTATTCGCACTTGCTATCAAAAAACCATTACAAATTTATAATACTGTTATCGAAGTCAAAGAAAGGATGAATTATCAAGGTAAAATAATACGTCCTCTTGATGAAAAGTTCACAAAATTTCAATTAGAGAATTTGTTTGATAAAGATGTTTCTTCACTTGCTATAGTACTTATGCATGCATGGAAAAATAAAGAACATGAATTACTTATAGCGGATATAGCAGGTAATATAGGATTTAATAATGTTACTGTCTCACATAAAATAATGCCAACTATTAAGATTTTAGGCAGAGGTCAAACAACAGTCATAGATGCCTATCTTAGTCCAATATTATTAGAATACATTAATATACTAAAGAAAGAAACAGGGAATATTCCTCTAGAGTTTATGCAGAGTTCTGGTGGATTGGTTAATGCTGAAGGTTTTAAAGGTAAAGATGCTATTATGTCTGGACCATCCGGAGGAGTAATAGCTGCAGCAAAAATATCTGAGCTTAATATGATGTCAGAAAGTATTTCTTTTGACATGGGAGGAACTTCCACAGACGTTTCAAGATTTGCGGGGGATTATGAGAAATTAGAAGAATCTACTTTAGATGGTATTTCCTTTCAAAGTAATAGCATAAATATTAATACTGTCGCAGCTGGTGGAGGATCTATTCTGTGGTTTGATGGAGAAAAAATGAGAGTTGGTCCTGATTCAGTAGGGGCAAATCCAGGGCCAGTATGTTATGGTCTTGGGGATCAACTAGCGCTTACTGATGCTAACTTAATGCTTAGGCGTATTTTACCAGAATACTTCCCTAAAACTTTCGGTCCAAATAATGACCAATTTCTTGATTTAGGAAAAACTCATACTCATTTTAAGAAAATTACAAAAGAGATAAACACTTCTTCAAAAACTTCAATGTCTGAAGAAGAAGTTGCTCTTGGTTTCATTCGAATCGCAAATGAAACCATGGCCTCGGCAATAAAGGAAATTTCTGTAAATAAAGGGTTTGATTTACGTAATCATACACTTGTATCCTTTGGCGGTGCAGCTGCACAACATGTCTGCGGCATTTCAAAAATACTTAATATAAAAAAAATTTTAATTCATCCACTTGCTGGTCTTTTTTCAGCATATGGAATTTCCGTATCTGATCAAACACGATATGCCATTCGGTCTATTTTGGAACCATTTATTGAAAAAAATATGGCCTATTTTGAATATCAATTAAATAAAATGAGCCAGAAACTAAAGAATGAACTTATAAAAAAGGGATTTGATAATTCAAAAATTCAAACTAAAAAATTTCTTGATATTCGCTTACGAAATACAAATAAATATCTTACCATCTCTTTTAGTAGCTTCAAGTTGATGGAAAATAATTTTTACAAACTTCATAGAAAATTTTTTGGATTTTTTGGCCAGGGGAATTTGGAGGTAGTTAACCTTAGGATTGAAGTAATAGGTCAAGGAGATAATTATAAAGAAAAAGTAAAAGCTGGAAACTATAAAGAATCACTTCTTCCAACATCAATATCTTCGATTAATGTAAGATTTCAAGAGAAATCCATAAATACTCCTGTGTATAAACTATCAGAACTTAATCCTGGATTTAAAATCTCTGGTCCGGGAATAATAATTGATAAGTTCTCAACTATTCTCATTGAGCCAGAATTTCAAGCTGAGATTAATTCGTTTGGCCATATAATACTTACTCAAATTTCCAAAAAACAATTTCATGTTGGGATCAATAAAGATCCTGTAATGTTGGAAGTTTTCAATAAACTATTCATGAATATAGCTGAACAAATGGGTCACATACTAACTAGAACTGCTCATTCTGTAAATATCAAAGAGAGGCTTGATTTTTCGTGCGCTATTTTTGATCAAAAAGGTAATCTAGTGGCAAATGCTCCCCATATGCCTGTCCATCTTGGCGCAATGGGCGAATCAGTAAAAACCATTATAGATGAAAATAAAAAAAGCATGAAGCGAGGGGACATATTTCTTATAAATAATCCTCATCGAGGCGGTTCTCATCTTCCAGATTTGACCGTTATTTCCCCTGTTTTTTTCATTGGAAAAACTCCCGTATTCTTTGTTGCAAGTAGAGGTCATCATTCAGATATCGGTGGTATAACACCAGGTTCTATGCCTGCATTTGGAAAATCAATTCAAGATGAAGGTGTAATAATCGACAATTTTAAACTTGTTTCAGAAGGTAAATTTCGTTCCTCAAAATTAATTGAAGTTCTTTCTTCCGGAGATTATCCTGCTCGTAATATTCCTGAACGTATCGCAGACGCAAAAGCGCAAGTTGCAGCTGTTCATAAGGGTATTATTGAGACAGAAAAATTGATTAAAAAATATGGGCTTAAAACTGTGCATGCATATATGAAATATATTCGTTCTAATGCTTCAAAGGCTGTCAGAAGAGCTCTTTATAAATATTTAAATGGTAAGGAGAAAATGGAATTGTCATTTGAAGATTTCCTTGATAGTGGCGAAAGTATTATAGTTAATATAATTATTGAAAGCGGTACCCAACCTCCTGATTCTTGCAGAGCCATAGTTGATTTTACAGGAACAAGTTCTCAACTAGAAAGTAATCTTAATGCTCCCGTAGCAGTTACAAAAGCTGCTGTACTTTATGTTTTCCGACTAATGATAGATGAAGATATACCTCTCAACTCAGGATGCCTTGACCCAATCCAAATCATTGTCCCAAAAGGATCTCTTTTGAGACCTAATCATTTAGCAGCTGTAGTTGGAGGAAATGTAGAAACTTCTCAAAGGATAACAGATGTTCTTATTGGTGCACTTGGTCTTTCAGGAGCTTCACAAGGAACTATGAACAACTTTCTCTTTGGGAAATTAGATGGTTCGGGAAAACAATATTATGAAACTATTGCAGGTGGCTCAGGTGCTTCTGATGGCAATCATGGTGAATCTGCTGTCCAAGTACATATGACAAATACACTTGCTACAGATCCAGAAATCTTGGAATTTCGTTATCCTGAAATCAGGTTAGAACGTTATGCAATTCGAAAAGGTTCTGGAGGATCTGGGAAATTCAATGGTGGAGATGGAACCATACGCGAAGTTCGATTCTTAAAAAAAAGAAAAGTGACAATACTATCAGAAAGACGAAAATATCAGCCTTATGGAATGGCCGGTGGAAAATCTGGTAAAGCTGGAAAGAATCGTCTAATTAAAGCATCTGGCAAGAAATTATTACTTAAAGGAAAAGTAGATAAAATAGTAAAGCCAGGAGATAGGATTATAATTAAGACCCCAGGTGGCGGGGGTTATGGATTTAAAAAACTTATTTAAAAAAACAATCAACTAAATATTAGAAAGAATCTGCCTGTTATTTCTTAATTTCTATTTTAATTGATTGCCAAAGCTTATGATTCAATCACTTTATACTTATCTATTAATAATTGGGGTTTTTTTCCACCCTAAATTTCTTCATTCTCAAGTAAAACCTGTCAATCCTGATCAAACTATCCATCATAAAACACCCAATGTTTTTTTTCTACATGGTGCTAAGATTATTCCATCACCAGGTGAAATAATTGAATCAGGCGAAATTATCATTCGTGAAGGACTTATTGAATCCGTAGGCAAAACGGTTCGAGTTCCTGATGATGCTTTTGAAATAGACCTATCTGGAAAGACTATATATGCTGGGTTTATTGAGAGTTACTTAGAGAGACCTGAAAAATCCAAAGAAGTCTTACTCAATCAAGATGATCAAAAAAGGAAAGCAACCATTACCTCTCACTGGAATCCAAAAGTAAGGCCAGATTATTCTGTTCTGGACGAATATAACCTTTTAGAAGAAAGTGCAGATTCTCTTAGAAGCCTTGGCTTCACAGTAGCACATCTTGTTCCTGGTTCCGGAATTTTCCGAGGAAAATCTTCTCTTATACATCTTGGAAAATGGTCTCAAAGTTCTGTTATAGCTGAAAAAGGACCTGTTCAGTCTATTGGCTTTGAATATGGAATTTGGAGTGATCCAATTTATCCAAACTCATTATTAGGTGCTGTAGCACTTATTCGACAAACATTTTACGATACAAAATGGTATGGAAAAGCTTGGGATACTTATAAAAGATTCCCAGACTCAAATAATCAACCAGAAAAAGATCGAGGATTGGCCACACTTCTTTCCCACATTGAAAATAAAGAGCCTATTCTTTTTATGACAGATGAAGAACTCGGAGCGCTTAGAGCTGGCAATATTGGGGCAGAGTTTAATTTAACTACCTGGATAAAAGGGAGTGGTTATGAATATAGACGTTTAAAGGAAATTAAAGAATTAAATAGTTTTATAATTCTTCCAATTAATTTTCCTGATAAACCAAATGTTTCTACTTGGGAAGCTGCTTTACAAATTTCAAATGAGGAACTTAGACATTGGGATTTGGCACCTGAAAATGCTCAGAAATTAGCTGAAGAAAATATCCCCTTTGCATTTACTACCAATGGCCTTGAAGATCAAAAACAATTTAAAAACAATCTTATTAAAATGGTGAATAAAGGTTTTTCAAAAAAGGATGCACTTTCAGCTTTAACATTAACTCCAGCAAAAAAGCTTGGCCTTAGCAAAGTATTAGGAACCATTGAAAAAGGTAAAATTGCAAATCTTATCGTAACAAATGGAGATTACTTCAATAAAAATAGCCATGTAGAATCTGTCTGGATTAAAGGCATAGAATACTCTTTCAAATCAAAGCCTGAGTCAGATACACGTGGAGACTGGGTAATGCAATGGCGATTTAATGATTATGTGAGGATCGACTCTCTTCATATAAAAGGTGAGAGCTCAAAACCTTTAGGAGAATTATTCAACAACAACCTATCGATCCCGTTAAGATCTCTAAAACTGACTTCCAATAATATGTTGAGTTTTTTAATGAAAGGAGAAGCCATCGGTATAGATGGTATAATACGATTTTCAGGTTCGATCAAAGATGACTATGCAGAAGGCAAAGGAAGAACTCCTAATGGAGGAGAAATAGATTGGTTTGCTCGAAGAATAAATACATTTAAGCAAGACAATAGCAAACTAGAAAGTTTTAGAAGCAATCCAAGTACGCTTAGAATCCGTTATCCAGAAGGAGCATTTGGTTTAGAAAATCTCCCTTCTGAACCAAATTTAATCTTAGTTAAAAATACTACAATATGGACAATGGGTTCTGAAGGTGTGATAGAAGACAGTGACCTTTTAGTCAAGAAAGGAAAAATATGGAAGATTGGAAAAAATCTTAAAATCTCAAAAAATATAAAAAATACCGTGACTATTG
Source organism: Fidelibacterota bacterium (assembly GCA_002715465.1). The sequence goes on along the minus strand of PAYY01000031.1, from coordinate 64,794 downwards.
ATGGAAGAGGAAAACATGTGACGCCTGGCATCATTGATTGTCATAGTCATAGTGCTACTTTCTCAATTAATGAAGGAGCACAATCCGTAACGTCTGAAGTTCGAATTCAAGATGTTATTAATAGTGATGATATTAATATTTATAGGCAATTGGCTGGAGGTGTAACTACAATTAATATATTACATGGTTCAGCAAATCCTATTGGAGGCCAAAATGCGATCATAAAATTACGATGGGGGTCAGCACCCGATGATCTATTATTTAAAGATGCTCCAAAAGGAATCAAATTTGCTCTTGGAGAAAATGTTAAAAGAGTCCGTAGTTGGGGACGATACCCTGAAACAAGAATGGGTGTTGAACAAGTTATCCGAGACGCATTCATAACCGCAATTGAGTATAAAAAAAAGAAGTTATTTGGATTAGAGGGTAGTAGAAGAATACCACTCCGCCCCGATCTTGAATTAGATGCACTGGTAGAGATTCTAGATGGGCAAAGACTTGTTCATAGTCATTCATACCGTCAGGATGAAATCTTGATGTTGGTACGTATTTCACAAGATTTCAATTTCAAAATTGGAACATTTCAACATGTACTCGAGGGGTACAAAATTGCTGAAGCTATCGCTGAAGTAGGTGCTGGTGCCTCAACCTTTTCAGATTGGTGGGCTTATAAATTTGAAGTTATTGATGCCATTCCCTATAATGGTCCATTAATGCAAAAAGCTGGTGTTGTTGTCTCTTTTAATTCTGATAGTGGTGAACTCGCTAGGAGATTAAATACAGAAGCAGCAAAGGCAGCCAAATATGGCCCAATGAAAAAAGAAGATGCACTTCGTTTTGTTACAATCAACCCAGCTATACAACTTGGGATAGATAGTAAAGTCGGCTCTATAGAAACTGGGAAAGATGCTGATTTTGTTATTTGGAATGGTAACCCACTTTCAATGTATAGTGTTTGTGAACAAACATGGATTGATGGGAAAAAGTATTTTGATCTAACAAAGGATAGAGAAATGAGAGCTAAAGTAAAAGAAGAGAGAAATATATTAATCCAGAAAATACTTTCAAGTGATGATCAATTATCTACAAATAAGAACAGAAAAAGTGATTTATTTTTCCTTGATTCTAAACCATTTAGTTGTACCGAAGGAATAATGGAATGAGAAAATTAACTATTAAACTCGTTTTCTCTCTCACCACATTTACAATAGCATCTGATCAAATTCCTGCCCCGCCTCAGAAAAATCCTATCTTATTAGTAAATGCTGATATTTATCCTGTTTCTAGTAGAAAAATTAATAAAGGAGCCATTTTATTCGATAAAGGAATCATTAAAGCTATAGGACGGCGAATTACCAATTTTCCAGGTAATACCCAGACAATAGATCTTAAAGGAAAACGAATATACCCAGGAATCATTGCGGCTTCGAGCATTATGGGACTAACAGAAATAGGAGCTGTTTCAGTAACTAGAGACTTTTCCGAAAGAGGCGAAATTAATCCTAATGTCCGGGCCGAAGTAGCTTACCACCCTGATTCTGAAATCATTCCAGTTACTCGCTCAAATGGAGTATTGATTGCTCATTCATGTCCAACAGGAGGACTTATCTCAGGAAGCTCAGCAATAATGATGTTAGATGGTTGGACATGGGAAACAGCTACTCTCAAAGCACCAGTTGGTATTCATATTAACTGGCCAGATATGGGAGGAACATATTCTAGGTACTATAAAATAACAGAGGAAGAAGCCAAAGAACATCGAGAAAAAATACTTTATCAACTTGACAATGTTTTTGAAGAATCACGACGTTACCTTTTAGCAAAAGCTGCTTCTCTGCAATCAGGAGGAACTTTATTTGATACCGACTTACGATGGGAATCAATGCTTCCTGTATTAAGACGTGAAATACCTATTTTTATGCATGCAAATGAAATTCGACAAATTCAAAGTGCTATTGAATGGGGAAATCGCCAGAATATAAAAATTATAATTGTTGGTGGATACGATGCTTGGCGAGCATCTGATTTATTAAAGAAATATGAAATCCCAGTTATCTATGAAACAGTAAACTCTCTTCCCAAAAGAAGGTGGGAAGATTTTGACACTCCTTTTACTGGTCCTCTAAAATTATATGAAGCAGGTGTTGAGTTTGCTATATCAATGGCTACAGGAGGAGCGTCAAATCATCGTAACACTCCATACGAAGCATCAAAAGCAGTAGCTTATGGATTACCGAAAGATGAAGCATTAAAATCCCTAACCCTTAATGCAGCAAAAATATTAGGAATATCTGATCAGGTTGGATCTTTAGAAAAGGGTAAAGATGCAACTCTAATAATTTCAGATGGAGATCCTTTAGAAATCACAACACAAATAGAGCAAGTTTATATACAAGGCAAGAAGATTGATATGGGAGACAGGCATAAATCTCTCTATGAAAAATATAAAGAAAAATACCGCCAAAATAATATTCTGAAATAAAAATTTAATACTTACGTATATCTATTATTTCTCAAATTTAATTGTGAAATATTTATTTTTTATAGTTGGGTTAATTTCCGTAGGATTAGGTTTAGTTGGTACAATTATCCCCGGAATACCCACCACACCACTATTATTATTAAGTGCTTGGTGTTTTTCGAAATCTTCAAAGCGCCTTGAATTATGGATCTTAAATAATGATTTAACTGGTACTATAATAAAAAATTGGCGGGATTATAAAGGTTTAACTAGAAAATCAAAAATTTTTTCAATATTAGTTATAATTCCATCGTTTTATCTTTCATGCCATTTCATATCAAATACTCTTATTGATATCATTTTAATTATAACGTGTATAACTTTATGCCTTTATTTAATTACTAGACCTGAACCACCAGAGATTCAAACCGGAGATTAAATGGATAAAGAGATATTATTAATTAATTTAGGTTCACCAAAATCCTTATCAATAAAACATATAAGAAAATACTTAAATGAATTTTTATCCGATGATCACGTCATAGATCTACCAAAATATATACAACAATTTATACTAAGATCTTTTATTCTACCATTTAGACCAAAACAAGCTAAAGAAGCCTATGAACAAATATGGACAAAGGCAGGATCACCTTTAATTAACAATACGAAATTGATAGCGAATTCATTAATGAAAAAAACAGGATTGAAGGTTAAAATCGCCATGCGTTATCAGGAGCCTTCTATAGAATCTCAAATAAAAAATATTAAAAATAAAGGTATAAAAGAATTAGTTGTAATTCCATTATATCCTCATCATGCAATGTCAACAACTGTATCAACAGAATTAGAGTTTAATAGAATAGTTGAAACAATATATAGTGATTTAGATTTTAAGTATGTTAAACCTTTTTATGATAACCCAAAGTATATTTTTGCTTTAAGCGAAACTATAAAACCATTTTTAAATAAAAATCCAGATAAAATAATTTTTAGTTACCATGGAATACCAGAAAGACATATTAAAAAATCAGATTTAATTGGGAATCATTGTTTAATTAATAGTGATTGTTGTCAAATAAATTGTTTAACATCTGAAAACTGCTACCGATCAAATGTTTTCACAACATCTAAATTAGTAGCAGAATATCTAAATTTAGATAATGATATTTGGGATGTCACATTTCAATCAAGAGTATCAATTATAGACCCCCGGTGGTTGAAACCATATACAGATAAAGAATTTATAAAATTAGGTAAATCAACTTCAAAAAATATTGCAGTAATTTGTCCTTCATTTATTGCCGACTGTCTCGAAACATTAGAGGAAATTAATATTAGAGGGAGAAAATCTTTCTTGGAATCTGGTGGGATAAGTTTTAATTACATACCTTGCTTAAATAATAATTCGTTTTTTATTGAGTTATTAGAAGAATTAATTAATAAGTAACTATTTTTTGACTTTAGTGAATTAATAAAAAGATATCAAATATTATTCACTAAAATTTTTGCATCATAAAAAATCTTGTGCGTATGAATATATTTAAAAAGAGAATTTCTACCAATAAGATTAAGATTCTTGAAACTATTAAAATATTTTGTTAATTCGTTTAATTCAATATTAATATTTGTTTCAATAATTGGATAGGCATTTTTCATTGTTAAAACTCTATGATCCAAAATTTGACTTTTTGAAAAAAAACCTTCTTTTTCTAGAAGTGCACAAATTCTTTTATATTTTTCATCATCTGACTCAATAGGACTCTTTTTTTTATCTTTATCATTATTAAAGGGTACTTCTACAACAATAGAAGTCTGATTAGAGGGTGCAAGACTTTTGCTCCTATTTTTTGGTTCATAAATACGTGTAAATGGAAATTTTTTTTCTGGAAAATATATCGAAGCATTTTTTGTAATAAATGGAGTGTCCAAAAAAATAATAAAAAGTTTTAATGAACGAAATTTTATTTTTTTTGCAGCTTGAATTATTTTTTCTGGTGGCTTTGGAGTAAACATACTAACCATTAAATTAAGAGGAAGAGTACTTATAATATGGTCAGGATAATAGGTTTCATTCTCATCTGAATAATTAATTATTTCTGTCTCATTATGCTCAAAATTAATTATTCTAGAATTAAACTTAACATTAGCTTTACCAATATTTAGTAAAATTTTATCAAATATTGACCCATATCCATGCTTTGGATAATAAAAGGATCCTTCGTAATGCGTAAATTTAGATGAGGACGATTTTATTATTTTATTTAATGTAGATATTACAGTTAATTTTTTCAACCTATCACCAGCAATACTTTTATCTAAGACATTTGAATCTCTTCCCCACAGTTTTTCAGTATAATTAATTAAAAACAAATTTGATAAGGTTTTACCATATTTGTTATAAGCATAATTTTTAAAACTTATATCATCCTTATCTCCTTTTAGGCCAATAATTTCATACGCAACTTTAAAAAATTTTCTATAACCTAATTTTTTTATTATATCATTTATTTGAATGGGAAAATAGTAAAATAATCCATCGTGATAAATTTTGCTTGGACTATTAACTTTTTTAAGGTCTTCATCAAGCAATAATTTAATATCTTTTGTTATTTCTTTATTTTTGTCATGAAACCTATGTGCACCACTATCATATTTAAAATTTCCATGCGAATAAGTTTTACAATTTCCACCTATACGATCTATACTCTCATGAATTCTAAATTTAATATTTCTTCTCTTTGCATAAAATCCAACTGCTAAACCTGATGGACCTCCTCCTAAAATTTTTAATTCTTTTTTCATTTTGAAATTTTATTAAGATTTAATCTATGAATCTGAACTTCAGGCCACATGTTATTCAGAAAAGGATTGTGGTAAAAAACAGTATCAACTTTAGTTTCCCAATTCTTAAAGTGATTAGGGAAATTCCCAATTAAATAAAATTCTTCTAACTTTTCTAATTGTTTAAAATTCTTTTTTTCATTACTTAAATCTATATCAACATATTCCCTATCCAAATTATTAGCTCTTAAATAATAATTTATTAAAGGTATGCTAACTATTGTTTTTTCTTTTAGGTTTTCAATTAAATAATTTTTTACTTTATAGATTGCTGTTCCATCTATATGCTGATTTATTAATTTGCTAGTTAACATACTAATTGAAATCAAATAAATTATTGAACTAATCAAGATCGTTTTTGATGTTTTATTATTTTCTTTAAATATTAAAACCAAGTAAATCAAAGTTATACATAATACAGGAAGTATATGTCTTGCTTTATATAGAATATTCTGAAATAAAAAAATCCAGATTATATAAGGTATTAAAAGAGAAAAAAGTTTTTTATTTAAATCATTATTTCTTTTTAATAATTCTTGATAACCAAAAATTATAAAAACTAATAAACTTATTGAGGTTATATATGTTATGAAGTTTCGATTTAACCAATAACCTCCTAATCCATCTGCCCATAATGCTTTTATAATCATTATTATTCTATCAAAAAGATTTATCTCAACTAGTATTGTTCCACCATATTCTAAAAAATGCCCCGCTAAATGTTTTGAGCCAAATTCTATTATATTGATGAACCCTGTTGAATAAATCATTGGAATAATCCAAATCAAAGATCCTATTATAAAACTTGTAAGTTTGATTATAATTTTTTCTTTATTAATTAAACCATTAATAAACGGAATTAATAATATTGGTAAAAAACTAAGCTTTATTCCTGCTGTAATACCTATAAGTCCATAACCTATAATGATAAATAATTTTTTATTATTTAGTTTTGTTAAAAAGTAAAAACTAAGTAAACAAAATGCTGAGCCTAAAAGATCTGGCATATATCTATTGCTCATTAACCAAATAAATGGGTTTAATAAAATGATAAATGTGCAAAATACACTGGTTATGGAATATTCTTTTATCTCAATTAATTTGTGTGAAATCCATATTATTAAAAAAACTGACAATCCCCCAACTATTGCAAAACTTAATCCAATACTATTGGTAACAAAATATATCACCTTTACTATTGAACAAAAAACTATGTATCCTGGAAAATGAGGTTGAAGTTTTGTTATATCAAATTCAATTATACTTAATGCGAATCTTAAACTATCTATATCCTCAGGATAGTATATGCTCGAAGCCATCCTTAATAAAATTGAAATAAATAATATCGCTATATAATAAAGGGTTTTTTTCATATTTCAACAAAAATTTACAAAAAAAAGGGCTCTAATTATTTTAAGAGCCCTTTTCTTTTTATTATTATAATGAACTTTACCAGCCAGCCATATTCTCATCTGAAAAATCATAAGCACTTTGTAAAGTATTTTTTACTGTGGTACTTAATGCACTTTTATAATCATCAAATGTTGATTGACCATCTGCTGGATAAACAGGCTTTAATCCCATTGTATCGGACAGAAGTTTTAAATCAGCATCTGATATCAATTTAAAATCATTAAACTGTAATGCTATGGTAAAACCTCTCATTTCTCCCCAATGTTTATTTAAAGTAGCTGCACCTTCAGACAAAGGACCCGCGTCACTATCAGATTCGTATAATGCTGTCATATCAGCAATACAATCATTTACATAATGCACAACGGTTGCAGCAATAACTTTTTCCCAATTGTTGACTATAATATCTCTCTGTGTCAGAATATCTGATATAGCTGCTTGATTGTGAATTAAAGTCCTTCCTTCTAAGAAAGCATCAAAAATTACTTTAGTAAAATCTACTTGTCCATCAGCTGCTCCGACATCTCTCTTTGCTGCGTTAACAGATATTCCAAAATTATATTCTGATTTAAAATCAATTGCTCCATCGCCATTTGAATCAAAATATGGACCTGATTTTCTATCATTGTCATCTGAATAACCTGTATTATAATCACGAGCGGCTCCAAAGTAACCAAATGCTTCATCCCAATGATGTTCCATCTCTGAATACGATCCGCCATCAGATTTTGCTTCAGCATTACCATCATCTTCCAAACTAGCCAAATAGTTTGATGTTCCTTGAGAATATGGAACAGCTCCTAAAAGAGTTTTATTGATCATTTGAGACAAGTTTAATCCTTCAGCTGAGGTGTATGCAAGGTGAGTTTCTAAGTTATCCGAATTTGAAGATAGACTAGCAATTTCAGCTATCCATTCTTTTACTAATTCATCAGCTGTTTTATCATAACCAATCACTACATCGCTATCCATCTTACCAATTAGATTCTTTCCAGTCGATATTGATGAATATTTACTCTCTAAAGCTGGAGTATCTGGACTTGTCCTTGTCGTAAGATCATATGAATCATCATAATCATACAACTGCAACATACTTTCTTCCGTAACTGCTGTTCCACCAGATTTTGATGGGGAATCTGTTAAAATTTTCAGGTCGTTTAATAGAAGATTACGTACAGTTTGTCCTGAATAACTCACACTGCTCGATCCATCATCTAAAAAACGACTAGAAAAAACATATGATGTAGGAGTAGAAATTGAGTTATCTTCTTCTTCTTCTTCAATAACTTCTTCTTCCTCTTCCACTACAACAGCAGCTTCTTCATTTTTTTCTTCTTCACAAGCAAATATAACTAAGCTTAATATTATAAACTTAGTAATATAGCTTAATTGATTTATTTTCATTTCTCTTCCTTTAGTTTATTAACAATTAACAAGAATATTATAAGATAAATTTGGTCGTATTTATTTGAAAATATTTTCCATATTTTTCCTCCTTTAATTAAAATAATATTCAATACCTAAATTTAATTGACGTCTTGGTCCAGGTAATATTCCTGAACTTATATTTGCATTCTTCTGTCCTGGGTTAGAGTGCAAACGAGAACCTATATAGATCTCATCTGTTATATTTTTTCCTGAAAAGAAAAATCTTACATTAGTATTAAAATTGTAATTGCAAGAAAGATTTATGATTCTATAAGATGGTATTGAACCTGTGACACCAATATTGTCAGACTCTTCAATATTTTCAAAATCAGTAAATACCTTCCCAACATAACGAATATCTGATCGTAATGAAAAATTTGAAAAAGGCTCAATTATTATACCAAAATTAATTGTATGTGTCGGTGCATAAGGTAGTTTTTTTCCATTAATACTTATTTCAGATCCATATGATCCAGCTACGTTTGATATTATTGTCCCATCTATTACTTCTGTTCGAAGAAAAGTATATGAAAAATCAAAATTAGGCAAAACCGGTAATATATTTGAAAATTTTAATAAACTTCTCACTTCCAATCCATTACTTGATACTTTACCTAGGTTTTTAAAAGCTGTACCTCTCCCAGCCGCAACAAGGTTTTCTATATCAGTTATAAAACTAGATAATTCAAAATTAATTAATGAAAAATCACCTCTCAATCCCAACTCTTTATTCCAACTTTTTTCTGAATCCAAATCAAGACCTGACTCTTCTTCAATATTTTCACCAAAATTGAGTATTTTTAAAGCACCACTTGAAGGAGGCGTAAAGCCTCTATGGATCCCTCCAAATATTGAAATGTCAGTGATTTTCTTTGTAAAACCAATACCAGGCAACAACATATATTGGAACTTATCTTGATAAATTGCTCCTGCTAATCTATTGATCCTTTCCTGTTCAAATATTTCAATACGTAGCCCAGGTCTAAAAGAAAAACTACCTAAATTAAAATAATCTGATATATGACCTGATATAGCTGTAGTCTCATAGTGATGACTTTGACCTACTATGGTTGGATCTTCAATTTCACCAGTATAGTATATACCTTCTCTCGCATCAGTGGATAAACCTGTTTTTTTATCATCAATAAATCTTTCCCAATAAATCCTCCAACCAGTATTTAATTTTGATGAAAAGCCAAAAAATGAATGTTTTAATTCATAAGATTGTTCATATCCCACAACGTAGAAGGTTCGTAAAATTCCAAAATTGTCTTTCCCATTACCAATTCGCACAAGATCACCTGTATTATAATATGGTTGAGGTTTTGCATTCTCTTTATCTAAATCTTGAGCTTTAATAAAAACATCATTTTCTCTCCACCATCGTCTATCAAAAAAACTAATGAAAGCCTTAGAAGTTTTATTTAATCTTGAATTAATTCGATTGTATTGAATTAAATCAATTGCGGAACGAAATACTTTAAAATTATCATCCTTTTTTGGATTAAATCTTGGATTATTATCAAAAGACCATTTAGTAAGTCCAGTATAAGTGGCATTGGAGTTTTCATAATTTATATTGCCTTTTAGGTATATATTTTTATTAGAATTTTTTATATAATTTATTTTGAACGTCCCATTGATCTGTTCAAAATTATTATTTTCTCTAAATCCATCTCCTTTTTTATATAATATTTGAAGTTCAGGTTTAATATTACCACTACCCCATCCACCAAACTCTGTAAATATACTGTTGTAACCATTTTCTCCTGCTGTTAATCTTAATAAACCACCAAATTCATTTCTTGGTCGTTTTGTAAAATAATTTATTACGCCTCCCATGGTTTGAGGACCATAAGCTATTGATCCACTACCTTTAATTATCTCAAGCCTACTAATTCGCTCTGCGGGTGGATTATAGTACATATTTGGATAAACATATAATGCGGGCTGGATTGGAATACCATCTTCTAGGATTAATACCCTAGAGCTTCTTCTAGGGTTTAGACCTCTTATGCCAATACTTATTCTGGAATTTCCTATACCATCATCTGCATATCCATTTATTCCAGGTATATGTTCAAGCATTTCTTGAGTTCCAATTGGATTAATTAGTTTTAATGTTTCTACATCAAGAATAGTAGCAGCACCTGGCAAATTATAATATGAACTATCAACTTTGCTTATAATTTCCAACTGTGTCATTTGGATAGGTTCTATTGATAAAATAGCATCAATTTTATATAGGCTACCGAATTCTATATTTACATTTTCAGTATAATCTTCAAAACCAATAAAACTAATCTTAATAGAATAGATTCCAGGATTTAAATCTGTTATAGCAAAAAACCCATTTTCATCAGTTGACATTCCATATTCATTTCCATTATTGTGTATCAATGTTACATTTGCACCTTGAAGAGGAACAGCCTCTTCATTTCTATAAACTGTACCAGAAATGGAGGTTTCTTGATTGTTGGCTGATGAATAAGACGAAAAAATAAATATGGGAAAAAAGATATAAGCTAAGCGAGTCATGAAATTAACTTTAAAATAATTCTGGGTTATTAGTTGAGTTTTCATGCAAAGAATTATCTTCATCTTCAATAAAAAGAAAACCATAACTACCCTTTTCCTCTTCACTAGTTTGAGGATTTAATATTGGATCATCCTCACATCCTATTTCAGTAATCGATGCTGCAATTATTGAACAAATTACAGCAAGTCGTTTGCAATCTATTTTTTCTATACTGAGACTCATTCTCATGAACGATTTTAGGCCTAATTAATTTTTATTGCAAGCATTAATTAGACTATTTTAGTCCTATTAGACTAATTATATCCTATTTATATAATTTTTTAGATGGTTGGACTTAAATAAAACTGAAAATATTTTAATTAATATTAGCTAGAGATTTCTTCTTCAGTTTCAGAAGTAGACATTCTACCCATGAATTTATCAACGGAATAAAGAGCTCTCCCGTCAGTTCCGAGTAATTCAAACTTATCAATTATTGTCTGAAATTTCTGCTCCTCCTCAGCTTGTTCAACAATAAACCACTGAAGGAAATTAAATGATTGATAATCACCCTCAGCTAATGCAACAGTACTCAATTCATGTATTGCAGCTGTAACTCTTTTTTCATTTTCTAAGCCTTGCGAAACTAATGCATCAAGTGAAGAATAATTAGTTGAGGCCCCATCAACACTGCTGATAATGGCTTCAGCACCAATACTGTTTATATATCGAACTATCTTTAACATGTGGCTTCGCTCTTCATCAGATTGGGCATAAAAGAAGTTCGCAGCACCCTCAAAGGAATTTTGTTCAGACCACATAGCCATTCCAAGATAAGCTTGTGAAGCAATTTGCTCTAAACTAATCTGATCATTAAGCTTTTCTATTACTTTTTTTGATTTCATGACTTATACCTTTGTATTACTTATTATAAAATTTAAATACAATGGTTGATTTCTCACATACCGAACTAAAGAAATTCGATATGTGAGAAGTGCTTTTTTATTCGGAAGGTGTGATATAACGGAAATTAGCCACAAAATTTGCTTCCTTTAATTCATAATTATCTTGCGAAAATGTCATTTTTGTAGCATCCATAAATCCTGCCTGTATTGATCCTCCATAAGCCCCAATGACATGCTGATTAGTAGCAGGATTTTCATTGTTAGGATCTTTCCAGGAAACGGTAATAGCGCCATATTCTCCGAAAGCCACATCTTCAAAATTATAATCATAAGAAACGACAGATTCAGTTAAAGATGTAACAGAATATGGAGGTCCAGAACTTGTTGGAGGCCATTCAGCGTTTAATGAAATAAATACAAGACCTTCAGCTGGCCAATCACCTTCAAAAGTTATTACACCAGATATATTTGCTGATTCTGGCGTTGCTTCAGCTTCTGAGTCTTCACATGCAGAAAACAACAGAATTCCAAAAATAGCAAATAAAGTTGTATTTGTTAAAGCATTCTTTGTCACTTTATACTCCTTTTTGATTTATTTTACTTGACAATGTGAGCATCCAGGTTCGTCCTTGCATAGGATAATTCTGGATAAGTTCGTAATCAGTATCAAAAATATTTTCCACTTTTATGGAAAACTCTATAGACCGAAATCTGTATGATAAATTGGTATTGGCCAGAAAACGGCTCGGCAACCACATAAGTGGAAAAATAACTCGCCCATTAATAATATCATAATCATCAGAAAGAAAATCCTCATATCGCTGTCTAGAAACAAAACGTCCAGAGAAAGAGATCCTTCCTTTCTTATGCTGGTATGAAAAAGTACTATTAATTTTATGGCTAGGCCTATACAGTAAAGTGGCCTCTCCCTTAAGATCTTTCATCTTTAGATAACTATAATTAACTAATATTCGAAAATCATCATTTAATCTTTTACTTACTTGGAATTCACCTCCTGTAGCACTAATACTCTGCCAATTCTTAGCTTTCACAGGAATGGCGTAAACAAAATCTATCATATCACTATAACGATTGTGGTAAACTTGAGTCTTCCAAAATAGATCCCTAGAATGTTCATGCTTGTATCCTAACTCTAATGCCCATACTGATTCTGGATTGAGCGTAGGAGTTCCCTGAAGGAAAAGACCATATGGGCTTGTATGTAAAAGATATAATTCAGAAAATGATGGTGCTCTAAACCCCTTATTAAGCGAAATATTCATTAGCCTGCGAGATGGTTCACGATAACTGATAGAGACTTTTGGAGAAATTGCTTTAAAAATGCGCGGAGTAAAATTATTTCCCGGATCTACACGTCGAAAATCAGCTCTTAAACCTGAAACTATTGACCATCCACCACCAATAGATTTTCTAGCCTGAATGAAAGAAGCCGCTGTTTGCTGGGTTGGAATACCATACATAGGGTTCATAACGGTAACATCAGATCGATCAAGGCTCCCTTCAAATCCAGAAATTACCATCATACTAGAAGACATCATTGAAAACAATTCCGTTCGAGCAGCAATACTTAAATCATCATATCTTGTCTTACCCTCTATTTCTTCAGTAGGGGTATCTTCACGATCATTATAATTAGTAAGGAAACTGTGGACAGCTAATGAATTATTTAAGGAGATCCTATTATTAAGTTTACTTTGATGATGAAATTGGAAATACCGAGATGATCGAGATGACAATCTATAAGAGATAAGAGAAGGTCTCTGTGGGGCTATAAATCCAGGATGACCTGTTCGAGACTCTGTTAAGATTGAAGAGAAAGATAAAGATGTACCATTCTTTTTCTTCTGTTCTAGTTTTCCTGAAAATCGAAGTAGATCAGCATTAGCATTGAAGCGATGACCATCAGTTGAGATTGTACTTAAATCTCCGAAAGCTTTCCAAGAACCATAAGAAAAACCCCCGGAAGCATTTAACTTTTTGGAAGCATAGCTTCCAAAAGAAATAGATGCTGAAGGAGGATTAGATAATTTTGAGTTATTTGTAATTAGATTAATAACTCCACCCATTGAATTTTGACCATAAAGAGCTGATGCCGGACCATGTAAAACTTCTACACGTTGGATATTATTCATTGGAACAGCATTCCAATCAGCTCCCCCACTATTAGGAATTAAGATGGGAAAACCATCCAATAATAAAAGAACCCGGTTGTTATATCCGCCGGGCTTAAAATCAGATGAACCTCGGATTGAAACATTTACATTCCTGCCAAGTGAGTATGCAGTTTGAACATCAACACCAGGAACTGACTCTAGCAATTCCGAAAGGGATTGAATCTCCTGCTTGGATATTTGATCTCCGGTTATAACCTCAACCTTTTCTGTGGAAAGGCGCGAGGTTATAAGCCCCTGAACTTCAACCTTATCCATGAGAAGAGGTTCCAAGTCTAGTTTAATCCTCAAACTAATTTCATCATCTAATAAATCCAGAGTTATAATATTTCTTTTGTAACCAATAATACTAACTTCAATACGATAAGATCCTTTGGGAATCTTATTTAAAGTAAAGGCGCCTGACTCATCTGTAGAAGTTCCTATATCAAGCATTGGAATAATTACATTTGCATTTGGAAGACCAACCTCGGTTTCATTATCTATTACAACTCCTAAAACTCTACTAAAGTCTTTAGCCTGAAGAGAATTATACAATATGAAAAAACAGAAAAATACTAAAGTAGCTTTTGAGAAATATTTGCACATTTTTCTATTTTTTTTCCTTTGAAGTAGTGAGAAACTGATTGAAAAGATTTTCTATATCTTCTCTAGATATTTCCTTCTCTTCAGAACCAAGGAATAGAATACCATGAAATAAACCGCCAATCGCTCTTAATAAAAGCTCTGCATCTGTTTGGGGGAATTCACTTTTGGCCATTCCTTCTTCCAAAAGGCCTCTAAGAGAACCATAAAGTCTGTCTTGATAAGAACGCCATACCTGAGAGTTTTCAGGGATATTCACAATAGCTTTTGGAGCAGTAAAAAGAAACCGATAAAGATTTTTATCTTTTAAAATAATTTTGGTTACAGCACTCAATGCATCTATAAATAAATCGTGCGCTGAGTGATCTTCTTCATGAATAATTTCCTCTATATCTTCCCAAAGAGGCTTCCAACCTTTTTCCATTATGGCACAAAAAACTTCTTCCTTTGAATTAAAATAGTAATAGAGAGTAGCTTTACCAAACCCAGCCTCATTAGCAATCTGATCCATAGTAGCGGCTTCTAAACCATTATTTTGAAAAACAGCTAACGCACCTTGAAGGATTCTTTCACGCCTTAATTCTCTTTCTTCTTTTTTTCTATTAGATATCAATTCTCACCCATTATTATTTCTTAAGAAATAAATTACAATTAAAATAACGAACCGCAACTGATGAGTTTGTTTTTAGACTCACCAGTCGAATGTAGGAATAAATAAGATATAATCATCACAAAAATTTTATTTAAATTTTAATCAGGGCCGCCATTTCGACGGCCCTGACTGAGCATAGTAATTATATATGAAATAAGGTATTATATGGGTTAGAATACCAATCTATTTACCATGCTCTCCGTTACGTAGGGTAAGAAGATTCATTTGAAAATTCTAATTGAGACTTAATCTCATATATTAATCTAATTGTATATTTTTCATGAAACAAGTTATTTATAGGACTATTTTAGTCTTGTATATAGGATTTGTTTTATCTGTTCTCTTTAAATAATATTTATTATGTCTAAATATCCCATTAACTATTGAAAAATAATTAAGGACTCTAATAAAAGAAAAAATTGATTTCTGTGAATTTTCAAATGTTATATCTCATGTTTCCATCTAAAGGAAATATTCCTTTCTAGGAGGTTATATGCCAGTGACAAGAAGTGTAATTATCGATGCTGTACGTTCTCCTATTGGTGTAAAAAGAGGGAAAATAGCTGGGAACATTCGTGCTGATGACATTACCTCCCAAATTATATCTCAACTTATTAATCGTACTAAAAATATTTCAAAAAAAGATGTAGAAGATATAGTAGTAGGCTGTGCATTTCCTGAAGGACCACAAGGTATGCTTCTCGCACGTTCAGTAGGAATTTTAGCTGAAATGCCCATTCAAACTTGTGGAAAAGTTGTCAACCGATTTTGTGGTTCATCAATGGATGCATTCCACCAAATAAGTCAAGCAATAGAAGTTGGGGATATTGATGTTGGAATTGCTGCAGGAGTTGAAGATATGTTTTCTGTTCCAATGGGAGGATTTAATCCAGATTTTCATCCAGATTTAGCAGAGAAAGATTATTATATAGGAATGGGAGAAACAGCCGAACTTTTAGCGAAAGATTTAGGAATTTCTAGAGAAGAACAAGATAGTTTTGCAATAGATTCCCATAAAAAAGCTATTTTAGCTCAAACTGAAGGACGATTCAAAAATGAAATTGTTCCGATCAAATTGGAAGATGGTACAATTATTAATGTTGACGAAGGGCCCATGATACCCAACGAATATACAATACGTTCATTAGATCCAGCTTTTATTGAAAATGGTACAGTTACAGCAGCTTCAAGTTCTCCTGTTTCTATTGGATCAGCAGCAATTCTTCTTACTAGCAATAATTTTGCTGAAAAACATGACCTTGATCCTAGAGCTGAAGTAATATCACGATCAATCGCAGGCGTAGAATGGAATCGTATGGGAAAAGGACCCTTGCCCGCAACTAAGAAGGCTATGAAAAAGGCAGGCCTGAAAATAAAAGATATTGATGCAATTGAACTTAATGAAGCATTTGCAGCACAATCTCTTTTTGTGATACAAAGTGGTGATTGGCCAACAAATAAAATAAATCTTAACGGTGGTGCTATAGCATTAGGTCATCCACTGGGTTGTTCTGGAGCTAGAATTATTACGACCCTAATAAATGTTCTAGAACAAGTCAATGGAACCTTCGGCCTCGCTACTATGTGCATAGGTACGGGCCAAGGAATAGCAACAATCATAAAAAGATAATATGTTAAATAAAATAAGAGAACCTGTTAGTGCAATAACACATTTTATAGGAATGATTCTTGCCATTATTGGATTTATCATTTTATTGCTAGAATCAACAAACCCAGCCAAGCCTTGGCATATTATAGGATTCTCTATCTTCGGTTTTTCAATGATTTTGACTTATACTGCAAGCACTCTATATCATTGGTTAAATGTGAAACCAAGAAAAATTATTCTCTTAAGAAAACTTGATCAAGCTACGATATATGTTTTAATTGCAGCTACATATACCCCTATTTGCCTTATACCTCTCCGAGGTATATGGGGTTGGAGCCTACTTTGTGTTATATGGCTGTTGGCTATATCAGGTGTTCTTATGAGAATTTTTTGGTCCAATTTTCCAGATTGGTTTTCTGTAATCTCATATTTATTTATGGGGTGGGTTATTATAATTGCAAGCTGGCCGTTAATTGAAACTGTTGAGGTTAGAGCGATAGTTTGGATAATTTCTGGGGGGTTATTATATACAATAGGTGCTATAATTCACGCTATCAATAAACCTAACCCTTACCCAGCAGTTCTTGGCGCTCACGAAATTTTCCATGTTTTTGTTATGTTAGGAAGTTTTTCACATTTTTGGGTAATGTATAAATATATTTCTCAGTTAAGTTAAAAAATGATTGAAAAAATAAATAAAGTTGCTGTTCTAGGGGCTGGAACAATGGGTGCTCAACTTGCAGGTCATATTGCAAATGCTGGAATCAATGTTATTCTTTATGATTTAAATAATGAATTAGTATCTAAGGGATTAAATAACCTGCATAAAATGAAACCTTCGCCATTGTATAGTCCAAAAAACATTGAACTTATTGAAATCTGCACTTATGACAAGGATATCCAACGTTTAAATGAAGTAGATTGGGTTCTTGAAGCTATAGTTGAAGATATTAAGGTCAAACATTCTCTTTACAAAAAAATAACACCATATCTTAATGAAAATATTCTTATATCTTCTAATTCTTCAGGACTACCAGCATCAAAGATTTCTATTGTACTACCAGAAAAATTTCGTTCACGCTTTGTCCTTACTCATTTTTTCAATCCCCCTCGTTATCTAAAACTAGTAGAAGTAGTACCTTCTTTTGCAAACCAAAAAGTTGTTAAAAGGTTCGTCTCTATAATTGAAAATATTCTTGGGAAAAGTGTTGTTTTAGCTAAGGACACACCAAACTTCATTGCTAATAGAATTGGTGTCCATGGACAAATGGTCATCATCAAACTTTCTGAAGAAATGAAATTGAAAGTAGAAGAAGTTGATAAAATAATGGGTCCAATTATAGGTAGGCCAAAAAGTGCAGTATATAGAACTTTAGATATTGTTGGACTTGATGTTGCTAAAATGGTGGCACAGAATACATATGAAAATTGTCCTAAGGATGAACAAAGAGCTCTTTTCTCTAATGAAACTATACTTAATAAACTTGTTGAACTTGGAAGATTCGGTCAAAAATCTGGAGAAGGTTTTTATAAAAAAACTGAAAGTGAAATTCTTTCTTTAGATTTCAAAACACTAGAGTATACTCCTAAGAAAAAAATTTCTTTTGATGGTTATCGTTTAGCAAGGGAGCAAAAGACTATAAAAGAAAGATTACATTCCTTGGCATATAGCGATGATAAAGCTGGACATTTTTTCTGGGAAGCTATGGCCCAAAGCTTCATTTATTCAGCGAATAGAATACCAGAGATAACAAATGAGATTATTGGAATTGATAATGCTATGAAATGGGGCTATGGTTTTGAACTTGGTATTTTTGAATCATGGGATGCTATTGGTGTTAGAAAGTCAGTAAATAAAATGATAGATGAAGGAAAAAATATACCGGAATGGATAGAAACTATGCTTGACACAGGAAAGGACTCATTCTATAATAAAGAAAATTACTGGAGGACCTTTTACTCCTTTTCAAATTCAAACTATAAAAAAGTTGATCTTCGGGAAAAAGAAATTAATCTTCTACAAACAAAAGACTCGGGTGGATTAGTCAAACAAAATTTAAGTGCATCCATAATTGATTTAGGTGAAAGAATTTTAAATATAGAATTCCACAGTATTATTCAACCTACAATGAACCTTATTGATCATTCTCTTGCTAGTACAATTAATGAAGGTCTTGATCTTTTAGAATCTGGAAATTATAAAGCAATGGTCATAGGTCATCAAGGTCAGCATTTTTGTGCTGGTGGAAACCTAGCCCTGATATTGGAAGCTTGTGAAAATGAATCTTGGGATTTAATGGAAAAAGAACTTAAAAATCTCCAAGACTTGACTCAAAGAATTAGATTTTCTAAAGCTCCAGTAATTGTATCACCATTTGGCTTTACTTTAGGAGGTGGATATGAAATTTCTGCCCCCGCTACAAAACGTATATGCTCAACTGAACTATACATGGGCTTAGTAGAAGCAGGGGTTGGTTTAATCCCTGGTGCTGGTGGAAACCTCAGGTTTATTCTTAATATTCTTGAAGAAAATAAAAATAAGCCATTAACGCCATTTCAATTAGGTCAGAAAACTTTGGAAACTGTAGGTTTCGCTAAAGTTTCAACTTCAGCAAGCCATGCACTCAAACTTGGTTATCTACGATCAGATGATGAAATTATTATAAATAGAGATCATCTAATATTTCGATCAAAGGAAGTTGCCTTAAAATTAGCAGAAAATTATCATCCACCTAGTTATAGAAAGGATATTATTCTAGCTGGCAAAGGAAGTCGAACAGCTATGCAAGTTGCTTTAAAAAGTTATCGAATTCAAGGAAAGATTTCGGCACATGATGAAATTATAGGGAAAAAATTAGCTTATGTCATTACTGGAGGTAATAAAGGAGGAATAAATAAGCCATTAGATGAACAATATATTTTAGACATTGAAAGAGAAGCCTTCCTTCAGCTTTGTGGTGAGAAAAAAACTCAAGATCGAATCAGGTTTTTTTTAACCAAAGGTAAACCTCTTCGAAACTAATTCAGCATTTGAACGTGAAAAAAATTCATTGTCTCTCTTATTTAGAAAAAAAAGCTACTAACCCTCTACCTATCTAAGGCGTGAGTTTTCATGAAAATAATATTAAATAAAATTATTATTTGAATCAAAAAATTAAAAAATATACAGCTATTGCTGAACACCTTGATTCATTAATTGAAAATGATGATGATAAATATAGTATTGATAAAATTGGTAAAATGGCTATTATCAGCTGGGTACTAAAGCATCATTTTCCTCATTTTATTTTTGCTGGGTTCTATATAGTCTCTCGCCCAAAGACTCTCACGTTAGGTCCATATCAAGGTGATATGGTGCCCTGCAGTGTAATTCCTTTTGGAAAAGGTGTTTGTGGAATTTCGGCTGAAAAAAGAAAAAGTCTTATTGTAGATAATGTTAAAGGATTTCCTGAATATATCGCCTGTGACGAGAATACAGCTTCAGAGATTGTTGTCCCAGTGTTTGAAGGAGAAAAAGTTACAGCAGTATTGGATATTGATTCAGGTATTATTGCTGATTTTAATTCTATAGATGAGAATAAACTTCGTAGAATTCTACTTAAGCATTTCTAAATGCTTTTTAGTATCTATCAATTTGCCCAGCACAAAACTCTGTGGACATTATAATTCCCCTATCAAAAGTTAACTTTTTTTCAGAACTTAATACCTAGTTCTTTTACTTGCCTGTCAGGTACTTCACTAGGTGAACCATCCATTAGGCTTAAAGCACTAGTTGTTTTTGGAAAAGCAATAACATCTCGTATCTGTTCAGCCCCAGCAAGTATCATTACAAACCGATCAAAACCAAAAGCAATCCCACCATGTGGTGGAGCACCAAAATTGAGCCCCTCAAGTAGAAAACTAAATTTGTCTCTAGCTTCTTTTTTTGAAATACCAAGAATTTCAAAAATTTTTAATTGAACTAATGGATCATGATTCCTAATTGATCCACCTGCAATTTCCCAACCATTAATTACAAGGTCATAAGCCCTTGAACGAGCATTCTTTGGATCATTAACAAAATTTTTCATATTCTCTTTAGAGGGGGAAGTAAATGGATGATGAAGGAATGTCCAATTATCATTTTCTCCATCCCAATGAAATAAAGGATAATCTGAAACCCATACAGGTTTAAAATCTCCAGGTTTTATGAGTCCCTGTAATCGCGCAATTTCTAAACGTAGAGCCCCCATAGTAGAAAGGACTGTTTCTTTTTCCCCTCCAGCTATAAGAATAAGATCTCCTTCATTCATATTAAGAGATTTAATTATTTCCCTTTTAAGTTCTATATCAAAAAATTTAGAAATACCTCCAGCAAAATCATTATTGGAATATTTCATCCAACCAAGTCCACTTATCGGTATTTTTTTCTCTTGTGAAGAAAACTCTTTCACAAATGCAGTAAGTTCGTCTATGATTTTCCTCGAAAAACTTTCACCTTTAGGTACGATTATAGCTTTCACTTCATCAGCTGTTTGAAGAGTTTCTAAATTTGACCCCTTAGAATAAATTGAAAAATCTATTAAAGAAAGATCAAAACGGATATCTGGCTTATCAGTCCCATAACGGTTCATTGCTTCATCATATGATATTATTGGAAATGGTAATTTCAGATTTTCATTCAAAACTTCATTCATAACATTATTTACCAGACCTTCAACTATTTGACGTATATCTTCTTCATCTACAAAAGACATTTCCATATCAATTTGTGTAAATTCTGGTTGACGGTCAGCTCGAAAATCTTCATCCCTAAAACACTTTACAATCTGAAAATATCTATCATAACCTGATACCATCAGTATTTGCTTATATTGTTGGGGAGATTGGGGCAAAGCATAAAATTTACCTTTGTAAAGTCTACTTGGAACAAGAAAGTCTCGCGCTCCTTCCGGAGTAGCTCTCATTAAGACTGGGGTTTCAAATTCCATAAAATCATTACCTGACAAAAAGCTTCGAACTGCTTGATAAGTCCTATGACGAATAGTCATATTTTTCTGCATCTCTTCAGTTCTTAGTTCAAGATACCTATATTTTAATCGTGTTTCTTCCGAAGCACTTTCCCTATCTGATATAAGGAAAGGAAGAGGTTTTGATTCATTTAATATAATTAGGTTTTTTATTTCAACCTCAATCTCACCAGTAGAAATTTCCTTTTTTATTGCTTTAGGATCTCTTTTAAGGACTTTACCTTTAACTGATATAACATCTTCCATTGAAAGTTTTTTTGCTTTAGAGAAAGCCTCTAAATTTGTCTCTTCATTAAATGTAAGTTGAGTTATACCATACCTGTCCCTTAAATCAATAAAAATTAACCCACCATGGTCACGAGAACTATTGACCCAGCCATTTAGTGTTACATTATGGCCAACCTCTCTGAAAGTTAGTTCACCACATGTATGAGATCTTTTAAACATATTAGAATTTTATATAGAAATTAATGATTAAGAAAAATTGATAAAAAAATGTCTTAAGAACAGATTTACTCTAGATTGATTAATTCTTAAAGTTACCTTTCTAGCGTTTCGAAACCTTAAGTCGATTTTTTGCGCGAAATAGTGCAAGTTTGGAACGCTCTTCATCTCCTTTATGATCAAATAAACGACTTTTGGCTCTATCATATGCATCTTTTGCGCGATTTGAATCTATTTGGAATGATTCTTCAATAGTTTCAAGAAGAAGCTGTACCTTGCCATCCATAATATCAGCAAAGCCCCCGCTAGTAGCAAAAAAATATTCCTTATTATTCTTTTTCACCTTTATTTCTCCAACAGAAACAGTAAAAATAGAATCAGCATGTCCTGCCATTAAACCAAACAAACCATCAGTACTAGGACATCTAATATAATCTACTTCGCCTTGATCAAGTGTTTTTGTGGGTGTTACGATTTCAAGCTGGAGCAAATTTAATCCTAACTATAATTTTTTTGCTTTTTCCACTACTTCATCAATTGTACCAACATAAAGAAAAGCTCGCTCAGGAAGATCATCAAATTCACCTTTAATTAATCTTTCAAATGCATCAACTGAATCTTCTAATTTCACATATCTACCCGGAGTTCCAGTAAATTGCTCTGCAACAAAAAAAGGCTGAGATAGAAAACGCTCAATCCGCCTAGCGCGGGCAACGATAATTTTATCTTCATCGGAAAGTTCTTCCATACCTAGAATCGCAATAATATCCTGTAATTCTTTATATTTTTGAAGAATTCTTTGAACTTCCCTTGCAACATTATAATGTCGATCGCCTACCACTCTTGGATCAAGCACTCTAGAAGTAGAGGTTAATGGATCTACCGCAGGATAAATACCTAGTTCAGAAATCCTTCTATCCAAAACAGTAGTTGCATCCAAATGTGCAAAGCTAGCTGCAGGTGCAGGATCAGTAAGGTCATCAGCTGGAACATATATTGCTTGAACTGATGTTACGGAACCTTTATTTGTTGAAGTAATTCTTTCTTGCAAACCACCCATTTCTGTAGAAAGAGTAGGCTGATATCCTACGGCTGAAGGCATTCTTCCTAGAAGAGCTGATACCTCAGAACCTGCTTGAGTAAAACGGAAAATATTATCTACAAAAAGTAAAACATCACGACCTTCTTCATCTCTGAAATATTCAGCCATAGTAAGACCAGTAAGTCCTACACGAAGTCTAGCACCAGGAGGTTCATTCATCTGTCCAAAAACCATTACAGTTTTATCAATGACACCTGATTCGGTCATTTCCAAGAAAAGGTCATTGCCTTCTCTAGTCCTTTCTCCAACTCCAGAAAAAACAGAATATCCTCCATGCTCTGTAGCTATATTATGTATTAATTCTTGAATAAGAACAGTTTTACCCACACCAGCTCCACCAAATAGTCCTGTTTTTCCACCTTTAGTATATGGCTCCATCAAATCAACAACTTTAATTCCTGTTTCAAGCACTTCACGATTTGTTGAAAGATCTTTGTGCTCCGGAGCTGGCCGATGGATTGGATACTTCTTCTCTGTTTTTGGTGGCTCTTTTTCATCTATTGTATTACCAAGTACATCAAAAAGTCTACCTAGAGTCTTTTCTCCAACTGGGACAGAAATAGGAGCCCCTGTATCTATCACAGCTTGCCCCCGAACAAGACCATCAGTGGAATCCATTGCTACAGTACGTACCACTGAATCACCAATATGCTGAGCTACTTCCAAAGTAAGTTTTTCTTGATCATTTTGATTAATCTCAAGAGCATTGAGAATTTTAGGCATTTCCCCTTCTTTAAAAACAACATCCACTACAGCACCCATAATTTGTGATATTTTTCCAGTATTATTCATTCCTTCATCTTTCATATTTAATTATCTGATAAAGCCTCAGCACCACCTACAATCTCGAGCATTTCTTTTGTAATAGCAGCTTGACGAGCTTTATTAAAATCCAATGTTAGATCTTTGATCAATTCTTGAGCATTCTCAGTAGCATTATCCATTGCTACCATTCTAGCCGATTGCTCACTTGCATAAGACTCTAATAAATATTTCCAAACCTGGACATTTAAATGGCGAGGAATAAGTGAGCAAACTATATCGGATTTTGATGGCTCATATAAACGATCAACTGATCTGATTTTCTCATCCGAATAAGTAAGTGGCAAGAGATCTTCAGTATGAATTTCTTGTACCGCAATATTTTTGAACCAATTATAAATAACTCTTACTCTATCAACAGATTTATTAATAAAATGGCTGATAATCTCTTCTCCAAAACTCATTGCATGATTAAATCGAAGGTCATTCCAAAAGTCCGTATAATCTGCTAAAATTTCATACCCTCTTGATTTAAAATGATCGCGACCTTTCCTACCAATGCAAATCAGGTCAATATTTTCTTTTCCAATCTCAGAAATTTCTTCTTCCGCTTTTTTTATGATGTTTCCATTAAAAGCACCAGCCATACCCCTATCACCAGTTACAATTACGAGAGCTTCACGTTTAATTTCTCTTTTGTCCAAAAGTGGGATCAAAGTCCTATCAACATCTGGCAAAAGAGATATAATTACATTAGATAATCGATCAGAATATGGTCTTGCTTCTTCCATACGTTCTTGGGCTTTTCTCATCTTTGCTGCTGCTACAAGTTTCATAGCTTTAGTAACTTGTTGAATACTTTTAATCGACTTTATTCTATCTCGTATATCTTTAAGATTGGCCATTTTTTACGAAACAAATGCCTTTTTGAATTCATTAACTGATTTTTTTAAATCAGAAATAATTTCATCTGTTAACTCACCCTTTGCTGTAATTTCACTTAAGGTAGAGTTATAATTATTTTCAAGATAAGCAACAAATTCACTCTCAAATTGCTTCACATTTTCTAAATCAATATCATCAAGATATCCGCTATTACCGGCCCAAATCATTGCAACTTGATTCTCAATAGACATGGGTACATATTGATCCTGTTTAAGAATTTCTACCATTCGCTGGCCACGAGTAAGCTGTTGCTGTGTTGATTTATCAAGATCAGAACCAAATTTTGCAAAAGCTTCCAGCTCTCTAAATTGAGCCAAATCAAGTCTAAGCATACCAGCAATTTTTTTCATTGCCTTAATTTGAGCATTCCCTCCAACACGTGATACAGAAATACCTACATCAATTGCTGGCCTAACTCCAGAATTGAACAAATTTGTCTCAAGATAAATTTGCCCATCAGTGATTGAAATAACATTCGTTGGGATATATGCCGACACATCCCCTTCTTGTGTTTCAATAATAGGGAGAGCTGTCAGTGATCCTCCCCCTAAACTATTACTCAATTTACTTGCTCTTTCAAGTAATCGACTATGAAGATAAAAAACATCCCCAGGAAATGCCTCTCTTCCTGGTGGCCTTCTTAATAATAAAGACATTTGTCTATAAGCCTGTGAATGTTTGGAGAGATCATCATATACGACTAAGGCATGGCGACCATTATCACGAAAAAATTCACCCATAGTGCAACCAGAGTAAGGTGCAATAAACTGCATTGGAGCAGGATCTGATGCATTAGCAGCAACAACTATTGTGTAATCCATAGCACCTGATGTTTCAAGTTGGGAAACTACTTGAGCTACAGTTGATGCCTTTTGACCAATGGCAACATAAATACAAAATACTGGACTACCAAGTTCATGGGTTTTCTTTTGATTAATTATTGCATCTATGGCAATAGCAGTTTTCCCTGTTTGTCTGTCTCCAATTATCAGCTCTCTCTGACCTCTTCCAATAGGTACCATACTATCAATAGATTTAAGACCAGTCTGAAGAGGTTCCTTAACGGGTTGACGTTGCAAAACACCAAGTGCTTTTCTCTCAATAGGAAGAGTTTCATTAGATTGAATTGGTCCTTTTCCATCAATAGGTTGCCCTAGGGGATTAACAACTCTACCTAACATTCCTTCACCAACAGGCACTTCTACAACTTTATTCGTCCTCTTAGCAATATCACCCTCTTTTATATTTTCACTTTCACCAAACAGTACTAAACCAACATTATCTTCTTCAAGGTTTAATGCCATTCCAAAAACATTATTTGGCAATTCTACAAGCTCAGAACTCATGACATTTTCAAGACCACTGACGCGTGCCACACCATCTCCTACTTCCAATACTTCCCCTACTTCTGAGATATCTATTTCAAGATCAAATTTTTCAATTTCTGCTTTAAGTAAATTTCTTATCTCTTCAGTTTTTATTTCCATTTTTTGCTAATCCTATTTCTTTAATTTAATCCATTTTTTATTCTGTCAAGTTGACCCCGAATTGTACCATCCAATAATAAATTTCCCATTCGCAACTTAATACCACCAATAAGTGATGGATCTGTTTTTGCTGATATTATTACATTTTTTGATAAGAAAGACTCTAATGATAAACGAATAAATTCTATTTCAGCTTCATCAAAATTATCTGAAGAAAAAACTGAAATCTCAAGAATATCAAGTTCTTGTAATCGTAAGCGTTTAAACCAAAAGTAGATAGATGAAAAAATCATGTGATCACCTCTTTCTAGAAGTATTTCAAAAAGAGATGAGACAATAGGATGAGAATGATTACCCATAATATTATCCAAAATAGCAGCTTTTTTATGACTATCTATTTGTCTTGTGTTAAAAAAACCACGAAGGAGTGCATCTTTTTTTAATAATTCTCTTAAAATCGTTAAGGAGGTAAAAACTTCTTCGAGTACTCCTAATTTTTTCGAAGCTTTGAAGATCACTTCACCATATTGTTTTCCTTTTTGGTTAAGCCTCATTTACCTTCCTAACTTGATCAAGGGACTCATTAATTAATGTCATGTTTTCATCTTTAGAGAGATTTTTACGAATTAGTTTCTCAGCAATTTGAATTGAAAGAGATGCTACTTCTCCGCGAATTTCTATAATAGCTTTTTCCTTTTCTGTTATGATTTGTTTTTCAGCCTGATCAATAATTGACAAGGCCTTTTCTTTAGCCTTAGACTCTATATCATTTCGAACCTTCTCAGCAGTTGTTCTTCCATCAGCTATAATTGATTGGGCTTCAGAACGGGCTTTTGCTATAATTTTTTCACCTTCAATGGTAAGACTTTCCAGTTTACTTTGGGCTTCCTCAGCCTGGCTAATAGAATTATTAATTTTCTCCTCTCGATCCGAAAGGGCTTTGAGCAAAGGCTTCCAAGCAAATTTAGCTAAAAGACCAAACAGTATAAGGAAAGTAAGGATTGTCCAGACAAAAAGTCCTGGATCTAACTGAATCAGTGGATTATCCACGTCTAATACCTATTACTAGCTACCAAAAAATAGCATGGCAAAAGTTAAAGCTTCAGCAATAATAGCTACACCTTCTAAAAGGAAAAGAGGAAGGTTCACGGCTGCAGTAATTTCCGGTGCAGCTTCAGGTTGACGAGCAATGCTTTCCGCTGCTGAAGCGGCAAATTTACCTATACCAAGTCCAGCTCCTAGAACAATTAAACCCATCCCAATGGGTAGAAAAGTTGTTGCTTCCATTTTATCTATACTCCTATTAATTAGTGATGAACATTTATGGCCATTCCAATAAAAACAGCCGACAGTAACGTAAAAACATAAGCTTGAACAAGTGTTACAATAATTTCCAAACCAATTAGCGCCGAAGCAATAGGAACTGAGAACACCGCTATACCAAACCCCGCAAAAGAAGTTTGGAATACTTCCGCAAAAATTGGAATAAATGAAAGAATAGCAAGAATAGCAATATGGCCTCCAGTCATGTTTGCCGCAAGTCTCATAGTTAATGCGAATGGTTTTACAAACATACTAATTATTTCAATCGGAATTAAAATAATATAAACAGGCCAAGCTAGTCCGCTAGGCACAAGATTTTTCCAGTGCACTATAAACCCATGAGTTTTTGTCCCAGCAACAATAATTGATAAAAATGTAATTGAAGCAAGAGCGGATGTCACCACAAAGTTTCCGGTTGCTGTAGCCCCGCCATGTAAAAGAAGATTTGCAAAAGAATGTTCATCTGATGATTCTACACCAAAAACAAATCTGGCTAAAGCACCTATAGTATCAAAAATAGGAACTAGACCAAGTCCATTAGCAACTAAAATAAAAAAGAAAAAACTTAATATAAGGGGAGCCCAGGTATCTACAGCCTTTGAACCTACGTTTGGCTTAATTACCGAATCTCTTAAGAAGGAAACAATAGCTTCTAAAGCATTAGCTAATCCTGTTGGAGATTTACCTGCTCCTTTGCTAACATAGCTTCTAACTGGAAAAATAACTATTGTTCCCACAATAATTGCTGTAAGCCACAACATAAGGACATGTTTAGTAACAGAAAAATCTATACCAAGGATATTAGGAAGATGGATAATTGGATGGTGAATATCAGAATTAGAAATATGGTGGATGATAAAATCTCCCACCTTATCTAATACGCTTCCCGAAGAATGTTCAGTTCCCGCTATTGGCTTCATTATCGCTATGATTACCTTTTAAAAATTGACCTCACAAATAGAGCTTCTAAAATGTGAAGTAGTCCAAAATAGATCATGAAACTAACAAAAAATTGTAATGGATTAAAAGTAGAAAAAACAATTACCCAAATAATATAAATACCATAAAAGATCATTTTAAAAACAAATGCCTTGATCATATATGAAGTCAATTTTTCAGGATGGTTTAAAAAAATTGACTTTATTCTATATATTGAAAAAATACCGAGAATCAAAGGTGGGAACATTCCCAAAAAAATTTCAACAAAATATTTTTGAAAAAAAAGTTTAGCACCTAGAATCCAAGAACTAAAACATAGAACTATTAAGAATGCAACGAATGTTTTGAATCTCATTTTCCTCTCAGGATAATTCTTCCCATATTATACAGCCCAATAATGATTCCTATTCCCAAACCTACCGTGAAAAAGAAAGGAAATGAATTTCGCCAATCATCAAGAAAAAATCCAATTCCTCCGCAAATTAATATTGCTGCAAACTGAAAATATACCACACTGATAAATGGTGCGGATTTAATTAACATTTGAGATATACGTTTACTTATAGTAATAGATAATTTTTTTTTCTCTAAATGACTCAATTATTTGATGGTGATTGAGTAATAATTGTTGATTCCCGAATTTCTTCTGAAAATTTATCTGAGTCTACAAATTCTTCTCTTTTTTCATTCGACGCCAAATCACATCGTCCTTCGAAATTGGCACCTTCTTCTATTATTAGTTGTTTATATAAAATGTCACCATTGACTTTAGAACCACTTCTTAAAGTTATTTTGTTAGCTTTTAAATTCCCGTTTAGGGCACCTCCTATTGTTGCTTCATCAGCTATAATATCACCATCTATAGTACCTGTTCTGGTAATTCGGATTGTTCCCTCAGTTTTGATATTAGCTTCTATTTTTCCAGATATAATTGCCCCACCTTTCAGTGCAATTTCTCCACTAATAACTGCATCTTCCCCAATTATAGTTTCAACATGTTTTTGATTATTTTTTTTCATAATAACCTATCATATAATCTGATTTATACTCAGGAATATAAATAGTTGGATCTAATGGAATACCATTTTTCCAAATTTCAAAATGAAGATGAGGACCACTTGTAACCCCAGATTCTCCCATTAATGCTATTAACTGCCCCCTCTTTACATTATCACGTTCTTTAACAATGTTTTGGTGATTATGACCATATAATGAAAAATAACGATTGCCATGAGATAAAATGATAAGGTTCCCATAAAGATGATGCCAGCCAGAAAAAACTACAAAAGCATCCGCTGTTGCCTTTATCGGTGTAAGAAGAGAAGCCGCAATATCTAAGCCAGTATGATTAGATCTGTTAGCAAACTTACCCTTAGAAAAACCTTGAGTAACAAAGCCAAAAGTCGGCATTAGTGACGGAATATTCTCAAGATAAGAGACTTGAACACTTAATGATTTTTCAAAATCTGAGTCTAAATCTTTTATTGGATCAGGCATTCCAAGTGATTGGCGAACATAAGTATCCATTTCCTGAATTCGTTGTAAATCTATAATTAATTTCGCTACGTCTTTACGCTCCGTTCTCATTTTCAGATTTTCTGCATTGATCTCTGAAATCTTGTTCATATATGATATAGAATAGATAAGACTCGATAAACCGCCAATTATTATAAAAATAATACCAATAACTATAAATCTTAGGCTAGCTGGTCTTAAACGAATACGCCGTGTTTTTTCCGCCTTTTCTGAAACAAGAAGAATTGTATATCGTTCATCTTCCACAGCTAGTTCTCAATTTCAAAAAGCAGTTCCAAAATGCGCTCAAGATCTTCATTCGAAAAATAATTAATTTCAATTCTACCCCCGTTTTTCTTCTCAAAAATAAAAACTTTTGTTCCCAAAATTGATATTAAATCGTCTTCAATTTTCTTCAAATCAGCAGACTTAAGTAGCCTTGAAGACTTTTTCATTTTCTTTTTCCTAACAACCTTTTTAAGATTATGTTGAGCTACAAGCTCTTCAACTGTTCTTACAGATTCTGCACGCTCAAGAATTCTTTTCCATATAGAAATTACTTCTACTTTAGAATTTAACCCTAAAAGAGCTCGAGCATGTCCCGCTGAAATTTCATTCTTCTTCAGACTGTCAATTACCCGTTTCGGGAGTTGTAGCAACCTTATAATATTTGAAATACTTGTACGGCTTTTTCCAACAGCTTTTCCAATATCAGCGTGAGAAAGTTTGTATCGTTTATTTAGTTGAGAATAAGCTTCAGCCTCCTCTACCACATTAAGATCTTCCCTTTGAATATTTTCTATAAGAGCCATTTCTACCATATCAGCATCATTATTTACATCAAGAATGTAGGCTGGCATATTTTTAAGACCCGCTTTTTTTGCAGCTCTTAAGCGTCGCTCTCCAGCCACAAGCTCATAACCTTTATTTAATTTTCTAACAGTAATAGGTTGAAGAATTCCTTTATCACTTATTGAATCAGCAAGTTCACTAAGTCTTTCATCATTGAATTCATGGCGTGGCTGGTAAGGGTTCGGTGATATTTTATTTATTGAAATATGGAGAATAGAATCCGTACTTTGCGATTGCTCAACTGAATCGCCAATTAAGGCGTTAATTCCTCTACCTAGTCTTCTTTTTGACACGATTAAGGATCTCCTGAACTAAAGTTAGATAATCTTGAGCACCAGTTGAATTAGCCTCATATAATAAAATTGGCTTCCCAAAGCTTGGAGCTTCACTCAAGCGTACATTACGTCTAATCATTGTTTTAAATGTTTTCCCATCAAAATACTCCCTGACTTCTTGAACTACCTGTTTCGAAAGGTTAAGTCTATTATCATACATAGTAATCAGTACACCCTCAATTTCTAGTTTTGGATTAAGGTGACGTTGAACTAAACGAATAGTTTGTAGCAACTGGCTTAAACCTTCTAATGCAAAATACTCACATTGAATCGGAATTAAAACTGAATCAGCTGTTGAAAGAGCATTTAAAGTAAGTAAGCCTAATGAAGGAGGACAATCTAAAAGTAAATAATCGTATTTCTTGATCTGGCGTTTGATACATTCTCTAAGACGGTATTCTCTTGCCATCATACCTACTAACTCTATTTCAGCACCTACTAAATTATTTGTACTAGGTATCAAATCAAGAAAATCTAGACTTGTCTTTTTAATACCTTGTGACATAGGCTTATTACTAATTAAAATGTCATAAATATTGGGGCCAA
Source organism: Fidelibacterota bacterium (assembly GCA_002715465.1). The sequence goes on along the minus strand of PAYY01000031.1, from coordinate 32,928 downwards.
TTGGAGAAAACATTTCTGCTAATCCAGTGGAAGCATTTGCTTGAGGATCAAGGTCGATCAATAAAGTTTTACATTCTGATACAGCAAAACTAGCTGCAACATTAATTGCAGTAGTAGTTTTACCTACGCCACCTTTCTGATTAGCAAATGCAATTATCTTTCCCATATATATTAAATAGTGTTAAGATTTCAAATATAACCAATGAGCTTTCCCTAAACAAGACGTCTTAACATAACTCTATTTAGGAAAAGACAAAAAATGATTAAAGTTCTTGTTGATATAGATTACTTTGTTTTTACATTAAAAAAACATCTTTTAATAATTATTGGGAAATGCTTTATTCTAGGCGTATAATAAATTTTATGGTCGTAATATATATTAATTAAATTCTCATAGATATTATTATTAAATGAGGAAATATTTTAATTATGAAATTTAATTTTACTTCTTATGGAATATTCTATATATCAATATTAATTTTTTTCGGGGGATGTTTTTCAGCAAATTCTTCTTCTTTAGATAAAAAAAATGAGCCAGAAAATCCAATAACTAAAATGAAATCAAATCCTTTTTTTTATAAAAGTAAGCTTTATATGAGTTATCCACCCTTTGATAAAATAAAAAACTATCATTACGAACCAGCTTTTAGAAAAGGTATGGTTGAACAAATAGAAGAAATAGAATTAATAGCCAATTCTAATGAGATTCCCAGTTTCGAAAATACTATTGTTGCTCTGGAAAAAAGCGGCCAAATGCTTGAAAGAGTTTCAAGAGTCTTTTTCGCCCTAGTATCAGCTCACACAAATGATAGTCTTGAAACTATCCGCTCTAATTTGGCACCAAAATTATCTGCTCATGAGGATCAGATCCTTTTAAATAAAAAATTGTTCAATCGTATTGAATTGCTTCATCAACAAAAAAATCAATATGATTTGAACCCTGAATCTTTGCGGCTCGTAGAAGAAATGTATAAAAGGTTTGTAAGAGCAGGTGCAAAATTATCTGATGTTGACAAAGAACGTCTAAAAGGCATTAATTCTGAACTCGCCATACACCAAACAACGTTTAGCCAAAATGTATTGAAAGAGGTTAATGATTTAGCAGTGATTATTGAATCAAAAGATGAGCTAGAGGGATTGCCAGAAGTGATTATCGAGTCAGCAATGAAAGAAGCTGAATTGAGAAAGATAAATGGAAAATATGTAATTACTCTTCAAAATACTAGCGGCCAACCACCATTGTCATTATTGAAAAATCGGAAACTTAGAGAGCGCATATATAAAGCATCTCTTTCTCGAGGAAGCCGTGGAGGAAAATTTGATAATAAAGAAACTTTTATATCAATAATCAAACTAAGGGCTGAACGTGCACAACTTATGGGTTATGCTAATCATGCATCATATGTGCTAGAAAACCAAACAGCTCAAACGACAGATGCTGTTAACAAACGGCTAGCAGATCTAGCACCAGCTGCAGTAAAAAATGCTATGAAAGAAGCTAAAGACCTTCAAAGAATGATTGATTTAGAAAAAAATACTTTCCAATTAGCTGCCTGGGACTGGGATTTTTATAGTGAAAAAGTCAGAAAAGACCATTTTGAATTTGATGAATCTCAACTCAAACCATACTTTGAACTAGATAATGTCCTTTTGCAAGGTGTTTTTTACGCCGCTACGAAACTTTATGGAATTACATTTGAAGAAAAAACTGATCTCCCAATTTATCACCCTGATGTGAGAGTCTTTGAGGTATTTGATGCAGATGGCTCAACATTATCAATATTTATTTTTGACCCCTATGCACGCTCATCAAAGCGTGGTGGTGCATGGATGAATGCTTATGTTTCACAATCACACTTATTGGACCAAAAACCTGTAATTGCTAATCATCTAAATTTAATCAAACCGCCTCAAGGAGAACCAACACTATTGACTTTTGATGAAGTAGTTACAGCATTTCATGAGTTCGGCCATGCTCTACATGGCATGTTCTCCAACGTTAACTACCCTTCTTTTTCTGGTACATCTGTACCGAGAGATTTTGTAGAGTATCCTTCTCAAGTAAATGAAATGTGGGCAGACTGGCCAGAAATTCTAAAAAACTACGCGATTCATTATAAAACTGAACAACCTATGCCTAAAGAACTATTGAATAAAATCCTTGATGCTAAAAAATTCAATCAAGGGTTTGCTACTACTGAATATCTAGCAGCTTCACTTTTAGATCAATCATGGCATCAGTTAAATCCTGATGATGTACCTGATGGCAATAACCTTCTTGAATTTGAAAACTTAGCGTTAGAATCTGCTGGTGTTTCTCTCTCCATTATTCCTCCTCGATATCGTTCTACTTATTTTTCACATATAATGGGAGGTTATTCAGCTGGATATTACTCATATATTTGGAGCGAGGTATTAGATGCAGATACTGTAGAATGGTTTAAAGAAAATGGTGGATTAAAACGAGAGAATGGGGACTACTTTAGAAAAACACTTCTTTCACGGGGAGGGAGTGAAAAAGCTATAATACTATTTAAAACCTTTCGAGGTTCAGATCCAAATATAGAACCATTGCTTGAACGAAGAGGATTAAATTAAATTCTGATTATTTTAAACTTAATAGCTTAATTATGATACTTCCTTAAAACGAACCTTTCAGCTAATTTATAATTTTCAAATTATCCTCTTTTTAGAAAGCTTGTTAAATTAATTCTTAATTATGAAAAGATGGTTTCTTTTTATAGTTTTTTTATTTCCTTTAATACTGCTATCTAATAATTATTCTATTACTGGCTCTGTTATTGACCAAACAGGCAATTCAGTTCCCGAGGTACATGTGACAATGAGTCCGGGACTTTTAACTACTTATACCAATAAAAATGGCTCATTTCAATTAGAGTCTGTTTCAAACGGTAGCTTTACACTTTATTTTCAGCGTATAGGTTATCATGATTCATCTATAGTAGTATCTGTTAACAATGAAGATGTTTTTATTAAAATAACACTGAATAGGGACATTATTGATCTTAAAAATGTCATTGTAACAGCTAACAGAGATGAACGGAATATTTTGGATATACCTGAATCGGTCAGTCTTATCTCATCAAGAGATATAAGGGAAAGGAATCCAAAAACTTCAGCAGAAGTGCTGAGAGAAGAAAGTGGAATTTTTGTCCAAAAAACAAATCACGGTGGAGGATCAGCAATTATACGAGGGTTTAGTTCAAACCAACTCCTTCTTTTAGTAGATGGAATTCGATTGAATAATTCTATATACCGACTTGGTAATCATCAGTATCTTACTACAGTTGATTATCAGATGCTAGAGAAAGTGGAGATTGTTAAAGGACCTACTTCAATCCTTTATGGGAGTGATGCTCTTGGAGGTACCATCAATCTAATTACTCGAACCCCCAAACTATCTAAAGAAAAAAAAATTAAAATTAAATCTATAGCACGTTACGCAACAGCTGATAAAGAAAATTTGATATTTGGGGAAGTAGAAATAAGTAATAAACGCTTTGCGTTATTATCCTCTTTCAGTTTGAAGAAGTTTGGAGACCTTCGCCGTGGAAGAAATCGAGGTTCTGCTACAATTTTAGGCCATAGATTAATTCAATCCCCTACAGGATTTAAGGGCTATGATATAAATAACAAATTAATCTTTAAAATTTCTCAAGAACAAAATTTGATTTTTTCTAATCAAATCAGTAGCCAATTAAAAGTGCCACGTTATGATAAATACCATTACAATAATTTCAAATTATGGATTTATCAACCTCAAAAACGATCCTTAGCGTATGTTATATATGAAAATAATAGCATACCCTTATTATTTGATTCCATAAGAATGAATTTATCCCTTCATAATCAAAATGAAGGAAGAGAGTTTCAGAAAGCAGAATTGTCATCTATTAACAAAGAGTTAGATAGAGCCATAACTAAAGGTTTTGGATTAACAGGAATAAAAAAAAGCAGCTATAATCATTTTGTTGCTGGCATTGAAATCTATAAAGATAAAATATCTAGCAATCGCTATTATTCAGATCTTAGTACTGGAAAAATGATTAGAGCTTCAAGAGGACGCTATCCAGATGGATCTAATTACCAAAGCTTGGGTGCATTTATTCAAAATGATATACAAATAAGTAAAGATTTTTTGGTCAAATTAGGATTACGACATAGTATTTTTAATACAATGTTTGATGTTAATTCTAAATCAAACAATCTTTATTCATTAAATCAAGCTTTTGATGCTACGACATATGCGATTGGTAGCGTTTATAAATTATCCAAAGAGATTGCATTAATTATGAATATTGCTCAAGCATTTCGAGCCCCCAATCTGAGTGATATGACAAAACTAGGCCAATCCAAAGGTAACATTTTTGAAGTACCTAACTTTAATATTAAACCAGAACAACTATTGAATAAAGATATTGGAATCAAAATTTCATCATCTAAACTAAGGTTAGGATTAACAACATATGCAGCTACTGTCACAAATATATTAACAAATGATACTACTATATATGATGGCACTAATACTATTTTGATTGAGAATGAACTTTTTTATTATAAAACAAAAAAGAATCTAGGTAAAGCTCTAATCAAAGGACTTGAGCTCGATTTTGATTACACCTATTTAAATGATTTAATATTTCGAGGTAATTTTTCAGCAACTCATGGAGAAAATATAACAATTAATGAACCAATTGGTGGAATACCCCCCATCTTTGGGTTATTTGGAATTCGTTTGAATCATGGAATTATTTTTTCTGACTATTTTATTAGATTTGCTGGTAAACAGAATAGATTGTCTTCTGATGATATAGATGATCCAAGAATACCAATAGAAGGGACACCAAGGTGGTATACTTTGAATTTAAGAGTAGGATTTTACAGCAGTAAAAATCTTATTTTTCAAATATCTCTAGAGAATATTCTTGATCAGAACTACCGGGAACATGGTTCTGGGATAAATGCACCTGGTAGGAATTTAATCTTTTCATTACAGGTTTTTCATTAAAAAATGAATTTTTCTTTCAAATATCATAAAAAGAATCTTAATCAAAAAGCGGTTGTTGGCATAATAGCATCAAAGTAAATTACTTTGCTATACAATCTTTAACTGGAAAGAAAAAACAATACAATTATGTTAAATAAAAATACACCAAGGTTAATAATCATCAGTGTTGCACTTCTGTGGGGAATATATTCTCTCATACCCACTATCCAATACAATTGGCTCTCAGATGAGGACAAATTATTGATGAGTGAAGATGGTACACTGGAATCACTTGAAAAAAATACTATTCAACAAGGATTAGATCTTCAAGGTGGAATGCATATAGTCCTAGAAGTAGACATCCCAACTCTTGTAGAAAATCTTGCTTCTAATAAAAATGATCGTTTTTATAACGTATTTAATAAAATAAAGATGCAAGAAGAATCTTCACTTGATGATTTTATAAACCTCTTTATTTCTGAAGCTCAATCTCAAGAATTAAAACTAAATAGATACTTTATGGATTATGGTAATGATCCAACTGCAATTCAACTTGCTATTGAAGAAGAAGCCACTGATGCAATTGACCGTGCACTTGAAATTCTTCAAAATAGAGTTGATGAATTTGGGGTATCTGAACCTACAATTCAAAAACAAGGTAATCAACGTATCATTGTAGAGCTTGCTGGAATCCAAGATCCAGATCGAGCAAGATCTTTACTTCAAAGTACAGCTTTATTGGAGTTTTCACTACTTAAGGATGGAGCTGTGACACAAAGTCTTCTAGCTAGAATTGATAAAGTTTTAAAAGGAAATAATGAAATACATGAAATTATAGAAACGAAAGAAAAAAATTTGACGGTTCAGGAATCTGATACTCGTACAACTGTCCAAGAAGAAGTGTCTCTTACAGAACTATTTGGTCCTACTGAAATAGACACAACTTCAAATGACACATCAGAAGTATTAGTTGATAAAGATCTCTTTGAAGATAGGCCTTTTTCCTCCTTGCTTAGGCAGGTAGGAAACGATCTAGGTGTTCCAGAACAAAATCTCCACGCTATTAAAAAAGTTATTGAGAACGAAGAAGTCCAAAATATTCTAGATGCAGGTGATAGTAGACTATCTCTTACAAAAGAAAAAGAGAATTGGACTCTTCCAGAAGGCGGTAGTGAATCATTTTTTCGAATGTACCATCTAGAAAAAGAAGCTGATCTAACGGGAGGCGTTATAGAAGAAGCACAAGCTACACTCTATAATGGTCAATCTATAGTAAGTCTTAGCATGAATTCTGAAGGAGCAAAAACATGGTCACGTTTGACAGGAGCAAATGTTGGCCGACGACTTGCTATTGTATTAGATGGTAATGTTCATATGGCGCCAGTAATCAGAACAAAAATCTCCGATGGGCAAACCCAAGTTGAAGGTTTTGCTAATATGAACGAAGCTAAAGATATAGCAATAGTTTTAAGAGCAGGTGCTCTTCCAGCTCCTGTAAATATTATAGAAGAAAGAACCGTTGGACCTTCTCTAGGTCAAGATTCAATTGACCAAGGTACAACATCAATAATAGTAGGACTTTTACTTGTCTTAGCGTTTATGAGTTTCTATTACAAAGGGGCAGGCTTCATTGCTTCTATTGCACTTTTATGTAACCTTATTTTTATATTAGCTATTCTTGCAGCATTAAAAGCAACTTTGACACTCCCTGGTATTGCAGGTTTGATTTTAACTGTAGGTATGGCAGTCGATGCTAATGTGATAATTTTTGAACGCATAAGGGAAGAATTAGAAAAGGGGAAAACTCCAAGATCCGCAATAAGCAGTGGCTATTCCAGGGCAATAACTACAATTGTTGATGCAAATGTAACTACTATTCTTGCAGCAATTATTTTAATGCAATTTGGAACTGGCCCTATTCGGGGATTCGCTGTAGTTCTTTTTTGGGGCATTCTAACAAGTATGTTCACAGCTATTTTTGCTACTCGGACAATTTTTAATATTATAACAACTAAGAAGGATCTTCAAAGGCTTAGCATATGAAATTATTAAAAAAAACAAATATTGATTTTTTAAGTATGCGGAAATTCGGCTTCGTTATTTCAGGATCGTTTATTCTTGCTGGACTTGTATCATTGATTTTACATGGTGGACCAATGCTTAGTATTGATTTTACTGGAGGAACTTTAGCTCAAATTCAATTCGAAAAACCGCCTAATATTGGTAAAGTTAGAAATGCCTTAGACAGAATGAATAAAGGAGTAGGAGAAGTTCAAACTTTTGGTTCACCCAATGAGATACTTATAAGACTTCAAGTAGATGATTCAAAAAATAACCCAGCTGTAGAACTTAAAACAGCTCTACAGTCAGAATTTCCAAATGAAAAACTTGATTTTAGAAGAATAGAAAAAGTAGGGCCCAAAATTGGATCTGAACTAAAAGGTAAAGCGATTTTTGCCATAATTACAGCTATCATTGGTATTTTAATCTACATCTCTATCAGGTTTGAATTCCGTTTTGCTATTGGTGCAATTGCTGCTCTTGTACATGATGTTCTCATAACATTGGGGATTTTCTCAATTCTTAATTATGAAATTTCCTTATCAATTATCGCAGCCTTTTTAACCATTGTAGGATATTCTCTGAATGATACAATCGTAGTGTTTGATAGAGTTCGTGAAAACCTAAAGAAACTCAAGACCTTAGATCAAGAATCTATTTTTAACAAAAGTATTAATGACTCATTATCTAGAACAGTTATTACTTCCTTAACAACTTTCCTAGTAGTTTTTATTCTTTATATGGCTGGCGGTGAAGTTATTCGTTACTTTTCGTTTGCTATGATTGTTGGTGTACTTGTTGGAACTTATTCTTCCATTTATGTTGCTAGTCCAGTGGTCATATTTTGGCAACAGCGCTATAAAACGAAATAATTGATAATCTGTTGTTATTATAAGAAAATTCATCTGGTGATGGTGAGATAGGCTTTCCTTTGATAACTGCTACATTAGCAAATACTATGTCTTATACTATAGCTGTTAAATTCGTGAGTACCCTATACGCTCAAAAGATTTAACGAATTGATATATTACTCTTCTTTAGAGTCTACTATTGGACGTCTCCTATTAGCCAAATCCCTAGATGGGATCTGTAAGATTAGTCTTCCAACAGAAGGTAGAAATCTTTTTTTTGAATGGCTAAAAAATCATTTCCGTGGACAGGCAATTGTAAAAAAGAAAGAACCTTTAGCTATAGAATGTCAACAATTGGATAACTATTTTAGGGGTAAACAAAAAATCTTTAACCTCAATATTGATTTTAAAGAAACAAATTTCAGAATTAAAGTACTTCGCATGGTTGCAACTATACCTTTTGGCAAAACCGCATCATACAAACAAATAGCTGAAAAGATAAAAAACCCTAAATCTGTACGTGCCGTTGGAAGTGCAAATACAAACAACCCTATTCCAATTATTATTCCCTGCCATCGAATTATATCTAATGATGGGAAAATTGGTGGATATAATGGTGGAGTATATTTAAAGAATTGGCTTCTAGAACATGAATCTTATCATTTATTGCATTCAGATTGATGGATTGCAATACACTGCTTAACTTATAATAATGTCTAATGTTTTAAAACATCTACGAATAAAGATTGTTGCAGGACTAGTTACTATTGCCCCCATCCTGGCTACAGTTTGGATAATGACAGTTCTATTCAATTTTTTTGATGGTTTTGCTGCTCCCATTTTAGATCCCCTTCTACCAATTCATATACCCGGACTAGGTGTAATTATTTCTTTAATTTTCATGTATTTGCTAGGAATCCTAGTCACTAACTTTTTAGGGAGAAAAATAGTCTCCATTGGAGAAGCATTGCTTCGAAAAATTCCCTTGGCAAATACAATCTATGGTACAGCAAAACAAATTACACAATCTGTAAGCGGAGCTTCAAACAAAGCATTTAAGAAGGCTGTCCTAATCAATTATCCTAGACCTGGCTTATGGACTATTGCTTTTGTTACAGGAGATTCTATTGATGAGAACGGAAAATCCTATTACCATTTATTTGTACCCACTACTCCCAACCCTACTTCTGGAGTAATGGTGATTATTCCTCAAAGTGATGTAATTGATTCGGATCTAAGCGTTGAAGAAGCTTTAAAAACAATTATATCCGGTGGAATGCTAGGACCGAAAGTAAATGAAATTTCCAATAAATAAAAAGAGACCCGAAAGAAGTGGGGTTAAGGAGGGTGAGACGTCTTCCGGGTCTATTATATATATTATGCTGGTGAAATTTAATTAAGGTTATGTTATAAATGCAATATTTTTTGGAAGTTTGTTTAAACATTCTTGTCATTATGATCATTAGCTATATAGTTGGATCATTCCCAACCAGTATTATCATAGCACGAAAAATAGCTGGAATTGATATAAAACAGCATGGAAGCGGTAATGCCGGCATGTCAAACATCATTAGAGTAATCGGATGGAAACCCGGACTAATTGTTGGAATAGTAGATACATTTAAGGGATGGATTGCTACAGCGTTCATTCCAATAATAATTTTATCAACTAAAGAAAATTCTTTGTTCGGACTAACCCAGGTCTTAGCAGGATCTTCAGCTGTTTTAGGTCATACATATACAATTTTTTCAAAATTCCGTGGAGGAAAAGGTATTGCAACTTTAACTGGTATGATGGTGGCTCTTTCACCAATTGCTGTTTTATTCTGCCTGATAACTTTTACTTTTACTCTTATTAAGTGGGGGTTTGTATCTATAAGTTCTATGACGGCTTCCATAACACTACCAATTTCAATAATTTTATTGCCTCATATTGGTCAACCACATCCATCCCAATCTTTAATTATTTTTTCAATTATTGTACCTATATTTGTGCTTTTTACACATAGAGACAATATAGTTCGTTTAAGACAAGGAAATGAGAAAGGTTTCGAAAATATTGTACTATTTAAAGGAAAAAAGGATGAATAAAACAATGTTTAAAATTTTTGTCCAGCCCCAAGATTAATGGCTTTTCCCATTTCATGATGTCCATAGAATCCCCAACCATAATCCATCCTTAAAACAAATCCTTGTGGAGTAGGAATACGTATACCAAAACCCGTTCCAAAAAGTGGATCATTTTTAAATAAATCAGACAATTCTCTCGATCTATAACCCATATCAAAAAATACTACTCCTGTTAAACCAACTTCAGAATTAAACGAGAATAATGACACTGAAGAAGTTGGTATAATTGTTTGCCTCGCTTCAAATGATGTAAAAATGTGTTGATGTCCAAACCTGAAATATTTTTTTGGATCATTGTATTCTAAAAGAGATGGTGGAGACCAACCTCGTACTGTTGAGTTTCCTCCAAAATAACTCAACCAAAGTTCATTCAAGGATCCAAAAGATGTCTTTAATTCAGCTCCTATACCTAAGGTTAACTTCCTCTTTCCTTTTATTGGTGACCAATAGGTGCCAATAGACTGAGTCCAAACAAAACGGTTTTGGCCTGAGCTTGTTAAATCAATATCAGTTCTTAGTTTTTGAGAAATCTTTAAGCCTTTTGATGGGTCCCTATACAAATCTCTGGTTTCATAAATTACAGATGTCTCAGTTTGTATTTGCCTGAACTTTATTTTTTCAAATTGATTGGTATACTGCGACTGCACTAATCCCATAAAGGAATCAAACTGCCATTTATAATCAAACCACTTACCAAAACCAATCCCAATTGCATTTTCTCTTTCCTCATATGGCAAGAAAGTATGATCCGATGATTCATTCATCAAACCAAAAGAAAATGAGATGTGGTCTCCAGCTATCCAAGGATCTTGAAAAAAGAACATATATCCCTTTTCAGCACCAATAGACATCCCAGAAAAAAGAGTTTGGTTCCTTCCTCTAAAATTTAAAAGGTTAATTAAGCCTATAATTGACCATCCTTGTTCTTCTGAATAATAAGGTGAAAGACCCGGCCAAATCCTCCAGATTTCAGCTACAGTAAAAGTCAATTTAATAGAGCCATCTTCTTTGGACTCTTTAGACCATTGAACTGTACTAAAAATACCTAAATTGTCAATCCGATCTCGATCTTCTCTAATTAAAGCACTATCAAGAGGACTATCTATTGGATGTTGAATTTCACGTCTAATGATATAATCCTTAGTAACTTTATTCCCTTCAATAATTATACTGGTAACTAAAGATGTTGAATCAGCTTTTGTTTCTATTCCAATAATTGAAAACATAGAAAACATTAATATTCTTTTCATCAACATATATTATATCATAAAGTACTGAGTTCTTTATATAGATGTATAGCACTGACTGTACCGAGATTGTAATTGTCTAGATCAATCCATTCATTTGGAGCATGGGCATTTTCTCCTGGTAGACCAAAACCTAGTAATAAACATGGAAGGTTCAATTGTTCCGTCATGTTTTTAACAAATGGAATTGATCCACCTTCTCTAATAAAAACGGCTTTAGTTCCAAAACCTTTTTCAAGAGCTCGACTTGCTGCAGCAAAGGCTGGATGAGATAGATCACCTAGAAAAGGTCTCCCTCCATGCATTCTTTTTATAGAAATAGTAACATCTTTAGGAGAAATCTCTTTAATGTATGATTCCAAAAGATCTCCTATAGTATCTGGTTCTTGATTCGGAACTAATCGAATACTTAATTTGGCATGAGCTTTCGAAGGAATAACAGTTTTAGACCCTTCTCCAGAGAACCCTCCCCATATTCCATTAATATCTAATGCAGGTCGACACCATAAACTTTCCAAAGGGGTATAACCATCCTCCCAACTTAACTGAGGTGCACCCACTTCTTTCAGAAACTCTTCTTCATCAAATGGAAGCTCAGACATGGCTTTACGTTCAATCTCCGTTAACTCTACTACATTGTCATATAACCCAGGAATTAAAATATGACCTTTCTCATCTTTCAGTTTTCCAATAATTTCAGTAAGTGCATGGATTGGATTTTTTACAGCACCGCCAAACATCCCTGAGTGCAGATCCTGTGAAGGTCCTGTTATATCAATCTGAAAATAGGCGATTCCTCTTAAACCATATGTAATAGATGGCCACCCCTTTTTTATCATACTTGTATCTGAAATCACAGCTACATCAGCTGATAACATTTCTTTATTATTTTCTAAAAAGGGTTCTAAACTTTCGCTACCTACTTCTTCTTCACCTTCTATAATTACTTTTACGTTAACTGGAAGTTCACCAGTTGATAAAAGCCATGATTCCATAGCTTTTAGATGGAGATAAAACTGTCCCTTATCATCTACTGTTCCTCGTCCATACAGTCTATTGTCTCTCACTAAAGGTTGAAATGGAGGCGCATCCCATAACTCCAAAGGGTCAACGGGTTGAACGTCATAATGACCATAAAGTAAAACCGTTGGAGCTTCAGGCGCACCAAGCCATTCACCATAAATAATTGGATGCCCAATAGAATCCATCATTTCCACACGGTCAAATCCAATAGAAGTCATTGCATCCTTTACAAATAATGCACAATCTTTCATATCTGAAATATGATTCGCATCACTGGAAATACTCGGGATGGAAACCAAATCTTTTAATTCTTCAAGAAAACGATTATGATTTCTTTCAGCATAATTAATAGCTTTTATTACTGACACGTCCAAATCCTCAATTAATTAGCATTTTTTTTCTTTTCATTCTCAACTCTAGGAGGATTGGTTGAACCTCTATGACAAGTCCAACATGTTATTGGTTTATAATCTAGTTTTTTCATTGTATCCTTATTCATATTTTGAGTCATTATAATCATTTCTCTAGTAATTTTCTTTTTTTCATTATCATCTGAAGCAAAGTTTCTGGTATTATGGCAAAATGAACACTTCTCTCCTACAGAAGGGGCAATAATTTTTTTCATATATGCCATTGTTTCTTTTTTTGTTTTAAAAGGAAGAACCTTAAGGTTTTTTAAATCTTGTGCAGGTAATGATTGTTTTAAAAAAACCAAGACTAAACCAAACAATAATTTTTTCATACTAATTTTCTCCTAAAACCAAATATGAGTTTGAAATAAAAATTCTGTTGGGAACATACCTCTCCCTGCCAGTCTAGTTTTTCTTAATTGAAATTTAAATTCCAAAAAATTTAATGGGAAAACTTCTAAACCCAATGAAATTCTGGCAAGAGAATTATCCACTACTTCAATATTTTCATCAAAAAAATCATATTTCATTAATAAGTGTATACCTTGGATGGGAATCCATGCGATTTCACTAAAAGATGCTAAGCCTGTGAAATTACCACTCCATCCAGTTACTACATCTAGTTCACCAGTATAAGTAAATGAATCTCTAGATAAACCTCCAAAGACACCTTTTATAGATATCTCCTTTTCCTTTAAATAACTTCCACCAATAAAACCAGCAATTTTACCATTAGTCATTGAACGTTCAGCTCTAAGAACAGTCGTTCTATTATCTGGTAAACCTAAAAATGCTAATTCAGATGATTCTCCAGATAAAAAAGCATTAGATATACTACCTGTTAGTAAAAAATTTTTGCCGAAAATTCCGAGTTCAGCTGAATTTACTGTCGGACGCATGGGTGAAAAAGGAAGACCTTCTTTTAACAACCCATGGGTTCTTCTTATATTACCTCCTCTAATAAAAGATGTGTGATCGTCAATTCCTAACCCATAGTTGGGACGCATTTTACCAACTTTAACAAAAGCATTTAAGAATGGAATAAAAACGTTAGACCAGTATTCCATTATTCCAAGAAGAGATTCTTTTTCAACATAGATGTCCAGAAGGCCATTCATATCAATATTTGCGTATAAATCGGCTTGCATAGGAAACATTATAGTTTCTTTATCATCTGAAATTAACTGAGCACGAAGATCAGCACCGATACGAATATGGTCTGTTAATTGGCCAGGATCATTAAATTGAATCAATGATGAAGTTTTTCGAATTGGAAGCTCATCAGTTGATATAATTAAACTTGCATAATCGTTACGTAAACCTCCTCCTGTAGGATTGACATGACAAGTATTACATGAACCTTCTTTTATACCAAAACGGGGAATAGCATATAAATGGATGCTGCCTAATAAAATGCCAATTAGAAATATTCTTATAGAATTAATCAATTATTTTGTGCTCCGTTTTCAATCCAAATTCTTATGGAATTAATATTTGCATCTTTTAATGTACCTCCGGGCGGCATTAATGACCCCGTGGATGAATCACCTATAATTTTCAAATAGATTACAGAGCTATCAGGATTATTAGGGCTTATTAATTTTAAAGGAGCGAAATCGATTGAAGTAACATTAACTATTTCCATATAACTTTTCCCCCTACTAAGGTCAAGTTCTGTTGAATGACCATTAACATGGCAGCCAGAAGTAGCACAACTTATATCAAAAACAGGTTGAATATCTTTACTATAACTTGCAGAATCTCGAATAATGTTTTCTTCAATAGAATTCCCAAGATCAACACAACTGTAATTTAGAAAAGTGATAAAAATACAACTCAAAAAAAATTCTAATTTCATCGAAAAATTCCCATTAAGAATAATTCTATTTCAAAAGCGTCATTCTATGGGAAAAAACAATACCTGAACTTCTAAATAGAAAAATATAAGGGCCCGAAGGAAGTTTAATTCCTTGATCATCTTCAGCATCCCAAAAAATATTATTTTTTCCTATAGTAAAATAAACTCTACCAAAATCATAGACGGATCTACCTGAGGTTGAAATAATTTTTGCTCTACCATCTATATTTACCTTCGATTGTATTTTTATTATTGTCCTAGGGTTAAACGGATTCGGATAATTACCCAGTATCTCAAAAGTAAAAGGAATGGTGTTGACAGCAGTTATAGAGACAGTCTGAGCAGCACCTTCATTTATCCATTTCATAATTAAATTGATTATAGAATCGGGTAAAGCTTGAGCATCTTTTGGCATAAGAGGATTAACAGACCCATTAATTCTTTTGATAAGGAGACTATTAGTTGCATCTCCTGCAATAATTGACGCTCCACTGTTGCCACCCTTCATTAATTCTTCATAAGAAGTAAGACTTATGCCTCCACTACTACCATGACAACTGGTACAGTACTGATCAAATATAGGTTGAATTAAAGAGCTATAATCCACCTGAGAAAATGTAAATGATGACCATAATAAAAGATTATAACATAAATATCTCATATATATCCCATTCTATAAAAAACCGGGTTTCCTTTAGTTGAATTTAGAATATTTAATTAAGAAGGTAATAATACAAAAAACCCCCTTTAAAGGGGGTTCCTTGTATTAACTGATTAATTACTAATCAGGTCTTAACGACCTCTGGCCATAGGAGACCTAGCAACATTACCATTCTTATCAATATAGTAGAGGTACCCTGATTCCCGAGAAACGCCAGCATCAGCTACTTTCTCTGCACTTCCCCCGCCTTTTCCAGCTCTGGCCATTTTAGAACGCCAAACATTGCCGTCCTTTCCTAGGTAGTACAGGTAGCCCTTCTCTTTACTAACACCTGTGTTTGCGACGACTTCAGCCATGATTATCTCCTTTTTTATTGTTTAGATAACTGTTTATCCGCATCCAAGGTAGATATTATCACATTACCTTCGGGAAGTCAAGTTTTTTCGAGGAAACCACCGAGGAACAAAATTTAAGAAAAAATCTCTATTCTAGAACAGGACGAAGCATTGAACTTATAAACTTTCCCATTCTGAATAGTTCAGAAATAAAATTAATTCCCCGAACTTTAGGATGCTCAATCTCTGAGTGGGAATACAGATTACTTATAAAGCTATGTACCTTGTTTCCTCTGATTTTAAGTTCTCGTGCAAATTTCAATGTCTCTGTATAAGGAATCATATTATCTTGAGCACCATGCATCATATAAATAGGAAAATCTATTTTGTTAATAAAGCTAGATGGAGAAAGTGACATTACTAGAGGCTTAATTTTCATCAAAGTTTTTTTTGTAATTCTATGGGCTTCTTCATTTTTTTCATATAAAATGGTGTTAATAAATTTTTTGTCCTTTCTAGAAAAAGAATACCATAATTCTTTACTTTTTTCCCCATTATTAATTATTTGATCATAAAGATATTCTTCTATTTTTTCCATATTAAATGGTTCATCTACATATCTAACATAATTATAAAAAAAAACTGTTCTTCCCCAATCATGAGGATTTAAATGAAAATCCTTTTTTCCATCTGAAAATTTACCTGTGATACTAAATTCAAGAGTATCGCCAAAATCAAAATAACTCCCATAAGATATAATGGAGGCTGGCTTTCCATTAATCCTATCATCTAAACATGCTTTAATAAATAGGCTTCCTCCAAAACTAACTCCACAACCAACAATTTTTTTTGAATCAATATCTTTTCTATCAGAAACTGTCAGATAAGCATTGATCATATGTTCTATTGAATCAGATTGGATAAGAACCTTTTTTAATGCTGGTATCCTAGGTAAAAAGGCACGAACCCCAGATGAGGCGAGTGCTTTAGCCAAAAGATTAACACCTTCGTGATTTTCAGCAGCAGGGCTAGCTCCAGGAAATAGGATAATTGCTGGAGCAACATCTAAATTAGGTGGATGATAAATCTTTAATGGCACTTTTTTACCTTCAGTTGTAGTAAAGAAACTGTTTTCTAACTTAGGTCGTTTTGAAAATAGTCTAATTAATGGAAAAAGTGGCGTCGGGACCACAAGTAAAATAATTTTTAATAGTTTCCAATATCTAATCATTATTATTGAATTTTCGGAATTGCTTTATACCCTCTTCCAAAAAAATTATTTGGAACTGATAATGTTACAAGTGTAGATATATCTCTAGATAGGTCGTTTTCAATTCTTCCTAATTTCATAGCTTTGCCAAAAGAAATTAACCCCAAAAAATAAAAAGGACTTGTAGCTGGAGTAAAATAAAGAGGAAAATCACTACCATAGCATAACTTTTCAAAATAATGGGGATTTTTTATTAAATGCTTGAGACTTGATGTTTTATGTAATAAAGAAAGACCTGAAATATCTCCATAAAGATTAGGAAATATATTTAACATATCAAGGAATTGACTAAAATACGAACCGTTTGAATCACCACCACCAGAAGCACAATGGGCAGCAACAACATTTACACCTTCTTCAAGAGGAAGAATTAGATGTTTAGGATTTCCAAATGTTTGATCTATTGCTCCACCTACCGCATGCTCTGTTCCAGTATGAGTTAATAGAGTCATATTCAAATCTTTCATTTTTTTATAAAAAGTAATTAGTTTATTATCTGAAGGGTTAATTCCCATGGTATTTGGAATCCACTTGACTAGCACAGCTCCTAATGATGAAACTCGCTCTAGTTCAAAAATAGCATCTTTTCTATATGGATTAATGGAAGAAGCGGAAATAAGCTTTCCGCTCTTAGTGGCTACTGTCAGACTATAATCATTGGAAATAAAAAAAAGTGTCTTATTATAATCCAATGCTCCAGATGAATCATAAACACCATCCATTGGCAATAGAATTCCTCTCCAACTATCTGGAAGCTCTGATACTAATCTCAGCAGCCGGTCTACATATTTTTCATCCTCTTCTTGAGGTGTTTTTCCCTTCCCAAAGTCAATGAAAAATCTAGACATACGAACTGCAAATGATTTCTGAAATCGTTTGCTAACATAACATCCATTCAAAGGACTGCTACCTAATAGATGCACATGTACATCAACAATAGGAATTTTAGGATAAATGATTTCATTACTTTTATATAATGGGAGAATAGATGGAAGTATTAGAGGCGTTATGGTCCCAGCACAATAGTTTAAAAATCTACGACGGTTCAAAAAATCTAACTCCAAAAACTATAGTGGAATAAACAGAAATAATAAAATCAAAGAATAGAAAAATTTAATTAATTCTTTTTTCCATAAATCCATTGATAGCATCCGTTGATGTATATTTATAACGAAAAGATGTATGACGTTCAATTTTACTCCCATTTACGACCCAAGAAAATTCAATGAAATCTAACATCGAACTAGGAACCTCCGTCAAAATCTTTAATCTTAATAACCATCCAATTGAGTTCATAAAACGCAAAATTTTTGGCCCAAATCGAAGTGGAATCTTTCCTGTGATTGAGACTAATTCATCTTGAGTTAATGTCTCTTCAGGACCAAGATTATATGCACCTCTTGGTGCTTCGTTAACAAGTGCGTAAAGTGCGTTTGCAGCATCTTCTTCATGCAACAACTGAACTCGGGCTGAAGAATTATTAATTAGAGGAACAAATGGCTTAGTAACATACCGAGAAATGAAATTCCCAATGTGAGGGCCACAAATTACTGCCGGTCTTGCTATTACTATATCAACATCAGAATTCTCATCTTGGAATTTCATTAGCTTTTCTTCAACAATGCGTTTATCATTTGAATATTGGTACCTATGCCCCCTAATAGGCATATTCTCTGAAATACTATCAGGATTATTGGGATAAGCACCATATGCTGTACCTGAACTAGTGACTACCAAACGTTTAATATTATGATTTTGTATATACTCTAATATATTTTCAAGACTTTTAACATTAATTCGATACATAGTTTTTTTGTTATGCATAGGGTTAAGTACAAAAACTAAATGGATAATCGTCTCTATTGAATGATCAGAGAAAATATCTTCAAGATTTTCACAACAATCTCTTTTATAAAATGAAAGTTTATTGAAATTTTCTTTTGGATCAGATAAATCAACCCCTATTATTTTTTTTATCGACTTATCAGTTTCAAAACGTCTGCAAAGCTCAGTTCCGATATATCCTGAAGATCCAGTTATAAGTATATTCATTGGTTAGTAGAAATATAAATTATTTAGACAAAAAACAAAAAAGCCTCTTAAAGAGACTTTTTTGTGATCTTTACGTGACCCCAAGGGGAGTCGAACCCCTGTTGCCAGGTCGAAAACCTGGAGTCCTAACCACTAGACGATGGGGCCAAGGATTAAAGCAAATTTAGTTTTTACTATACAGCTGAGCAAATGTTGGCTCAATCAATTATTATTGGATACTGACTTACTTTCAGCTTCTTCTAGAAGTTTTTTAAGCTCACCAGATTGGTGAAGCTCAAGAGTAATATCGCAACCACCTACAAGTTTTCCATCTATAAACAATTGGGGAATTGTAGGCCAGTTGCTTATCTCAGAAAGTTTCACTCTAATTTCAGGATCCGTGAGAATATTAATGTCTATATAGGGGATACCATAACTATTCATTACTTGGACTACAGCATTAGAAAAACCACACATAGGCATTTCTTTGGTACCTTTCATATAAAGGACAATCATGTTTTCATTTATAGTATTTTGAATTTCTTTTTTTAGACCCATTTTTTATCCTTTCTAATTTACTGCAGTTCGTAGCTGAAGAGCATGAATCTCATTCGTCAATAATTTACCTAATGTTTTATAAACCTTCTGGTGCTGTTCAATTAATGTCATATCTTCAAAACCACTCCAAATCACTTCAACTGAAAAGTGATCCCCTGTTCCTTTCAGATCCTTAACTTTAACAATGGATCCTGAAAGACCATTTTCTATTAGATTCTTTACTTCTTCTACTTCCATTAATAGTTATAATTTAACCAATCGTAATGATAGAATATCAAATAGAAATCTAAGAAAAAAAATTGAATACATTCTTCTAAGTTTATATTTTCAAAGAAATTTTTAAATTAAACTATATCTAATAGAATCAATTTGACATAGCTTTGGGGCTGCATGCTAGACTGTCATTTCATCTTGAATAATTTAAAGTTAAGGAATGCAAAATATTTCTACCATCCGATATATCAGTACAAATCGTTATAATTTAGATAAAGGGAAAAATAAAACCGTATCTTTTAGAAAAGCTCTTTTTCAAGGGATTGCGCCTGATGGAGGTCTATATATGCCAACATCTATACCCACACTAACCAAAAAAGAAAGATTTGCATTAGAAGGTCAGTCTTACCCTTACATTGCTTTTGAAATCCTTAGAAAATTTTTAGGAAATGAAATACCAAATAATAATCTTGAAACCATTTGTGCTGATATTTATAACTATCCTGTTCCTATAGAAAAAATTGATAAAAATACTCAGATAGCTTTTCTTGACCGTGGACCAAGTGCCTCATTCAAAGACTTTGCTGCTAGATTTATGGCCAAAGTCATGGAATTTTTCAAAAACACAAAAAACACTACAAATATTCTTGTCGCAACTAGTGGAGATACTGGAAGTGCTATTGGAGAAGCATTTAAGGGAATTAAAGGATTTCAAGTATTTATATTATATCCAGATCAAGAAGTTTCTCCAGTTCAAAGATTACAGCTTGAAAGAATTGGAGATAATATTAAAACCATATCAATTGATGGAAAATTCGATGATTGTCAAAAATTAGTGAAAAAAGCTTTTCTTGACCCAGATTTATACGAAATGAATCTTACCTCTTGTAACTCAATAAATATTGGAAGAATCATTCCTCAAATTGTCTATTATTTTTATATCGCATCAAATATTATTAGTAAAAATGAGCCAATAGTTTTTTCAATTCCTTCGGGTAATTTTGGTAATTCTCTTGGTTGTGAATTTGCTAGAAGAATGGGGCTACCTTTAGATCAGATTATAATTGCAGTTAATGAAAATGATGAATTTCCTAATTTTCTTTCTTCTGGAAATTTTTCTCCTATAATTCCTTCTCGAAAATGCATATCAAATGCAATGAATGTTGGTAATCCAAGTAATCTTGCTCGTTACTTTGATCTTTACGGAGGCCATCTACTATCTAATGGAATTGTAAATAAAAAACCAGATCTTATGAAGATGCGGAAAAATCTATGGTCGACATCTGTTTCTGATAGTGAGACAATAACCATCATTAAAGAAACCTGGTCTAATAATGGCATAATTCTTGATCCTCATGGTGCTGTGGGATTGGCCGCTCTGCGAAAGTTTCAAAATAACAATAACAATCGGGCTGTTGTTTTGGGAACAGCTCACCCGGGTAAATTCCCTGAAATTGTAGAAGAATCAATTGGGTCTGAAATTATTATACCTAAAACCTTAAAAAGAGCTATGGATAGAGAGAAAAATATTTATAAACTTGACTCAAATTATGAAAACTTTAAATTATTTCTTCTTCAAGAAAAATGAGCTGGATTAAAGTTTTTTCTCCAGCAACAGTAGCAAACATTGGGCCAGGCTTTGATGTCCTTGGTATGGCTGTTCAAGGTTTAGGGGATACGATTAAGGCACGCCGAACTAATAAAGATGTTTCAATTATTGAAATTGTTTCAGATAATAAAATTCCGAAAGATATTAATGTGAATACAGCATCTATCGCAGCAATTGAGATACTTGATATTCTTGGTAATCCTGGTGGTGTAGACCTAATAATTGAAAAAGGGTTGCCAAGTGGGTCAGGACTAGGCTCAAGTGCTGCTTCAGCCGCAGCTGGTGCATTTGCTGTCAATACTCTATATGGAAATAAATTAAATACCAATCAATTAATAACTGCGGCATCTAATGCTGAAGAAATTGTATCTGCAAAACACGCTGACAATACCGCTCCAGCGATACTTGGAGGTGGTGTTTTGGTGAGAAATATTGCACCATTAGAAGTTGAAAAACTTGGTTCCATATCAAATTTAAAATTGATTATTGGAACTCCAAAAATAGAAGTTCTTACTAAAGGAGCCAGAACTATTCTTCCTCATGAAATAACTCTTAAAGATACCGTCACAGCTATGGCAAATACAGCTTCAGTTGTAACCGCATTTTTAAAAAATGACTATGACATTCTTATAAAAAGTCTTAATGATGTTATTGTAGAGCCATATAGAAAAAATTTGATTCCAGGTTATGATAAAATTAAAACATCTGTTGTAGCAGCTGGTGCTGATGGACTTATCATCTCTGGATCAGGACCAACAATTTGTGCATTTTCAAATAAGAATTTCCAAAAATGTGAACAAATTCGAGAAAAAATGGAATCCGAGTTTAAAATGATTGGGATCGAGTCAAAAACAATTATAAGTAAAATTGATCAGAATGGAACTAGGATTCTTTAACCTCACAGAAAAATACTACTAAATATTTATTTAACTAAAAAGTTGATTATAGATGTTTATAGTTCCCGCTCAATCAACTTTAAGATAAATAATATACTGTTTTAAATAAAATCTAATACTTGGGAAATTGAAGAAATAAGTGGAACATCGAGATCTAATAATTTTTCTTTAGAATAATGTCCACTAGGAATTAAAATACAATCTATATTCAGTTCTTTTGAAACTTCAAAATCATGTGAAGTATCACCTATTAATAAGACTTCATCAGGATTTTTTTTTAGTTCTTTCATCCAAGCTTTACCTTTTTCAATTTTTCCGAAAGCATAATGATCATCAAGACCAATCACTTTAACAAAATAGTGTCGTAGACCTAACCTAGTTGTTAATTCTTGGAGTATTACATCTGAAGATGCAGACAAAATAGATTGAGACAATCCAAGTAAATTAATTTTTTCAAGTGTATCTTTCACACCTTCATTTAGAACTAATTCATTTTGTCTCATTTCATAGCGTTTTATGAATTCTGTTCCACTTTTCTCAAAGGACTCTTTACTAAAATCAAAACCTAATCTTCTATAATAATCAATTACTGGGAAATCAAAAAGTCTCTGATAACGATCAATGTCTAATGTTCCTAAAGAACGTTCCTGTAACATTGAATTCATAATATCTACGCAAAGCCACGCATCATCTAGTAAGGTACCATTCCAATCCCAAATTATATGCTTGTAATGAGTTTGAAGATGATCTACCATTAATTTACAGCATGAGGCGTAATAAGGTGAAATACAGGGATCTCTGCATCAAAGGTCTCTCCATCATCACTAACCATTTGATATGTACCTTTCATAAAACCAAATTCTGTTCGTAATGGACAAAAACTTGTATATTTAAATGACTGGTTCTTTTCCAATCTTGGTTGATATCCTATAACACCAGGTCCTTTTACTTCTTCCACCTGGCCAGCTGAATCTTTTATGAGCCAATGCCGACTTATTAACTTCTGTGGCTCATCTGATTCATTAATTATTGTAATATGATAGGCAAAAAAGAATAGTGGTTCATCTGGATTTGAACGCTCTGGAATAAATTCACTTTTTACAGATATCCTAATGCCATTTGTAACAGCTTCATTCATGCTTTAAAAATAATATTGTGTTTAATACTATGGTTTTTAACCCATCCATTTGTCAAGTTTTAGACAAAATCATTGGATTGAATTTCATCTAAATATTTTGCAATATAATTTCATCTATCGTTTTTTCTCTTGCCTTTTCTATCCGATCTATTCTTTTTTGAAACTGTAACACAGCATAGTCTACAAAATCCTCGCGCTTAAGTCCAAAGGCCACTTTTCCATAAACCCTTTCTTGATAATCAAAAAGTTCATTAATTATATTAACTGCTGGAGGAAGAAGAACTTCCATTTTTTTTTCAACAGCTTCCCAAATTAAATCTCCATATTCAACAATTAAACGCGAGATAAGGTATACCCCAAAACGAAGATGACGAGACTCATCCCTTTGGATTAATTCAATCCCTTTTGACATTCCAGAAAGGATTCCAGCTTTTTTCAAAATCTCGAACCATCCATGATAGCCCGTCTCAGCTAGGATTCCTTCAACTACAAGATTATAAGTAACAGCAGCTTCAGCCAGAGCCACTGGTGAACTATCTTTGTTTAATCGACTCATTGCATTAGGTAACTCTTTGTAAAAAATAATTTTATAGCTTTCACTATGATAACGAGATAGATCGCCAGAAATTTGCATCACTTCATTAAGATATCGATTAAAAAAATCTACATGTTTAGCTTCTTCCCATAGAAAAGAAGTAAGATAAATTTCTTCCTCTAAATGACCTTCATTTGCAATAATGCTAATCATTGGTAATAAATCAATAGTAACAGCTTCTTCTCCTGAAACAAATAATGTGGTGACGTGACTTGTTAGATCTTTTTCCGACTCACTCCTTTTTAACCAATCGATCTTATCTTGATTAAGATCAATTTCAGAAGGATTCCATGTCCCTAATTTTTTTGCCTTCTCCCATAACTTTAACATAACATGCTTTCTATTTAGACCTTCAGATGTAGTTTTAAAATTCTCTCTCATGATTATTTCCATTCCTTAGGAAAATCTGTATCTAATTCCTTAGCAGATACAACTAATTCCTTAGCAGCAGAAACATAAGGAAGCATACTAGATAAACTGCCTTTTTTAAGAATTAATTTTCCCCTCATTAATGCCAAAATGGGATCTAAGGAACCCTCAAGAATCTTCTTCCATTCTCCGGCCGGAGCAGCAATAACATATTTTGATTTTATTTTATCTTTTTCTATAGCAACCCGACCAGAAAGACATTCACCATGCCAAAGATCAAGATAAACTTGTAAATCTTCAATAACACCTAGTTTAGGATCTTTGGTCATGATTAATACTATATCACCTTCCCATTTTGAAGCTGCAACACGATAACCCTCATTGCTGGAAAGTTTATTAGCCCATTGTATAGCCCAAGAATCTGTGAAGATCATATCACCCAATAATATATCCTTTAAAAAAGTTAAAAATTTCTACCCTATAAAAATATGAATGAGAATTGATTAAATGTAAAAGATTCCAGAGTTGGATTCTGAAAGGTTAATAATAGTTAAAGCCAACCTTGACTATTTAAGAAATAAATCAAACAAAAAACAAATATGCCCCAAAAGACAAAAATAATAATTGTTACACTCTTACCAGAAACCAAATCTTATTCAACCATCCAGATTTCCAAGTAACCCAATAAGATCAGCAACTCGGTTTGAATAACCCCACTCATTATCATACCAATTAAGTGTTTTCACAAGTGAGCCATCGATAACTTGAGTAAATGGAGCATCGAATATAGAAGAATGGCTATTCCCAATTATATCAGAGGAAACTATAGGTTCTTCTTGATATTGTAATATAGTCGAAAGGTGCTCAGTTTTGGATGCTGCTAATACAGATTCTTTCACTTGATCCACAGTTACTTCTGTTTTCAACCTAACTACGAGATCAACTACTGAACCATCTGGAACTGGTACCCGCATGGCAATACCATCAAGCTTTCCGTTAAGTTCTGGAAGAACTTTACCAACAGCACGGGCAGCACCTGTAGTTGTAGGAATTACATTCTCTGCCGCAGCTCTACTTCTACGTAAATCTTTGTGAGGAACATCAGCTAATCTTTGATCATTAGTATATGCATGTATGGTATTAATAACACCAGACTCAACACCAAAAGAATCATTAAGAATCTTAGCCATTGGAGCAAGACAATTAGTAGTACAACTAGCATTTGAAACAATTTTGTGCTCGGGCATAAGACCTTTGTCATTGACTCCAATAACAACAGTATAATCTATATCATCTTTTGCTGGAACAGTTAGGACAACTCTTTTTGCACCAGATGAAAGATGATTTTCAAGTTGTTTTTTCTCTCTGAAAACACCAGTAGCCTCAACGACGACATCAACATCCATATAACCCCATGGCAATTGTGACGGATCGGGAACTGACAAAAGAGTTACTGTATGTTTACTAGTTTTTAATATATTACCCTCAAGTACCGCATTATCTGAGAATCTCCCCATAACAGTATCATATTTAAGGAGGTAAACTAAGGCCTCTCTTTCAGACAAGTCATTAATTGCTACGACTTGAACATCATCTTTTTCATTCAGAATTCGAAAAACTGATCTACCAATACGTCCAAAACCGTTAATTGCAACTCTCAATTTTTACCTCCTAATTCACTGTAGGATTCTACAATCTCTAAAATACGCTTTGAGTAACCCCAACCATTATCATACCAACAAATCGTTTTTAAGAAATGGTCAGCCGCAATCATCGTTGCTTTAGCATCAAAGACCAAAGATTCTCCTCGACCTATTACATCCCTAGACACAATAGGATCTTCAGTATAAGCAACTATACCAGAAAGAGAACCTTCCGCCCAAGTTTTCATAACTTCATTAACCTCTTCCGCTGAAGGTAGAGATTCATGTTCTGTTGTAAGATCAACGCAAGAACCATCTGCAACAGGAACATTGAAAGCTGTCCCACTTACCTTCCCTTTAAGATGAGGATAAAGAGCTTCCACTAATCGAGTAGAAGGCGTTTCATTTGGTATAATATTTTCTACCGCAGATCTGCTACGCCTACGATTAGCCTGTGTATTATCAGCTAAGGGTTGATCTGAAGTATAAGCATGTACAGTAGCCATCATTGCATTCTTTACACTAAATTCAGAATCAAGTATTTTTAACATTAAAGCTAAAACTTGTGTAGTCGAAGATGATGGAGAAATAATTTTATCATCCAAAGAGATATCACTCCCATTTACACCAGGTACAATAATTCGATCTACAAAAGATATATCAGGATTAGTTATAATTGTTTGTTTTGAAAATTTCCTATATGCCTCAAACTCTTCTTCAGGCCAAGAAACACCTGTTGTGTCAATCATCACATCAACATCTATAAGATCCCATGGAATCTCGGATGGCTTACCACCTGGTAAAAGCCTTACTGATTGATTCTCAACATTAAGATAATTATTTTGAATATCTGCTTCCACTCCTAATGGGCCATGGACTGAATCGCGAACTAACAGATATCGTAAAGTTTCTGCTCTACCTAAATCACTAATTACAACAAATTCTAAATTAGGATTGTTATAACCCAATCTAAATAGATTACGTCCAACCCGACCAAAACCCATAAGACCAATTTTTATTTTATTACTCATTACACCCTTATCTCACCTATATAAATTACGTTTTTAAGATTAAGTTGTCCCAACTATAGAAGTAATAAATTATAATCTATTATGAATATTATAAACCTTTTTATTACCAATAGTTTGAAATGCTACTGATATAATAAAAGAAAAACATATTAGTTTTTGAGATAAAACCTGAACTCTCAAAGCCCATAGACTTTCTTGGATACTAGGACCAAATTCAAGGATGAGAATATAAGAAGCAATTAAAATTGAAAATATAGCATAACCCAATGCATATTTACTTTCCATAACCTCTGATTTAGAAAACACTAAAGTGTAACAAAATGCTGCTATAAGAAAAAAACGCATAAACCATGTTGAAAAAAATATGTGACTAGTATAGGCAATATCTGCTGGAGTTAATGAAATTCCTATAATAAAAATCCCACTGATAATACCCGCTCCCGAACCTATTTTTGTTGCGAGATGAAAATTCTCTTTTAAAAAAAGAGATGGAAGGATCCAGAAAAATATGGAAAAAACCAAGCCTACAATCAAAAAAGCAAAACTAAATAATAATGAACTATAAAAGTTTTTTTCTTGATTCCAAGCAGACCAACGTCCTAGATCACTTAAGAAGTTTTCTAAAAAAATATAACTTTCGGTAGATGGGTCCCTATAAGTACCGCCAGGATAAAGCATCATTGCGATAGATATAAGTAAAACAAATAATACTAAAGCAACTCTTGGGAGATAAACCAGAATCAATGAATTTAAATCGATCATTTCTATTCAGGGATTGATATGTTTAACATAAGGACTCTAACATATTTAACTGGAGGTGAACCAAACGAAAATTTCTCACCATGATAATCCTTTAACTTAAAGTTGTCTGCTCGAAGATTTTGTATTTATTTTCTAAGACTGTAATGTTTTTGATATCCAAGAGAGGTTCCCACTAAAGGATTAAATACAAAAAATTGTTTGGGATATTGATTGGATAATGTTTGAAATTGTTCATCAATATCTGGTTGTTCCACTACAATAGAATAAATAATTAAAGATATCAATGAATATTTCATTTACTATTTTAAGTACAACGTTTTTTTATATAATCCTCAGACAAATCACTTATCCTTTGGACTCCAGCGAGAGCCATATTTCTTTCAAGTTCATCTTTTAAAATTTTTAAGACCAAATCTACACCTTTTTCTCCAGCAGCTCCAAGACCGTAGAGATAGGGTCTACCTATAGAAACCGCATTTGCACCTAGCGATAATGCTTTAATTATATGAGACCCACGTCGGACACCACCATCAACAATCAATTCCATATCATCATCTAATACTTCACGTATAGGTGAAATGCAATCAATTGGAGCGGCCACTCCATCCATTTGGCGGCCACCATGATTTGAAATCATAATTGCAGAAGCACCGATTTCTTGAGCCATTATTGCATCTTCAGGTGTTAAAATACCTTTAATAACAAAAGGGCCTCCCCATTGCTCTACAATCTGAGCAACATAATCCCAGCTCAATGTTCGATCCAACTGAGTATCAAGATAATCCATTACATTCATTACTTCTTTTCCAAATTCGTCTACTCTATGAATTACGTTTTCATAGCGGAAGTCAGGATAAAGAAGAAAGTTAAAAGACCATTGCGGGTGAGTAATTAAAGTCTTTAGAGTCCAACGTGGTGGAATTCTTAATCTTGTTACTTTATCTCTCTCTCTATTTCCTGCAACTGGTACATCTACTGTAAGACAAAGAGCATCATAGTTAGCGGCTTTACATCTATTAACAAATTCACTTGTAAGTTGAGAATCTTTCAAAATATAAAGTTGAAACATTTTGGGTCCTTTAGTTTCTTCCGAAATCTCTTCAAGGCTAGTTGTTCCAAGTGTCGAAAGACTATATATTGTTCCTAACTTTGCTGCCGAGCGGGCCACGGCGTTCTCTTTACCATGATGAAACATCCGAGACATGCCAGTAGGTGCCAAGAAAAATGGTACTTTAAGATTTTTCCCAAAGAGATTTATCGATGTATCAATCTGATCAATTTGTCGAAGGAATCGTGGTTGAAATTCATAATCATGAAAAGCTGCAGTATTTCGAATTAAGGTAACCTCATCATCAGAACCACCATCTATATAATGAAAAATAGATTCTGGTAAACGACTTTTTGCCATACGTCTTATATCTTCAATATTGTAACAGTTAGATAGCTTCTCCATTAAAGAACCTTTAATTTTAGGTTAAAACATTTTATTACTGTTCTCCAATAATTATATCCCAATTTTTATTATTGTGAAGATAATCTTTTGGAATATCCCCTTTAAAATCAGTCTTAATAATTAACAAATTAGAAGGGCTTCCATCTATAGATGTTGAGGTACCGACCATAACAAAACCACCATCCGTTGTATTTTCAATTGAATAAATATCATCATCGAATGAATTTGAATATTTTTTTTCCCAAATTTGATTCCCATTAGAATCAAACTTCATAAGCCAAGAATCTGCTGTACTTTCATCATTTAATCTGCTTGATCCAGCAACAACAAAATTTCCCTCTTTAGTTTGAATAACCGAACTTGAACGATCCCAACTTTGGCCACCGAATGTCTTTTCCCATAATGATTTCCCTTCCTCATTGGTTCTAATTATAATTACATCCTCATAATTTGGAAAAAAGTTTTGCGTTGTTCCTGCAAGAATATATCCTCCGTCTTCAGTTTCAATAATGGAACGTCCTTCATTTCTCTGACGACCACCAAAGGTATGTGACCACATTTCTTCTCCAAAAACATTGGTCTTCACAAGCCAAATACGGCTAGACTCTTTATCTTCACCCTCAGTAAATCCTGTTATAATATAACCTCCATCTCGAGTCTCTTTAACAGAATACCCATAATCCCAATCTGGCCCACCAAATGTTTTCGACCAAATAGGATATCCATCTTTATCAGTCTTTATAAGCCAGATATCAGCATTACCATTTCCATGAGAGAATGTATACCCAGTAATAATATATCCACTATCTTTTGTCTCTTGGATATCATGTGCCTTATCCCAACGAAAACCACCATATGTTCTATTCCATTCGATTAAACCTTTAGAATTTGTTTTTATTACCCAAGCATCACTCCATTTTTCTGCTAGAGCTTCAGAGAAACCAGCTATAACATATCCACCATCAGAGGTTAACTGAATAGAATAAGCATGATCATCTCCTTCTCCACCGAAGGTTTTTGACCAGTCTATATTACCCTTTGGGTCTGTTTTAACAAGCCAAACATCACCATTATTTGCATTAGAATATGTATGGCCAGAAATAATAAAACCACCATCTTTCGTTTCAGTTACAGATCTTCCCTCTTGTTGGTTCTCATCTCCAAATTGTGTTAAAAACCAGCTCTGAGAATCAGCTTTTTTTAACATTCCAGAAGATCTTAAACCCCAAACATCTTCTACTTCTAATCGATAATAACGAGTTTCCCAAGGATCAATTCCTTTAATCACGGTGGAAGTATCCTTATTAATAACAGAAGAATAAACCTTTTCCTCGTTTAGCATGTCAGAAGTCATGGATTCATAAAGATTGTAACGTCTAAAATCATCTTCATTATTAGGGCTCCATTCAAAAGAAAATTGGCCTTTGCGGTATTCTATAGAATGAATGTTAGAAGGGATAGGTGGCTCATCAAAAACTCGATACCCAGGACCTATTACCTCTTGACCCCAAATATCACCCGTTTTAATAAAAAACCATTGCTCTTTTGTAGGATCAAATATACCTCGTCCTGAAATTGAATATGTCGTATCCTCAGATGAAGATAAAGTAGCTAGACGATTTGGAATTCCATCTCTCTGATTTGAAACCATTAGTTCATAGAAACTAAAATCGTTTTGAGCGGTTTTTTCCCATTTTATATTAAAATTTTCGTAAGAGTAATTCACATCCGTAATTCTAATAGCTTCTGGTGGGCTATTTGCATCATTACTCTTAGCTTTACCTATCGATCTAATTCCCCATTTATCAACCACATCAATAGAAAACCAATTCTCTTTTGTAGGATCAAAATGACGAAGAACATAGTTATTTCGATTTGATGCTCCAATTTTAACTATTGGGCGACGAGTGCCAAATTCAGTGTCAGATATAAATAACTCATAATACGAAAAATCATTTTCAATTGATGCTTCCCAAAAAATTGACATCTTTTGTTCATCATAAATAACGGAATCTACATCAGCAGCTTTTGGAGGTGAATCAATAGTATGTGTTTTTCCTTCTCCTTTATATGTAAGACCCCAATAATCTGTAACTCTCACCCAAAACCAGTTTTCTCTACTTGGATTAAATGAATTCAAACTAAAAATATTTTGCTTTTGGTTTGTAATAATTTCTAGCAATTCTTTTTCACCCATTTCACTATCAGACCAAAGAACTTCATATGATAAAAAGTCCCTATCTTTTGATCTCTGCCAACTAACTGTCATACTTTCTAAATCATATTTAACTGATTTTATTTCGATAGGCCTAGGTGGTTTGTCTCTTTCATGGGTAAGAGGTTCGCCTATAGAACTTTGTCCCCAATGATCTATAGTTCTAACCCAAAACCAATTTTCATATGTAGGATCAAATTCTGTAATCTGATATTTATTTAACTGTTGATCATCAAAAGATGCAACCATTGTTCTAATTCCATCTTTAGATTGACTATGAAGAAGTTCGTACCTTCTAAAATCATCATCGTTAGATATTTTCCAATCAACAATCAGTTTCTTCAGGTTATACTTTACAGATGAAACATTAACTGCTATCGGAGAATCATCAACTTTATTAGCCAAACCTTTACCTATTGTACTTTGGTCAAAAAGATTCCTTGTTGAGATCCAAAACCAATTCTCTCGAGTAGGATCAAATTCTGTAAGAATATGTCTATTTGCATCTATATCATCATATATCGCTTCAACTTTTTTTGGACCATCTTCAGAATAAGCTCTCAATAAGCGATACTCTACAAAATTTTCACCTTTACTCGCAGTCCATTCAACGGCCATGGAATCTAGGTTATAAGATACAGCACTAATATCTGCCGGAAAGGGAAGAGGGTATAAATCAGATCGATGAACTGGACCAACACTTTTAAAACCAAGCGTATCTGTTACAACAATCCTATAATAATTATGTACAAGAAAATCTAAATCAGTGTCAATAAATGTCGTATCCAAGCTACGCGTAGATGTAAAAAGAATATCAGACTCTTCCATAGTGGGTGAGGTAGAACGCTCTATCTCATAGGAACCAAAATCCTGATCTGAAGACATGGCCCAATTGAGAGCATAACGACCATCCATGAATTCAGTTTTTTTAACTTCTATAGGGATAGGGTAGGACTGACTATTGTTAATCGTTATTTTTAATGTATCACTCTCACCTTTATTCCCATCAACATCAAATGCAACAGCCACAAGGTTATGATTAGACACACCACCATGATCTACAGTATTCCAGAACAATTTATAAGGTTCTGAATCATCCTTCAAATCTGTAGAATCACCATCCAACCATAATTGAACAAAGACTACGGAATCATTATCTGTAGCCTCTACGACAATATTCACGGCTTCAGAAACAGTATCAGCGGGTACGGGAGTTTCTATGCTTACATCAGGACTACTGTCACAACAAAAAGTTGAGAGAGTCAGAAAACATAATGGAATATGTTTATTTTTTTTAAATCTAATAGGTCTTTTCAATTTTGATTAAATCAGGTTAATGAAAAAACCTGTTTTTGCGGAGTCGTACATATGATCAGCCCCCATTAACTACTATTTTCAAGAACCCCGCGTTAAGGATAATATAATTAGTCTAGAACGAACCACACATCTCTTTTGTAATTATAAGATTGTTTGTACAAAAATAGAAAAGGTTAAGATTTATATAGTAGATAAGAAAATCTACTTAGACACAGGAAGTTTTAGAAGTACCCCGGACAGGATT
>PAYY01000030.1 GCA_002715465.1 Fidelibacterota bacterium | reverse complement strand
TGATCATTTAAATAAACTTTTTGATAATCAGCCAGCAAACATTCCGATATATGATTTTTCAACCCATACTCGTCAAAACAAAATCAAGAAGATCCAGCCACATCCTGTTATTTTACTTGAGGGTATAATGGTTCTAACTAATGCAACATTAAGGAATATGATGGATATAAAAATATTTGTTGAAACTGACCCCGATATTAGGTTCATCCGTCGCTTAGAAAGGGATCTGCTGGAAAGGAATAGAACATTAGAACATGTCATCAAACAGTATAAATCAACGGTGAAACCTATGCATGAACAATTTGTGGAAATAACCAAGAAATATGCTGATATTATATTGCCTGAAGGTGCCAATAATGAAGTTGCTTTAAACCTTATTAGAGCAAAGATAAAAACCCAAATAAAAAAAGCTGTCTTAACAAACTAATATCGCTTATTCTATTTTTTTAATGACATATTAAACATTCAATAAGATGCCTACTCAAAGTCTAAAAGATTCAGGATGGATCGAGGTAATATGTGGAAGCATGTTTAGCGGAAAAACAGAAGAACTTATCCGACGGTTGCGACGAGCTAAAATAGCAAAACAATCTGTTGGGATTTATAAACTCAAAATTGATTCTCGATTTTCTCCCCATCACATTGTTTCTCACTCACAACTTAGTATGGCTTCAGAAATTGTGCAGTCTGCTGATGAAATCATAAAAAAATCCCAGCAAAAAGAAGTAGTTGGGATTGATGAAGCACAGTTTTTTGAAGATCCTTTAGTTGATATTTGTAGTGAATTAGCAAACAAAAGCAAAAGAGTTATTGTTGCCGGACTAGATAAAGATTTTCGAGGGAAGCCTTTTGACCCTATTCCAAAACTTCTTGCTGAAGCCGAATATATTACAAAAACTCTTGCTATATGCGTGTTATGCGGGAGCCCTGCAGGTTTTTCCCAGCGACTAAGTACTGATAGGACTCAAATTCTACTTGGTGAGAAGGGAAATTATGAAGCGCGCTGTAGAAAATGTTTCATACCACCTCAGAACTAATGGATAGATTTATTGGAGTAATTGGTATTGCTGTTTTACTTAGCATAGCCTATGTAATGTCAAATAACCGAAAAGCTATATCAATGAGGATAGTTCTTTGGGGTCTTGGCTTACAACTAATATTTGCAATATTTATACTTAAGACACCTATTGGGCAACCCTTCTTTAAAGCAATTGATAGTATTTTTATAGAGCTTCTAAGCTTCGCAGATGCTGGTAGTGATTTTTTATTCAAATCATATTTTTCAGGAGTAGTTGAAAAACCATTAATGAATATCGCTTTTCGGATACTACCCACTATTATTTTCTTCTCATCCCTAATGGCTCTTATGTATCATCTAGGTATTATGCAAAAAATTATAATATGGATTGCCAAAGCTATGCATACAACAATGGGTACTAGTGGTTCTGAAACATTGAGTGTTGCCGCTAATATTTTTGTTGGACAAACTGAATCACCACTTATGGTAAGACCTTTTATTTCCCAGATGACTAAATCAGAACTGATGGCGGTAATGACTGGAGGTTTTGCTACCGTTGCTGGTGGCGTAATGGCAATATATATATCAATCCTTAGCAATATACCTGGAATAGCTGGACACCTCATGGCTGCATCTATCATGAGCGCCCCTGCCGCTCTTGTAGTAGCAAAAATTATTTTTCCGGAGACTGAAACATCCCCTACCATTGGGAACCTAAATTTAACATTAACAACACCCGATGATAATGCTATGGAAGCACTATCACGTGGTGCCACTGATGGTATGAAACTTGCTGCTAATGTAGGTGCAATGCTTATAGCTTTTGTTGCTTTTACAGCTTTAATTAATGGTATTCTTGGATTAATAGGTCTTAGTATCCAAGATATACTTGGCATTATTTTCAAACCACTAGCTTGGACAATGGGTGTGCCTTGGTCAGAAGCAGATATTTTAGGGCAATTGATGGGTGAAAAATTAGTTTTAACTGAATTGATCGCATATACAGATTTAGGCCAATTAATAAGTAATAATGCCATATCTGAAAGAACAGCAATCATAGCAAGTTATGCTCTTTGTGGATTTGCCAATTTTGCTTCTATCGGTATTCAACTTGGTGGAATAAGTGGAATTGCGCCTAAAAGAAGAAAAGATGTTGCAAAAATTGCACTAAAAGCGATGATCGCCGGGGCACTTGCATCATGGTTAACAGCTACTTTAGCAGGAATAATCATTTAGAATGAATAAGAAAATAAAATGCGCTTGATTATTTTAGGACCGCCTGGAATCGGGAAAGGAACACAAGCAAAACGTCTTTGCAAGCGTTATTCTCTAAGTCATCTTTCTACTGGAGATATGTTTCGATCGGCAATCCTAGAAAAAAATGCAGTAGGAAATATCGCAGAATCATATATCAATTTTGGCAAACTAGTTCCAGATGATATAGTGTTGAATATGGTAGAAGAAAAATTAGCCGAGATTGAAAAATTTAGGGGCTTCATTTTTGATGGTTTCCCTAGAACTGTTCCTCAGGCAACAGGATTTAAAAAACTAATTGATGCAGTGGGATTATCTCTTGACAAGGTTTTAGCCATTCATGGTAATAATTCAATATTATTGGAACGTTTATCTAGCCGTCGAACTTGTTCTCAATGCGGAAAAATTATCAATCTAATTTTCTCCACACCAAAAGTATATGGCCAATGTGATAGATGTTCTGGAGATTTGTTCCAACGTGATGACGACAAAGAAAATGTAATTATCAAAAGACTCGAAATATATAAAATTCAAACTGAGCCATTATTAAACTATTATGATAATGAGAATTTGCTATTGAAGGTTAGTGGTTTGGGAAGTATAGATGATGTGACAGCACGAATTGAGAGAGGAGTTGAAAACCTAATCAAGGCAGCATAATGTTGAAAGTTGGAATAACCGGAGGTATTGGATCCGGAAAAAGTACCGCCAGCAATAGGATGGCTGACTGGGGTGCATACGTTTTTGATGCGGATAAAGAAGCAAAAAATATCCTTATAGAAAACAAAAAAGTTTATCAACAAATAATAGATCAGTTTAGTCCCGATATAATCAATCCAGACAATACAATTAATCAAAAAAAGCTAGCAAAGATTGCTTTTTCCAATAGAAAGAATCAAATGGCTCTAAATTCCATTTTACACCCTTATGTTTTTCATTTGATCGATAAAAAATATGCTAAAATAAAAAATAAAAAGGATATATCAATATTTGTAGTAGATGCTGCATTAATATTTGAAACAGGTCTTGATAAGCAACTTGATTATATAGTGCTAGTTTCTGCAAAATTTGATTTAAGGATGAGCCGAACCATTAAGAGAAGATCTATTTCATATAAAGAAATTAAACGCCGAATGGATCTGCAATTACCTGAAAAATCCAAGATCAAAATGGCTGATTTTGTAATAAACAATAATCATGGTGAAAAAGAACTAATGAAACAAGTAGATGAAATCTATAAGGAAATAATCTTATAAGCTCTTTTACAAACCTTTCATTTTAATGATCTCTTCAAGAAAATTTGGCACTTTCGAAGGTGTCTTCACACCAACTATACTCACGATATTAGGAG
The DNA here is from genome assembly GCA_002715465.1 of Fidelibacterota bacterium. Next base: position 71,322 of record PAYY01000030.1, on the reverse strand, counting down.
CAATAATGTATTTGCGTCTTGGATGGGTTGTTGGTAATGCAGGCTTTGGCGGTGCTTTAATCATTATTCTTCTAGCAAAGCTAGTAACAATTACAACAGGATTAGCAATCGCTTCTATGTCATCTAATATTAGAATTGGAGCTGGTGGGTCATATGCCATTATTTCCCGTTCACTTGGGCTTGAAATTGGTGGCGCTATTGGTATTCCTCTTTTTTTATCCCAAGCCCTTAGTGGTGCTATGTACGTAATTGGTTTTAGCGAGGCTTGGCTAGCAATATTTCCAAGTCACACAGAAATAAAAATAATAATTGGGGTACTTTTATTTTTAATACTAATCACTCTAACTAGTGCAAAATTTGCAATGAAATTCCAATTTATTATTATGGTTCTAATCTCAGCCTCATTGGTATCATTTTTTATGGGGAATAATATCCAAATGGGAAATATTTCTTTTTGGGGAGAATTTGACTCTGCACCTTTTTGGACAGTTTTTGCCATCTTTTTCCCTGCAGTTACTGGTATAGAAGCTGGAGCAGCTATGTCAGGAGATCTCAAAAATCCTAGCCGATCACTATCAATTGGTATTCTAGGCGCAATTACTATTTCGTTCTTAGTATACGTATTACTTGCTTTCTGGATGGATCGAACTATTTCTTCAGATCTTCTAAGGAATAATTACCTCATAATGTTAGATACCTCTAGATGGCGACCTATAGTCGCTGGAGCAATCCTAGGTGCAACTTTTTCATCCGCACTTGGAAGTCTAATGGGAGGGCCTAGAACCTTAATGGCACTAGCACAGCATAAAGTAATCCCATTTGGTAAAATCCTTGGATATCAAAGTGAGAATGGTGAACCTAGACTGGCTATTGTTTTTACAGGGTTTATTATAGCTGTTGGAGCATTGTTTGGAAACCTAAATACTATTGCGCCTCTTTTAACAATGTTTTTCCTAATCACTTACGGAACAATTAACCTAGCGGTTTTTATAGAAAAAAGAATTGGTATATCAAGCTATAGACCTACATTCAAAATCCCTATAATTATACCTTTTATTGGTTTCCTATGGTGTACAATTGCAATGTTCTTAATTAACCCAATGTTTGCTGGTAGTGCCATTATTCTAATTATAACCGTTTATGTCTGGTTGGTTAGAGAAGGTCACCAAGCACCATGGGGCGATGTACGATCTGGAATTTTTACGGCATTGGCTGAATGGGCTGTAAGAATGGCAGCCCGATTACCTTCAAGTCCAAAATCTTGGAAACCCAATCTAATGGTTCCTGTTGAAGAACCTTTAGCTTGGCGTGAGAGGATTGACTTTATTAGAGACATTATTTCCCCTCGCGGAAGTGTAAGAATCTTTAGTGTAAAAATTCTTAAAAAAGGAGTTCGAGACCATATTAATAATATGGTTCAAAAGATGGTTAGCCAGGAATTCAAAAAAAATAATTTGTCTAAAGATTCAGAAGAATTGGAAAAGAGTTTAGAAACACTTGTTAAACCTCTAAAGGATGATGGATTACTAGCTGTTTCAACTCTTATTGAAGCAAACCATTTTCTTCATGGAATAAGTGTTGTAACTCAATCATTAAAGGGAATGCCATTGCCACCTAATATTATGTTCCTTACCATGAGTAATAATCCAGATAAAGATGAAAGGCTTAAGCAATTGATCTCCATGGCCACCAATCAAGAACTAGGCCTAATAGTACTCAATCTTTTTGAAGACAGAGGATTTGGCCATAGAAAAGATATCAATATGTGGCTAAGAGGTGGTTCACCCAATAGGAATCTATCTATTTTAACAGCTATACAACTTGAAAAAAATTGGAATGGACAGTTAAGACTTTTGCGACTTATAGATGATGGGGCTGAGATAAATAAAGCAAGGGTAGGTCTTCAAGCTATTGCGAGACGGGGACGCCTACCAATCGATTGCGAAAAAATCATTTTTTCTGGAACATTCCCTCAAGGATTAGAAGATAGCCCGCCAGCTGACATCAATATTTTCGGAATCTCAAATAATATAAATATCAAAACTATGCATAAAATTTCATCTATAGTAGGAACGACCTGTCTCTTTATTAGAGATTCTGGAGAAGAGAGTGTACTGGCTTAAAAAGTTAATTAAATTGGCGAGAGGCATACCTTTTTATAGCACGTGGGGGTCCTAGTATTTCCCTAATAAGTATAGCATTTTTTAGACTTTTAGAGTGATTGAGATAAACTTGTATTGGATGCGAAGAAGTCAACTTTGCTAAATCTTTAGATTTCGGCATTATTTGTTCATTAATTTCCTTTTCTTCCAAATCATCTTCTCGAGTAATCTTAGACTCAAGTACATGGGCATCCTCAAGTAGTTCTGAATCAAAATCATCTTCTGAAAATTCAGTGTAAGATTCCTCTTTAGAAATGACTTTTGGCTTTATTTCATCAATAAGATCTTCGAAGCCCAAATTCCTGATAAATTCCGGTATTTGGTTTTTCTCATTTTTTGAAGTAGTTGATGAATTTTCTTCTTCTTCAGCAGTCGTTTGCTCAAAAACTTGGGATCTCTTTTTTAACCATTGCGATACAAGATAAGCAATGAGAAAAAATATCCAATAACTTATATCCACAATTATTCTTCTTTATTGCTAGGAGGAGCTTCTGGACCTTCATCCTTTGAGCCAGAAATAGAGTCTCTCATACCTGTATCTGCCTGAATATTCTTCATAGAATAATAATCCATGATTCCAAGATTACCTTCACGAAAAGCCTGCGACATTGCTTTAGGTACTTCTGCTTCAGCTTCAACAACTTTAGCTCGCATGTCAGCAACTTTGGCTGTCATTTCCTGCTCTTCAGCTACAGCCATGGCACGTCTTGTCTCAGCTCTGGCTTGAGCAACTCTTAAGTCCGCCTCAGCCTGATCAGCCTGGAGATGTGCACCCACATTCTTTCCAACATCAACATCAGCGATATCAATACTTAAAATTTCAAATGCTGTTCCAGCATCTAGTCCTTTCTCAAGAACAAATTTTGAAATATAATCAGGGTTTTCAAGTACTTTTTTATATGAATCAGAGGAACCTATAGCACTAACTATTCCCTCACCTACTCTTGCGATTATTGTTTCATCAGTAGCACCACCTACTAATCCTGGTATATTGGTTCTAACCGTAACTCTAGCACGAGCTTTTACTTCAATACCATCTTTTGCAACAGCAGCTAAAGTCCCATTTACTGGAGCATCAATTACCTTAGGATAAACTGATGTTTCTACAGCACCTTTCACATCTCTACCAGCAAGATCAATTGCTGTACAGGTAGTAAAGTCTAGAGGTATTTGAGCTTTATCTGCTGCAATTAATGATATTGCTACATTTGGAACATTACCTCCTGCAAGAAAATGAGTTTCCATCATTCCTGTAGAGATTACTTCTAAACCAGCTTTATGCAAATTGATTATTGAATCAACAATTACACGTGGCGGGATTTTTCTCAATCTCATCCGAATTAGATCTACAATTGTAATTTTTCCAATACCTACCGAAACTATTCCTTGAATCCAAAGGCCTATAGGAACAAAATAAAATATAATGGCCAGCGCAAAAACTATCACCCCAAGAAGTACGAATGGTGTTAACATATTATCTCCTAATCTTTATTAATTTCTTTCCTTACTACAATCCGGTTACCATCAACAGTTAGAATTCTTATTTTATCTCCATTTTCTATAAATTCTCCTTCAGAAACAACAAAAATCTTTTTTCTATTTACTAAAACCCAGCCAGAAGGACGTAAATCTGAACTTGCAATTCCAATTTTGTTCACCAATCCTTCTAAGCCCAAAGAAGTACTGTATCCTTCTGAGCTTTTCTCACTAAGAGGAAGGGTCATCTTTTTCCAAAACTTCGTTTTAATCAAAGCTTTAACCATAAGATATAATGCAATAATTCCACCAATTATTGCTATGGTAAAACCCCAAGATGCAGCAGACAAATCTGCTGGTAATGGATGAACTGGTAATAACATCATAAAAAGACCACCCATTACCGTAACGCCTCCTATAATCCCTACAAATCCAAACCCTGGGATAACCAAAACCTCCAACAAAATAAATGCTATTCCAGCGCCAATGATCAACAATTCAGTCATCGTTGCTAATTCAGTAAGTATTGTTGAGCCAAAAAAGAGACTTAAAAAAATAATACCTAAACTACCTGGCAATCCCCATCCAGGTGATTGTATCTCAAATAATAAACCTAGAAAACCTAATGTCATAAGTAATGAACTTACTGTAGGATCAGTTAAAAATCTTACTAACCTTTCTGACCAATTTATTCGAAGATCAATAATCTTAGCATTAGGAAAACCTATAACATTCAAAACTTCATTAAAAGTCTCAAAACTACCATCAGCAATATTGTATTTCAATGCTAAAGAGGTCGTAAGTGAAATCAATTTCCCTTCTTTTCGACCTTCAATGTCAGTAACCTCTATTGAATCACCATTAACAACAAGATGAGTAAAATTAAGTTCTTCATCAACCATGCCTCTTGCTATTTCTTTACTTCTTCCATGACTTTCTGCTGTAGAAGCCATCTCCTCTCGCATATAAGAAATAACTTTTTCGCTACCTTTATTTCCTGACATATCAACAGCTGTAGCGGCTCCAATAGTAGCACCTTCCGTCATAAATATTTTATTGCATGAAAGAGAAATAAGTGCGCCAGCCGAAATAGCCCGACGGTTAATAAAAGCAACAGTTAATATTTTTGAATCTAAAATTGCATCCTTTATCTGAGTAGCACCATCTACTCTTCCCCCAAAGGTATCTATATCAAATATAATGGCTGAAGCTCCTTCATCCTCTGCTTCTTGAATAGCCCTCTCAATAAATGGAGGTAAACCAAGATCAATAGTGTTTTCAATAGGAACCCTATAGACAATTTCAGCTGAAAAACTTTCAGAAAAAACAAATGTTATTAGTATGAAAAAATAACGGAAAAGCATCGTTCCAAATTACATTTTACATTCAGCAATACCCAAAGGTTTTACATAATCTTTATATTTGACTGAAAGAATTTGATTCCATCCACAATGACTCAATAAATTAATTAAATTTTACCTATGTTAATTTTTGACCAAATCAACTATAGAGGACTAAAACTCTTTCATAGATGGATAAATTCTTTGTCTTCAAGTCAAAGAATCCGTTTAGGAAATAAGTTAGGCTATTTAGTATTTAGTATAATACAAGTTAGACAAAAAGTAGCTAGAGAAAATATCCGATTTGCTTTTCCAAAAGCTTCAACCAATTTTTATCAGAAAACTTTAATAAAACTCCATCGTCACTTTGGTATTATGCTAGTTGATGCTTTGTGCGGAGCAAAAATAATCAAAGATGGAAAAATCAATATTAAAGGAAGAAATAAATTAGAAACAGCATACAAAAAAGAAAAAGGTATAATCCTAATTACAGGCCATTATGGAAATTGGGAGTTAATTCCAATTTGGTTAGCAATAAATCATTTTGAGATTGTAACTGTATTTAAAAAACTAACTAACCGTGGATCAGATTTATTTTTCAAAGAATTCCGTAAAAAACTTGGAACCTCACCAGTTTACCAAACTACATCCGTATCTGAATTAATCAGATATCTTAGAAAAGGAAAAATATTAATTCTTGCGAGTGATCAAAATGCCGGGAAAAAGGGTGAATTTATTAATTTCTTTGGTTCCCCTGCATCGACTCCAAGAGGCGCTGATGTATTGCATAAAAAAACTAATGCAACTATAATTACAGCATTTTGTTCTAGAGAAACAAATGGAAATTATACTTTAAAATTTGATAAACTTCCCGATAATAATGAAATTTCCATTATGGGTCGCTTTACCTCCCAATTAGAAAAAGAAATACGAAGTCGACCATTTCAATATTTCTGGTTTCACAAAAGATGGAAATCAAAACAAAAAAATAAATGAAAAGATTAAATATCTATTCACCAAATGCTATTAGTGAAGCTGTTAAATTCTTAGAATCAGGTCAACTTGTAATTTATCCAACAGATACATTATATGGATTAGGAGCGGATGCAAAAAATTCTCTGGCTGTGGAAAAAATATCTCAAATTAAAGGAAGATTAGGTCCTTGGAGCATCGCAACAAGTGATTTTACAATGCTCAATAAATTTTGTGTGATTCCAAAATCACATTCAGAATTTGTTAAAGAAAAACTACCAGGTCCTGTCACAATAATTTTACCGGGTAAATCACAAAATCTTGCTCCTGCATTATTAGGTCCAAATAAAAGTGTTGGTGTTCGAATCCCAGATCATCTTTTAACTCAAAAGTTAATAAAAAGATTAGGGAGACCAATTACTTCTACAAGTGTTAATAGAACTGGCAAATTTCCTCTAAATGATCCCAATAAAATTATCAAAACTTTTTTCAATGAAGTTGATTTGATTTTAGACGCCGGAATACTTCCAACCTCTTTAGGTTCTTCTATATATAATCTTTCATCAGATGAAATAAAAAAAATAAGATGAAAAAACTCATTTTAGCTATTTTTTTAAAATTGTCAATTCTTAGCGCTGAAAACTATCCTTTCAAAAGTGGAGAATTGCTTCTATATGAAGTAAACCTAAATATAATTTCAGTGGGGCGAGCTAGCCTTGAAATAAAGGATGGTTTCGAATCAAATGGATCTAATTCTTACCATATTACATTTAATATGGCAACAAATAAGATATGGGATACTATTTTCCCTATACGAGATACAGTAGAAAGTTGGATCGATAAACAGCACCTATTTACTCAAAAATTGAGAAAAACGATAAGGGAACGGCAATACTCTCAGGATTTTCTTGCTAATTTTGACTATGCTAGTGAAATAATAATTACAAATAAGAATTCAGTTCCAATCAGAAAAGGAACGCGAGATCCTTATTCATTATTCTATTACATTAGAACTTTACCCTTAAGAATTGGAGAATTATTTGAGTTTACAATTTTTGATAACTACAAATTAAACAGTTTTAACATGATTGTGCATCGTAAAGAAGACATTAACGTAATAGCAGGAAAGTTTAACTGTTTTGTAGTAGAACCATTTAAAGAAGGACGTAAGCTTTTCAAAAATAAAGGTGATATGAAAGTTTGGATAAGCGACGATAAAAACCGATTGCCTGTAATGATTGTGTCAAAAGCCTCATTTGGCTCACTAGTTTTGAAATTAGTAGAATACTCAATTAATTAGTGAACAAACGACTCAAATCATTATATAGTACAATTATAATTAGAAGAAGAAGAAGAGCCATACCCGTTTGCTGGATTGCCATTCTAACCTTCAAAGAAAAATTTCTTCGAGCAATTCCTTCAAGGGAAACTAGTAAAATATGCCCCCCATCAAGACCTGGAATTGGAAGAATATTTATAAAAGCAAGATTAATACTAATAATGGCAGTAAAAGATAAAAGTGCAATCATCCCAGCACGTGCTGATTCACCAGCAAGTTGAGCAATCATTATTGGGCCACCAATATCTTTCATTGAAGCTTCTCCAGATCCAATCATTGAAAGAGATTTAACAATCATTTTAAACCAATAAACTGTACGATTAAAACCAGAACTAATTGATTCAAAAAAAGTGGCTTTTCTTACATCATATCCACCAGCGATTCCAATAAGACCTACATTTTTTATGCCCTCATCATCAGGAATAGTCCCCTCCTTTGGTATTAATTGTGCTGAAAGAATTTTATTCTTACGCTCCCAAACTATGGTAATCTTCTTATTAGGACTATTATGAATAATCTCCGTTAAGTCTGCCCATTCGTTTATAGTAGTAGCATTAATTGATATGATCCTATCTCCTTCCTGAATACCAGCATTTTCGGCTGGAAAGCCTTGGGTAATTTCTTGTACAACTGGTTCTCCAGTGTTTTCGGCAATTCCTGAGTACATTGTTATTCCAGTAAAGAAAATGATAGATAATAATATATTCATTATGACACCTGCCGACATAAACCAAATTTGCTGAATTCTATTTTTAGAATTTAATTCATCAGGAGCACCTGTAATTTCAGCTTCAAGACTTTCATCTACGTATCCAGCTACTTTTACATAACCACCCAATGGAACTAATGCCAAACAATATTCTGTTTCAGAATATTTCGAACGTGGAGAAGTTATAATTTTTTCTAGAATAGGCTCCCATTGAAGTTTACCAGATTTTCCAATCTTATAGAAAAATAATCTAAATAGAAGACCCTTAGAGGTAGGAGTAAATGAAATAAATCTTGGAGGATATCCTAATGAAAAACGTTCTACTCTTACTCCAATAGATCTAGCGGCAAGAAAATGCCCAAGTTCATGGACAAAAACCAATATACCGAGAACAAAAATCATGGCTAGAATCGTTATCATAATGTCATTTACTCCTTAATTAATTTTTCTATAAAAGTTTTTCCCCAGTCCTCAAGTTCGATTAAATATGAAAGACTAGGAATCGAAATCCATTTATGCTCTCGTAAAACTGCTTCGTTGATTTCAGCAATTTGTGTGAAACCAATTCTTCCATCCAAGAAAAGTCGTACACTTTTATCATTTGCAATATTTAAAGCTGCTGCGGCTGAGCCACCCATTTTGAGTGACTCATAAGCTAAGTTGAGGCAAGGGAATTTATCAAAATTTGGTTTTTCAAAGGTTAGATCAGTTAATTCTGTAGGGTTGAATTCTTTCCAATTAGAGTCAAACCTATTTGGGAAGGTTAGAGCCATTTGAATCGGAACCTTCATATCTGGTAAACCTAATTGAGCTTTTACGGACCCATCAATAAATTCTACCATGCTATGTATTATTGATTGAGGATGTATAACAATTTCTATTTGCTTATAAGAAAGTCCAAAAAGCCAATAAGCTTCGATTACTTCAAACCCCTTATTCATCATTGTTGCTGAATCTATAGATATCTTGCTACCCATATTCCAATTAGGATGCGCTAATGCTTCTTCAATTGTAGCCTTAATAAGATCAACTTTTGGTGTAGATCTAAATGGACCCCCAGATCCTGTAAGAATTATTCTCTTAATTGAGGAATTTTCTTCTCCCATTAAGCATTGCCATATAGCACTATGTTCACTATCAACAGGGAAAATTTTAGTTCCGTTCTTTTTCAAAACTTCTTTTATAAGTGAACCAGCCATTACAAGACTTTCTTTATTACTCAAAGCTACATTTACTCCAGCTTGTAATGCTTTAATTGTAGGTTCCATACCAGAACCGCCAACAATTGCATTTAGGCAAATATCTACATTATCCCAAGCTGATAATTCTAATAAACCATCTCGGCCTTCTAATACCTCCACAGAACCATCATTTAGATCTTTACGGAGAGATTTAGCTGCTTCTTGATCAACAATTGCAATTGCATCAGGGTTGAATTCTTTTATTTGTTGGAGTAATAGATGATTATTACTATATGCTGAAAGATATTTTACAGAAAATTGATTTTTAAAATGTCTTATTACATCAATAGTATTAATTCCAATTGAACCAGTTGATCCTAATATCCCAATAGTTCTCTTCATGATTTTAATAACGCACTTATACTTATCATAAAAGATACACCCTTATTTGTCAAATTTAGTTTTAATCCGCTAATAAATTTTCCATATGACAATTCTGCTGTCCCAATGATTGAATTAACTTGCCCTTTAAGGCGATTTGGCAATGATTCCTGAAAATCATAAGGTTTAGAGCGGAATATCACATCAAAAAAAGAACTACTTATACCATAACGCAATAAGATAGAATTAAAATTTGTCCTTTTTGTAAGCGATATGCCAATAGTTTTAAGACTAAAATCATTTGCTCCATCTAATGATCGTCGACTTAATTCTAAACACAAAGGAACTTTTCCTTGAGATATATCACCAGGCATTAACTCCATCACATATCCTGAAAGGATAATTACATTGTCTCCAGCCATATAACCTGAAAATAGACCGCCCATCCATAAATTCTCTGACACATGATAAAGAGTTGAAAATAAAGGCATAGAAGGAAGACTTTCTGTTAGACTAATGCTAGTAGCACTACTTAACAAAATATTTCCTTCAAAACCTTCTCCAGATAATAAATGATGGCCATTCTGTAGAGTTAAATTCCTCATCAAGTTTTTTGCATCAACTATAAAATTCCCTGATTCCCAATCAAGACTATAATTGAGATTCTGTGTCTCAACTCTATTGAATAAGGAAAAAACAAGGAAAAGTATGAAATATTTAGATAAGTCCGCGCTCGCTTTTTTCAACAAAAGAAATTATTTCCTGAACTTCAGATCTATTGGGATAAGTCTCAGTCATTAATTGTATAGCATTATGTTTTTGTACATTTGATCGAAACAAGATGCGATAAGCATCTTTTATTTCTTTTCTAATATTCGATGTAAAACCTCTACGTCGAAGGCCTATTGAATTAATCCCTGAAAATCGCAAGGGTTCACCAGCAGCCATTATGAATGGTGGAACATCCTGAACAGCTCTAAAACCACCACCAATCATCACATGACTTCCAATCTTTACAAATTGATGAATAAGTACCCCACCTCCTAGTATTGCCCAATCACCAATCTCTACATGTCCTCCTAGGTGAATAGAATTTGCTAGTATTACATTTTTTCCAATGACACAATCATGAGCTATATGCACATAAGCCATTAGGTAGCTATTATCGCCAATTTCTGTTCGGCCCAAAGCTTTTGTCCCTCGATTCACCGTGACAAATTCACGAATAACAACATCATGCCCAATGTGAGCAGTAGTTTCTTCATTTTCAAACTTTAAATCTTGAGGAATTTCTCCAATAACAGATGAATGAAATACTTTACAACGATCTCCAATTATTGTTCCTTTTCGTAAATTTACATGGTTACCAATCCATGTATAATCACCTATTTGAACGTTTTCTTCAATGACTGTATATGCTCCTACTTCAACATTTTTTCCAATAGAAACAGAAGTATCAACAACAGCCGTTGGATGAATATGAGAAATAGTTACCCCTTTCTATCACCAAGAGTAGTGATGAAGGTAGCTTCAGCAACAATTTTATCATCAACATAAGCTATACCTTGAAGCTTACAAGTTCCCATTCTAAGTTTTAATAAATCAATCTTAAAAATAATTTGATCTCCAGGTAATACCTGCTTACGAAATCTTGATTTTTCTATACCACTGAAATACATTATTTTTTTCTCTGGTTCAGGTGTGGTATGTAATAGAAGGAAACTCCCAGCTTGAGCCATAGCTTCTATAATTAATACTCCAGGCATAACAGGCTGATTTGGGAAATGTCCTTGAAAAAAAGGCTCACTAACTGAAACATTTTTGATCGCATGCAATGATTCTCCTGGTTTCATATCAAGTATCCTATCAATTAAAAGAAAGGGATAACGATGAGGGAGAATTTTCTTTATAGCATTAATATCAAATAAATATTCAGAAGAAATCTCTGCTTGGTACTTTTTTTGAAGTATTTTTTTCTGATAATGTTTTTTTATTTTTTTTACTATTTCTACATTGGCAGCATGCCCTGGTCGAGCAGCAATTATATGACCCTTAATTGGCATACCAAGCAAAGCCAAATCACCAATAACATCTAATGCCTTATGCCTAACTGGCTCGTTCTCAAAACGTAACTTAACACCATGTAGAATACCATTAGAACCAATATCAATATCTTCTTCTATATTAAAAAGAGATCTAAGGCGATTAATCTCATCTTCATCTACATCTTTGTCAATAATCACTATAGCATTATCAAGCCTACCACCTTGTACTAACCCCGCCTCCCGCAAATCTTCTACCTCACTTAGAAAACTAAAAGTTCTAGCAGGTGAAATTTCTTTGGCAAAATCAGTTATAGAGTGGATAGTAAAATATTGAGTACCAAGCCAAGGATATTGATAATCAATAATGCAAGTAAGACGATATCTATCAGACGGGAGTACAGAAATATCAGTTTTTTTGACAGGATCAGTATAAGAAATTGTTTCATCTATTTCAAGATACTCTCGTTCATGATGTTGTTCGATAATTGTTGCTTTTTGCAGTACTTCAACAAAATCTCTTGAACTTCCATCCATAACCGGAGGTTCTTTATTTGTTAACTCTATAAGAATGTTATCTATCTCTAAACCAACCAATGCTGCTAACACATGTTCAACAGTATGTATCCTAGTACCATTTTGTGCTATAGTAGTTCCTCGAGAGATGTCAACAACATGATCAATATCAGCTTGTATCTCTTGAGAACCTTTTATATCCGTTCTAATAAACTTAATTCCAGAATTATCTTCAGCCGGCTTAAACGTTATAGTGCTATCTACACCAGTATGCAAGCCAATTCCTGAACAAGAAACCGATTCTTTTATAGTCTGTTGTTTACTCATTTTTTTCTAAATCAATCAATCTTTTTTCTATATCCTTCAATAAATGAACTATTTCAGGAAGCCTACCAATTAAAGCATCTTGTTTATTCTTATCGAGAATTTTTCTTGCTGGCATTCCAGCATAAGTTTCTCCGCCTTCCAATGACTTTGTAACTCCACTTTTTGCTGCTAATTGAGTCTTATTTCCAACAATTAAATGTCCGGCTACTGAAGCCTTCCCACCAAAAGCTACATAATCTCCAATAACTGAACTGCCCGCAACAGCAGTTTGAGCTGTTAATAAACAATTCTTTCCTATTTTAACGTTATGTGCAATATGAACAAGATTGTCCAGTTTTGTTCCTTTATCAATTACTGTGTTACCAATAGTACCTCTATCAATAGTACAATTTGCACCAATTTCTACATTATCACCAATTTCTACTCCACCAATTTGTGGTATTTTTTTATGCGTTCCTTTTTCAGTAGCAAAACCAAATCCATCAGACCCTAATACTGATCCACTATGAATAATAACATCCATGCCAATTTTACAGTTTGGATATAATGTGACCAAAGAGTTCAATTCGCTTTCATCTCTAATTAAACAATTCTTTCCAATCATACAATTGGATCCGATTTTCACATTTTTTCCAACAATTACGTCTTTTTCTATAACTGTATAGGGACCTATTGATACATTATCATCAATTTTGACAGATTCATGAATTATTGCTGTATTATGAATTTCGATGGTATGTTTTTCACTAGGTACGAAATAATCAAGAATTTTTGAAAAAGCAATAGTAGGATTGTCAGTAATAATTCTGCTCAAACTTATATCGTCTAAAGAATGATCTTTCCCTATTAAAACAGCTGAAGCTTTCGTTGTATCTATGTACTTTTTGTATTTAGACATGTGAAGAAAAGTGATTGTTCCTGGAATTCCCTTTTGAATTTCCGAGACACCTTTAATTTCAATTTCGGGATCACCTACCAGTTCACCTTGAACAAGTGAAGCCAAGTCCCTTAGTTTCACTAACAATTAATTAGTATCAGAACTTTCATCAGTGATTTGCCTCAATTCATAAAGCACATCATCTGTGAGGTTATGTGTTGGCTTTCCGTACAACAGACTAACTGAATCAAGGATATAATCATATCCCTTATCAATAGCAACTTTATTAACAGATCGTTGGACCTTTTGTATTATTTGGGTCTCTAATTGAAGTTGTTTTCGATATAATTCTCCTTCAGGCCCTACCTTTTGGGCTTGAAAGTCTTTCACCTGTTGTTCAAGTAAAGCTATTTCATTTTCTTTTTCTCGGCGTCTATCAGGTGAGCTCATTAGTCGCTGAGTTTCAAAAGCTTGTTTTAAACTATCTAATCTTTCAGCCATTGTTTGGAATTCAAATTGAACTTTTCTAAACTCCAATTGAAGCTCACTTTCAGCCTCTTTAAATTCTTCATACTCTGCCCTTATCCGATCAGATTGAACAAAGCCCACTTGGATTTGAGCCATAACGGCCAGAGGAATTAAAAGGACAAATAGGACAATAAAAAAATTTCTCAAAGGTTTCACATTAACCTCCATGATCTATAATCTTTGATTTCTGACTCTGAAATAAACCACTTAATTTATAAAATCTAAAGCTAAATCGGCATACCAAACAGAACATGGAATCTCCATCCCTCAGGATTTTTATCTGTAAACTCAACATCATCAAAACCATAGCCTAGATCAAAACCCAACATTCCAAGCATTGGCATAAACATCCGAACTCCTAAACCAGCTGAACGTTTAAGGTCAAAAGGGTCTGTATCGCTGAAACTTAACCAGTTATTACCCATTTCTCCAAAAACAAGACCATAAACAGTAGGATTCTCTGAGAATGGAAATCTTAGTTCAGTGAAAAACTTCATCATTACTCTTCCACCTAAAGGATAACGACTGTAAGGTCCAACTGTATTATCTTGATATCCCCTTAATAAAGTACCATATGGAATACCACTTCCACCCATAATAAACTTCTCATCAATTGGTATAATTGTATTAGCCGTATGTCTTGGTTTAAGATCCTTAATTGCACCAAATTGCCAAGATGAAACTAATGCAGACTTCCAAAATGGGTTAGTGAACCAATCTAATTTCACCGTGTGCTTATGAAAATTTTCGTGTACTGGAAATATTTTTGAACTAAAAGGACCACCAGAAAGGGTTGATGTCCAATTGAAACTAGAACCTTGGGAAGGAAATTCTGGATGATTACGGCTATCTCTCGTAACAGTTTGGGAGACACTTAAACCAACACTATTACTTACTCCTAAAAGACCATATTCACTCAAATCCTCTTCACTACCTTTATAATTTTTCTTTGAAGTACTAATTGACCAGAATGCTCTAAAATAATTGTCAGGCCATTTAAGCCTCTTGCCTATTCTGAAGCTTGCTCCTTGCATTTCTCTATCAAATGGTATACTAAAATAATATCGATTCTGTCCTCTAAGGTAATAGAAAACTGAAAAACCAAGTAATATTGGTCTATCATTAACCATAGGATCAGTAAAGCTTAATGATATACTTTTATATTGAGCCGCTTGATATCCTCCAAATCCACCATAACCAAAACTTCTCATGTTACCCTGAACACCCTGGCTTATATTAAGTGAAAATTGTTGACCCTTTCCACGAAAATTATTTAATGAAACGCCAGCACCACCCATCAGACCAAACTCAGCTGAATACCCTATATTAGCGTTTGCTTGATCAGAAGATTTTTCCTCAACACTTACTAGGATATCAATTTCATCATCATCAACAGGAATTATATCTGGTTGTACATCAGCAAAATAATTGAGAATGAAAACCTCGCGAGCACTCCTCATTAATAATTCACGATTAAAAACTTCACCAGGTATTACTTTCAACTCTCTCCGAATTACATTCTCTCTAGTTCTTTGATTTCCTGTTATATCAAGTCTCCTAATAGAAACCTGATGGTTCTCTGTAATAGAAAAATGAACATCTAAGGAATCTTCACCAACTGGAGTAAATAATGGATTTATCGTACTATATATATATCCTCGATCCATATATAAAGCATGTACTCTTTCATTAACTGATTTATCGAATTCTTCACCATTATACATATCACCTTTTTTTACATTGAGGGCGTAAAGCAATTCATTAGTTTCATATAGGTCATTACCTTCCCATGTAAAGTTTCTAAAATAATATTTGCTTCCCTCATTTAACCATAAATCTAATAATATTTTCCTCCCGTCATCTGAAAAAGAAAGTGAATCTTTTAATATTCTAAAATCTTTAAATCCATTGTTTTGGTAAAATTTGGTTAAAAGTAATTTGTCATCTTTGAATTTTTCTTTATCAAAATTAGAACGCCAAAAGAGGTACCATTTCTGAATTTTTGTATCTTTTAATTGTTTTCTCAGTTTTCTAGGATTAAATGAATTATTACCATGGAAGCGAACTTCTCCTATTTTTACTTTTTTCCCAGTTTTTACATTGAAGGTTAAGTCTCTGACATTATCCATTGAACCATCTGAAATAGTGGCTTCAACATGGCTTCTCAAATATCCATCTTCAGCAAATAACCTATTAATTGTCTCTATAGATTCCTTGATAATATGAGGACGTATTCGCTGACCTTTCTTAAGATCAAGTTCTTCCTTGATCTCTCTTCTTTTCTTTTTATCTCCAAGAAAAGTAATCTCACCTAGTATAGGTGTTTCCTCAACAATAATTGTTACATAGAGTCCTTCCGTAGATTCTCTATCAAGCATTATTTGAATATCAGAAAAAAATCCAGTTGACCAAAGTTTTTTAACAGATTTTCCAAAATCTCCAGGCATTATTTCTTTTCCCTCAACGATTCCAGATGTGAATTTAACTACTGTGGCAGTTGTTATCAGATTGCCTTCAACTTTAACTCCAGCAATTTTCATGGGATTTAAACCTTGTGAAAAAACTATAACAGTAAAAACTAGGTTTAATAAAAACGAATTAATAATTCTCATTATTTTTTCATTCCTTTTACTTGGCGAGATATTTTACCATAACGCCTCTCTCTTGATTGATATTCTAATATCGCTTTATATAAATCTATTCTACGAAAAGCTGGCCATAATGTTGAAGTAATTACAATTTCAGAATATGCAATCTGCCATAAAAGAAAGTTGCTTAAGCGTGATTCTCCGCTCGTCCTAACAACAAGGTCTGGATCAGGAATTCCATTTGTGTATAGCTGTTTCTCAAAAAATTCTTGTGTCAAATTAATTTTCTCATTCCCATTTTTTAAAGCTATTAACTTACTCACAGCTTCTAAGATTTCCACTCTTCCACTGTAATTAAGCGCTAAAATCAAAGTAAGACCGCTATTTGATGCTGTCCGCCTAATTCCTTCTTCCATCTCTACTCTCGGTTTTTCCGGAAGTTCCTCCATTTTTCCAATTACACGCAACCGTACATTGTTTTGCATCAATTCATTAATTTCATGTCGAATTGTATCTACTAGAAGATTCATAAGAGCTGATACTTCAACTCTAGGACGAAGCCAGTTTTCCTTAGAAAAAGTATAGAGTGTCAAAAAATTAACATCTAACTCTCCACAAACTCGGGTTATCTCTCTAACTGAATTAATACCCTCCTTGTGACCAGCAATTCTCGGTAAACCTTTGTTTTTTGCCCATCGACCATTCCCATCCATAATAATTGCAATATGGTTAGGAATGTTCCCTCCTTTTTTTATATCTTGTTTAATTTGATCTTCTAATTTCATTAATTATACTGATAAATTACTCTTTTCTTTAATCATAATTCAAGAATGGTTATTAATGCTCATAAAGCTCAGCAATATGATGATTAAACTGATCAATGTTTTTTTCAATTAAGCCGAAATTTCTGAACTCAGTTTGACATTTATAACAAACTAGTATTTCTGAAACTTTTTTATATAATAAATAATCAAGAATTAATAAGATCACAAGACTCAATCCAAATGTAAAAGGAACAAAAATAGCCCCTATAATAATAATGAAGCAACCTATTAACTGGTTGAAATCTTTTCTTTTATAGAACTGAGCACAATCACAAAATGGACAAACTTTAAATGGCCAATCATTTGAGTTAACAATAATTCTTTCTTCATTACAAAATGAGCATGCAATCTCTTTTTGACCTTCAATATACCCAAAATAATATTCCCCACATTGATCGCACTCTTTAATTATTGATGCCTTCAAATAACCAAACCATAGCGAATTATATAATATTTAAAAAAGAGGTCACCCATAATTACAGAAATTACCATTACATAAAGCAAACCCGTTGCTGATTGAGTTGAATGAATATAAATAGTCCTAAGAGTAAGGTACGAAAGAAATAATGGTAGGATTGTTCCAAATAAAATGGCAATACATAAAAAAATCCCATCAATTGTACCTATAAATTCAAGTATAGATAGAAAATAACCATTATAGACTATTGATTCATTCAAAATTAATATGATATTCCAAACTAAACGGAAAATGATGAAGAACATTAGTACTTTAGTAGTATTTCGTAAAAGAGAGATAGGGATATTAACAACATTTAAATACCAATGTCCTAGTATCATTGCAAACATAGATCCTGAAAGGATAAAAGCTCCAACTAAAATAATCAGAAAGCTTAAAATACTAGGTGATATAATTTCTGAAACAAGACTATATATTAATAACATTCCAGCAATTGAAGGTATACTTATAAGAACATTGCTATAACTAGACTTCCTCCAATAATAAAGGGTAACTATCGAAAGTAAAAACACCCAAATATAAATAACTATTTTCGAAGAATTAGAAATGTTTAATGAGTAATAAAATAAAGTTGTTACAACTGATGAGGCTAAAGAAAGGCCCAAAATAAAACGATGAAGCTTTATTTTTTCTTTATGTGCATCAATTAACCATAAATATAAGGGGCAAGTGGTTCCAAAAAGAGAAAGAAAGAATATTAATAAAAGTGTAAGCATAAAATTGAGCCTAACTAGAGGAAAATAACCCTTAGGCTAGTATTTTTTCAATCTTATCTATTATCAACGAAAATATCTTACTTATTTTTGATTCTCTATCTTTTATTACGATAGGTATTCCTTCATCACAAGCTTCCATTAAGTCTTGGGATATAGGAACTTCTCCCAAAAGTGGTACTTTGAGTCTCTCACTCTCATTTTTCCCTCCCCCTCGCTTAAAAAGGTTTATTTCTAAATTAAAATTACCATGAATCCCTAACGGAAACTCTTTTAAAGTATTTTCCTCAACAAAGGAAATAATTCCATTTTTTAATGGTTTACCATCATCAGAGTGAACAACACCAGATAAAACATAGCCCGCCATATTTTCAACAACACCTAAAACTGGTGTATGTACTTTACTAAACATATCAGCTCCTTTTCGGACATCAGAAACAGCTAAATCCTGCGGAGTTGTTACAATAATTGCTCCAGATAGTTTTAGTTTTTGAACGAGAGTTAATTGAATATCACCAGTACCGGGAGGAAGATCAAGAATCAAATAATCAAGATTCCCCCAAATCACATCTCCAAAAAACTGTTCAGTCATACGTGCAACCATTGGTCCTCTCCAAATTACAGGTGAATCATTACCCGAAAGGAATCCAAAAGACATTAACTTAATACCAAATTTTTCTATAGGAATCAATTTTTTATCAGGAGTCATTGATGGTCTTTCATTTACTCCAGCAAGAATGGGGAGGCTTGGGCCATAAATATCTAAATCAAGGAGACCAACACTATAACCTCGCTGCATTAATTCTGCGGCAATATTAATGGCTACACTTGATTTCCCTACACCTCCTTTACCACTGGCTATAGCAATGGTATGTTTTACTTCCGGTATCATCTCTAGCGTTTGAACTGGAGTTTGCGTTGGGTTTTTTTGTTCTAAAAATACGTCAACTTTTGAAAAACTACTTTCAAGTTCCGACATTACATTTTGACGAATATTTTGTTGGCTTTCTTCACTTGCTGAGGACATCAATAGCGTCACTCTAACCATATCACCTGTAACTTCTACAGTTTTAACGATGCCAAAAGAGACAATATCTCTGCTAAAACCAGGATATTTGATGCTCTTTAGACGTTCCATTACTTCTTCATTCGTCATTAGATATAACCTTTGGAATTATACTTCACATAAAAATAGCCGCCCATTAATGGGCGGCCGCAATTAGACTATTGAGATATTAACTTAAGGTTCCTGGCCAAAGAATTGGTAATTGATAGGAATATATTTTGACCATTCTTCAGGAACTTCGCTTTCTTCAAAAATGGCCTCTACGGGACACTCAGGTTCACAAGCACCACAATCAATACATTCTTCAGGATCAATATAAAGTTGCTTTTCATCTGGATCAAAACCTTCAGCTTTTGCTTCAGCTCCAGCACCTTTAGTATCATCTGGCCCATGAATGCAATCGACAGGACATACTTCAACACATGCAGTATCGCACACACCAACACATGGTTCAGCGATTATGTAGGACATTTTTCCTCCTGCTCTCAATTTGAATTAAAAACATAATTAAAAACACTATGATGTTACTAAAATTTAGTCCTGATAGAATAAGAAGAAAAATCTTTTTCGTGAATATTTTGGAATAAATAGTCTAGTTTCTATTTGAATCTGGCAAAATACTGGTATAATTTCCCTTTGAGCTTAAAATGAAAAAACGCTACGATCATTACAAACCTGTACCAGAACTAGCTGAAGACCCTGGGAAAAAAAAGAAAAGACCAAAACTTATGGCAGTGGTTGATGAAGACAATTGCACTGGATGTCAAGTTTGTGTCCCCTTTTGTCCTGTTGATTGTATAGAATCAGTATCTTCTGGAAAATACAATATTCCTATACCACCAGTCCAAGTTCGTTTTAATGAATGTATTGGATGCCAAATTTGTGCTCGCGTCTGCACTAAATTAACTTGGGATGCTATAAGAATGATTCCTACAGAAGAATTTGAAGAAACTTTTGGAATTACAATTTCTTAATTTACTATTTAAGAAAATTTGACGGGAAAAATTTTACATATATACAGTAAATTAAAAATATCCAATAAGTTTGGTCTAATGAAGCCTGAAGTAAAACAAGCATTGTTAAACCGTAATGGAATTGAAGGTGACTATAATCACTTCCGAGCTACAAAGAGAGGGAACAATCCTGATATGGCTCTTTTGGTATTACCAATAGAAATTATTCATAAATTAAATGAAGAAGGCTGGCCAATAAACATTGGTGATCTTGGTGAGAATCTTGTCACAGAAGGGGTACCAATTGATAACTTTATTCCAAACTTAATGATAGATATTGGCACCGTTAAAATTCAGCTTTCTTATAAATGTGATCCTTGCTATAAACTCCATTCTTTACCTTATGTTGGGAAAAAACATGGGGTTGAATTTGTAAAAACAATGTTAGGGCGAAGAGGTTGGTACGCTCGAGTCCTAAAAGGTGGTCGTATAAGTTCTGGTGATACATGCTCATTCGAAGAAACAAACTAATCTATATACTTACTATCTAACCAATCATAATATCCTTATTTTATCTTTAACGTGGGTCAACCAGCAATTATTGTCATAGATCAAGGAACTTCATCTACTAAAGGTTTCCTTTTTGATGAAAACCTCAATGTACACCAAATTGAAAAAATTCCACATAAAGTTAAAAGACCGAAACCTGGTTGGGTCGAATGTGATGCAAAAGAGATTGTTAATTCATGCGAAAAAATTTTGTTTAAACTAAATGATTTTGCTCATTCAGAGTTTTTATCAGTAGTAGCTATTGGTATGGCTTTTCAACGATCTACATTCCTTTTTTGGGACAAATTAACTAATGAACCAATAGCTTCAGCAATGAGTTGGCAAGATTCTCGTGCTGATAAATTGGCAAAAGATATGTCTGGAAAAGAAAAAATGATCCAAAATTTAACAGGAATCCCTTTAAGTGGACATTTCGGTGGCCCTAAGTATCTTCATGCTATTACTAACAATAGGCAAATAGAAAAGGGTGTCCATTCAGAAAAACTAATCTTTGGATCTATTAGTTCATATGTGGTCTATTGTTTAACAGGTAAACACATTATTGATCATTCCATTTGTGGACGATCTCTTTTGATGAATCTTTCTACACTTTCATGGGAGAAAAGTCTTTTAGAACTTTTTCAGGTAAGTCCACAGTCCTTGCCAAGAATCACTCCAACTTGTTCTAAATTTGGTGATATCTCAATATTTGGAAATAGCATCCCTCTGCTATGTATAATTGGAGATCAACAAGCCTCATTAGTTGGCCAAGGACGATGGAGAAAAGGAGATGTTGCCCTTAACTTTGGAACTTCTGGCTCCGTATTGGTTAATAGTGGAAAAAGCGTTGTTATTGTTCCATCATTACTTAGCAATGTTCTTTTTTCTTCAGAAAAAGAAGTCCATTTTTTGTTAGAAGGAACAATTAATAGCGTTGGATCATTATTTAAATGGTTAGAGGAAAAGCTTGGTATTAACCATGAAAATATGCTGTGGCATGAACGTTGCGCAAGTGAAACAAATGGAGTACTAGTACCTGGTCTCAGTGGAATTTCATCTCCATATTGGACAGGAGAATTTAATACAAAAATTTTTGGCCTTGAAAGTAATGCAAGCTTAAATGACTTTGTTAGAGCTGGTATGGAATCCATTGGTTTCCTAGTCTACGATATTTGTAATACTATTAATAACAAAACAAAAATAAATTTGCGAGATATAATTGCATCTGGAGGCTCATCAAGAGGACCACTTATTCAATTTATAGCCGACATACTTGATAATGATATCGCAACCAGTTCGGGTAAAGATATGACCGCTTTAGGAGTAGCTCGATTAGTTACAAATAAAGCTTTTGGACGTCCACTTGTTGAAAAGGTAAAAATAGAAGAAAATTTTATGCCAAAAATGAAAGACTGGAAAAGGGAAGAAAAATTGTTAGCATGGCATAATGCTCTTAATAAACTATCTATTATAAATAATAACAAAAGTTAAAATGCCAAAACGAAAAGATGCTTGGAAACTTCTATGTGAATTTACTAAGAATGACTCTTTACGTCGTCATGCGCTTGGAGTTGAACAAGTTATGAAATATTTTGCACAAAAATATAATGAAGATGAAGAATTATGGGGAATGACAGGCCTTCTTCACGATTTTGATTATGAAAAGTACCCTAATGCAGATCAACATCCTTATGTTGGCAATAAAATCCTAATAAAAAAAGGTTATCCAGAAATCTTAACAACAGCAATAATGGGACATGCAAATTATACTGGAGTAGAAAGAAAAACTCTCTTAGCAAAAGCACTTTATGCATCTGATGAAATAACTGGCTTTATATTTGCAGTTACTTATGTCAGACCTTCTAAATCAGTAAATGATGTAAAAATAAAATCAGTGAAAAAAAAACTAAAACAAAAAAACTTTGCGGCATCAATTAATCGACAGGATATACAAGAGGCTGTTGAAGAATTAAATTTAACTTTAGATGAGCATATCCAGTTTGTAATCAATGCACTTAAAGAAAAGGCTCAAGAATTAGGCCTAGAAGGAAATTCCACAAAAACTAATTAATTCAACCTAGGGTCACCAGGAATAATTCGTCCTAAACCTCCTATGGGCTCAACCCCTATGCTACTTCCCATAAACTGAACAAGAATTTTTGCCCTAAGAGAAATATCATCTAGCTCCAACATTTTTTGCTTTTCTTCAACATCAATTGGTAGATGTGAAGCAAGAAAATTTACTGCCATCTCAAAATCTATAGCTTTCTGAAATTCTTTAGGAATTTGAGGAAAACCTCTTTGGTTTGACAATCTTTCAAAACCACGAAATACTTTATTTTTAAGAATATTCGTATCCTCATCTCCTTCAGATTCTGAAATGATATTTAATTCAGCTAGTCTATAATCTTTATTTGCAGGAACCTCATTGATTGAAACCTTTGCTAATCCAGACAATAAAATATTTGAAGTTCCATCACCACTACGATTATTTAATTCCATGTAACCTAAAGATCCCACCTTATAGATTGATGGTTCCCCTTGGCAATTATCTTCAAAACCTTCCTTAAGCAATGTCATGCAAATCATTTTTTCATTTGAATCAGCATCCATTATCATTTTTCGATACCTAGGTTCAAATATATGCAATGGCAAAAATGTTCTAGGAAAAAAAACGATGTTTGGAAGAGGGAAAATTGGTGCCAAGCCTGAGAAGTTTTTAAGTTTATTATTGAAAAGGTCCATTTTAGAATAATTTTACAAATAATCCATCAGATAATTTCTTCAAAGGATATATTTTAAGACGGAAATTCTTATTTTCAACAGCGGTTCCTTTCAAACAATCAAATTTCCAACTGTGCCAAGGACATGTAACTATTGACCCTTCAATCTTACCATCACCAAGTGAACCTCCACGATGAGGACATTGATTATCTATCGCAACAAAATTTCCACCAATATTAAAAAGAGCAATAGTTTTTTCTTTAAACATTAGAATTTTACTGTTTCCAGGAGTGAGATCAAAAGCATCAGATATTTTATACCAGTTACTCATTTACTACAAGCAATGTTTCGTGTTAAACCAGCAAACTTTGTTCGCTTAATTGCGCTCCCTTTAAATAGATTGTTGTATTCATCCTTATCAAGTTTAAACCAAAATTTTTCGCTTTGTTCCATAATTTTTTCCTTTGGAGAAAAACTTTTTTCTTCACTTTTTTTGGAAAATTTTTCATTCCATGGACAAACATTTTGACAAATATCACAACCATAAATCCATCCATTAAGTTCTGTTTCATATTCTTCAGGAATATCACCTCTATGTTCTATTGTTAGATATGATATACACTTATTAGCATCTAACAAATAGTCTTCAACTATAGCATTTGTAGGACAAGCATCTATACAAGCAGTACAAGAACCACACAAATCATCTTCAAAGGGTTTATCAGGAGTCAATTCACAATCAAGAATTAGTTCACCTAAAAACAACCATGATCCAAAATCTCTAGATATAAGGTTAGTATGCTTCCCAATCCAACCTAGACCAGCACGTTTAGCCCAAGCCTTTTCCATTAATGGAGAAGTATCTACCGAGGAAAGTATTTTTGCATCCTTGCATAATTCTTGAATGTATTTTTTTAATTTTATTAATTTTCCTTTAAGCACACTATGATAATCATCCCCCCAAGCATAATTTGATATTTTCAAGTTGCCTGAAGAATTACCGTGATAGTAATTCATAGCTAGAGAAACTACCGTTTTGGATCCTGGAAAATATTTTTGAATATCAGCTCTTTCCTCTCTCCTTTTTAACATCCATTTCATCGTAGCATGATAACCTAAATCGAGCCATTCTTCAAGATGAGAAGCATCTTCTTGAGAAGATTTAGCTGAAGTAAAACCAACCTTTTGAAAACCTAAGTCCAGTGCATAGGATCGGATTTTAGCTGTTAATTCTTTTGTTTCTAAGGTAGTTGCCAATCTCCTCTCCTAAGTTTATCAGCCCAAAAAAGACCTATTATAGCTTTTACATCTGTAATTTTACCCATTTGTATCATTCCCAAAGCTTCATCAAGCGGAGTGGGGATAGATTCAATAAACTCATCCTCATCACCTCCAATTTTTCCTTTAACTAAATCTTCAGCTAAGTAAAGCCACATTCGTTCATCACTATAACCTATGCAAGGATGTATCTCCTGTAATAATGTTATTTTTGATGAACAATAACCTGTCTCTTCTTCTAATTCACGATTTGCAGCATCAATTGGTTTTTCTCCTGGATCAATTTTTCCAGCAGGTATTTCTATCTCTAAACAACCAATAGAATAACGGTACTGCTTTATAAGTAGAATTTCCCTGTTTTTTAATAAAGGTAAAATCACTACAGCTCCAGGATGTAGTATATATTCTCTTGTGGAAGTTAAACCATTGGGAAGAGAAACTGTGTCTTTACTTACATTAATAAAGTTACCAGAAAAAACCTTCTCAGAAGAAATTTTAGACTCAGTTAGATCTTTCATAATTATATATAAATAACAAATAGAGTATTTTCAAAACTAGAAATATTCGATATAATTAACTTTCAATTCTCTGTTAAAATACCTCACTTTTTCTTCATCAAACAATAGATTGTTAAAATGAATCTCAATATGAAAATTTTGAAACAAAGACCACCGTAAACCAACATTAAGATATCCACCTCGACTAAGAGAAATTGTTTTAGCTGTCATAGAATTCTGATTAAGAGCAGCATTATATTCTGCAAGCAAAGATAATTCGGGATTAAACTCAAGATCCAAACCAGTAAAGAAATTAATATCTTCATCTCCATCCGTAGTTTCAGTAAAGTTAATATTTGATCCAAAGTGAATACCCATATTCCCAAATAGAGTTCTCCAATTTTTACTCGCAACAAGATATGTCCCATATCCCTTGATATCATACCTTTTCAGTGAGTCTGCTTTATTATAATTCCCAAATCCCTGAGTGTTAATCCCAAATGCAATACCAGGAAAAACCATTGATTCATCTACAATACGATACTTAATAATTACTTCTGGCCTAGGATAAGGAATCGGTTCTCCATCACCGATTAGTTTACTTGCACCATATGATAACCCAAACATGAATCGATCTGACAAACCAACTGCAAGAGCGGTTGCCAAACCACCATCTCTCTGCATATGCATATGAGCTGAAAAAGCTCCTCTAACTAAACCTCCAGCTGTTGGTGATGTTACTATATTAGTTGGTGTAGGATAGTCTTGAGCTACTATTAAGATTGAAAAAGATAAGATGACAATCGATATTCGACGCATGCTAGGTAATATAAACAAACGTTACCTCTCAATGCAAGACTCTAACGATAAATCAATGGATAAATTATTGTACCATCATTACGTTCTATTTCATCTATTTGTGAAAGAGGAATTGTTAAAACATCTCTATCAAGAAACATAAAGAAACGAACATAATCTTCAGTCAAATTGAGAAGATCGACTTTAAGAGTATCTCCTGTTTTCAAATATATCAAATCTGGAGAAAAAAATACGTTAGGATCAGCAAGGTAACCAATAGATTCTTTTGGATCCCAACCGTCAGCTTTCCTCATAAGAATATTCTCAATGATTTCAGAACTTTCCTCTAAAATATTACCTTTACTCTTTACCTTTGATCCATTAGACTCTATAAAATCAGAAGAAAAAAAAATTTTAGGCAAGGTTATACCTATTTTGCTGACCTCATTACCTCTAGCATCAATTTCAACCATAATGTACTCTCGACTAATGGGGTTGTAATTATAGTTAAATTGACGAACAATCTTTCCATTTATAAGGTCTCTCCACTGTTCTAATTTTATAAGCCCTTCTTCAAAATAATCATAGTTGATTTCCCCAAATGGAGTATGATTCAAACTAAAAAATTCATATTTGCGGATACTACCATCTTTGTTATAATAATAAATATTTGTTCGTTCAGCAAAATCAGACATATTTCTATGAGGGAAAACGAGCGAAATAAATTTCTCCGACATAGGCTCATCTCCATAAATAATCATACGATTTACTTTTCCATCTCCACCAACTATAGCCTTCCGCCTAAGCGTTCCATCTTGATTATATTCAAATATCTCCTGTAAAACAGTATTGTTTCGTTCGTCAACAATCATCTTTATAATAAGCTGATTAGATCTATCATAGAGTCCTTGAATGTGTTCAACACCTCTAACTTCTTCTGGGGAAATTTCAAGATTAGCTAAGAAATCAGAATCAGTTTTAAAATAGCGTATATATGATACCTCTTGCCCTACCAACAAATTGAAGAGTAGCAAAACGATTAATACTTTATCCCAGTAAGATTTCACAATTACAAAATAACTAAAACTTATTTTATGAATAGCATCTTTTTTGAAAATGACTCATTACCAATTTGAAGGTTACAAATATATATTCCTGATTCTAAATTTTCTGCTAACCAGTTGATTTCATAAACTCCTGGAGGCCTTTTTCCACTTAACAATTTCTCTTTCACATTCCCTGAAAGATCAAAAATAATCAGAGAAACTTGGCTCTCTTTACTAATGGAGAAGGGTATAACTGTCGATAGATTAAAAGGGTTAGGATAATTCTGGCCTAAAATTACTTTAAAGGGAAGTAAAGGTTGAGCCTCCGAATCAACTGAAACATTTTCATTGCTGAATTCTAAATCTAATATTACAGGAAGGTGATCTGAAGAGTAAAATAATGCATCAGCTAATTCTTTTGAAACTAAAGAATTAGTATCACTATTAATTGGATCATTGCAACAATGATTTCCATCATTTCCATAAGCTATATAGCTTTCTTTAATATAATTAATGTTAGAATTATTCAAAATAGTCTCAGATACAAGAATTAGATCAAATCTGTCATCCATTCCTCCGAAATTCCAACCATTGTAATTTACTCGCGTTGCCTGTGTATGGATATCAGCATATAAAGGGTTATTATGCCATAATCCTATTTTATTAATTGGATCAAAAAGTCTACCTTTATTATTTCCTTTTAATTCAATAAGCTCGTTAAAAACGCTCCCGTTTCCATCATAAATATTGAAATCACCCATAACGAGAAAATGATTGCCGGAGTTTTGATTGTTAAGATATGTCCTTAGATTAATGGCTTCCGACAATCTTGAGTCAAAAGAACTTTTATCTTTTCCAGCTTTAAAGTGCACACCATAGAGATATATCTCTTGTCCTGATTTGATATGTTTTACAAAAAATTCGGGTACATTACGATGGCCCATTATTGAAGTAATATGTACCATTCTATTAGAAATTAGTTCGTACTCTTTTTTTCTATAGAAAAGTGCAATATCTTGATTCGTGTTTAATTGGTTAATGAAGGGAGCTCCTTCATACTCTATTCCATTATAGTTTAAAACATCAGTTAAGAAATGGTTATATCCAACGTCATTGTTTATTTCTTGAACCATTAATAGATCTGGAGATATTTCATTTAAAACCAATCTTAAGTCAATCTCTCGATCATTATCAATATCACTCGTACCATTATAATTCCAAAGATTATACGTGGTAACTTTCTGATTATAAACATTTTGAATTGCTTGATTCGGTGAAAGAAACAAAAAAAAACTAAAATAAAAAAATAATTCTTTTTTTAACATAGGATCATCAAAGAAAAAGTTGGAGACTTATTAATATTTAAGGCAAGTCAAAATCAATTTGCAAAATATGGGGAATACCTAAATTATTTGATGCTAACTGAAAACCATAACTTATAGTTAATATTCTTGACCTAAAGCCAACTCCCCCAGAAAAGGACTGTAATTCTTTAGATGAATGTGTACCTGTCCAAATAATTAAATCCTCCCAAGTGAATTCTCCCCCAAGTCTAAAAACTGTACCATATAATTCCGAATTATCTATACTAATAGTTGAAAGAAAATCTATTGATTTGATTTTTGGAAATGAACTAATAACTATTCCCAGTGATAGGATTGTAGGCATTTTAGGTACTACTTTATTAAACTTTTTCATTATCCCAACATTTCTAAAAGCTATACCTGTAACAATCTTATTTCTATTAAATGAATATGTTATACCTCCATCTAAACCTAAACCAGAAGAAGAATAAATAAATGACTCCATTCTTATTAAGCGAAAAGTCCCGCCAAATTGAACAAGACCCAGTTTTTTCCCCCAACCCGCTTCTAAAGAAATCCCTGAAGAAGCAAAATTAGCTATAGGATTATCTGTTGGCTTTGATGTTCTAAGTTCTAAATCATTTATAGAAAGTGATCGGAATCCTAAAGCAATTGATCCACCTCGAAACGGCTGAACAGCTAATACAGAATGGCCAACTATTCCAGCTAACCAGGAATTATACGAAAAATACACTTCTGATACTGGATTATCTTTTACAACTAAAGCGGGATTTAATCGAAAAAGAGATGGATCTCCTAATAAAGCAGTTCCTGCTCCAGATAAAGCTAAATGTTTTGGAGCAAAAGGGACATTAAGAAAAGTTGTACCAATACTATATATTGGTGACGTTAGAAAAATAAATATCAATATTTTAATTAAGTTAATTTTTCCCTCATTAAAATTTCAGGACATATGTAAATACATGAGATAAACCTTCGCCACGCCTACCAAGAACTAGAGCATAATCCAACTGCGCATCATCAGGCTTCAACAATGAATATTGTAAACCCATCCCAACGGATGGCAAAAAATTATTTATACCAGCTCTAACAAAAATACGTTCCATAGGTATATATTCTCCACCTAAACGTATACGATTTGAAGAAACATGATTTCCCATTTGGAAATATGTATAATCTCCAATAATATCAAAGGAACCTGGACGGTATACGAACCCAGCTCTAATCTGCATTGGGAATTCATCCTCATAGGTGCTTCCTTTTTCATTAAAAATCTCTCCAGTATTCCATGCATAGGAAGCATTCCAATCTTGAATAACAAAACCCAATTCCAAGTTTTTCGAATGACGATATATGAATCCTGCATCTACACCTGTGCCTTTTGAATTTATTCTTCCTTCAATAGGTAAAACCTGGTAAAAGATTTTAACATTAACCCCTAGTGAGATTTTTTTCACCAGCTTATTTGCAAAACTCAAATAGATTGCATATTCTTCCGTTGAAAATAGTCCTGTCTGTTTACCCGAAGCATCTCTACCATCAATTTTATCAACACCCGCATTTATTATTCCAATACCGAGTCCCGCACTAGGAGGAAGTTTAGTCGAAAAAGAACCTGAAATTAGATATCTATCTAAAGGTAAAAAATGATGAAGAACAGTCACGTTTCGATCATTAAGAAAACCAACAGAAGCTGGGTTCTGATAGCCAGGAAAACCTTGATCAAATGCTGCTGTAAAACCACCACCCATAGACATAGAATACGCCGTTGTACCAAAACGTAGGAAACTACCAGCAAATCCAGCAATCCCTTCAGCTGATAAAATGTTAAAAAGAAAAATAATGGTGAGAAAAATTTTTATTTTTTCCTTCACTTTACTACTACCAGTTTTACCCAATGTGAAGCGCCATCGTAAAATACATTGCAAAAATATGTTCCATTAGAAACTAGCCTACCTGAATCATCTCTTCCATCCCATTTAAGTGTACCTTCACCTGAACCTCGATTAAAGTCTATTGTGCGTACTGTTTCCATCGCAAAGCTTAGGATTGTTAACCTGACAAGTTTTGACTTTTTTGCCTTAAAGTAAAACCGAACATACCCATCGCCATCAAGTAGATTATGTATGGTTGGTGAAAAAGGATTGGGATAAGCGTACACATTATTTGAAGAAACATTTGACCTAAAAATTCGCCAGATAGAGTCATCAGAAGAAGGTATACTTGATCGAGCCATCCCATCGCCTGTGCCAATCCATAACACATCATTATAGTAAGGGCGACGATCATGCACTGAAGTATATACATCGTTATCAATGACTTGATCATTACGCACTCTATCTATAGCTGGACTATAATGAGCAAAATTTTGTCCATCTTCCGTTCGCCATAAGCCACTGCTTGAAGAAAAATAAACCAAACTATCAACTGAAAAAACATTGTAACCATATTGGCTATTTAAAACAGGTATGGTTTGCCATGTTTCACCTTCATCATTAGTATAGCTTAGTCCATTTTTTTCACCAGTTTCATCAGCAGCTCGAGTAACAGCCCATATAATCCTTTGATCACTCCATTGTTGTGCAGATAAACTTACAACCCAGTTACCACTAATAGATTCTAATGGAAATGAATAGTGCACCCAATCTACACATCCAGAATCATCAATGATCCCTCGATTAATACCATTTGCAGTTCCTACCCAAACTGTATCTCCATAAGTCATTACTGAAAACACTTTATGATTGTGATTTCCTTCCGGTGGATCTCGAGGATTTAGTTGATAATTATCTAATGGTTCTCTGCATAATAGCTGGGTCTGATTATCTTCAGGTAGTGGTACTCTCTTCCAACCCTTTGAAATATCATTTTTATTTAGACGACGTAGCCCTCCAGCCCAAGTTGCTATCCAATAATACCTTTTTCCTATTGCTATATCATAAGTAACATTGTTTTGGATAACGGTTACTGGAAGAGCCTTTAAAGAAACATCTCCCCATGAAATTGTGCTATCACCAATACTATCTATCGGTTGATTAAAATAATTCCATATAACTTGATTATTAGGGTTGCTTGCGTTGTAAGAAAGAGCAAGCCCTCCCCCAGCAGTTTCTCCTTTAACCGTTTTGGCCGTAGCAACAAGAAGAGTATCTTTCCCCGACACTCCAATAGCTGAAACTCCACCTATTGGAATAATTTTTCCTTGTTGACCGGATTGGAAGTTTTCAGAGCTTTCAAAAGTGTTTATAGATATTGAATCACGCATTACAGATAGACCTTTACCAGTTCCAAACCATACAGTACTATCACCTTGTATACGAATTTCTACAATTACATTACTTTGAAAGCCCGGTAAAAGGGTGTCACCTTCAGCACGTGTCAAAAAAGACTGAGGAACCTGTGCTTGTAATAATGTAGTAAAAACAATGCACGCTATTTGAAAAAATCGGTTCATTCTTTGACAATTACAACTTTTGTGGAATCATCAAATCCTCCTTTCCAATCTTGAACTCTGAAACGCCATTCTATTTTCCCTTTTACTGCATCATATGGAAATGCTATAATCCTGCTGAAGACACCATCTCCGTTTGTCAAATCTCCGGAAATAGTATCTCCTGTATCATCCATATAAATATATTCACCATTATTAAGCATCCTGTTTTCATCTAAAAGTTTGGATCTAAAGCCAACCCATTGTATATCATCCAAACCATTAGGGTCTTCCACTTCGGTATGAATAGTAATGAGTTTAGCCAAACCACTATCTGGCAGAGTAAGGGTGTCAGGGATATCGAATGATAGAAAACGTGGATAAATATTTCCAAGACTAAATGAGTCTGCTAATTCAAATGTCTTACCTTCCTCATAATGTGCGACAATTTTCAAATGAACAATCCCCGTATCAGTATAAGCCAATTTATTTGAAAGAGGACCCAAAGAGCCTGGCTTAACCTTAATAGCATGAAGATTATCATTAATTAGTATATCACCTTTAGCTCCTACATCACCAAGTATAATTGAGTCCGCAGCCACTGCATCAATATTATTTAGACCAAACCAAGCTGTAGATACATATCTTAAATCATTTCCATTAAATGGATTTTTTACCAAGGCACCAATATATATATTCCCTTCTTCCTGTAAAAAACTAAAGTCAATTCTTTCAATTGGATCAGTCTGATCTGCTACTTGTAAAGGAGTAGTACATGAAAGCCAATAAACAAAGAAAAAAAGAAATATGTTATTACGTTTTATTATCATTAGTATATAAATATAGATGTGAGTATACAGTCTATCAATTAATTCCTATTGCTAATATGATAAAGCAGAAGATTCCCAACTACTCCAAGACTTCTAGGGCTACATTTATCTGGAGTATCTTCCAAAGTGTGCCAATAATTAATAGGTTTAGGACCATAATCAAAATCAATAATATCTATAGAAGGTATTCCTCCTATTTGAAAAAGCACAACATGGTCATCTTCTACAAAATAGGCTATTTCATCTTTAAATTCATCTAAACCAAGCTCTTCAGCTTCATTCCATAATTGCTCTACCAAATCAGGAGCTTGATTCATGGAATTCCCTTCGATAGGCAATTGTAAATCTTTATCACCAATCATATCAATAAGTATACAATACTGGGGTAATGGCGGTGGAATATTTTTTGCAAGATAGCGTGAACCGTTAAAAAATCGACGTATATCCCCTGATTTACCCATATCCTCACCATCCAAAAATACAAGATCCACTCCAATAGGAGGCGCTTTTAATGACAATTGATTAGCAATTTCCAAGAGAACAGCAACTCCACTCGCTCCATCATTAGCACCCAAAATAGGCTTTAATCTATTATTAGGATTACTATCTCGGTCAGCCCATGGACGTGAATCCCAATGTGCTGCCAACCAAATCCTTTCCTTCAAAAAAGGTTTAAATCTTGCTATAACATTAGTAAGGTTATATAATTTACCGGTATAGGGATCTGAATAAGAAAAAGACTGTCTAATTGTTGAGTCAGCCAAAGGCTCAACAGTTTCAATAATATGCTTTAAACCTTTCTTATGACCAGATGTACCTGGGACTCTTGGACCAAATGAACATTGAACTTCTAGATAACCAAAAGCTCTATTTTCATCAAATAAAGCTAATTCCTGACCTTCCATGCTAGAAAAAAGGCCGAAAATCAATATGGAGATAATAATTTTTACCATTCTTTTAATCATCCTTTTATAGGCACATTTACATCGAAACCAAAATCTCTATCTACTTTTCTTCCAATGATTTTTGAGTGACTTTCTCTATACTCATACCATATCCCTCCTGTAACATTTTTGCCAAATGTGTAAGATATGCGGGGGGATAATTTCCAAGAGTCACGTTCATCGGTTATTGATAGATCATATCCAACATCATTTCGTTCCTGAGTTATAGATTTAGAATAATCAAATGTGAGAGTAAAGTTTATATTATTCTCAAATTTAAAATCTCTAAAAAAAGGTAAGGGAATATTAAAACCACCCCTATGAGAATAATTTGTACTGGCTGTCCATGTATTATCTGTACGAACTCTAGTACTATTTATGCCACCAAATCTATTATCAACTGTTGTAACTAGAGCATAACGACTGGAAATTGTTGTACCTTTCTTTGATGACATAGAAATACCCAATAATGGTGAAAATGAAGAAGTATATTTTGAAGTTTGTAGCAAACGATTTTGCCATGCCCTAGTTTCTTTACCATTAAAACCATGTTCTATGGAGGCTGAACGAGCAATCTTTTTAACCAAAGGCCATTTTTCTACTCCAGTAAATCTAATACTCCATCCTGCCATTGGAAGACCTTTATTTCCCATAATACCTTTTGGGAAAAAATCCCTCGTTTGAGTTTCAGTTCGCACTTGATTACCATCCAAACCCCAGACTTTATTCCGTGCAAAATTAAATGATGTATTTATTTGCCTAGTAATTGCCAAACCAGATCTAATTGCAATATCTTTCTGCCACTGCTGTGAGCCAATATTAACACCTACTTCTTCACTATGTTTAAGTCCATGTTCTTTTTCAATACCTAAACGATAAGGAATTTTTGCAGCTCCAAGTACGCCCAATGCATTTTCAGACCGGTTTTGACTATATGTTATACTAATGGGATTAATTTTACTGGCACCTGTGTGGAGAAGTTTCAATAGTTTTTCCACTTCAGGGTTAAGTGGTTTCTTTTGTTTTTGTTTTTTTTCTTCTTGCTCAATATCCTGTTGTTGCCTTCCTCTACCTCTTCGACGCCTTTTTGTATTATTACTAGAGGAAGAAAATTTGGGTTTATAAAAAATTTCTACCAAAGTCTTTGGGGTCAAACTAATTGATGTAGACATGCGGGACTGAGCACTTATAGTTGCTCCTTCTTGAGTACTTTCAAGAGGTTTAGCCCATCTATAATTTGATGTATAATTCACATTAGGTCTAAGCCATTCTGATATTATTGGTGAAAAACTTGTTGTAGTACTTTCAGTAATATCAGTTATTTTACCAGGATTCATTGTTCTAATAGCTTCTAAATATTTATTTCGGAAGTTATCCATGTCACTTTTTACTACTTTTGTATAATTAGTTGTAAGATTTTCTAGTATTTTATACCCTAACCTAAAATTTCTATCCAATCCGAGATTATATTGCGTTTTTGATTCACCAATACGTGGACTTGATTGATTAAGTGTTTCACTTACCTTTGCATTCACATCAAAGGAGGATGGAGTAAAATATAGTCGAGTTTCAGCAATTTTTTTCCCAAATAAAGGCAGTCCTTCTAACCGACGTAAGGGCATAATGTAATTGTTCCTTCCAAAATTTAATGAATAACTAGCACCACCTGTATTATTTCTATTGATTCGCTGAGAAGTTTGAACATCTGAATTGAAACTTCTTCCTGAAGAATAATTTAATTTCATATTATCTAATGTATAACGTGTTAACCAGTTATCTGATTTGGTGGTTTTTGCAAACGAAGTATTATAGGATAATTGTCTTCCTTTTGTAAGAATACTATCAGGTGCAATATCTCGGCTGAGAATAATATCAGTACCAGGTAAATATTTTGGAGTAGTTAAATTTTCTGTGAAACTTATGTTAAATGGAATCTTAAAGCCCCAAGATTGAGGTAGAAATTTATTAAATTGCAATCGAGTATCAGCTCGAAATCTTTCTGTAGTATTCCCTGATCCAAGTCTCTCTTGTAGAACATGGAAATCCGCATTCCTTCTATTATATGAAATTGTAGCATTACCCAAATCAGCTAAACCTAACTTACCCTGGAATCTAATTGCACTTCCAACATCTTTTTTAACGCCAGAAAGTCTGAGTTCATCAATCCATACTTCCCCTGTTATTGGCTTTAAATTATTTTTGTTTCTAACCCCTACAACAAAATATTGAATTCTGGATAAAGCAGGTTCTCCAATAATAGAATATTGACGCAGTGTATCTTTCCCAGAATTCGACGTGGCTACATATACTTTTGATGAATCTGTTATAGTAAAATGATCATTTTCATCAAATTTTTGATATCCTTCTTTTTTTCTTTTTAACCCCGTAAGAAAATCTAAATCAAGTTCTAGATAATTTCTTTTTTCAGTTTTATCCCAACCTTTATAAACAGGATAACTTACTTCATAGTAATCATCTCCTCGCCCAAATCTCAAGAAAAAATCAACATCTGTTTCAGAGGAACCTATATTATCGCTATTTCCATAAATGAACATTCTCATTTTTCTATACATTAAATAACTTTGAGCTCTTGATCCTTTTAATTCTAAAATATTTTTTTGTGCTGCACCTTCATATCCGGGAGCAAGTTCATTAAATTTCAAAACAAGCGACTGCTCTTTCAAACGAATTTGATTCAAACGATCATATTCTCCTTGAACACCTATTTCTCTGACGCTTTGGGCATAATCAGCATTGTCTTCAGTATTAATAACTGTTACAGCAAAAGCACTGTCATCTTCTATATAAGATGCTAAATTGGGACCTTTAATACCAAGCTCCTGCCATTCATTTCCTACAATCTCAGTTTTAGCTATTTTAATTAGATCTCTATCACTGATTCCAGAAAGTGATAATCGAAGAAATTTTATTGTATCCCAAGTTATATTTCCATTCTGTCGCTTCATCCGGAATTCATTAAGAGGGATTCTATAAAGACGCCATTTACCCATTTTCGTCTCATTATAACCTCCCTGATAACGGTTCCAATCCTCACTCATTGGACTAAGATCAAAAGAAGCAGAAAAATAATCATCTTTAGCATCAAAATTTCCATCTCGATTAATATCTTCTGTATCAGGATAACGAGCACCTTCCATAGGGCGATCAGCTGTTCCGTTACCTTCAGTACCATTTATATATCGATATTTCTCTGGCCCCTCTGAGACATCTTCATTAAAATCCCAATTGTCACCATTAGGATCAAGTGTATCAATATCAGAACCAATATAAATCATTTCCGATAATATTGGATCGTTCAAAGCTTGAGTATATGTTATACTATCTGGTAAACAACCCCCATAGCCATCTTCAAAAAGATCCCGACAACCATCTAGTCCTATATCCTCATCTTCTTCAAGAAGGGTATTCCCAGTCAAAAGACCTGCTTCTGGTTTATCCTCAGTATCCATTATATTATTACCATTTTGATCCTCACTTATAAAACCCAAGTCAACCGTCATTGTGGCATCTGTATTATCTGAAGTTAAAAGCCAGATTTCAAAAAACTTGGATTGGGATTGATTAAAATCACTTGAAAAAAGAGTAGTTGTAATACTTGCCCAATTTGAATCTGGATCTACTGTTTGAATATCTCCATCTCGTCGCTCATAATTAAGAACTAAAATATCCGTAAGTTGATTTTGGGCGCGGATACTAGTCTGTTGATTCGGCCAGATATCTTGGGTAAGAACTTGTGTCCAAGGATTGTACCAATACATATCAGATCTATATTTACGATTCCTACCAATTGGAGTTGATGATAAAGACCAAAACCTACGTCTTACACCTAGATTAGTTGTTCGTTTAGCACCTTCAAAATCATCAATAAATGCTATGCCTTGCTTATCTCCAGTAGAGGGATTATTGACTGGATTTGGATTAGGAAGAACTTGTGCAAATTCTCCTTCAAAATCTAAGGTTGATGGCTTTTCGGCTTCAATTAAGGGTAGTTTATCTAAAGTTCGAGTCAAACCATCTAATTCCATTGAATGGCGACCATTAACGTCCCAAATAAAGTTCCTTGTTGGTTCATAGCCTACTTCAATTTTTTCATTGATAACTGATTGATCGTAGTATAGAGCTGTTGCACCCAGAAATGATCTTTCACCAAAATCCATTTGTGCCCTTGCTCCTACTATGCTCTTCTTGTCAAATGCCACCAAATCATGCTTGTCAAACATGACCTCAAGAGAAGCACCAGGTTCATTATATGCTTCTGTAAGAAAAGTTAGAGTCCCGCTAAAATAATCAATTATGTAATCTTTATCTTTTTGTAGTAAAACACTATTGAGGTACACTTCTTCACTTCCTTCTACAAGCATAAATCCACCAAGATTAATTGTGGCACTCTTATTTTGATATTTCACCCTAATATCAAACTGTGATTCCTGTCTAATTAGTTGATCACTTAAGCTTCTATATAGAGCAGCTGAATCAGGAAGAATTTTACCTAACTCTTCGCTAGCATTTCCTTCGCGAAAAAAAACTTCATTTTCGTTGAATTCATCTTTTTCAAAGGGATGAAGCAAAGGGAAAAAAAGTTCACCTGTAGTAAGATTAACTATATTGGGATTCATTTTATCAATAAAATCATCAGGCGTGAAATTAGCATTTGCATCTAGGCTATCAAGACCAAATAAGTTTATAAATGTTTTTCCACTCTGCTCATCTCTTTCATTATTCCCAAGACTTCCGTTCTTGTAAGTAACCTGTATTTCAAATCCTTCAGGTGTAATATTCGTTGCGCCAAGATAGTAAACATTTTTGAAAGCTAAGGGCCAAGTTGGATGCCCTGGATTAGGAGTTAGTGGTTTTACTAATTTTAAATGTATTGTATCGCCTTCAGCAACAGATCCACTAAGTTCACCTTTTTTAATTATAACTTCTGATCCTCCTCTCTCTACCAGAGAATAGGAAACAGCTAAGATTTCATTTTGTATCGGCGCTGTTAATCGTATATATCCAAGATCTTCACTTACAACGTAATCTTGATTGCGAATGAGTCTGGTAAAAAAACTTCCTTCCGTATCCCCTCTATTTTCTAGATTAACTTCATCCCATTTTCCTGTCACTTTATTTTGTGTCGGATCTACATAAGCAAGACCATATATTGTTCCTGAACCAACTGCGGCACCAACGGATTTGTATATTTCAATTTCATCTATTACTACATTACCTATTAAATGCTTTCCCTTTTGTAAAGGATAAAAACTTGGTAGACTTAGTATCCCCGTTTGCCCAATAATTGGAGAACCCGCTTCATCCAAAATTAAACCACCATTCCTAAATAATTTATCTACAAAAAAATATTGATTCTTTCGAAATTGATAATCAGGAATAGCTTGCTCCTGAGCCTCTGCACCTTCTTCAAACTTTTGTTTTTCTTTTTTTGTGCGCTCAATGGATGCTATCGATGTAACATTAACTGGACCAAGTTTCATAAGAGATTTAATCCCAAAAAGTCCTTTACTTTGTCCAGAGAATGTTACAAACTGGGTAGAAGGAAGCGATAGTGAAATATTCCCAGCCTCGATCTTTTGGATAATTTCGTCTTCTGTTCCTGTATAATTGATTTTAATATTATTTTCAAAATCAAAATCTCTTTCACTATTATAGTTTAAATCAACATTAACACGGTCTCCTACTTTCCCCTGAACCACAATTTGTTGGGTTTCATCAAATTCAAAATGTGTAGTTTGAGACTCACGAAAATTGGACCTAGTTAATTCTTGATCTTGAAAAACCAATTTCCCTGTTAGATTTACATTACCATTTACTGTTAGAGATGCTGTACCAAATTGTGTCTCAACAGCTACCAGTTCAAAACCTTCACCAGTAGCTATCCCTCCAGAATCTCCAGCAAGACCAGATCGTTCAGTCATTAAATTCTTAATCCGATTTCTATAAATCATCATTCCAACATACCATTCAAGAGAAGCTTGGAATGGTAACAGGAACAATCTATTATATCCAGACTCATAGATTACAATTATTTTACCATTGTCCTCAAATTCTGTCCATTTTTCAACTTCTTCATAATCTCCTTTAATTATTCCTCGCAGAGTTCTTACTGAATCCATAGAAAAAACTGAATAATAAGGTAAATAGTCAAAAGCATTTACCATCCATTTTGATCTCACAACTGGATAAATTTGTCTTTCAAAATAGATGGAGTCCGCCGGCTGTGCGTACAGGGAACTAAACCCAATTACGCATAGGATGGAATAAACTATACCTGCTTTTCCGACAATAAGCCGGAGAGTTCGTTTCATTTCTTCTCCGATAATTATCCTGAAATAATAATTATTTATCAATCAGGATTTAAACAGGTAGCATTATTACTATAAGGGGGTTCCTAAATATTGGATAGGTTATTCGAAATAATATTATTTTTTTTAAGCTTTTTGATAAGATTGGAGAAGGCCTTTCCTCGATGACTGAGTTTGTTTTTCTCCTCTTTTGAAAGCTCTGCATAAGTTTTTTCCATATTCTTAGGTAAAAATACGGGATCATAACCGAAACCACCAAGACCTTTTGGTGCTTTAGTAATTTTTCCTTTTACGACTCCTTCAGCATATAATTCTACTGTCCCATCAAAAAATGATGTAACAGTTCTAAA
The DNA here is from genome assembly GCA_002715465.1 of Fidelibacterota bacterium. Next base: position 30,750 of record PAYY01000030.1, on the reverse strand, counting down.
ATTTGCATTACGTTGATCATTTTCCATTAAATCCATATTTTTCAATAATTTTTTAATGTTATCATCGTAACTACATCCCTCCCCTGCATATCTTGCAGAGTATACTCCTGGTTCACCATCAAGCGATTTAACTTCAAGTCCAGTATCATCAGAAATTGAAGGAAAACCTGTCAACTCAAAGATAGTTCTAGATTTTATTAGAGCATTCTCTTTAAGAGTTTTACCCGTCTCCTCAATCTCAGGAATTTTTCCAACTGGGTCTAAACTATCAAGACATACAATATCAATACCTAAATTTGAAAAAAGTAATTCAATTTCCATTGCCTTGTGACGGTTTCTTGTTGCAATAACTATCTTCATTAGATCTAATTGATCGCGAATCTATACAGTTTATTAAATAAGTACAAGAACCATTATGCGGTTGCTTTTCGATATCAGAGATAAGTAATTTTAGAGTTTAGCTGGCTCGGTAGCTCAGTCGGTAGAGCAGAGGACTGAAAATCCTTGTGTCGGCGGTTCGATTCCGTCCCGAGCCACACCAAATTATTAGGTAATCCATCGTCGATTCGGGAGGTCTCAGCGGATTTTCGAATCGCTTTGCGATTCTTCCCCTCTACCGCCTAAGTAGCATTATAGTAGCACCAAGTAGAAATGGAGCTACCATGTCAAGTTTATATAAGAAAAATAATCGCTATTATTTATCGGTTCAATTAGACAAAAAAAGAGTTACTCGTAGCCTACGAACAGATAGTTATGAAGTGGCCAAAGCTGTTAAAGTAGACTTTGAAAAGAAGATATTGCTTGAGCTGATAAATGGAGCAAAGCCCAAAGAGACTCCATTAGCTGAATTAACTGAACTGTATTTAAAAGCTGACCATGATTGGCGTCCAAATACTTTAGTTCTTAATAAAAGACTCCTTAATGGATATCTAAAGAATGGATTCCCTAAACATCCAACGACCAAATCAATGGCAATCCGTGTTTTGAATGCTTGTAATAATTGGGGGATCAAGCAAAAGTTGATACCTAGCTATGAAACCATTCCGGTCGGTAACAAATATGAGGCAAGAACCAGGGTTTTTACTAGACAAGAATTAGACCTCATGTTTGAAAAAATTACCCCAAAACACTTCAATTTATTCGTTCAATTTGCCTACTACAGTGGTGCCAGGAGTGACGAAATACGTCGAATATCGCAGGAAAATATATTTTCCGATTATATTGTTGAATTTGGGAAGGATGGTAGGCGATTAGTTAAGCTCAATAAACAGGCGCAGGCAATTTTAACAGATGTTGAACTCTGGGATTATACTGTTAATTATGTGCAACTAACTTGGTCCAGGAACAGAAAGAAGCTTGGATTAATTGATGCGAGATTTCATGACCTAAGGCGAACATTTGGTTATAATCTAATTAAGGAGGGTAGACCTATATATGAGTTAAGCAAACTGCTTGGTCATACATCTGTAACTACAACTGAAAAACATTATGCCCCCTTATACCGACTGAACTTGAGGATTTTATATTGTAAAGTATTTCTGACTGAATTTTCAGTTTAAGAAGTATTATAAATGTTAAACGTTTTTTTAAGCAAAATTTGCTAAATACTATAAGTATTGTTAATTTATACAACTTCAAAACTTAAAAAAATTTTAATTAGGAATAAATTTGGTAAAAAAGCCTACAGTTATTTCACTTTTTGCTGGCGCAGGTGGTATGGACCTTGGCTTCAAACAAGCAGGGTTTGATATCATTTGGGCAAATGAATTCGAAGAAATATTTGCCCAAACCTACAGAAAAAATATCGGAGGCCATATTGTAGTAGGTGACATAAAAAAAATCAGGAATAAGGATATTCCAAAAAAGGCCGATATCGTTATTGGCGGGTTTCCTTGCCAAGGGTTCTCGATTGCCAACAATAATCGTGTTTCAGTTGGAATGAAGGATGAGAGGAACCATCTTTATAAGGAAATGCTCCGCGTGATTAGGCATGTAAGACCCAAGTTCTTCGTAGCGGAAAATGTTAAAGGTATATTGAATATGCAGCGGGGTGCTGTAATGGAGCTTATTTTCAACGACTTCAAGAAATTGGGTTATAGTTTAGAATACAAACTCCTTAATGCGGCCGATTATGGGGTCCCGCAGCAAAGGGAGAGAGTTTTTATAATCGGTAATAGAGTCAAAGTAAAAAACCCATATCCAGAGCAGACACATGCAGATTTTACAAAAATTCAAAATGGCCTATTTCGGCGCGAGTTGAATAAGCGCAATTTAAAACCTTACATTTCCGCAAAAGAGGCAATAGGACATTTAAGTAACCTTTGGATTAGTCTTAAGCCTCAAAAACATAAAGGAAAAACTGTTTACAACCATATGGCATACACAAATGTATCTGAAAAATTTTGGGCCAGAAAGTATCCAGTTCCCCAAGAAGAAATATGTGATTATTTGAAAGAATGGAGAGCAGTAGCTGGTATTTCAACAAAAAAGGTGGATGAAATATTCGGGTATGCCCATACAGCGGGGCATTGGTTTAGAAAGGACAATAATTCAGGCTCGATACCAAAACCCGATGACTGGAAAAAGCTTAAGGAGATATTAGGCTTTGACGACCGTTACGATAAGAATGTTTTGGAGCTTGAACTCCGTGAAATTGTTTTTGAGCAATCTCTTAGGATTTCAAACTGGAAAACTCCAAGCGATACTATTACCGCTACAAGTCCAGAAATTCATGTAAATAGAAAAAGAAGACTTTCCGCTAGAGAATGCGCTATTTTACAAACTTTCCCAGATGATTTTATTTTTGAAGGGTCGCTTAATGCAATGATAAAGCAGATTGGTAACGCAGTGCCAGTATTACTATCGAAAAAAATTGCAAGAAATATTAAAAGATTTATTTAAATAATTATTGAATAATTTCCCATCCATTCCATTCCCGACCTTCTTCAGTATGTCTTTTCTTGATTTTTTCTTTCCGAACTCTGGTTGTATGGCCTCCCAAACAAACATTCCAACGCTTTGATTCCCAGCCCCATATTAACATTTTATTAGGGTCAAATGGGTGCGTTCCCGTATCGTCGTAGTAACGATTTGAGTTGCCAAATTTTATCCAATTTGATTTTTTCTCTTTCCTTGGGAAGAAATTATTGTTAATCTTCTCAGCTTGAAGTTTTTTCAGATATCTATAGGTCTTAAATCCACTAATAATATTTGATTCAAATTCATCTCTCACAACTAGGTTATGTGGCATACAGCAAATTTCGGTTCCTTCAATATTGAAATAATCTCCATCATCTCTATAGTTTATAAATATAAAAAAAGATAAAACTGGCTTTTCTTTGTAAGTTTTTTCTAGTTGAGGATGAAATTCAAATCCTTCAAAAAATATATTGGAACCATTAGGCAAATGTATTTGGCATGCGTGAAGTGGAATATTTTCAAAATTAGCCTGATTTGGTTCAAATTGAATAAATTTACGGTCGTTGCTATTTCCAGCTGAATCAATTGTTTTACAATCAATGTTCATAACACAGTCATTAAGAATGAAAGCAACATCAGAACTTAAAGGAGTATGATAAAGGTGAGTCAAACCTGAATGTTTCCAAATATGGAACCTTACCAATCTTTCAGCTGCGAGCTTTAGTTTGTTTTTTATACCCCACATAAAATGCAATTCTTCATATTTTGATTGAATAAAAATTTCAATTTGTTTTAAGTCAGACTTGAATTCGTCTGATTTGAATATACGTAAAAGTGAACGCATCTGTTCTTTTTCAATAAAGTTTATATTTCTAGTATTACACATATTACCTAAAGCCTAACATCTAATCCTGATAAAATTACTAATCAATATACCATAATAATTGTAATTAATTAGTTATTTATAATAACTTGTGCAAACATCAGGAGCGGTTTACAGTAGTGAACCCGCCAACCGACCCAAGTGGGCACGGTGGCTTGATCCGTAAACGGTAGATGTGCCTTGAAAAAGGAAATCAAAGACCGTTTGATGTGCGGTCTTTTTCGTTTATAGACCCTGATGTGTTAACTAAAAAAGGAGACACATCATGTCACAAGTAAAAGAAAAACCCAGTTACCTGGTAACCGATGAGCTTACCCATGCTCATAATGAGTTCGTAGCATACAATCTCGATCTAATCTGCCTTTGGGCTAAGATATTCAGAGGCTATTATGGGATTGGCGCTGTCATAATTCAGCTGGATGAAAAATGTGAAATTAGCCCCTCAAGACCAGTTGATGGTTGCTACATATATTTATTCAGATTCAGACTTGTTTAATATAAAAACTGGACAATCCTAAATGATTATGTAGTAATGAATAACCTCCTCACAGAGCCTTTTTTGTTTCAGGTAGCATATATGTAGCACTGGAACTACTGTATATATAAATTATATGTACAGATTAAAGAAATTTAACTAACAATAAAGGTGTTATTTAAAGCGACTGAAAATCCTTGTGTCGCTGGTTCGATTCCGGCCCGAGCCACGTTAATTGATAGATATTTTTTCTGATTTATTTATAGATTTAATAAGACTAAATTAGTCCTATAAAAAACTTGTGTGATGAAATCACCAATTTTAAATTATTTTATAGATTGAATCTCAACTAATTCTTTTTAGAAGGTTAATTAATTATGAAAAAAGTTTTTAATATTATTATTTTTATTTTTTTTATTGTGATTCCTCATTCTAATTCAAATGCTGAAATCAATATTTATTCTCATCGTCATTATGACGCAGATAAAATTCTATATAAATCATTTACTAAAGAAACTGGAATAAAAATTAATGTTATAAAAGGAGGCGCTGATCAATTAATAGAACGAATCATCAGTGAAGGTAAAGACTCGCCAGCTGATATTCTAATTACTGTTGATGCTGGTCGTTTAGAACGGGCCAAAGCATCTGGTATTCTTCAATCAGCAAGTTCAAAAATTTTAGACAAGAATGTCCCAATTGAAATGCGTGATCCTGAGGGTTATTGGTATGGTTTAACTGTTAGGGCAAGAGTAATTGTTTATTCAAAGAATCGTGTTAAACCAAGCGAACTTTCAACTTATGAAGATTTATCACATCCAAAATGGAAGGGACGCATTGTAGCAAGATCTTCAAATAATATTTATAATCAATCTCTTCTCGCGTCTATTATTGCTGCAAATGGTAGAAATAAAGCTCTTAAGTGGGCCAAGGAAGTAAGACAAAATATGGCTCGTTCGCCTAGAGGAAGTGATCGAGATCAGGCCCGTGCTGTTTCTGATGGTCTAGCCGACATTGCAATTATGAATACATACTATATTGGAATTTTGGCTAATTCTTCTAACCCTTCTGATAGAGAAGTCGCCAAAAATGTTGGAGTTTTTTTCCCTAATCAAAAGGGTAGAGGAACTCATATCAATGTAAGCGGAGCAGGTATTACAACTAGCTCTAAAAATAAAAAGGATGCTCTAAAATTTTTAGAATTCATGACTAGAAACAAATCCCAGGAAGTTTTTGGAAATGTAAATTATGAATATCCACTTAGGATGAAAAACAATCAATCATCTTTACTCAAAAGCTGGGGTCCTTTTAAACTTGATAGTTTAAACCTTTCAGAACTTGGAAAAAAAAACTCGGAAGCAGTTAAATTATTTGATCTTGCTGATTGGGAGTAGGATCATTTTGGATTCATCATAAAAACCCATCAAAATCGGATCTTCCATTTCATAAAAACAGAGTTGTTCTTCAAGTCTAACAAATGGACTGTATTGTCCTTTTGCATCGGACTTTTCATTTTTATACCTATGGCAGAAATACTATGGAATTTTAATAATAACTCGGAAAACTGGGGACATATTAAACAAACTATTCTTGAAAGATATATTTTAGGTTCATTTATTTTAGTTTCTGGAACAGCATTTTTTTCAATAATAGCAGGAGTCTCATCAGCATGGTTAATATCCTGTTGCGAATTCCCTGGTCGTCGATTCTTCGAATGGGCTTTAATTCTACCTCTAGCTATTCCAACTTATATTGCAGCCTATGCTTATTTTGATCTTATAGATCTACTTAATCCATTTTTGGTATGGATTCGATTAATATTTGGATCCAAAACCATGAACGACATAAATGAGATATTAGTGTATACAGTAACAATAATGATTATAGGTTCAGTGCTTTACCCCTATGTTTATCTGTTAGCTAGAGCTTCATTCTCTCGACAAAGCAATCAATTGATTCAAGCAGCACAAACACTTGGTCATCATCCTAAATCTATTTTTTGGAAAATTTCCCTTCCAATGGCTCGGCCTGCAATTGTAGCTGGTACTAGCTTGGTTATTATGGAAACCCTTAATGATTATGGTGCTGTAAAACATTTTGGCATTCCTACTTTCACAACTGGAATCTTTCGTAGTTGGCTTGGAATGGGTGATATGCCTAGTGCATTAAGGTTAGCATCTTTTTTGATGTTATTTATATTATTACTTTTATTAGTTGAAAAAGTACTAAGAGGAAATGCCAAATTTCATGAGTATGAGGGTCAAGCCCAATCCTTCCAACGTTATAAACTAAAAAAAATGAAAGCTAAATTAGCAATCCAATGCTGTTTAATTCCAATGATTTTTGGATTCATAATTCCTTTAATAAGATTAGGTTTTTGGGCTAGCTTATGGTTAGGTGAAAGTCTTGAACTATATTTATTGAAAGCAATTTTTAACAGTTTTGTTTTAGCATTCACCTCTAGCTGTATAGCTGTGATATTATCAATTTTTATAGTTTTTACAGCTCGCTATTTTCAAAGTTCTTTCGTTCAAGCTTCAAATCGACTTGCAATACTTGGTTATTCTGTCCCAGGCTCCATTATTGCAATGGGCATGCTCATCTTAGCAGGTCAGATCAACAATTTAACAGGTTATATCCTAACAGGGTCAATAACTATTTTAATATCAGCCTATGTTATTCGGTTTCTTGCTATATCTTGGCATTCAATAGATTCAGCAATGGAAAAAACGTGCGACCAACTAAATAGTGCATCACGTTCTCTTGGCTCTTCTGCACTACGTTCGCTAGTTAAAATAAATATACCCTTGATAAAGAATACGCTTGTAGTTGCAGGATTATTAGTATTTATTGATACTATTAAAGAGCTTCCTCTTACTCTTATTTTACGTCCTTTTAATTTTGAGACCTTAGCAACACTTACATTTGATTTAACTAATCAAGCTCAAATCTATAAATCATCTATACCTGCATTGTGCATAATATTGGTGACAATCCTTCCTATCTTATGGTTAAATCAAAAAATCGAATATAAGCAATGAAAGATCTGCTTTCCTTAATTAACGTTCACAAAACATATAACCTGAATGAAAGGTCAGCAATTAATAAAGTGAGTTTTAATTGTTCTTCAGGTAAAATGACGGCCATTCTAGGAAGCAGTGGAAGTGGCAAAACTACTTTACTTCGTTTAATTGCTGGCTTGGAAATTCCTGATGGAGGCAAAATTATACTCGATGGTAAAATAATTAATAGTCAATCGATATTTGTCCCTCCAGAAAAACGTGACTGTACTTTAGTTTTTCAAGATTACGCCCTTTTCCCAAACATGACAGTATTTGAAAATGTTTCCTTTGGAAAAACAGTAAAAAATAATGTAAAAAAAATTCATGAACTTCTAGACTTAGCTAAAATCAACGGCCTTGAAAATCGTTATCCTAATGAAATATCAGGAGGACAACAACAACGTGTTGCACTAGTAAGAGCTTTAATTACAAACCCTTCTTTACTTTTACTTGACGAACCTTTAAGCCATTTGGATCAAGAACTAAAGGATAGTGTTCGTGTTGAGCTTAGTAGTCTTTTAAAACAAAAAGGGATGACTTCCCTCTTTGTATCACACGATACAGAAGACGCTTTAGCAATGGCAGATGAAATTATAGTGTTAAATAATGGTAAGATAGATCAAATTGGAAATCCAATGGAAATTTACTCTTTTCCAGTCAACCGCTATGTTGCACTTCTATTTGGAAAAACTAATTTTATACCAAGAGATCTAATACCAAATGGTCAGCATTATTTTGTAGATCAAGATACCAATTCTAAAGTTATTCCTGTGCGACCTCACCAGATAACAATTGTAGAAAAAAATTCTAATATTAATTATCCAACCTTATCTGGCAAAATTATTTCTTCACATGCTAAAGGAAACCACAAAGAGGTTAAACTAAAATCAAATAAATTAATTCTTACATTAAATGTTCCAATAACATCAAACATTAATATTGGAAATGAACTAACCGTAACTTTTAAAGACAAAATCTCTTAATCTAAATTATTTTTTACCTAGATTGATAGATGGAATTCAATTAAGTTATTTAACCCGTAGATATCATTTACTTTTAATACAGTAAAATTTCAAAAAGTCATAATATTCTTTTGCTTCCTTATAAACTTCTCTTAACTCTTGAGGTAGCTCGATTTTTTTTCTTCTATAAGGTAAAAACTGAGTGGATTTTTCAACTTGGTCATACCAGTGTTTGCCCCAAATGCCATCCGTAATTCTACGCCCTTTGGACCAAGATAACATTTTTTTTGTAAAAGTAATTCCCAATCGTTGACAAAGAAGAGTAATTAACTTTTCTGGATTTTCAAGAATATCTTTACAATCCAGTACTGGTGGAATATTATCAGTTCTTACTTTTTCAAATTCTAGAAGCTCTACCTGTTGACGATAGCCAACTTCATCTAGCGACGCTATTTGTCGCTTAGCGAAATAAGAAGCAAGAACCTCTTTTGGTTCCCGAATTAGAAAACAATTATTAAAGCCAGAAATCCAGTTGATATCCATTCCAGGAAGAACATGTTGGGCCATATGCTTTTGATACCAAATGACTTTTCCATTTTCCACAGGACCATTTAACCATTTAGCAACCTTACGCCAGTCCGTTTCTTGAGATTGAATAACCTCTTCTTTCATAGGATGATTTGCACCAGTTTTTAGAAGATAATAACCATATAATGGCTCATCAGTGACTATAGTATCACCTCTACTTTCCCATGAACGCATTAATGAGGTAGAAATATTCCTTGGACCTGACCACATCGCTATGCGAAACACACTTTTATTCATTTTCACACTCTGTACTGATTAGATCCGAATAAAGATTTTGAAGACAATTAGTTATTTTACCTCTCTTACCTCCAGAAATTTTATAACCATCTACTTCAATAACTGGAATAACACCAGCAAATGTTCCCGTTACAAAAGCTTCATCAGAATTATGAACTGATTCTACAAGGAATTCTTTCTCATAAATATCAATTGAATTTTCTCTACATAAAGAAATGATGTTATCCCTAGTCACTCCAGGCAAGCAATATTCGCCTGTGGAAGTCCAAACCTCTTCCCCTTTTACAATAAAGAAATTTGTAGAGTTACAAGTTGCGACATTTCCTTTAATATCTAACATCAAACCTTCATCAAATCCAAGCTGGTCAGCTTCTATACAGGCTGCTATGCAATTCAATTTGCTAAGAGTGTTTAATTGAGGATTTTGATTAAACTTTGTTCCTCTTTGAATAGAAACTGTACCTAGTCTAATTCCATGTTTTAAAACTTCTTTATTAACAATCTTATATTCAGGGATAATTACAATAGTTGCCCCTCCTACATTTGCATTAGGATGTTGATAAGGTGTTTTTTTTAACCCTCTTGATACTATTAATCTGATATGAACATTATCGTTCATACTGTTAGCTAGGATTGTTTCATCCAACAGATTTTTTAGCTCATCTTTGGTTTTGCCAATTGTTATAGCAAGCTCTTCAGCGCCTTTATATAAACGATTTAAATGTTTATCTAAAAAAACCATTTTCCCATTATGAAGTCTAATTCCTTCCCATACACCATCACCTAAGAGGAATCCGCTATCAAAAACTGAAATTTTGGCTTCTGGTCTAGAAATTATTTCTCCATTAATATAAATCATTACATTCTCATTGCGAGAATCTTCTAAATATTGATGTGTACCTCTTCTCATATTGATATTTGGATATTGTGCAAATTTAAAATCATTTTTACTATTACTATAGTTTTTGGTTTAAAATCCTAATGTTCGACAATATAAAATAAGAGAGAATTTTACTGTCACCAACTATTTCATTATTTGACGAGTTGGAAACTTCTTTTTTCTAGATTAGACTTATCTGTTTATGATAGAGAAAATACATAAATGTTTGCAAGAGAAACTTTCTATCACTCATCTCGAAATTGATGATAACTCTAGGAAGCATATTGGACATCAAGGTAATTCATCTGGCGGAGGACATTTTTCTGCTACAATTGTTTCCGATGATTTTATCGGTCTTCCACTTATTGACCGGCATAGATTAGTATACAATGCATTAGGGGATCTAATGAAAAGTAGTATTCATGCTTTTTCTATGAGTACATTAACTTCAAAAGAGTTCGACAAAATCTAATGGATCCTTTAATATTATTCGGTCTTTTTTTGTTCCTTTTTGGTCTATTAACAACCGGGACAAAATTTCTCATAAGTTGGAAAACTCAACATCATTTAGACGAATTAGACGATAACTTACCATCTTATTTCCGGAACCAAACTCGCTGGATGTCCCGATTGATTATTATATTTATATTAATTTGCATTATTTGGATTTTCATATTGTGAAAAATTTTACGCGATATGTGATTGATGCACATAACACCATTCATTCATTTTCTTATTACCTTAATCTTCTTGATCAAAACTATACCTTATGTTTAAAGAGTTTTATCAACGATTGTTCAAACTATTACGACAAGAAAAAGATTAAATTAATTCTGGTCTTTGATGGGAATCCACCTTTTGATTGGTCAAAGAATGAAAATGGTATGACTATTATTTTCAGTGGGAAAAAGAAAGATGCAGATACTATTATCTCAAATAATATTGATCTTGCGAAAAATACAATTATTGTTACAAATGACAAAGGAATCAAAAAAAATACCGTTTCCTCAGGATGCAAATATCTTTCACCTAAAAAATTCTGCCAATTAATTTATCCACACTATCATAACAAAAGCTCTGAAATACAAAATTCTAATAAAATTCGGGGGCTTAATTATCAAGAACTTGTGTGGTGGAAAAAAGAAATAAAAAAAGAACTAAAGAAAAAAAATGAATCTCCTAAATAAACTATTTCAACTCAGAACTGGAGAAGGAAAGAAGGTCCTACCTTTTTTTATTTCTTTCTTTTTTGCAATGGGTTCTTTTGTATTTGGAAGAACAGCTAGAGACACCTTCTTCTTAAGTAGGTTTGATCCCATCTACCTACCACATATGATGATACTGATGGCATTCACCGTTGGTATAACAGTCGCTTTTATGACAAAAATATCAAAAAAAATACCGATTTTTCCTCAAATAGTTGGGACATACACGATTGGTGCTCTTTCATTTATTGTCATCCAACTTTTACTTTCGGATTGGATTTATCCGGTTCTATACCTTTGGTTTGAAATTTTTGGCACTATCATGATGATTCAGTTTTGGTTATATACCAGCATGGCATTTACAACACGAGAAGCTAAAAGGCTTTTTGGTCTAATAGCTAGTGGAGCCGCTATTTCCAATACAATTCTTGGGTTTTCTTTAAGTGAAATAATAAATGTGTTTAGTACTAATTTTTTATTACCGGCTACTTCTATTTGTATTGGCATTTCATTGATTGCAATTATTTTTTCAGCAAAGCATGTTCAAGAATCAACTGCTGTTTCTACAACAACAAACAAAAAAAATGACGGTGAAAAAGTTGGCCTAGTATCATCACCATATTTGAAAATAATGACTTTAACCATAGGCTTATCGGCAATTGTAGGAGCATTAGTTGATTATCAGATGAAAATTATTATTAGTGATAATTTGACTGAAACTGAGATGGCTAGTCTATTCGGAACCCTTTATGGATTTATTGGAGTAATTTCAATTTTTATGCAATTTTTTGTATCTGGGAGATTAATATCTCGTTTTGGTATCCTTTGGGCACTAATGCTATTACCAGTCGCCTTATTTGTAGGAAGTTCTATGATTTTCATTCTTCCCATTGTCATGTTTGGCATCATTGCTAAAACAGGTGATCAAGTTTTTCGTTTCACAATCCATGACTTATCCAGCCAGTTACTTTGGTTGCCTGTATCTCCTCAAGAAAAAAATAGAGCCAAACCATTTATAGACGGTACTATAAAAAATGCAGCAGCTGGAATTGCTGGGATTTTGATTTTGGTGTTATTTTATTTTACTGATGATATAAGATTACTTTCTATTCCTTCTATAATAATGCTAGCAATTTGGTTCTTTGCAAACTTCAAACTAAAAAATGGTTATGTCATGGAATTAAGAAAAGCTATTGAAAAACGACGTCTTGATTTTGAAGAACTTGAAATTGATGTGACTGATCCTGAAATTGTTGAAACAATTAAAAAAACTCTTTCAACTGGCGATGAATATCAAAAAATGTTTGCTCTTGATTCTATGTCTGATCTTCCTCTTATGCCATGGAAAGAAGATATTCTTAATCTCTTCAATAATGGCTCTCCAATTATGAAGGGTAAAATTCTGATTATGACCAGTAAAACTCCAGAAATTATTTCTGATGAACTTATTACTCCTTTAATTGATCATAAAGATGACCTACTATCCGCAAGAGCAATGATCAGTATTGGAATTCGCCAGGATAAAGACTCAGCATCAAAACTAATGCATTGGTTAAATGGGAAAAATGATACTCGCAAAGCAGCTGCAGCAGCAAGTTTAATATTAATGGAAGATCAAGCGACAGTTCAGGCTAATGACACCATTAAACAAATGCTTTTTGATCAAAATAATGATACTCAACTAGCAGCTCTAAACTCCGTTGGACATATACAAGGAATATTGCCAGATATAGGTCTTGTAACTCTTCTAGATGATGATTCCCCTGATGTTCGAAGAATGGCCGCACAATTAGCAAGTGCCCGATCTGATAAAATACTCATTCCCCCACTTATAATGAATCTGGATGATCCATTAACTTATCCTGCATCTAGGAGAGCACTCAGATCTTTTGATAAGGCTAATGTTTCAAAAAGAATAAATGATGTATTAGAAAATATAAATTCAGATAAAAATGTTCTAATCGGAGCAATCCGAACAGTTCGCGATTACAGAAAATTTTCAAATCTTAAAACAATTATAAACTTGGCAAAAAGTAATGACAGTGATTTAGCAAAAGAAGCGATCGAAAGCTTATTTAAATTAGCACGTCAAGATCCTCTACCTGATTCAATATTAAATGATGTAAAATCATTATTAAATGAAATATCAAAACAAACTTATATAGCCTTAGGGAAAATAAATTTATTTACTGGTAATGATAAAGCTATTTTGATAAATGACTATCTTTCTAATTTTATAAAGAAGAAAAAAGAATTAATTCTAAAATTATCATTGATGCCTCTCCCTGATAGTCCTGTAGAAACATATCAACATGCCTTATTAGCTGGTGACCTGTCTGCTAGATCAAATGCCCTTGAAATACTGGACAACCTGCTTTCTAATGAAACACGTGAAATCGTGATACCTCTTTTTGATGAATTAGATATTAAAGAAAAAATTGAAAAGGGAGCTCATTTTGTTGATAATATCACTTCTAATAAAAAGGTAGTTAAAAAATGGTTGTATTCACAAGAAGATTGGTTAACAGCGATCGCTCTTGATTATATATTCCATAACCTTAATGACGCTTGGGATATTAATTGGAAAAAGGTCTCAAAAGGCCGTGAAGTACAGGAGTTATGTTCTTCTACTTTAGGAAAAAATGATTTGCCATTAAAAATATTAACTGATTTTCCATTAAAAGAGTTTAAACTCCAAGATATATCAATGTATTCAACTTTAGAAAAAACTATTTTTTTGAAAGGTGTTGATCTTTTTCGTGATATATCCGGAGAAGAGGTTTCACATGTTGCCCAAATTGCTGATGAAATACAATTTTTAAAGGGTAGTATTATTTTTGAAGAAGGTGATGTTGGAGATTCTATGTTTATAATTGTTGATGGCACTGTAAAAATCCATAAGGGAGAAAAGAAAATTGCAACCTTATCAAAAGGTAAGTTTATTGGAGAGATGGCTTTATTAGATCAAGAACCTAGATCGGCTTCAGTTACAGCCACCGATGATACAATACTTTTACAAATCAATCGTGAAGATTTTTACGATCTAATGGCTAGCCGCATGGAAATAATGCAAGGAATTGTAAAAATTCTAACACAAAGGCTGAGATCAGCCATCGCCTGATTATATAATATCATTCATTTAAATCAACCCCTGAAGAATCATTAAAAAGCTTATCTAATTTATCTTCCATTATCTCGGAAGTTTTTTCCTTTAATGATCGATTCATTTCTTCGACTGTCTTATCTAAAACTTCTTTTACTTCTCCGGATTTTTTTTGCAAAGAGTCTTTAAGTTCATCAGCGGTTTTAGGTACTTCTTTTCCTGTGTAAAGAAGGTAGCCAAGATAAAGTGCTAACAGAGATATGGTGATAAGTGTAATCTTTAATAATTTTTTGATAATTGAGAAAAGAATTAGAATAGCTAAAACAATAGCAACCGAAAGTAGCACAGGATTCGTAATCAATTTTTCAAAAAGTAATTCCAAGTATTAAATTCCTAGTTTATTGGGATTTTTATATTACTTCCTACTATTAGTATATCTGGATCTGAAAGAAATTCCCTGTTTATTTTATAAATTTCTTCCCATCTAAAACCACTACCTAAATATTCTTTTGAAATAGACCAGAGCGTATCACCAATCTTGACAGTATAAGAAGTCCAAATGTCATTCTTAGAACTTTCTACTATTGTTACTTCAAGTTCGGGTTTTGAATTGACTTCATCAGATGAAAGAATTTGAGGAATTGGATGTCGACTTTTTTCCATATAATCATTAAAAGAAAAATCAGGGCTATTTTGTTTGTCATGGCATCGAATACAATTTTTTTCTGTTAAACCTTTTGTAGTAAATAATGCAGGTTTATCAAAATGGCCAGCGGGCGTAAAATGACACTCGGTGCAGTTTACATTACTTAGATCTCTTGTTATATTATAGTTTAAATATCCATCATCTCGACCAAAACCTGAAGTATGACAAGAAAGACAATCAGGAGATTTTTCTTTATGAGCATCCTTTAATGTATTTAATGATATAGCATGTCGAGATGAATTCCAATGATCATATTCACTAGAGTGACAAGAAATACATGATTTAGATGAAGCGACAATATAGTGTCTTGGAACTGGAACAATTCTTTCTACTACAGACCCTGACCTAGTTTTATTTATCCTATTATAATTAATAATCATATTTACAACAGTAGAATCATTAGGAAAATCAAAATCCATAGCAACTAACTCTCCCTCATGACCAATTAAATGCTTTTTATTATCAAAGATCAGTCTTAGATGACCAACATAGTATCCATCTTTTCCACTTTGAACGATTATTGTTTTACCCACCTTTTCTGGATTATCAAGTACCGTTTGGGTATGACTTCCTATAATTATATCAATACCTGAAAACTTCTTAGCAATATCTCTATCAATATCAATACCACTATGAGACAGAAGTATTAACACATCACTTTTTTCCTTTAAAGCATCTATTTTAGATTGTAAAGTGGTTCTAAAATCAGAAAATAAGACCTCATCTTTTACACGTTTAGGATAAAAAAGGAAAACCCCTGGATCGATAATGGATAAAATTCCAAACTTGATATTATTTCGTTGAATTATAATTTGTTCATTTATTTTTTTTAACTCTGGCTTTTCTATATTCGAAGAAACAAATGGTAAACTTGATTCATCCATCAAATTACTTATAAATGTGGCTCCCTTAAAAAATTCCTGATCACCTAAACCAATAGCATCATATGGCATCATCTCATAAACTCTAAATGCAATACTATCTTTTAAAGCATTTTGAGTAGGAGAAAGAAAATCCCCTGCATCAACTAGAATTGTATTAGGGTTTTTCCTATACCAATCACGAATATAATGAACACGTTTTTCCAAAGATCCGTAAGCTTTACCCGGACAAAGGCAATTTTCCAAAGCACCATTTGTATTATTAGTATAAAGAATTGTTATCTCGCTGTCAGCCATTAAGTTAGTTTGGATTAGAGATAAGAAAAGTATAGGGAAAAAGAATGATCGAAGGGATGTTCTCATCATCTTTGAATATCTGTGGAAATCTGCTTTATATCAAGTGTAATTTTTAAGGATGAAAACTATTAAGATTATATTGTTTTTTGTTGTCCTAGCAAGTCTGAACCTTTTTTCACAAAAAAGATCTTACGCTGACTCCTTATTAAACTTCTCAAATATTTCTATATTAAAAAAAATGGTAATAATACCAATCTCACTTTGGCAAAATATTAGTTATTCTGATCAGTCATTTAATTGTCAATTCTTCCCTAGTTGTAGCAACTATAGTGCATTAGCAATTGCACGTTTCGGCTTAATCCCAGGCTTTGCAATTACAGCTGATCGCTTAATAAGGTGTAATCCTTTTGCACATGGTTATCATATCCGATTAAACCAACCTTTTTTTCATATTGATGGAAGAATCTTAAACCATGTTCCTAAGAAGCTATTAATCAAATCTCAAGGCAGAAAATCAGCAATTTTTGCATCTGGACTTTCATCTATATTACCTGGAGCTGGTCGCATTTATGCCGGACGAACTTGGGACGGCCTATTCGGTTTTTTAACTGTGTTGTCCTTGACTAACCTAACGTATAGTTATCATTTAAAAAACAATGACGCTGGACGTTTGTTTTTTGGTAGCTTAACCATGACATTCTACCTTGGAGAATTGTTTGGAGCTTACCAAACAACGCTTTCATATAATAAACTATAAACTCGGTTATTGGACCAATGGAAATTCAGCTATTCTTAAGGTAGTGCATCCATATGGTATCAGTGTAATCATTTCTTCAGGTTCTTCACTTGGATAATTTACTTCTAAAAATGGATGACTATATGGTAATGGGCCAGCAGTTTTATTATATAAAGTCCATTCAACGATTTTCTTTGCTGAAACTTTAATTTCAATAGGAGCATTTTGAATATTCCATGGTTCATCCTTATTATAATCTTTCTTTATAATTTTAAAGTTTTTTAACCCCTTTGTATCATAATTATATAGTAACCCAAAATTCCATTCTGATTTAGGAAAAACTTCGTAATAATATGAACCATATACTTCTGGATCCTTATTATTAAAAACTTTTTTCCAATCTTCTTCTATTTTTAAGGCGTAGACTAAAGGTCCTCTTTCAACGGCTATAGAGTTTTCATGCCATCTGGTAGTAGCTACTTTCATTGGAAGCTTTAATTCAACAATGTCACTCGATTCCCATTCCCGATTAATAATTACAATATTGTTACTGGTATCAAACGAAAATTGTTTACCGTTGATATTAATTGTCGCACTATCACACCAACTAGGAATTCTTAGATGTAATGGAAATGTTACATTTTTTTCTGATTCAAATTGGAAAATAATAGTATCATCAAATGGATAATTAGTTTTCTCTTTAAACATAACTTCGATACCATTATTTACTTTTGCTTTAACAGAACTAGGAGCATATATCATTGCTGCCAATCCATTATCTGGCGTAGCATACCATAAATTTTGAGTGAATTTAGGCCATGCCTGATGCATATTAGATGTACAACAAGGATATCCTGTTAATACTCCATATACTAAATCACTAGCTTTATGACCATGATTCCATTCAAAATTTCGATTACTTCTGGTAATCATAACTTGATTTGCGGTTTGAAAATATTGTCTTGTATTAAAGTCATCACTTGCTTGAGTAGGAAGTGCATTAAATGCAACACGTTCTAAATGGTCAGCAAATTGAACGTCTCCTGTGATTGCAACCATATTTTCTAAAGAGTACATTAATTCTGCCACTGAACAAAATTCTATACCCTTTGTAGGGTCATTCCCATGTAGGTGCTCATCTGCACCATACATACCTTGTGGTTGCCCATGATATTTTTTTATATCATTAAACGCTTTTTTTACCGCATGTAAATAGTTTCTTTCTGAATTTTGTTGAGAATAGATGATCGGTTGCTTAATTCCCTGTGCAAGATTTACACAATGAAAACTATTTTGATCTATAAGTGACCCTTTTTCAAAATGATCTGTCCATGGATGTGTTTGCTTATATAATATCTCAGCAAGTTCTAACAAAAAATCATCCTTAGTAATATTATATAACCAGTAAACCATAAGAAGGTTGTCACCTCCTCTTCTATTACCCCAATATGACCAATGATCTAATGGAGTTTTAGGCAATTCATTTAATTGATATTTAAAATATCTAGTCATTAATTCAACGACTCTTTCATCGTTTGTTGCCATATAATGCTGCTGGAGAACCTTAAGCATTACCATCTTAGGCCACCAATCTCGTCTTCTAGTCTTTTGCAATCCTAATTCTTCCTCAGGCTCTTTTTCAAATGGTACGGGTCCAAAGTAACCTTCTTCAGTTTGATTATTGAGACTCCATTCTATCCAAGGTCTAGTCTTCTCAATTAATTCTTGATTATTTAATATATAAGCTAAAGGTAGAAGGCCATCTAACCAATATGGACCTCTCTCCCACCCATCACCATCACCTCCAAGCCAACCATTTCTAGAGCCAATTACTTTTTCATAAATACTATCAAGATGCCCAGTCATGCCAGAAGCCATAACCTCTAATTGGTTTTTCAACCAACCTTCAGGTTCAATTACTCCTAATGGAAGCTCAGTGTAAGGTCTGACTGAAAGAGGAGCTTGATTTGTAATATAATGTGAATTTCTGATTAACTTAGTAGTTTCACAATTTGTCATAAATAAGTATGAACATAAAATTGAAGAAAAATAAACAATCTGCTTATTACTCATTTGCATCCCTTAATGATTTTTTTAGATTTTTGCCCTGCAACACATACAATATTAAAACTTGACCAAACGATTGACAAGAAAACCTATTATTCAATTGAACCACACTCCAATTCCCTTATGTCTTAAATGTTTAGCTATCATTTCTTCAATTTCTTCAGCATCTTTCCTTGTAGGGATTGGATTATATTTATCATAAAATTCTGGTCTTAATCGCACACCAAATTCTCTAGCGTATTTATTTGATTTATAACCTTCTTTGTGCTGTTCAAATCTTAAGGATGGTTCTCTGGATGATTGCCCCACATAAAAACATTGATTCCCAGCACAATAGTTAGGGTTTTTCTTTTGAAATTTTCTATATGTCACGACTTTGTTATCTAACTCAATAACATATACATAATATTTTTTCAAAGCCTATCTCCATTGATAATGAAACAGTATAAAAAAAGATTAAAATAGAGTTAATTTATTTCAATTAAATTTAGTAAATGTGAATTAAGTCATCCTTACAAAAAAACTAGCCCTTTCTTTTTTCTTTTACCTCTTCTTTTTTCTTTTATATAATTTATATATGTTAAAGTGTACATTTCATCACTTATGAGTAGGTTAATTAGATAATCTCTTAGATAAATTTGGAGAAATTTCGATGTATAATGACAATATTCATCTGAAAAAAAGAGAAACCATAACCAATGGGAAAAAATACGATTTTTTTATTTATGAGATCCTTCATCTTGAGAAAAAACATTCAGATGGAAAGTTTGGTACTGGTGACTCATTAATTCACGATCAAAAAAAATATAAGGTTGTAGATTTTCAAGACGGAAAAAAACTAGATGTGAAATTTAGGTGTTCAAAAAAATTATTAGATGCGCTGGAAATAGATCCGAAACCAGCTAAAAAAGTATTCAACAAATGTTTAAAAGAATTGCAAAAGGATGGTCAGATTACTACATAAACTCTCAAATTAAATAGAGAGTCATAAAATAATTAATTTTTTATCAAAGTTTTATTTGATAAAAAATTTGAAACTAAATCTTGTTATTCACTTTCCTTAAAATAAAGCTTCTGAACCAAGGTTTTTGATGGATAGACTTGAGAAGCATTCTTACCACTATAAATAACACCATTCTTTACAACATACTCAATTGATCTGCTATTTCGTATATTTTCAATTGGATTTTTTCTCATAATAACCATATCAGCCAGTTTGCCAACCTCAATAGAACCAAGCCTATGATCTAGGCCGTGATGCCTGAATCCATTAATGGTAGCAATTTCAATTGCATCATAATTTGAAAACCCTCCATGGGTAAATAATTCCATTTCCCAGTGTGCACCGATTCCCATCATTTGACCATGTGCACCCATATGCATTTGGACTCCACGGTCATAAAGTTTTTTCAATGTTTCTCCCATTTGGATTGTATAGTGATCATCGTACCAGAAAAAACCAGGGCGACGAAGCCTAATTAGTTCATCCTTCCGGAAAAAATTTAATAATTTTTCATCTTCCCATAACCTTTCTGTCTGATGAAAATAAGTTTCTCCTGAAGGTCCATTATATACCACTACTAACGTTGGCGTAATACCAATTTTAGTATTAGTTAAAAGTTTAATCACATCCTCATAAAGAGGCTCGACACCCAAGGTATGCTCTAACCCCGTAAAACCATCAACAATCTGCGTTAGATTCATTTGGGGGTTTGCAAAAGATTCACTGATTATGTTAATGCCAAGTTGACGACTGGCCTCTATTAGATGTTGCCTTCCTGAACGTGTATGATTCGAATAATCCTTCACTGCAAAAGCACCATGATCTTTGTTGAACTGAACATGTTCTAGAGCATCTTCAAGGTCTTTAATTGGACGATGCATTTTAGTCCTATACTTGGTAACAAAAATTGGATCCCCTACAGAATAGAGCCTTGGTCCAACAATATCTCCACGCTGAAGCATGTCTGAAACCCAAAAATCCTTCTGGGTGGTACCATAAACATCATACATAGTTGTAACACCATAGGCTAAATTTGCTTGCAATCCATAAAGGTTTTGCTCAATAACGTTGAGAGTCGAAATAGGACTGCCATAATGACCATGCGCATCAAAGATTCCAGGCATGACTGTTCTTCCATCAAGCTCAAAAATCTTAGCATCTTTGGGAATATTGATATTATTTCCTATAGCTACAATCTCATCAGTTGTAATGAGTATCGTTACATTTTCGAGAATTTCCTTGTTTTTATTCATAGTTAAGACTCGAACATTTTTTAGAGCAATTGTACTGCTTGGTCGGTTAATGTTGTAATCAAATGAAATATCTGTTTTTATTGCCTGATTCTTTTGGTCAAGGATAGATTGTAATTTCTTACTAATGTGGTATTTACCTCGAGTCCAATACAAGGTTTGACTATCCTTTGACCATTCCATGAAATCACCGTCTTCATTCCTATCTACTCTTTGTGTAAATCCAACTCCATCAGCAGCACTAATAGTTGCAACTTTACCAATATAATCGAAAGGAGTTATAAAACTCCGGTGATATTCTCTAAATGCAATCCACCGCATATCTGGTGATATCACTGCACGCGTAGCATTTGGAAACTTGAAAATCTTTTTCTCATCAAGACCATCCATATTAATGGATTTAATCGTTAATGCATCATCCACATATTCTGAAAAGTAGATACGATCATCTTTTCCGAAGAAAACTGTTGGAGGACGCTTAGAATAGCGATTTCCACTCCATTCTATTTCAGTCAAAATTGTCTCTTTTTTTTCAGTTCCCATCAATACAAGGATATAGTCTGTCTGATTTTCTAAATGATTTCCATCAATTAAAGAGCCTCCTCCACGAACAAAAGCCACATTCCCTTGATTTGAAACAGCAATTGAACCATACTGACTTTTTATCGAACTTATTTTTTTCCTTTTCTTACCTTTCAAGTCCATTTGATAAACGCTCCCCATGTCTTTATCATTCCATGAGGCATAATAGATTAATTTTGATTTAGAATCATAGACTGGATTGGTCTCATGATCTTTAGATTCAGTTAGATTAAAAAACTCCGAACCATTTTTTAAGTATAAATCTCCTAATGCTTCAAATAGAATCCCTGAAGGTGTTGGCTGTGACCAACGATGAGATCGAGTTACAGCTGTATTCTGAGGTATGTCCAATTTGTAACGGATAGTCTCCTTAATTTCACGATCTACTCGTGCTTCAAATTTAATCTTCCGGTCTCCACCTGAATGAATATCAATAGCATGAATCTCTCCATTATATGAAAGAAAAATTTCACGGTCATTGGGATGCCAACTCATATTTGGATATGATCCATAGAAGCTACCACTATCTTGACGATCAAAATCTAGTTTTCGACTAACTATTTTTTCTTCTCTTGTCTGTAAATCATGAATGACTAAAACAGTTTGACGATCATCACGATGTATATAAGCCAGTTTTTTCCCACTTGGAGATATAGATGGATTAGTAGCTCCACCTGGCCTATCAATATAAACTTCCACCTTTCCAGTTTGGGCATGGTATGTTTTTATCCGATCACCACTTTTATAAAGACTACCATCTCCATGTTCAAAGTAGATTAGACCATTAGAAGGATGCATTTCAAAATGGACAACAGGTGCCCGAGTTCCTGGTGGTATAATCTCCTGTTTATCTCCATACATATTAAACATGAATACTGGATGACGAACTTTCAAATTCAAAGCTGTTCCAAAAATATGTCGACCATCTTGTGACCAAGTTCCCTGATGCACTGGCAATTCCATATTAGATATATTTTCCATTTTTTTATCATCTAAAGTATATATCCATAAATCATCGCTACCATTACGATCTGAGGTCAAAAGAATCTTTTTACCATCTGGACTGAAACGGGGAAACATATTCCATGAAGTACCCTGAGTGATTGGCTTTGCTTTTCCTCCTTGACTTGACATGAGATAGATATGACCTAATAAATCAAAGGCAACAGTTTTTCCATCAGGAGAAACATCCACACTTATCCATGTACCTTCTCTAGCAATAAAGGAAAGGTTTTTTACTTGGGAGAAAGAAAATGTAGTTATGAAAAACATCAAGGTTATCAAAATATTTTGTTTCATGAGTTTTCCTATTTTATCCATTTCAAGTTAAAAAGTGCCGAATTAGTATTGACTTAGAATCTGTAAAATAAGGCAGTAAATACAACAACTCTATGAGGGAACTTGACCATTCCCAAAAATAGACAATAATAGCGTAAAAATTATTATTTGAGTGACCCAACCTATTATACAAACTCCTATAGCTCGCAATGTACTAGTATAATCAAGGGCTTGTCTAACTGCAATCACCATTGCAACTAACATCCATATTGAGGCCGTAATAAATACCATTTCTCTTAGCCCTGGAATAATGCCTAATACTCGAATTAATCCGGGAGAGCTAGAAAAACCAATAGTACGTAGCAACTCTCCATGGTCAGCCTTGGTTTGTGGCTCTGGTAGGAATTTCGTGCCAATAAAGTAAGTAAGATACGCCCAAACATACCACCCAAAGAGGGATGCTATAGTGCCCGATAAAATCCCATTGAGTCCTCCTTGTTCAACAAATCCCACTCCAGCTGCTACACTAGAAAGGGCAACAACAGTCATGGCTTGTACCATTGTCTTTTTATCAGCCTCAACTTCTTCATACAAATTAACATCTAGCATGGCAGCACGAATAATCCGATTTTGTAAACTGTTCATTTTAATAAGTTATTTCACTTTCATTAAATCAATCAAGGTCAAATATAACCGAGTTTTTTGCCAAAAAATAATTTTCTTAGATGATCAGAAGTTACATCCATCCTTTTTCAAAATTTAGAATTAACCGCTTGAATCATAGCTTGCATGTAACCGAAACCAAATATATAGTGATTAGCCAGCTCCTATTCAGAGTTAACCAGAAACAGTGTCATCCTTATAGTGTTCATAGAAATTCTATTACTCAAAACGAGATCTATATTCTTTTTTACCTCGTATCCCAATATTTATATGAAATAAAGCACCAGCTAACTTTCCATTTAGATCGAGGTTGTCAGCACCAGCTGAATTTATATATATCTCATTTAACTCCCTTCCACCAAAACATAGTGTTGTTATTTTTTTTGCGGGCAATTTTATTTTTTTAATTAAATCTCCCTTTTGGTCTATTTGAATTATTGCTGAACCATCCCAAAGACCAATCCAAAGATTATCATTATTATCCAAACATAAACCATCTGGGCTCCCATATTCTGATCTAAGGGTTTGGAAGATAATCTTTTTATTTGAGAGCTCACCATTTTCCTTTTCATAGTCAAAGATACTTACATTGCTTTTTTTAGAATCAGAAAAGAATAATTTCTCTTCATTATTACTAAAACCCATTCCATTTGCAGTACCTGTATTATATATGACTTTTCGTAAGGATTTATTGGTATCTAAGCGATAAACCCAGCCTTGACTTTTGCTCGTAGACATAACACCACAGAAAACTCGTCCATTTGGATCAGCGATTACATCATTAAATCTATTCCCTTCCATACCTTCTATGGATTCAATTACAGTTTCATATTTACCATCCATCCACAGTTTTATTGCTCCTTCATCCATAAATAATAAAAGTCTACCATCTTCATGAATAGTAAAACCTCCAACACTTGAGTCAGTTTCCCAAAATGAAGTAGTCCTAGTAGAAGGCGTATATTTAAAAATTTTACAATTTGGTATATCTGTCCAATACAAACATTCATAATCTGAGTGCCAAAGGATGCCCTCTCCAATGAAATTTGCTTCATTAAGAACAACTTTAGGTGCTAATACATTATTCAATTTTTTTCCTTTTAGTCTATTCTAAGTTGTAGGACTTAATTAAATGACCTAAACAATGTACAAAGAAAACAACGGATTAAGAGTGAAATGATGTTGTTCTGTATTTTAGGACTCAATTATCTCACGAATCACACCTCTAAGCGTCCCAACCCAAATAGGATCTTCCTTGGATTGGATATGATCAATTAGTTCACAAAGATGTCGGTGCTCCGGATCATGTAGGTAGTGACTGTAAGGATGTTGGACCAAGTTTAAAAGCAACCGGTGTTTATATGCGTAATCCACACTACTCTTCTGAATTTCGATTAAGCGATCCAAGGCATTGGGAACCGTCCAAGTGCATTTCCAGTCAACCGGTACAGGTTTATGGGCGTAAAACTTGCGAAATTCTGTAAGGGCGTCATCATCAGCTACGATATTATCTAAGAACGCTCGGTCAGTAAGTCCATGGAAAGGGATTTCGATAAGACCATCGATGAAGCGAAAAGGAGGGTGAGCACCGCTATCTCTTACTGATTCTCCAGGGTTATCCTTGTATTCCATGCCACCAGTCCCCTGTCCTGATACATAACGAAATCCATTCTTAAGAATAACCGAACGGCTATCGGGCCCAAGCGCTCCCGGCGGATATCCACCAGTTTTTAAATTGGACGAACCAATAGTGTTTGGGTGGAGCCCAATTTTTACCTCATCTTTTACCTAGCCTGTTAGGTCCCGTTTTAGATCGTGGTCGGGGAACACGACAACCGCCTGTTCGGTTATTTGAATTTTTTGCCATAGGCAAATAATCCGATTCATTGTGTTACAACATAGGATTCCACCGGATTGAGGATCAAGGTGAAATGCCCCGCGAGTTGTTGAACCAGTATACAAAAAGATATTTTTGGTGTCAAGTGAAAACAGGTTTTTTTTATATATCTACAACTTTTGTCGTCAATCTCTATGCCAGTAAAAATGTAAAAAAAAATAATAATGCTTACTGAATTTAGACCAAGAAACTGATCTCACTTTTCTCCATTTATATAATAAAGGCCATAAGGCATAATAAAGCACTATACGCACAGCTTGGATTGAATTCTGAACTGCTTGGATTATAATTCGGGAAAAGCTGGGGTGTTACACCCCAGCCTATCCTTCGTATGATTTCTACTTTTTATCTCCTGTCACCTTCTTTTTTGGTTTCACCTTTCTTTCTTTTTTTGATAAGACCGGACGAATGATACCAGAAACTATGGTTGCTCCAGTAAACATAGGATCATCCGGTGGTGCAGAGATGTTTTTTATAGTTTTACCCATTATTCTCCTCCTTTCTTTTTGAAGATTCCTCTTCATTATTATCTCTTTTGATAGACCAACCACCGGTAAAAAGAATACCAGGTGGTTCATCATAAATGGGATCATCAGGTGGAAGCAACCTACTGTTAGGAAACAACCTTCGTAGATCAGATTCCGTAACCTTTTTTTTCTTTTTTTTGGACATTGTAATGTCTCCTTTCATTTTGTTAAGAGACACCAGGAGGAGGTAGAAAAGAAAAACCGCCCGGAGGCGGTCTCTATGAGACTCTTTTCGGGTTCTACCGCACATCATACCTGATTCTTTCAGGCTAGGCACCGTAGCGTCTCTGCTCGGTTGCCGTCTTGCTATCGCAAGAACTCCTGATGCTAACAAAAGTTATAAGTTTATTGATTCATAGTCAACCATATCTTTATTTCTTGGAACAAAATTGCCCTCATTCCATTTAATATTTATGAGTTACAAGACACTTGGCTTCCTCTACATCTTAATTATATACTCAGGAATAAGTCACTTTACCTCAATTGAAAAACCGAAGACAAGTACCCCCTCCAAACCTGTAGTGAGTTCTTACAGCAAACCTAAACCTGTAGCTGACTCTTATAAAAAGAAGGAAGCTTCACCTAATATGGTTACAAGAAAGGAAAGATTATCAAAGGTTCTTGGAATGACCTGTCCTCCTACAAGATTAGGACATTATGACCCATTGGCTGAGGCAAAGAAGCGTATGAAGGAGCGTGAATCTGAAAAGCTTAAGGAAAGTATTGAAGTAGCTGAGTCTATACTTATATAATTTTAAGGATAACTACTTATAATCTTTCCATTCTTAGAAGTCTCACCATATATATACTTTCCATTATTAAAAATTGCGGTAATACGTGTATCTCTTTCACCTAAATTCCAATTTATTCCGTCAAATTCTCCTTCCTTATTTTTTTGAATGAGCCCATCTTGTTCACCTGTGGTAGGACTAAAACTATGTCTCTCTTTGAATTCCCCATTGTCCCAATATTTAGTCCAAAATAACAACTTATAACCACCATACTCATCAAACAGTTCCTCATTGTAAGTCCTTTTTTCTCTGATTTTACCATTTATGTAGATAGTAGAAAGTGTTAGCACATAATCCTTATAAACTTCCCAAGTACCAGCACGATGTCCAAGGTGTACATAGCCTTTCCCAGTTCTGTCTTCTGAATGACCTAATGGAAGAGGATCAACATAACCTGTGTACGGAGTCTTTTTGTTTTTCTGATATAGTTTACCTTCTACCTCGTATAAAGTATACAAAGGAACAATTTTATCCTGCGAACAAGAAAACAAAAATATAAGGAATAATACAAATACAGATCTTTTCATAATCTATCTTTCCCTTTTCTCAAAAATTTCCAAAAAATTTATATCAATATGGGTGCGCCTGAGCCATCCTTTGATTCCTTGCTTTTACAAAATGAGTTAAGTGCTTTTTATAAGATTGATACTCTTGGACATTGCTAGGTAATGGTGGTCGGTCAAAACCATTGAAGGGAACAAAAAATTTAATTACTAAGTCCTTTTCTTCCACCAAATCTTGCAGAAGAAAGAAATCTATATATCCTTTGAAATCCTGGAAAAGACTGAAAAATGAAGAATATCTTTTAAATGTGTCAGATAAAGGACTGTCCTCGTTGATATAAAACCGTCGTATGCACTCTAAAGTCAGATCAAATCTATCTACTATGCTTCGGTTTAAACCACGAGATGCATTAATAGTCATTTTCTTATCTACTTGCTTTGATGGAAAGATAATGTATCCACCAATCGTACGGCAATTAGAGAAAAATGAGTTGATTTCTTTAGATGGAATTTGATTAACAATGTGGGACATACTTTTCACCCGGGTATAAGTATGCCCTATGGCATCACTAGATAAAAAGAACTCACCTAATTCTGATTTGTGATGAAGCAATCTAGGAATATTGAGATCTAAATAAAAAGTAGCTCCACTTGGTAGTGGTTTGCTCCTTCAAGGTCAGCGCCATAAAGGATTGCGCCTCTAAGGTCAGCACCTTCAAGTTCTGCTCCTCTAAGGTTTGCACCTCTAAGGTCACAATCACTCATATCACGACCATTAGCATAATATTCTTTCCAGTTATCCTTATTACACTGGGAATAAACCGCACCAGTAAAAAACAATATGACCAATAAGTTTTTCATTATTTAATAGTCTCCTTTAGTTTATTTAAAATTTCTAATCAATATGTATAATATAAAGCTTCTTCACTTCCCCAATTCCTCAGCCACTTTCCTCATCCCCTGAGTTAAGAGACCGCCTATATCTCCTGAATGGTCATAGATGGTGCTTCTTACTATTTCCCCTGTAGTAACACTCACTACTCTTGCGGTAACTGAGAAGTAATTCCCTACCTTGCTGATGTTACCTGAAACAATTTGTTCAACGCCAAGTAACTTCCCCACTTCAACCGCACACTCTGAAGAAATACATCCTGTCTGCTGTAAAGATTGCTCTTGTAGGACTTCTTCCATCTTACCTCTCTCAATAATGGTAAGCTCACCAGTACCTACAAGCTCAGTTCTCAATCTATCTGTTAATGCTCTAACCTCACCTGATGAAATGTTATTCCCTTCAAATTCAAGGACAGCGATAAATCCAGAGATGGAAGCTCCTGAAGATTTGACGGTTCCAACACCAGGGGTTGGTTTTGGAGTTGTAGTTACAACAACTGGAGTTGGTTTTGGCGTTGGAACTGAGTATCGGGGTTTAGTTACAACTGGATTCGGAGCTTGGTAATCAAAACCTGTGAACTGAGGATATTTATTCTTCAGGAATCGTGATACTGCTTCAATAGTCCAAGGTGTTTGGAAATTGTCATAATTAAAAATACCTGATTCAGTTTCACCACTGACCTTAAAGAACACACCTTTACCATTGATTGCACCATTATTGAACTCACCTACATACTTACTACCATCAACATTGTTAACTGTCCCCAGACCGTGTCTCCTACCATATTTGTACTCACCTATATACTTAGCTCCATTACTATATGTATATGTCCCTTGACCGTGGTATTGATTAACCTTGAACTCACCTACATAACTTCCACCATCAGGGTAGGTGAATGTCCCTTGACCGTGGTATTGATTAAGCTTGAACTCACCTACATACTTCCTACCATCAGCATAATTGTATGTCCCTTGACCGTTTTCTAAACCATTTTTGTACTCACCTATATACTTAGCTCCATTACTATATGTATATATCCCTTGACCGTTAACGCAATCCCCAGAAACACAAGTTTGTCCAACTAATAACAATGGAAACAGGGTGAGTATCAATAGTGGTATATGCTTTTTCATTTTCAAAAATTATTCAACAATGTGTGTACGACTTATATACATCAATGTACCCCCATCCGATTAAGGGTTGGGTATCCGAATTAGGTTGAGAAGAGTGATGTTGATTAAAGTTTCCTAAAGCGTGAATTATTAATTAATATTTTTTTCTCACCTGTACTAATATCTATTTGGAATAGAGTAAAACCTAAATATGTTCCAGACTGAGCTTTAGCTTGACTTCTTTTTTCTGACTCACTCATTGAGACCCCAGTAAGAATAATCGCATCAATCATATCCTCCCAAACTGTTTGATTATTACGCACAAATGGTACATAAGGAGCCGTAGCTGTACCAGTCGCAGAATAATTAAATGGTTCTTCAACTTTATATGTATATCCATAATAAATAAGATTTAATTCTAATGCTTGACCAATAGAAGCAAGATGAAAATCATTAATATTATTCGTACTTATTTTCTTCTCATCTAAAAAAGCTAAACCTTTAATATTATCTTGTACTTGATAACATAGAGAGTCTAACGATGTCTCAATTTCTTCAGTTAATGCATAATAATCGTCTTTAATCGGAATCACCATTATTTGTAATAGTCTATTAGAGTCGCACTGCTCTTTTATTTTTTTAGCTCTTTCCTTTTCTCTTTTTATTCTTCTTGTTTCTAAAGTCTTTTCTCTTAGGTTTTTTGGCATCAATTCTAAGGGCATTTCTGTAATATTAGAAAAATCTAATAGAGAACCATCTTTTTTCTTTATTTGAAGAATAGTCCATTTACCCATTTTTTGTGCGACTTTCTTACCTTTAGCTTTAAACCAAATATAATTTTCATCTTCTTCAGTTAAGAGCCCTTCATATTCTTTGTTAGCATTGGTAGTTAAAACATCCTGAGATATGAGGACTGAAATAAATAGTGTTATAGTAAGTATCATTTTCATCTAATCATCTCCTTATGAAGCCAAAAAAAGTGTACTGGGAGTAATAAGGTATATAACGACCCTATGGGGAGACTCGCCCCCCCCTATCAGCGTATGCACACATTCCGTATGCACATTCTGTGAATCTATGTATCCAAGAGTCCATAAGAGTACAAGCTAACAATACAGGGAACTATTTTCAAGTATATACGACAAACCCTTCACAAAGAAGGGTTGTCGTTATAAATTACTAACCTAATTGGGCCCATAGCTCAACGGTTAGAGCACCGCACTCATAATGCGTAGGTTCCAGGTTCGAATC
>PAYY01000029.1 GCA_002715465.1 Fidelibacterota bacterium | reverse complement strand
TCTTGTTTATTTCTTTTGAAATAGTCTCTGTATTCTTGCTCATAAATTCCAATTTCAGGTATAGAATCTTTAGGTTTTTTTTCTAGAATAACTGGAATCCTTTTTGTCCTAATTACATGGTCTGGTGTAATAGGACCACGCGTTGAAATTTTTGAAACATCATCTCTCATCGCATAGCCTTGGGCATCATCAGAACAATCAAGCATAGCTAACTGAGGAGATCCTCGAGAAATAGATACAGCATTTCGAATTCTTGCTAAATCTTCCAGATTGATTTTTGATTGCGATACTCCATGATCTATCACTCCTTTAGATAGGATATAATCTTCTGCTCTATTAACTAATTCAATCATGTTTTCGTACGATTCCTTTGGATCTTCACTAAAAGTAAAAACGCCATGATGATGTAGTATAATTCCTTTGAATTGATTGATATCAATATCCTTAATTGCCTCATTTACTTGCTTTGATAGTATGAATCCAGGCATTACATACGGTAAAATCAAACAGTCAGAAAAAACTTCAGCTATAATATTTTCACCTTTTGGGTTATTAGAAAGAACAAGGACTGCATCAGCATGGGTATGATCTACAAATTTTGAAGGAATAATAGCATGAAGGATAGCTTCTACAGAAGGTGCTGGAGAAGTTTGGTCTAACATATTGAATCTTAATTGACTAGCCATGTCAGTATCGGTTAGGGTATCTAATGTTGCTAACCTTTGAGTTTCGGCTAAACGTAATGCGGGAAAGCCTGGTTTTTCAATTGTCTTTAGATCCCAACCACTACCTTTAACTAAAAGCACTTCTACTTCGTTGCCAAAAAAATCTTGTGTTATACTTTTTACAGATGTATTTCCACCACCATGCATAACTAAATTTTCATTAGATCCTAACAGTCTTGAGGTATAAACCCGCATATCAAGGTCACTACCTGAAAAGGCTTTTGCCTCTGAGTCAATCCACAAACTTTTCATGAATAAATCTCCAAAATTTCTAAGTAAGAATATTTAACAAAAATTTTTAATAACCCATGGTACAACAGCTTCAACTAATTTATCGTAATGTCCTTCAAATTTATGGTCACAATCAGAAATTGTCACTAGATGAGTTTTTCCATAAGAAGCTTGTTCCATATCAATAGAATCTTGAATTGGAACTAATTCATCTTTATCTCCGTGAACAAAAAGTAATGGGATATTTATTTTGCTTCCTAGATTAGTTAATGTCTCTATCTCTTTTGCATCTTCAAGCAATTGTTGTGACAGTGGACATCCTTCTCTACCCAACATCAAATCACCAATAGATAAATTGCCAAACTGTTTATCAAAAAAATCTTTTACGTTTATCATACCCGCAAGAGAAACTAAAGCTTTTAATCGTTGATCAGTTGAAGCCAATTTCAGACCTACTGCAGCACCCATACTATGACCAATAAAAATTGATGGTCTATTTTCTACGAAATCAAGGACCGCACTCAAATCATTAACTTCTTTAGAAATTGTAGAGTCAGAAAATTTTCCATCGGATTCCCCATTGCCAGAGAAGGTAAAACTTAGAGTTGAGATACCTTCAGCAACAAGTGCATCATTTAGAATATTTAAATACGGTCTACGATGATTTGAAGTTACACCATGAGAAAAAATTGCTACAGACTCACCGTTATCATAATAATCACTATCTAATAACTCTCCGAAATGATTAAATATTTCTATCAGATCTATTCTCCTTCAATTAGACCAATCAAACGATCTACGCATTCACGAACAAATTCTGGGTCTTCTGCATGAGTATGTCTTTCTACTAATTCAATAGCATCAGGTAATCCTGAACGTATAGTATCAAAGAAAATTGCATCACTATCAGTGTCTCGCAAAACACCTCCTGGACGACCGTATGTTCCAGTACCATCAGTTGGTAACATCAAGATAGCATTCCCCTTTGTGTGTTTAAGGCGTGTAAGTATATCATTCGCAACGGCTATAATCTCATCACCTACCAACCTTGGTACAAAAACAACAGGGCTATGAAAAACATAATTATGATTTTTCCACTCATTAGGAACTTCATTGGGCGGGACAAGGATACCAAGATGTTCAGCCCCACCTGGACACAACACTTGTGGAATGCCAAGTTTGCCAGCGACAGTAAGACGTTCAGGCCCACCCGCCCTTAGGACTCCATACACTTCATCTGCTATTTCTCCCATAGCATAATCGAAAACTCCACCTATCAATCCTTCTTTCATCATTTGTTCCATTGCTCTACCACCAGCACCAATCGCATGAAACACTACAACCTCATATCCTTTTTCATGGAAACGTTCAATAGCAATCATACACCCTTTTGTTAAAACTCCAAGATTAGACATACCTATGAGAGGCTTATCTGATTTAGTTTTTTCAAGATTAGCACCTGCTAATGCCATTCCATATGCCGCACCCGCTACATTAGCCAAAATCTTCCTGGAAAAATCATTTAAACCAAGAATATCGCTAACAGAAAACATCATCGTTATATCTTTGATATCTACAAAAGGAGCCGTATCTCCTGATGCAACTGTTGATAACATAACCTTAGGAAAACCATAGGGAAGAGACTGCATCACTTGAGCGCAAAGAGTTGTACCTTGACTTCCTCCTAAAGCAATGAGCCCATCTATTTCTCCTTTAAGTAATTTTTCATTTATTATTTTTATAGAACCTTTAATTAAAAAAGGGGTTGCATCTTGGCGACTTGGATTTTTAAGAATTTCATCCATAGATCCACCACCTTCATTGGCTACCTCATGGTTAGAAATATCTATGGGCACAGTAACTTTACCAATTACACCTACGTCAATAAGTATAGCATGTCCCCCTAGACTTTCAATTTCCTGTCTAATAAAATCCGATTCAGCACCTTTAGTATCCATTGTCGCAAGAATTGCTATAACCTTTGACATAATCTCTTCCTCCTTCAACTCTCTGAAAATTCCAGATTAGCAAATTCTTCAGCCACTTCAGTTACAGCTCTTTCTATAGGAAGTCGTTCAGTTGATGAACCAGTCCAAAAACCATGGCTTGAAGTATTGTCAAGCATAAACTTGGCATCAGGTGGATTCTCCATTGCTGCACCATGTCCAACTAAAATAATGTCTGAATTAATTTCTTTAACTTTTTGGAAGACTGTCTCTGTTTCTTCAGCTGTTTCATCAATAGTCATTCCTTTATCATAACCAGTCCTACCACCTTTTGTTGTCCCAGCATGATAACAAAAAATATGTGGTTGAGCTTGTTGTACAAGCTCAATTGAATCTTCTTCAGAAAAAGCAAGTCCAATAGTAACCATATTCATTTCCTTCGCAAGAATTAGCATATCTATCTCATTCTGAAGTGTAATTCCAGAACTGTTTAAAACCCTAAAAATCTCACTGTCCTTATCAACATAGCTTATTGATGGACCAATATTTGAAACTGAATTGACTCCCATGCGCTTACAATCTTCAAGAACCATTCTCATATCTTTGAGAGGGTCATTAGAGTTTAGGCATGCACAAACAAAAGCTTTGCCGGCCATTGCAGGCATAATATCTTCTCTAGTATAATCTAAAGTCTGTTGGTTAGAATCAAGAATTGGCCACATCATTGACATGGTTCCCATACCATTTGCCCTTAAACGAGCACCTGAAAATGTGTTTATACAATCTGCACCTGCTTCTTCTAAAAGTTTTGCTACAAGTCCACTTCCAGCACTTGATATCATAATTGGTTGTCGGTTAGAAATTTTAGATCTGAGTCTAGTTAAAATAGCTTTCGTAGAAATTCTCTTTGTGATCATGTCAACCCCTTAATTAATTCTGCTATAACAATATAGTATGCAGGTATTATTGAAAATACTAAATTCGAAATCATTATTCTACTATAGAATAAATTGGAATCTAAATATTTTGTTTTTGAGGTTCAGGAATTAGAGTTATAATGCTATTGTTTTTAGAGCTTGGTTAACCCAAACATCCTTTCCTAAAGCTTTCTGAAAACTAAAATTAAGGAGAAAAATCATGCCCTTTGTTGAAACAAATGGAATCAAAATGCATTATGAAGAAAAAGGTGAAGGTGACCCTCTCATCCTTATTATGGGCTTTGGAGCCCCCGGTACTCTTTGGGAGTTACATGTTAATGAATATTCCAAACATTTCAGATGTGTGATGATTGACAATCGTGGTGTTGGACAATCTGAGCAACCAGTTGGACCTTATTCAACGTCTAATATGGCAGATGATACAGCTGGTCTGATGGATTCTCTTGGAATAGAAAAAGCAAGAATTGCTGGTATATCAATGGGAGGTGCCATTTCTCAACAACTTGCCCTTCGCCACCCAGAAAAAGTAGAATCTATGGTTCTGATAAGCACATGGGGTTGTTTTGATCGATATGCTACTACAGTATATGAAAATTTAAAAAAACTACGTCGTGTAGCTGATCCAGGTGACTTTATGGAACTTCTTCAACTATGGATTTTTGCTACTGATTATGTTGAAAATAATTCTAATGGTTTAATAGAAGGACAAGAAGCCGCCAGAAACAATCCAAAACCTCAGTCTCAAGAAGGTTTTGACGGTCAACTTGATGCATGTATTAATCACAATACCATTAATCAACTTAATGCTATAAGTCAGCCTACATTCATTGTTGTTGGGATTAAAGACATTTTTACTCCTCTAGCTTTTTCGGAAGTTCTCCATGAAAAAATTAAAGGGAGTAAAATTTGGAAAATTCCTGATACTGGTCACGCTTGTCATTGGGAAGCACTCGATGAATTCAATCAAAAAACAACAGATTTTTTATTAAACAATTAATTGATATAGGATCATTTTTTTTGTACTTATACTATAATTATTTCAATTTATTCGCTTTAAGAAATAAGGTCTTCTAATGAAAAAGTATGCAATTGGTTTAGATTATGGAACAAACTCATGTCGTGCATTAATTGTCGATCTTTCTGATGGTCTTGAGGTATCCTCATCTCTTTTTAATTATCCTTCGGGTGAAGCTGGAGTTCTAGTTGATAAAAATGATCCTAATTTAGCTCGTCAAAATCCGAAAGATTACTTAGATGGTGTCACTTATACAATCACGAACTCTATTGAAAAAGCTATAGAAAACGACCCCTATTTTGATGCAAGTGCCATAGTAGGTATTGGGGTAGATACTACTGGTAGTAGCCCTATACCAGTAAATGAAGAAGGTACTCCAATGAGTTTCCTTCCTGAATTCAGTGAAAACATTAATGCTATGTGTTGGCTGTGGAAAGACCATACTAGTTTTAGTGAAGCTAAGCAAATCACAGACTTAGCTGCAGATATTCGTCCTCAATATCTTTCAAAAATCGGTGGTACATATTCTTCTGAATGGTACTGGAGTAAAGTATTGCACTGCAAAAATATTGACCCAAAACTATTTGATTCTATTGCTAGTTTTGTTGAACTATGTGACTATATACCATCTGTACTTACCGGACATACTCAGCCAAATAATATCAAGCGTAGTATTTGTGCTGCAGGTCATAAAGCTATGTACAATAAGGATTGGGGTGGTCTACCTGATCTTGAATTCCTATCAAGACTTGATCCAGCTCTATGTAAAATTCGAGAAAATTATTCTGTCGAAGCTTTTTCTTCAGAGGAATCTGCTGGAGTCCTAAGTGAAGCATGGGCCAATCGCTTAGGGTTAAAGTCAGGTATTTCCGTAGCTGTGGGAGCCTTTGATGCACATATGGGGGCTGTAGGTGCTGGAATCAAAGAAGGTACTTTAGTCAAAATCCTTGGTACAAGTACTTGCGATATAATGGTTCAAAACAATCAACAAAAACTTAATGATATTCCAGGAGTTTGCGGTATTGTAGATGGATCTGTCATGAATAATTACTTTGGAATTGAAGCAGGTCAATCAGCTGTTGGTGATATTTTTTTGTGGTTTGTAAATAATCTCACCCCCGAAAATTATGGAAAAAGTATAGATGAAAAGTTTGAAAAACTAGAAAAGCAAGCAGTCATTTTGAAACCCGGAGAAACAGGTCTACTTGCTCTTGATTGGAATAATGGAAATAGAACAATACTCGTTGATGTGCGATTAAGTGGCTTATTACTTGGTCAAACTCTACATACCACTCCCCACGAAATTTTCCGTGCCTTGGTTGAATCTACGGCTTTTGGGGCTCTTACAATAATTAATCGTATTGAGGATTATGGTGTAAAAGTGAACGATGTAGTGAATTGTGGTGGGTTAGCTGCAAAAAGTCCGATGCTTATGCAAATTTATGCTGATGTAATTGGAAGGCCAATGAGAATATCCCGAAGTGACCAGACACCAGCTTTAGGTGCGTCAATTTTTGGCGCTATTTCAGCTGGTGAATTCAACGACACCTTTTCGGCTCAATCAGTATTAACGTCTATAAAGAAAACATATGAACCAGATAGTAAAAATCATGAAATCTATCAAAAAATTTACCTTCTATATAGTAAAGCCCATGATGCGTTTGGAACCAGTGAATGGTCTGGAAGTATGCATAATATTATGAAAGATCTCCTTGAGATTCGAGATCAGCAACGTTCCTAATTATAAGATCAATATGATTTGGAGATTTAATTATGAATGATAGACTTACAAAATTAAAAGAAAAGGTATGTAAAGCAAATCTTGATCTCGTAAAATATGATCTTGTAACTCTTACTTGGGGAAATGTAAGTGGTGTTGATCGAGATGAAGGTTTAATTGCTATTAAACCAAGTGGTGTTGATTATGAAAATTTACAACCTGAACATATGGTTATAGTTGACCTTGATGGCAATGTAGTTGATGGAAACCTTAGACCATCATCTGACACACCTACTCACGTCAGACTCTACAATGCTTTTGAAGCTATAGAAGGTGTAGCCCACAGTCATAGTCTTTTCGCCACGATGTTTTGCCAAGCATGTAAAGAAATTCCCTGTTTCGGGACTACACATGCAGATCATTTTCATGGAAAAATTCCACTAGCTCGGTTTTTGACTCCTAATGAAGTAGAAGAAGACTATGAAGGCAATACGGGCAATGTAATTATCGAAAGGTTTACAAAACTAAATCCTATCGAAATGCCAGGTGTTTTAGTCTCAGGTCACGCACCTTTTGCATGGGGAAATTCACCAAGTGATGCTGTAAATAATTTGCTGATACTTGAACGGGTTGCAAGAATGGCCATTGGGACAACCCAGCTAGATCCAAAATCAAATTCAATCCCTGATCATATTTCAAATAAACATTATGAAAGGAAACATGGTAAAAATGCCTATTATGGTCAAAAAAAATGATCTTAAACTAAATTATCCATTTAATCAAAAAAAATCTTTGCCTTTATTTAAACACTTTCTCTTTAATATAATTCTCCTGAGTAGCATTTGTATAGCTCAATCTGATCAGGAAATGATACATGAATCGCAATATATCCTTGATGAGATTATAGTTGTTGGTGATAGAGTAGAAGAGGTCTTAAAAAAATCAACGTCAGCAACAGCTGTTTTGACAGAATCAGAATTAAATTCTATCCCATCTAAAAACCTAGCTGAAGCATTAAACTATTTAACTGGAATTGTTTTCGTAAATCAAGATGCCTCAGGAAATAAACCAGTTCCAATCATTAGAGGATTTTATGGAGGAGGGGAAGCAGAATATATTTTACTTAATGTAAATGGAATCCCAATCAATGATCTTACTTCAGGATTGATAAACTGGAGCCTAGTTCCTATTGATAACATTAAAAGAATTGAAATTACTCGAGGAGGTGGCTCAGCTGTATATGGGGATATGGCAATCGGAGGTGTAATTAATGTTATAACAGAAACTGACGAATTAAATAAAAATACTAACTTAAATATCATAGGAGGGCAATTCGGTAATAAAGGAATCAACGTTAGCCAAAGTTTTAGATTTAGCAATCATGGTCTGCAATTAAATGCGAATCTAATTCAAAACAACGGGTTTAGAGATCACTCCAAATTTGAAAATAATAAAATTAGTACGAGCTATCTGAATAATAGTCTTCCGATTGGAAAACTACGATTGAATTTTGATTATAGCAGTTTAAATCAAGATGAAGCAGGACCTCTCACTGAAGAATTGCTTAAGCAAAACCGAAAGCAAAGTAACATGATGTTTTCTAATGACAATCAACTAAGAGAGCAATTAGACTTTGCTATAAGTTTCATTTCCTCAGAAAAACAAAATAATAAGGTTCCTCCATATCAATTATCAGTACGAGCAGGTATGCGTTCATACGATCAGACCCAGACTCGAACTCTTCAATTAACTTCACAATTGGGTGACAGTCAATTAGAAGATCAAGACAATCAAATTTTGTGGGGTCAAACCCAGTATGAGCAAGATTTTGAAAATACGAAATTTATTGCTGGAGTAGAAACCGAATTTGGTGTTTTTAATAGCAAATATTATGATATTGTAAAAACAAGTCAACTTTCCAATGGAAGTGGGCAACGTTCTAAATGGGGTTTTTATGTAGAGGGAAAACATGCTTTTAACAGAAAAATTGGTGCTACTCTAGGTACACATTTTGATTTGATTGAAAATAGCGGAAAGGTCAATGAAATTCCTCAAGATAAATCAAAAATAAATCATATTTCACCAAGAGTTGGATTACATTACCAATATCTTGAACCTCAATTCTTTGAAGGAAATTTTTTCATCAATTGGTCTAAAGCTTTTAAAGCACCTTCACTTGATCAACTATATGACACCCGAATAATTAACTTCTACTATCAAGAAATCAATTATTCCAATCCTTCATTAGTACCACAGGAATCAACAAATCTTGATCTAGGACTTTATCAGAAATTTGGATTCCCATCTTCTGCTATTGCAGGAGAAATTAGTCTAGCTTACTACAACTTGGATATAAAAAATGAAATTGATTTC
Organism: Fidelibacterota bacterium; assembly: GCA_002715465.1. The sequence goes on along the minus strand of PAYY01000029.1, from coordinate 6,850 downwards.
GATATGGCTACTTTTAAATATGGCAATATAAGTAAGAGTATGCATAGTGGAATTGAAGGTTCTTTCGGCCTATACTTAGCCAATCGTATTCGCCTAAATAGTACTTTTAATATTATGGATGTAACGTTTGGTGATGGTGAGAATAAGGGAAATCAATTAAAAAATATACCTAGAATTACATACACTAACCGATTCACAATTAAGGTTAATTCCATCATAGATTTTGTAGTTGCTCATCGTCTTTTTGGAGAAGCTTTTCTTGATGATGCTAATACAGCTTCTTTACCAGCATATAATGCTATTGACAGTAAGTTACAGTTAAAGTTAGATCGTTTTAGTCTAAGTTTTGATATCTTTAATATCATGAATAAGCTGTATAATAGTGGTGGCTATATGCTTTTTGATCCTTTACTACAAGAGAACGTGAAGTTTTTATACCCCTCTCAAGGAAGGTATCTTCAAGCTAAAATAGGATACTCACTGTAAAGATATCATAAAATAAAATGATACGTTACATAAACCTTTTTATGTGTGGAGCTTTTGGATTAAGTGCCATTTTACAATTTAATGACCCTGATCCAATTATTTGGGTCATTATCTATGGATCCGCAACTTCATTCTCAGCTGCTTATCATTCAAGGATTACAATTGATTGGAAACTTTTTGGTATATTTTCTTTGATTACTTTTATTTGGGGATTGATTCTTTTTTTTGATCTAGATAGTACAGTGAATTTTCTTGATCTTTTTGAAGAGTTTTCTATGAAAAATTCTTCCGTCGAGGTTGGACGAGAATCAGGAGGATTATTTTTGATCTCAATATGGAATTTTATCTTAACAATAAATATCCGAAATCAAATTTAAAATTAGATCAGTATTCAAAAGATTCTATTAGATTATCCTAATCGTTGATTAGGACAAAAATAATAAATGTATCATTATCTATCTAAAATTTTAGTTTGGGGTATCTACCCTCTTACACTCGGAATGTTTTTACTTCTAATTTCCTTCCTTTTTGAGAGAAAAAGGGATAGAAAGCTTTTTAAACTTACTTTCTTTTTCGGTTTTTTGATCCTTTATCTTTTCAGTATTATTCCTATAACACAAATCTTAGTTCGCCCCTTACAAATAACTGATTCATCTGAATTAGAAACAGATGTTATTATTATACTAGGTGGTGATCCCGCAAGGTCACTAACTGGAATTAGATTGTTTAAAAAAGGTGTCGCACCGATTATCATTTCTGCTGGTGGTAGCGGTGAACTACTACAAGAAAAACAAAAAGAATCGGATCGTATGACAGATTTTTTGGTTGAATTTGGGGTCCCAAAAGATCGAGTTATATCAGAGTCTCAATCCAAGAATACACGTGAGAATGCAATTTTTTCAAAACAAATAATGGATAGTCTTAATGTAAAAAATATTGCTTTAGTTACTTCTTCACTACACATGAGACGTTCAAAAGCCGTATTTAAAAAGCTTGGTTATAATACAGCGACATTTAATTCGAAGCTTTTCAGGATCCCCAAAAAACAAACCCGATTTGATCCATTTACACTAATGCCTAAAGTAGAGAATCTTTCTATTTCAACGCAAGCAATCTATGAATACTTTGCTTTATTACTATATAAAATATTGGGTTGGATTTAATAAATACCATTAAAGTTTATTTAAGTTTTTTTTAACTCTTTCTAATAAATTTTTAGTTGCTTTAACACCTTCAATCTCAGAAAGCATACTTCCTTCGTATTCAATTCCCACGTACCCATTATATCCTGCATCTATAACTATTTTCATCATTTTAAAAAAGTCCGTGTTAATTTCATTTCCTTGATCATCAAATTCATGGCTTTTTGCACTGACGGCTTTTGCATATGGCATTAGTTCTTCCACTCCTTTATAACGATCATACCAATTTTCATCTTTAATTCTAAAGTTTCCAAAATCTGGCAAGGTCCCACATCGATGGTGATCAACTTTTTCTATAACAGCAGCTAACCATTCGCCATTGCTGGACAAACCTCCATGATTTTCTACAATTACATTAATCTTATGTTTATCGCCAAATTCAGTTAATGAACGCAAGCCATCAGCTGCGAGTTCTATTTGTTCATCATATGTACCATTGCTTTGCGCATTTACTCGAATGGAGTGACAGCCCAAAAACTTTGCCGCTCTAACCCATTTGAAATGGTTTTCGACAGATTTTTTTCGAGCCCTACTCTTTGAATCACCTAAAGCACCTTCTCCATCACACATTATCAATAAGTTTTTTACTCCTTCACTATCAGATTGAGATTTCATCTCTTTTAAATAAGACTCATTTTCTGCTTTATTCTTGAAAAAAACATTCACATATTCAATAGCATCAATATCAAATTCTTGCCTAGCAATTCTGGGAAATTCAAGATTTTGAATATCTCCATCAAAAAGTGCTCGATGTAGGGACCATTGAGCAAGTGAAATTGAAAAAGGAGTTTTTGTGGAACATCCATTTAATCCAATACTACTAAGACCCATCATGGTCATACCGGTTGCAATACCGACCGAACGCTTAACAAAAGCTCTTCTTCCTATTAATTCTTTCATAATTTGTTACCTCCATTAAGTGTAATAATATAATGCAACCTGATAAGACATCATTAAACCTTCTGAGTTTTGTAATGGTATTAATCGGAGGATGTTCTATTCCATCGGATCCCATTCGATTAGAAGGCGTAACAATGGGAACAACATATCAAGTTAAATATATACCTAAATCTAATGTAAAGGCGCCGACAACAATCAAAATAGGGATTGATTCTGTACTAAAAGAAATAAATCGACAAATGTCTACCTATATTCCTGATAGTGAAATATCTAGTTTCAATAGGTTAGAGTCTACTAAATCAATTCCTGTTTCAGAAGAATTTCATTACGTTGTTAATAGATCGGTATACTGGGCAGAGAAAACAAATGGGGCATTTGATATTACTATTTTTCCTCTACTATTTTTGTGGGGATTTGGTCCAGGAGGAAAAGGGTTCCCTGATATCTTCCCAGATTCCACAGCAATTCTAAAAAGACTTTTACATGTTGGGAGTAAAAATATTTTAATTGAAAATCATACATTAAAGAAACTAGATAAGTTTATCAGTATTGATCTTAATGCTATAGCTAAGGGCTTCGGTGTAGATGCTGTTTATAAATACCTCATTTCACAGGATATCTCAGATATGATGGTAGAGATTGGAGGAGAAGTTCGTGCAAAGGGAAATAATTCCAAATCTAAGCCTTGGACAATTGCGATAGAAAGGCCTAGTCTTTCAGGAGATATATTAGAAGGATTTGATTGGATTGTAAATCTTGAGAACAAGGCTATGGCAACATCTGGTGATTACAGAAATTATTTTGAGGTTGAAGGGAAGATATATTCACATGAAATTGATCCTCGAACAGGATATCCATCAATAACAGGAGTAGCATCAGCCACTGTAATAGCACCTAATTGTACAGATGCAGATGCGATAGCTACAGCTCTTATGATAATGAATGTCGATGAAGGCATGAAGCTGATTGAAGATTTACCACAAGTTGAAGCATTATTGCTCATAAGGGACAAATCTAATCAATTTATTTCACTGCAAAGCTCTGGTATGAATGCAAGATCTATTGGAAAAGATAGTTGAAAAAAATTAGTTTAGTTCTTTAATATATATTTCTTTGAAAGAAACTGTAGTTTCCCAATCATGATTTTGAAGACCAATGTAACCTTCTTTGGAAAAATCTTGAACTTTTCCACTAGGCTTAGCTTCCCAATCCACTACTTCTTTTCCATTTAATTCTACAGTAATACGATTACCTTTAAATGTAATCCGATAATGATTCCATTCTCCTGTTGGATTAGAAGCATCTATAGATGGTGGTTCAGCATCATAAACCGCACCTGTTTTGTGAATTCCATCCTGATCATCAGCAATTTGAATCTCAAAAGAATTATAGATATATTCATCATTTGTAACAAAATCTGGAACTCTTATAAAAACACCAGAATTAGTTTTTGGTTGAGAGCACTTATATTGAAGCTCTAATACAAAGTCTTTATACTTTCGCAAACTATACCAAAAAAGTCCCATGCCTCCATATGAAGTAAGCACGCCTGTTTCTCTATTTAGATCAAAGTAACCTGGACCGTAATGATTCCAACCATGTTTAGAGTATACCCCATCATTTTCTATTAAAATACGCTCAAACCCTTCTTTCTCAAGATTGTATCCGCATGATTGAAAAATAAATATTATTAATAGAAAATATAGGCTTCTCATCTTTTCTCCTTTGGATTCCATTCACCTTTTGCTACTTGAGGCTTATAAGAATATAGACCTGGTGGTGGATAAGGAATGGTTTTATTTTCTTCAACACTCATATAAGCCGTCATAAGTAACTCCGTTACATTTAATCCATCATCAAAATTTTCAGTTGGTCTTTCTCCTTTCAGAAAAGACTGAACCATATGACGGTTCTCAGCAGCATATCCATAGGCATCAGCTTCGTTGCTAACAACAGGCATCTCCCCTGATTCAGCATTTTGTTTTTCTACAAGATCCTCTCCTTCAGATCCTCTAACATTTCTACTGAAAAATACCTTCAGATCGGAATCTAAAGAATTAACAAAAAGTGAATACTCTGGGCCAAAAAGTTCCATGCTTAAACGAAGTCCCGCACCTACAAAACACCATGATGTAGTAGTTTCTACTACAACCTTGTCGCCCTTAGGAGTAATATATTCAATTAATGATCTTCCAAAATCTTCTGAAGGTCGTTTTAAATAATCAGTTTTTCCTCCACTTTTTTCTGATAGAATTTTTGCAAATTTTGGGCGCTGCCATTTAAGGCATGAAGCATAAGCATTAACACTTATAGGGGTTAAAAATTCCCTTGGCTCTCCTGGTGGAGTTAACATATACCGAGCTTCTTCTACCGCATGACACATCATATCATTTATTACACCTCCACCCTGCAATTCCCCCTCCCAAAACCATGGGTTATGAGGTCCACTATGTTCCTCAGCTGCTCGAGCTAGATAGGGTGGACCAGTAGTTGAAGCTCCCCTTTCCCAAATAATTTCCTTTCCCCTTGTGATTGATGGAGCAAAGACTTGATTCTCTAGGTAACCATCTAATAAGTCTATTCTCTTTGCAAGTTTTACCATTTTTGTCGCTTCAGCCACATTACGACCTAAAGGCTTTTCACAAGCGACACCAATCAATTCACCTTTCCCTGTTTCTATTGCATGTGCGATCTCTTCCATCGTCTCTATCCTACTAAAGTTTGGTGAACATATCCATAACGCATGAATATTTGGGTCAGCAATCATATCCGTGATAGAAGAATAGGCTTTAGCATTATTACCAACCCCAACTAATCTTGCCAAAGCGGCAGAGGTTTCGGCTGCCTGCTTTGTTCGAGACATTACCCCTACAACATCACAATCTCGTACTGAAAGCAGTGATTGGATATGGAAACGAGTAATAAATCCACCCCCAATAAATCCAATTCCTAATCTATAATTATTATTTTTTTTCTGTTTCATCTTTGAATTGTGTGAAAAAAAACACTGATGTTAAAAGGCCAATTATTGATAGTGTATACCAAAATGATGAATAGTCGAATATACCATTTATGGTGTTTATTTCCTGCAGTTTACCAGATAACCAACCTGCTAATATTGGACCACCTCCAAGGAACATGGTTATAACAGTTTGGGCTGAGTGACGTACATCCTCATCTGCAAGTTTATCAACATAGATAAATACTGTCGCAAAGAAAAAAGCAAAACAAATTCCATGGAATATCTGGCTCAGAATAATTAACCAGACTGGGAAAAAAGTCATCCCAAAAATCATATAGCGTAAGAAATATGCCATTGTGCCAATGACCATAACTTTTTTGAATCCAAGATGTTTTAAAAAAAAGCCTAGAAAGGAAATAATTATTATTTCAGAAAATTGACCAATTGTCATGGCAGGTCCAATTGAACTGTCTTTGACACCAATCGATGATAAATAAGGTCCAGTCTGAAGAAAATAAATTTGATGTATAATGCTTACAAAAAGACTAGCAAAAACAATAACTACAAAGGATTTATATTTAAATAATTGAAATGCTTTTCTAAAGGCTAAAGGTTCAATTGATTCAGTTTTAGGAGGAGTATGAGGAAGTAAAAAACATAAGACCCCATATGTAATTGAAATTATTCCTGAAAATTGAAGAGCATCCGAAAGTTTAGCAGTTACATTGGGTACTTCTTGTCCCGATAAAAAAGGCGGCATCAACTGAAAGGAAATATCTTGTTGAAGCCATATCATGGGAAAAGACCAGCTAGCAACTATCCATCCAATAGTTCCCCATGCCCTAATTTTAGGAAATGTTTTTTCTTGATTTTTTATATGTGAAAATGTGATGGAATTAGTTAAGGCAAAAGTTGGCATATATACTACACTGTAAATTACAGATAAATAAAGCCATGTAAGATAATCAGTCTGAAATGAAGTATACCATTTAATTAGTCCACCCATTACGAGTAAAAAAGAAAGTACTCGCTCTGTACTGAAATAACGGTCAGCTAATTGACCAGCGATAAATGGAGCACTGATTGCACCTATAGAACCACCAAAGCCCAAAATCATGCCGACTTGGAATCCACTAAAACCAAGTCCACCTTCGGCTATATTAGCTGATAGATAACGAGCTGTGACAGGCAACCATGCTCCCCAAAGAGCATACTGTAAGAACATCATTGTTCCTAGGCGAGTATTCTTGCTCATTTGAAAATTTGCCGGAATGAATTAGAAAAATTTTAAACTAATTTA
>PAYY01000028.1 GCA_002715465.1 Fidelibacterota bacterium | reverse complement strand
GAAATTGTACTGTTTGGCAAAGGGCGATAATCATGAAGCTAGATAATCGACTCAATGCCATGACAGTAGATGTGGAAGACTACTTTCAAGTTTCTGCTTTTGAAGGTGTAGTTGATAAGAAAGATTGGGACAGCATTAGCCTTAGAGTGGGAGACAACACTCATAGGTTATTGGATTTATTTGCTGCGAATAACGTTAAATCTACCTTTTTCACACTTGGCTGGGTGGCGAAGCGCTGTCCGGACGTGATCAAACGAATCCTAAACGAAGGACATGAGTTGGCAAGCCATGGCTTAGCGCATCAGCGCGCCACGACTATGAGCGAAAAAGAACTTTATGACGATATAAAACAAAGCAAAGATATTCTTGAAGATATCGGCGGCGTGGCGTTAAAAGGGTATAGAGCGCCGAGTTTTTCTATCAACGATTCTAACACTTGGGCGTACGACATCCTTAAAGACCTTGGGTTTGTTTATTCATCAAGTACGTACCCAATCAATCATGATCTATATGGCGTTCCTGAGTGGCCACGCTTTAAGTACGAACGTGAAAATGGCCTAATTGAAATACCTATTCCAACTATTAGAAAGAAGGGAGTTAATGTTGGTATTGGTGGCGGAGGCTATTTCAGGCTGTACCCCTATTGGTTATCCAAGCGGCGCATTAGTGAGTTTATGAAAGCAGAAAGTGCTCCGTATAGTTTTTATTTTCATCCGTGGGAAATAGATGCGCAGCAGCCTAAATTCGGCGCTGCACCGTGGAAATCTAAGGTGCGCCACTATATCAACCTTTCAAAAATGGAAGGAAAGGTAGAGCAGTTACTAGAAGATTTTAATTGGACAACCATGCAGACTGCTTACTGCATAGAATAAATCTTTTTAACATCATTATTGCTTTCGAAGGATCATAAATGGCAAACCATCAAACATATAACTTTGCTATCGTAAAATATCAGCAGAGTGATAAAGCTCAATGGAACGAGTATGTTGACAATCACGAAAACGGAACGTTTTTTCATCTCGCAGAATGGGCTGGATTAATAAAAGACGTTTTTTCTCATATCCCCCGTTACATTTTAGCTAAAAATAGTAAAACGGGTGATGTTTTAGGAGTGCTGCCACTAGTAGAGCAGAAAAGTAAGTTGTTTGGTCACTCTCTTATTTCTACCCCGTTTTGTGTATACGGTGGAGCGATAGCTCATAATGACAGCATTCGAGAGGCACTAGAAAACAAAGCGTTAGAAATAGGTCAAAAATTATCAGTAGATTACGTTGAACTAAGATACAAGGCAGAGGTATATAACAAAAACTTTGATCGGTTTTGTCATCACTCCACCTTTGGCGGTCTAATTCCAGACGGGCGTGATAATATACTCGCTGGCGTTAAGAAGAAGCAAAGAGCCAACATACGGCATTCCTTTAAAAAGGCACTAGATATCCGAATAGATGACGATGCCGAAACAGCCTACGATGTTTATAGTGAAAGCGTTCGAAACCTTGGGACGCCAGTGTTTCACCCTCAATATTTTCCAAGTTTATTCAAACATTTTGGTAATAAGGTGAACGTATTAACGGTAGAGCGTAACGGAAAGCCGGTTTCGTCGGTTCTTAGTTTTTACTACAAAGACGAGGTCTTGCCTTATTACGGTGGAGGTACAACCTCTGCGCGAACGTTGAAAAGTAATGATCTTATGTACTTCGAATTAATGTGTCACGCTCACCAGCGAGGCTGTCAATACTTCGACTTTGGCCGAAGTAAAGATGATTCTGGTGCTTTTAAGTACAAAGCTACTTGGGGCATGCAGCCTGAACCCCTTCATTATATGCGAGCTCTAGTGAAAGCGACAGAGCATCCAAATCTTAGCCCTAACAACCCAAAATATGCATTAGTCATAAATACGTGGAAAAAATTGCCTTTGTGGGTTTCTAGAGTTATCGGGCCTTATTTATCAAAGTACTTAGGATAAGATGGACAAACGATGAAAGCTATCAGCAAGAATAGTCAACATTTTTCGTTTTTACTCTCATCGATAGTTTTAGTATCGATATGGGGCATTATTTATAAAGATGCACTCATCCATATGGTCACCGTTTGGAGTCAGTCAGAATCCTACAAACACTGTTTCTTCATACCAGTTATTGTTGCTTATCTTATTTACGAAAAGAAAGAGCATTTAAGTGTTTCCCAGTGTAAACCTGTTTGGTGGCTGGTATTTCCTTTATTTGCCGGGCAAATTGGTTATTCACTCGTTAGTGAACTAGGTATAAACATTTTAATGCACGTGAGTGCGTACCTCACACTTGTCATTATAGTTTGGTCGCTATTAGGGCATAAGCAAACTCGCGTTATTCTATTCCCCTTGCTATACCTTGGGTTTTCCGTACCTGTCGGTGAGCAGTTAGTTCCATTTCTACAAACTGTTACGGCCGATCTAAGTGTAGGGATGCTGCAAGTCGTCAACATTCCCGTTTATCGTGAAGGCCTGTATATTTATCTGCCGAACGGAACGTTTCACGTAGCAGAGGCCTGTGCTGGCGTTCGTTTTCTCATTGGCACATTTGCAATAGGCGTATTGTTAGCGTATTTAAATTATCAAAAAATTTGGAAGCGAGTAGCGTTTGTTATTTTCTGCGCGTTTGTCCCTGTCTTTGCTAATGGTGTTCGAGCCTTTGGAATCATGGTTATTGGCTATTTAAGCGATATGAAATATGCGACTGGCGCAGACCATTTAGTCTACGGTTGGTTCTTTTTCGCTTTTGTTACTGTCCTGATTTTTGCTGTCGGTATGGTGGGTAACGATAAGGCGCTAAAATCAACAGCCTTGACAGAACGTAACGAACGTTCAATACCAAATACAGTATTTCACTCGTCAGTATTGGCAACTGTTCTCTTTACATCCTTTATTATGAATCAACTTCTATTTGGCAAAACATCCTCTTCGACGGCAAATGACATACCATTTGATTTGCTAAATGAAAACTTCTCTACCGTTGTCGAGCAACCCCACGGTTGGGCTGCACCTACACAAGATATGCAGTGGCAAGGAGTTATAAATGGTATTAATGTGCGACTGATATATGTTGATGAAGCATCATTTGGCAAAGAGCTGGTAAGCACTAGGCATAGAGTATTTGATAATGAGCGCTGGACGCAAAAGGAGCTATCGAGCATGCATGTAAACGGGGCTCAGGTCAACACAGCAGAAATAGTTAATATTTTTGGAACTACTAAGAACCTTGCATCTTGGTATCAGGTTAGCGAATTGCAATCAGCAAGTGCAACGCGAGTAAAATTGCAACAGCTGTTAAGTAAACTTTCTTCTAAGTCATCCAGTGGGTACTTCGTGGTTGTTGAATATGCATCTGCAGACGAAATTGAAGACTCGCTAATTCGACTAAAATCGTTACCTCAATAAAAACATGGCTGTTATCATGAAAAAGAAAATTGTTCATGTTGTATTGAACTTGGACATTGGGGGGCTAGAAAAAGTGTTAGTCAATTGTATTAACCGCCTCCCACAATCTCAATACCAACATGAAGTAGTCGCATTAAAAGGTTACTCAGAAGAGTTTAAGGCACTTCTACCCTCCAGCGTAAACGTATTTTCTTTAAACAAAAAAGATGGTAATGACTGGTCTATTTTTGCATCATTCTACAAATACTTGAGATGTAATAAACCAGATATTCTGCATACTTATAATTTATCGACATTAGAACTACAGCTTGTTGCTTTTATATGCCGAGTGCCGCTTAGGGTGCATGCCGAGCACGGCCGCGACATATTTGACCCTACTGGCAGTAATAGAAAATATAAGCTACTTCGGCGTTTGTTGTTTCCACTAATACACAACGTGGTTGCAGTATCTGATGATCTTTTTCAATGGTTAAAGCATGACGTAGGCGTAAAAAAACATAAGTTGTTGCTTATTGCTAATGGAATTGATACCGAATATTTTAAGCCCATAAAAGAGACTGTGAAAGCGCAGTGTTTTGTGTTCGGGCATGTGGGGCGCTTAGCAAAAATAAAAAATCAAAAGCTTCTCATTGATGCATTTTTACACGCAAGCAAAATAGACTCAAACTTTGTGCACAACGCAAAGCTCGTTATTGTTGGGGAGGGTGAGTGCAGGGGCGAACTAGAAGAACGTATTAAAGAACTTAATTTATCTGGGTCGGTATTTCTTGTAGGTGCAAAAATAAATATGTTGGATGAGTATCGGCGATTTGATGCATTCGTAATGAGTTCGTTGGCAGAAGGGATCCCAATGACCTTGCTTGAAGCAATGTCCTGTGAACTAATCCCGGTGGTTACCTCTGTTGGTGGTATTCCTGAGGTGGTGAATAGCGAAAATGGGTACCTTTACGATAGTGGCGATGACCAAAAGCTTGCCCAAATAATGGTGCAACTCGTTAATAAACGTTCACTAGCGAGTATGAAAGGAAAACAAGCGAGAAAACGAATTATTGACCGTTATAGCGAAGTTGCTATGGTGGAAGCATATTCAACGCTATATCAGGGAGCGAAAACAAAATTATGTGTGGAATAAGTGGTATTTTTTCATTCTCTTCAGAACAAAGCGTTGATGGTGAATTACTGAAATCGATGAATAGGGCACAGTCTCACCGAGGTCCTGACGATGAAGGATATTATCTAGCGCCTGGTGTTGCTTTAGGCCATAGAAGGCTCTCTATTATTGACTTATCCGGAGGTCATCAGCCTATCTTCAATGAAGATGGAAGTGTTGCTATCGTGTTCAACGGTGAAATTTATAACCACAAAGCTGTTAAGTCTGAGCTTGAAACCTTAGGTCACACATTTGCAAGTCACAGTGACACAGAGACCATTGTGCACGCATGGGAAGAGTGGGGTGTGGATTGCCTTGTTCACCTTAATGGCATGTTTGCGTTTGCAGTTTGGGACAACAACCAAAAAGTGTTGTTTGTCGCCAGAGACCGTGCAGGCGAAAAACCAATTTACTATTCTCATTTGGACGACGGAAGCGTTATTTTTGGTTCTGAGCTAAAGGTGTTAAAACAACATCCGCTCTTAGACAAAACTCTTAACGAGCGCTCAATAGAAGACTTTCTGACATTTGGATATATCCCCGAACCAAAATCCATATATCAGTCTGTACATAAATTAAAAGCAGGCCATTACTTTTTACTTACGCAAGATGAAAGTACGAAAGTAGTACCGATAGAATACTGGGATTTACCATGGCAAGCCATCGAGCAAAGCACCGACGAAACGTTGCCTGAAGCAGTTTATCAAAAACTAAAAAGTGCCGTTGACTTAAGAATGGAATCAGAAGTTCCTCTTGGAGCTTTTTTATCCGGCGGCGTTGACTCGAGTGCCGTTGTTGCAATGATGAGCCAGTTACAAGATAACCCAGTAACAACATGTGCTATCGGTTTCGATATACCGGAGTTCAATGAATCAGACTTTGCTCAAATGGTCGCCGATCATTGTAAAACAGACCATCACCTAGATGTTGTCAGTGTGGATGATTTTGAATTAATAGATAAACTTTCCTCTATTTACGATGAGCCTTTCGCAGATAATTCAGCATTACCCACTTATATGGTGTGCAGATCTGCTAGGAAGCACGTAACTGTTGCGTTATCAGGTGATGCGGGCGATGAACTTTTTGTCGGGTACCGTCGTTATCGAATGCATCTTAATGAACATCGAGTTCGAGAAAAGGTACCTGCTTTTATTCGTAATAGCGTTATTAAACCGCTCGCAAAGATATACCCCAAGTTAGATTGGGCGCCAAGATTCTTGAGAGCAAAAACAACGTTGGAAAGTATTTCAATGTCACCTGCAAACGCTTATCTTAATTCGGTAAGTATATTAAGGCACAGTGACCGTTTTTCTTTGTACTCTGAGAGCTTTAAAAGGCGTTTAGATGGTTATACTTCTAAATCGGTATTTGATGAGCAACTTGAAGGCAAGTCATTTAGTTGCCCTGTTAAAATGGCGCAATATATAGATTTTAAAACATGGATGCCCAGTGACATACTGACAAAGGTCGATCGCGCGAGCATGGCCAATAGCCTAGAAGTAAGAGTACCTATGCTTGATCACAACTTTATCGAATGGGCATTTACGCTTCCGTTATCGGATAATCTAAAAGGGCAAAATGGGAAATCGTGTTTGAAGAAAGCAATGGAGCCGCATCTACCCTATGATAATTTGTACCGTGATAAGATGGGTTTTAGCTCTCCCGTTGCAAACTGGCTGCGCGGGCCATTAAAAAGTAAATTACGTAAAGCACTCGATAATCTTATCGGAAGTAAATTGAAACTGTTCAATGAAACGGCGCTGAATAGGCTTTTTAATGAACACCAGAGCGAACGTCATGACCATGGTACAGCCCTATGGTCACTACTTATGCTCAGCGCATTCATAGAGAGCTGAGATAATGAAAGACTTAGTGTTTTTGTGCCACCGAATTCCTTATCCGCCAAATAAAGGCGATAAAATAAGAAGCTTTAATATACTTAAACAATTAAGTGAATATTACCGCATTCATCTCGCGGCATTCGTTGATGATCCAACCGATTGGCAGTACCAAAATGAGCTGAATAAATATTGTGCCTCTCTATATTTAGTACCTCTTAATAAAAAAACGGCAACAATCAAAAGTGCGAAAGGGCTATTAATAGGTAAGCCGTTAACGGCGCCGTATTTCTATAGTAGTAAAATTAAAGCTTTTGTTGAGACGACGTTGAAGAGCAAACCGACGAGCGATGTTTTTATATTCTCATCGTCGATGGCACAATACGTGCAAGGATCTGAATTTGATGGGCTGCGGCGAGTTATCGATTTTGTTGACGTTGATTCGGATAAATGGCGTCAGTACGCTGAAAAAACGTCTTGGCCAATGAGTTGGGTGTATCGCAGAGAAGCGCGTTTACTGGAGCGAGAAGAAAAGCAAATATGTATCGAGTTCGATAAAAGCGTGTTTGTTTCACCACAAGAGGCGGCGTGTTTTAAAAAATTGGTCCCTGAATCAATTTGTCAAAAGGTTGATCACATTCTTAATGGTGTTGATACTATTTTTTTTCACCCATCCTCCTCTCAAAGTCTCACACGACCGTGCTCAGATAAATTTATAGCGTTTACTGGTGCGATGGACTACTGGGCAAATGTAGATGCGGTAATGTGGTTTGCAGATAAGGTTTGGCCCCAAGTGCGTAAAGCGATTCCTCAACTTAAATTCTACATTGTGGGCGGTAAGCCTCATGAAGAGGTAAGCGCATTAGCACAACAAGACGGGATTGTTGTTACTGGAAGAGTTGATGATATTAGGCCCTATATTACTCATGCCCTAATGTGTATAGCGCCAATGAGAATTGCTCGTGGAATTCAAAATAAAGTGCTAGAAGCGATGGCTTCAGGTAAAGCGACTGTTTTGACAACAATGGCTGCAGATGGAATTGAATTACCATTAGGCCAGCAACGCTTTGTTTGCGATGATCCTAAGAGCTTTTTGGCTGGCATCCTCGATTTGGTTGAAAACGAAGCATTGGCAATAAGCGTGGGCAAAGAAAACCGCGAAAAAATACTAAGCCAGTATCATTGGGATAATACATTGTCGCCTTTGCTCGACATGTTTGATGCTGATAACAAACGATAATAACTAACTCTCGAATAAGCGTCGTTTTCGGGAAAGAGAATAATAGTAAGGAAGCAGTGTTGAAAGTTTTACACGTATTCGATCATTCAATCCCGTTACATAGTGGCTACACATTTCGTAGCAGAGCGATTCTACGCGAACAACGAGCATTGGGTATTACTACTTGCCATGTCACCAGTCCAAAGCAAGGTACTACGCGGTTGCCAGAAGAAACTATCGAAGGCTTAATATTTTACCGTAGCGCAGTGCCCACGGGGATAGCTGCGTCGCTCCCTATTGTTAACCAATGGGCTGTCGTCGCATCGTTAAAAAGTCGCCTTAGAGAAGTTGTTAAGCAAGAACAGCCCGATATTATTCATGCTCACTCGCCCGCACTAAACGGCTTTGCGGCAGTGCAAATAGGAAAAGAATTTAATATACCAGTAGTATATGAAATTCGCGCATTCTGGGAAGATGCCGCGGTCGACCACGGAACATGTAAAGAGGGCGACCTACGTTACCGACTAACGCGCGCATTGGAAAACCACGTTATCAAGCATGCGTCTGCGGTAACAACGATATGTAAAGGGTTACAAGAAGATTTGATTTTACGTGGTATTTCAAAAAATAAGCTAACAGAAATTCCTAATGCTGTTGAAGTAGAGAAGTTTACTGGTAAAGAACTAGACCCAGATGACGTTTTAAAGCTTCGTAAGTTACACAAGTTAGAAAAAAAGTTTGTTCTAGGTTTTGTGGGCTCTTTTTATGCCTATGAAGGAATAGATACCCTACTTGATGCGTTACCCAGTATTATTGAAAAACAACCTAATGTCGCTGTGCTTTTGGTTGGTGGCGGACCACAAGAAACGAATTTGAAACAGAAAGTCATTAATTTGGGGTTAGAGGCACACGTTATTTTCACTGGCCGAGTGCCCCACGACGACGTTGCGTTGTACTATGACATGATTGATTTATTGGTTTTCCCTCGCAAGTCTATGCGCTTAACCGAACTGGTTACGCCACTTAAACCCCTAGAGGCCATGGCACAGCACAAGCTTGTTTTAGCGTCAGATGTTGGGGGGCATAAAGAGTTAATAGAACACAAACGCACTGGATATTTGTTCAAAGCTAACGATATAAATGCACTAAGTGAAGCGGTACATAGCATTATATTGCAAGAAAATCATGATGAAATAAAAACAAACGGGTTTAGCTTTGTTAAGCAAGTTCGCAATTGGCACGTTTCTGTGAGTAATTACTTACCTTTATATAATTCGTTAACGTCATGATAGACAATAAACCACTTAATATTCTTGTTTTTAGCTCGTTGTTTCCAAGTGAAGCTCGTAAAACTGCTGGCTTATTTGTGCGAGAACGGATGTTTAGAATGCGCGAGCATGCCAACATAACCGTTGTGTCTCCTGTTCCCTGGTTCCCTGGGCAAGGCATCATCAGATTTTTCTTCAAAGGATATCGTCCGATGCCAGCCAAAATTGAATTACAGGACGGCGTAGAGGTGTATTTTCCTCGTTTTTTGTCATTTCCCTATTTTTTTAGGTCGCAAGATGCGAATTTTATGGCGTGGTCCGTTCGAAAATTGGTTAAAAGGCTGGTAAGGCAGAAGAGGATCGACCTAATAGACTCCCACTTCACCTACCCTGATGGCTTGGCAGCTACAACATTAGCAAATGAATTAAGTATTCCTTCCACTATTACGATGCGTGGAACCGAAGTTCCTCATACAAAAGATGCTAAAAAATTACCTTTTTTGCAAAAAGCGTGGGCGCAAGCATCGCACGTAATCTCGGTTTCAAAAAGTTTAAAAGATGTAGCCCTAGCGTATGGCGTAAAAGATGAAAGAGTCACCGTGATCGGAAACGGTATAGATACTGAAAAGTTTACTGCTTTGAGCAAACAACAAGCAAAACAAGGTTTGGATATTAAGCCGGACTCGCCCGTGCTTATAACCGTGGGCGGCTTAGTGTTTAGAAAAGGGTTTCACAGGGTTATTGAGTGTTTGCCAAAACTAAAACATAAGTTCCCCGATATTAAATACCTCGTAGTTGGGGGCCCTTCGCTTGAAGGTAACATCGAGGAGTACTTAAGAAATCAGTGTAAGCAACTTGGTGTTGAAGAAGAGGTAGTATTTTGCGGTCCCAAGCCCCCTGAAGAATTATACAAATATTTGTCCGCTGCCGACTTATTCGTGCTGCCAACTGCCAATGAGGGCTGGGCTAACGTACTTTTAGAGTCATTAGCTTGCGGAACACCTGTTGTAGCTACAGATGTTGGGGGGAATAAAGAAGTTATAAGCCAGAGTAACTTAGGTTACATAGTGCCTTTTGATGATTCTACTGCTCTGTTCAATTCATTGTCTTTAGCATTAACCACGCAATGGAATGTAAATACACTTAGGGGGTACGCTGAGTCAAACCATTGGAATATTCGAATAACTAAACTCAATAAGCTGTTTAGCCAGTTGATAGGGAAGAATAAATGAGTTTTTATACATATTTTTGCGCTAACTTTTTGTTTCCATTGCATGAAAAACTCAAAGGTCACAAGTCATTAGCGATAAAAACTCACTTGGAAGAAAGTCAGTGGCGGCGCTTTGATGAAATATCAACGGAAACAGAGCAGCGACTTAGTGGTTTTCTTGCCAAGTGTTATGAAGATGTTCCTTATTACACCAAAGTATTTAATGATTTAGGGCTAAAACCGGGTGATATAAAGCATATCTCAGACCTTCAGCAACTTCCTTTTCTAGATAAAAAGTTAATTCGTGATAACTTTGATAATCTGAAGTCTATAAATTCGGGTACCTTTAAGTTATTTACTACGGGCGGCTCCAGCGGGACACCTCTTAAATTTATACTTGGAAGTGAACGCGTTAGCCACGACGTAGCTGAAAAATGGCGTGCAACTAGATGGTGGGGGGTTGATATTGGCGACAGGGAGATTGTGGCCTGGGGTTCCCCTATAGAACTAACAAAGCAAGACAAACTCAAAAGTATAAGAGACCTGGTATTTCGAACAAAGCTTATACCTGCTTTCGATTTGAGTGAGGAAAATAAAGTTCTATTTTTAAATAGGATAAGAAACTTTAAGCCAAAAATGCTATTCGGATACCCTTCTGTTTATTATGTATTAGCTAAAGAAGCTGAAAAAAATAAAATAGAAATGTCTCAAATCGGGATTAAAGTTATCTTTGTGACTTCTGAAAGACTTTACGACTATCAACGTAAATTGATAGAGCGCGTTTTTAATGCACCTGTTGCAAACGGTTACGGTGGCCGCGATGCTGGTTTTATAGCTCATGAATGCCCTTTCGGAAACATGCACATTTCTGCGGAAGATATTATTGTAGAAATAGTTAACAAAGACGGAAAGCCATGTGAAAGTGGTGAAAGCGGTGAGATTGTGGTCACCCACTTAGCTACTAGTGATTTCCCATTCATTAGATATCGAACTGGAGATGTAGGTCGGTTAAGTCAAAATTTATGTGGTTGTGGAAGAGGGTTGCCAATTTTGGAGGAAATAGAGGGTAGAACAACCGATTTCGTTGTAGCTTCTGACGGCACACAAATTCACGGCCTTTCGCTTATTTATATTCTAAGGGAAGTTGAAAGCATAGAGTCATTCAAAATTGTACAAGAGTCCATTTCTGCCACAAGCGTTTTTATAGTGCCGGCAGAAGGTTATTCTAGGGAGATTGAGGCCGAAATCATATCTGCGTTTAAGGCAAGACTTGGCAATGATGTTTTAATTGCCATAAATATTGTGAATAGTATACCAGCAGAGGCATCAGGCAAGTTCCGATATGTCACTAGTAAGGTCGTTTCCTGATGATAGATAAGTTTGCTTTATTAGTTTCTCACTTAGGGATAATTTGGGTCATATACCAAGTAGTGAAATCCGAAAGTATTAAAAATAGCCAAAAAAAAGATACAAACTCTAATGAGTGATTTTTTTATTCTTGCGGTAATTATAACATTTTTTATTTTCGGACTTACTCGCCCTTATATTGCGTTTGCTGGGTATATTTGGGTAGATACATTAGTTCCCCAAACTATTGTTTTCGGTTTTCTATATGGTAAGCCCATTTCAATGATTATGGCTGGCTTATGTTTTCTTAGTCTAATTCTTGGGGTTAGTAAAGTAAGTAAACCAACACGAATAGCTCCATTTTTACTTCTTGTTCTTTTTATGGTTTGGATAACAATATCGACAGATATGGCCCAGTTTCAAGCGATTGCGTGGGTTAAGTGGGACACAGCCGTCAAAACAGTTTTAATGGCTACACTCACAATGTTTGCTATAAGAAATCGAAGGGAGCTGGAAGCTGTACTTTTGATACTAGTGTTTTCGTTGAGTTTTTTCATGCTAACTGCCGGTATTAAGACGCTTTTTGGCGGTGGTGGTTACGGAAGAACGCTTATAACTGGTGTGGGTAATTCTGGAATGGCAGAGAGTTCAACATTGGCAGCCTTCTCTGTCCTTGTCATCCCGTTCCTTTTATTCTTTAAAAATAATATTACTATTCTCGACTTCCTAAAAGACAAAAAATGGTTGTGGAACGCGGCTATATTGTCAAGCGTGCTTACTAACATTGGAACCACAGCAAGAACCGGCTTAGTAACTTTGGCAGGGTATATAGGGTATCGCTCTCTTAACAAGAAGATGTTTGTGCAGGGAATAGCTGTGCTTTTGGTCGCAGTTTTTTGTTTTCAAGCTTTTGCCCCCGCAGATTGGAAAAATCGGATGAATACACTAACCGAAGTTTCTGACGAGGGCTCTGCAATGGGTAGGGTTGTCGTTTGGCAATGGACAATTGACTATGTTGCCGATAGGCCAGTTTTTGGAGGGGGATTTCAAAGCTTCTTGGCTAACAGGGGCCAGCTAGTAAAGTATAATGAAAACTTTTCATTCGGTGTAAAAGCGTTCCACAGTATCTATTTTGAGTTACTAGGTGAACAGGGATACGGAGGCCTGACTATTTATCTTGCGCTTATTTTTTGGGCGTATAATCAGAATAGAAAAATAGAAAAGAACGATAAACTAGACCAGTGGTCTCGTGATTTGGGAAGTTGTATGAAGTCGGCGATTGTTATTTTCTGTATTGGTGGGGCGTTTGTTGGGATTGGTTATAAACCTATTATTTTTCAGTTGGTTGCGCTAACTGCGGCGCACCTCAAAGCAATTGACCGAGCCCGTGATGGTACAAAGTAAGAAAGAATTTCGACTTTTAACTGCTGCTAGAGGGATAGCCGCTTTTTGGGTGGTTTTGTACCATGTAAGAGATAGACTTGCCTTACATATCCCATCTTATTTTTCTGATGTTATTGGCCTTGGTTACATGGCGGTTGACTTTTTCTTTGTGTTAAGCGGCTTTGTGATTTCTCTTAGTTACAGCTCGAAGTTTGTAAACGAAATAAAGATCAAGAATTATGTTGAATTTGCTATTAAGCGTATCTTAAGAATCTATCCACTGCATTTAATCCTCTTACTTCTTTACCTCATTATTCCATTTATCTATTTTATATTTGGCAAACCATTTTCGTTTGAAAATCGTTTTGCAATTGATGGCTACCTTTATTCCTTATTTCTAATTAATAACTGGGGTTTCACTGATACTCTCCCTTGGAATGTACCATCTTGGTCAATAAGTGCGGAACTTTTCGCTTATTTGTGCTTTCCTTTTTTGATATTTGGCTTATTAAAGCTAAGAAAGAAAACTTCTGTCATGGCAGTTTTTTTGTGTTTGCTAGCAACGCTGGCGTTTATATTTCAAAAGTATGGCACAGGTAATATAGGCAGCAATATTCCGAAAATGGGATTGTGGCGGTGCATAATTGAGTTTGCGTTGGGAGTCATTATATTTAAATTTTATGATGCAAAACTCCTTGATAACTTTAATTGCCGAGCGTTGACAGCGTGTTTTGCTATACCTATTACCATGTTGGTCATGGGCTTTTCTGACTACTTTTATCTTCCTACGCTAATCTTTTTTGCAATTATTGGTTTTGTCAAACTCGAAATGAACAGGGAAATAGTTATTGGCTCACTCTTAAATTGGTTAGGAACAGTTAGTTATTCAATTTACCTTTGTCACTATTTTGTTAAAGATTTGCTAAAGTTAATGCTGGAAACAGAGTATACACCTGCGTGGTGGCTAATGCTTTATATTATAGTTACTCTCACAATGTCTCACGTTATGTACAACTATGTCGAAGCTCCTGGGGTTAAGTTATTTGCGAAAATTAGAAGATAATTAAAATATGATTTTTCGAGCTTTATTTATAGTACTCTTAGCCGCAACAGTTTTAGCTATATCTGGCTCTCTGTTCTTAATGAAAACCTACCACCTTACGTTTCTAGAAATGGT
The DNA here is from genome assembly GCA_002715465.1 of Fidelibacterota bacterium. The sequence continues at coordinate 6,009 of PAYY01000028.1, read as the reverse complement.
AAACAAAAGTGCTGAAAAGTTAGGAGTTGTCGAAAACGGCTATAGATTAATTGAATATGAAAAGAAATATACTGTTCCAATAATTAGTTTAAAGCAGAGTGAATCATTTCCTAAATTTTTACCCGATGATAATAATTCAAATTTTAGTTATTTTGAATATTTAACTTTTAACATCAAAGCTCTTCAGAAAAATAAAGGCTACTCGCCAAACTGTAGTAGTAAAGACATACGAAACTTGTTTTATTGTCATATATTGGGAGAGCGCGACATAGATGAACTTCTAAGAGAACTAACTCTATATAAGTTTATTCCGCCTCGTGAAGTTGGCTTTTACGGAAATGCGCTAGAGTTCATAGTGGTGCTCGATCTGCTTAGAGGGAGTGGTATAAGTATTCCACGTACCGAAAAAGCGTTAATAGATGAAAAATTAAAACAAATGCTGGAGTCATATCTTTTTGTATTGGACGGAGATAGTGCTTCTTTGTTTCATGGGCGCAGTGTTTTAGCTTCCAATGCGTGGCTTCTGGCTACGCACCTTGATCCTGATGAAACAGAGAATCAAGAAAACTTTAATAGGGCGTTTGGGCATTTTTATGACTTTTTTCAGGCACTTGAGGCTGTTGAAATTTGGCCTGAGGGGTATAATTACTGGGCCAACTCGCGCGGCTTTCAAATTGCTCTAGCAATAGCAGCGTTAAAGTCTTTAGAGCCGAATTCGCTTCTCCTCGACGTTCGCGCAGAGGCTTTATTAGAGAGAATAGGCTTATGGCATATTTATAATACGAGACCTGACTGGACAATTGCTGGGTGGGCTGATGAGGGGCCTAGAGTTGATTTGAAGGATGAAACATCGAGAATAATTGATTTGATAGCACTTGCAACCAGCAACACGGCAATTCAGGAGTATGCTCGTTTGCTAAGACAAAGATTTGGAGGTTTCAATTACTATCGTGCTTATAAGTGGTATTTACCTGCACTGCTATCTAACGAAGCAGCGAAAGAAGTGGTTAAAAAGAATGTCAATGTAACATTAGCATCCTTAAAACATTTGTTAGAGCCTGTAGCTATATTTGGTGAAGACTTTAGTAACCATATTGTTATCCGTAGCGGTTGGGAAGCTGACGATACATTAATTCAGATAAGAGCGTCCGACCGTTTCACTCACCATCAACATTTTGACGCAGGAAGTTTTACTGTATTTGCGAACGGAAAACCTCTAATTGTAAACGCTAGTCGTTATAAGAATGTTTTTACTGAGAATCGAAAGTATTTTTCGAGCAGGTCCGTATCCAAAAATACCATTTTTATAAACAGCCAAAATGATACGTTTCAGCCTTCCAAACACTATTCAGTTAACTCTATGGATGGGGGGCAGAGAATTCCCCTTGCCACCCATAGTAGTATTGCGAGTTTTGCGCAATGGAAGAAGGAATTATCCGACGGTTATAATTTAGGTATGGCTGAACTTATCGAGTTTGACTATAAGAAAAACGGTGACGTGAACATATGGCTTGATTTAACTAACGCTTATAACAGCGTGAAAGGTGTAGATGGCGCTAGTAGCGCAAAGGCAACGCGAGTGCTAAGGCAATTTTATTATCTTGAAAAAGAGCAAGTGCTTCTTGTCTATGATGAAATTAGCAAAACCGCCAGCGCTAAAGATACAGGGGCCAGACTATATTTTTCAGAGAAACCTATTATTGCAAGCTTGAAAGAGAGAGTTGTAAAAGGCTCAGAGTATAATGGAATTATTGAGTATAAAGACAGTAATTTGATTGAATCGAGAGTAAACAGCGAACATAACATGCTAATTTATTCGCCGCAGCCAATCATAACGAGGCTAATAGGGGGGCATGATTACAGGACTTATGTTGAGCTAGATAGTGATTATGCGGAATACGACGGTCAGTTTTTTGATGACGGGTATGAAGACGAAAGGTGGTTTGACAAGGTAGGATGGCGTTTAGAAACCTCACCAAAGGCTACTAAGAATGTAAAACTGTTGACTGCTATTCAGATGAATGAAGGAGATTTATTGAATTTAAATATCATAAAACCTGAACAAGTAGTTATTGTTGTGGATCAGCAACAAGTTGCATCAGTGAAATTTTCATCTATTGACAATAAAAATACTGGAATTAGTAGAAACGATGAATAAAACAGTTTGGATATTATGGTTACAAGGTATCGAACAGGCGCCTGAAATTGTTCGAAAATGTTATGAAAGCTGGGTTTATCACAACAGTGACTGGACAGTTAGAGTGTTATCCGAAGACAATATTGAGGAATTAGTACCCGAAGTAAAGGATATCATTGGTGGGAATTCTGACGTAATAATCCGCCCACACATTGCGGACTTGGTAAGAGTAAATCTTTTAAAAAAATTTGGGGGCGTTTGGGCCGACGCAACTCTGTTCTGTTTGCGTCCTTTGGATGATTGGCTAATACCAGCACTTGACGAGAACGGCTTTTATATGTTCAAAAATCCGCATAATGATAAAGTTTCTGATAATTGGTTTATTGCGGCACCAAAAGGTTCACGTAACATGCAATACCTCGCGGAAACTATTAATTCATATTGGCGAAATGCAAAATTCTATTCCGCTAAGTTTAAGTTTTTAAATAAAGTTATAACGAAACTTGTCGTTTTATCGTTAAGTAAGCGAACTCCTTGGTTGTCGCAGTTTGTTGTTCACCCGTTTTTTCACAGAACTTTGAAAGTTTATCCATATTTTTGGTTCCATTTTTCTTTCAACAGGATGTACTACACTGACCCGGGGTTTAGAATGTTCTGGGACAACAACAAAGCTCTTCCAGCAAGCCCTTGTCTCAAAGCAAATCATACTGGTTTAAAAGCAAGAATAGATGAAAATAAGCAACTGAAAAAGCTCATAGATGAGAAAGCAGCTCCAGTTTTAAAACTTCACAAGAATATAATATTAAGTGAAGCAACTGATACAAGTGTTATTCATTACATTCTTAAAACATTAAAATATGAATAACTCAGCCAAGCTAACGTTTAGTCAAGCTTATCTGTGGAGTTTGATAGGAAAACTACTTGTACGAAGTATAGGGCTAGTCTCTACTTTGGTTTTGGTACGAGTGCTAGAACCGAGTGATTTTGGCTTATATGCGCTTGGAACAGCTGTTATGGGAATGTTTTTTGTGTTCTCAGAGGTGGGTGTAAAGCGTTATTTGATCATCAATCAGTGCAATGACTCTCATATTTTAAATGCTGCTTGGACAATTCGAGTTTTATTAAATGGAACTATGATAGGCGTCATTTTTGTGTTATCGCCGTTAATAGCAGACTATTTTGACCAACCAAAATTAGAGCACTTAATAAAACTTTTGTGCTTAGCTGAGCTTTTCTTGTTGTTTCAGAATATAGGGATTGTGAAGTATGAGATGGATTTGAATTATAAGCCATTGGAAGTTCTTACCTTAAAAGCAAAGGTTTTCTCAACTGTAGTTTGCTTAACATCTGCTTTCGTTTTGAAGTCTTTTGAAGCGCTAGTTTATGGTTACATTGCAAACTATTTTGCATTGTTTGCTTTGAGTTATTTTTATTCGAATCACAAAGTCAAATTAGTTTTCTATTTCCCTAAAGGCTTATTTAAGTTTTCATTAAATTTAATGTTCAGAAACATAGCAGGATTTTTGAGAGCAAAAATTGATGTTTTTATCATTGGTAAGTTGTTTACCTCTGCCGAGGTGGGGAAATACACAGTTTCTCAAGAGTTTGCAATCCTTCCGCAAACGGAGATCGTTAGTCCAACGGCGAGGCCATTGTTTGGCTTGCTCTCCCAAAATCAAAGCATGGAAGACAAGTACGAACAAACTTATAAATTTATGAGCGTTTTGTATTTGTTTATCATTCCAGCTGTAGTTGGTGTTTTTGTCACCGCTGATTTGATAGCTAGAGTATTACTAGGCGACAAATGGACAGGGGCGGGCGATATTATAAGGCTTTTGAGTGTACTGATGCTGCCATTTACCATGCAGCCTTTAATGAATAATTTATACGACTTTAATGGTAAAGGGTTTGTCTCTGGCCTAGTAGATATTTTAGGCATTATTGCTATTTCTAGTGGTGCTTTTCTGCTTCATTTTCAGACGGTAAAAGGTTTTAGCTATTTTCGATTTTTTATTGCTTTCTTTACTTTTAGTTGTATTTTGGCTTTTGCCAAATACTTTATAGATATCAAAATTAAGCGTGTGCTAGATGCGCTGGCTATTCCTACTGTCAGTGCACTTATTATGGGTGTAGCGGTGTCATATATTAACCTAATGTTGGGTGATATTTTTTTGTTGATAGTCAAAGTCCTAATGGGCGGCATAGCATATTCTCTTATTTTTATTTGTTTAGCGTTAGCGCTAAGAAAAATCTCCCCCTCTGCCGAATGGCTTTCAAAAACGGCAACACTCGCGCTTACTAGTTATTTCAAAAAATGAGCTTTGGGATTCAACTAATGCTTCAAAAGGACAAAATGTGATTTACGAAAAGTTGATGAAATTAAGATTCGGTAAAGTTGCTAGAGGCGTTAGAAATACCCCTCCAATTACTTACCGTGAGAGTAAGAGCGTGACGATACTCTCTATGGTTGGTAATGACACCGTTGATATGTACCTACTAGCCATAAAGTCCTTTATGAAAAACTTCGGGTATGGCAACATTGAAGTAATAAACGATGGCTCCCTTACTGAGGGCGACATTAATGTACTGCATGACCATATTCCCGGGGTAAACATTTCAGACTCCAGTGTGATCGATACTCTTAACTGCCCTTCTTACATATCTTGGAAAAGATTATTTAGAGCCCAGCAGCTTGCTGAGTCCTCCTATGTCATCCAGCTAGATTCGGATACTCTGAGCTTAGGTCCACTAGTTGATGTTCATAATCACGTGCAAAGTAACACTGGCTTTTTGACAGGAAGTAAACGTTGGAACGGACCTGTGGATGTAGAGTTTTTAGACGGAGTTGTAAGTCAGTGGCAATCCACCCATGTTCAGGCTCGTGCTGAAAAGAATTTCAAGAATTTAAGCTTTTTTGAGAGCGGTACAACATATTTACGCGGTTGTGCGGGGTTCGCAGGCTACCCCCAAAATTTTGCCGATGTGCAAACCATAGTAGAGCTTTCAAAAAGCATTCAGAAGTACGTTGGAGACGATTGGCTTCGGTGGGGAAGTGAACAGACTACAACAATGTGCCTTATCTCTAAGTGCACCGAGTCGAAAATTCTACCTTGGCCTTACTATCAAAATTACGGAATGCCATTTTCGAGCGAGAATACGCGAGCAATGAACCTAGTTCACTTTATTGGAACAAATAGATTCAAAGATTCTACATATCTTAAGTTATCAAAGGTTGTAATAAGAGATCTTTTGAAGACATAATAGTTTTATCTTGTTTAGTTGGTAATAGCAAAACTCTTGAATTAATGGCTAGTATGCATATGAACATGGTGTGTTCAGTCATAGTATTCATTATCAAGTTTTTGCTTTAAAGCGTCTCTTCGAACTGTCCACTTCCCCTAAACTGAGACAGTGCTGAATTAGAGTTATCTAGTGTTGCTCGGTAAGCTGCCGGAGGCAGATTACCGAGACTTTCATGTGTTCCTTCTTCGTTATAATCCAGTCGTAAGCGTCCGGTAATCCCACCTAGCGCTTAGCAAATAACCATGGTAGCAGTTGATCAGTAAGCGTCCGGTAATCCCACCTAGCGCTTAGCAAACTGCCATGGTAGCAGTTGCTCGATTTCGACGTCGGGTTTACTAAGCACATCAAGGCAAGACATCACATACTCGAACACATTGAGGTCGTTGGCCTTTGCTGTTTCGATGATGCTGTAGAGCACCGCACTGGCGTTTGCACCTGTGGCGGTTTGGCTAAACAACCAGTTTTTCCTTCCTATCACGAAGGGTTTAATCGCGCGCTCAGCGCGATTGTTATCGATATTCAGTAATCCATCGAGTGTGTAGCGTACAAGCTTTTCCCATTGGTTCAAG
>PAYY01000027.1 GCA_002715465.1 Fidelibacterota bacterium | reverse complement strand
TAATGACGTGTCGTTCAATCCAAGCTTGCTGTCCTGCACTTAAGCCAATCTGCTCGTCGGCACAAAGGCTTGAGTCCAAACCATGGTTGTTGCAAAAATTCTGGTAACGTAAATTTAATTCAGCTATAGAGACAGCCATATTACTTTCCTTGTGAGTTTAAAGTCCCAAGCGTCCTTGCAGGGCGTTGTTCGCAAGATAGCATTGCGATAAGCGCGACGATGCCTTCAGCACGGCCCCGAAGAGTAGCTAATTTTTCATTTGGGATGTGAATATTAAAAGTTTCCTCAACTCTTATTGATAAGTTGAGAATGTCGAGTTCATCGGCGCCGAGGTCGGCATAGATGTTAGTATCAGGTTTGATATGTCTTTGATGTATTGAGAACTGCTTGGATACAAGCATTCTAAGTTTTTCCCACGTTCCTGTGGCCATGTCGTCATTCCTTGACTAATCAACTTATAGCGGGGATATATTATCAAGACATCGAGAAAATGCAACAGTGCATCAGTAGAATTTATGGCAAGATTGATCGTGGTAAGTAAAAAGCGGCGATCATTATCGCCGCTTTACAGGGTGTATCTTACTCTTCACTCGTCCAGTATTCTTTAGCTATGAAGTGTTTGCAAGTGAGCCTGGATGGACCATCACTCTTAATGTGGTCGAGTATTAAGCCGATGTGTTCAATTATTCGGTCGTGACATTCATCCATCAATCGATTTTCTTCTTCTGTGAAGCTTTCTCTGCGACGAAGAGGGGAGCTACCTAAAACAAGGGCATAGAAATTGTGTTTTATGAACACAATTATCTGTCGAAGTCGTCTTTTGTGCTCTAAATACTCATCCTCGCCAAGCTCGTGAAATAAACGCTTCTGAGCTCGCGATACGAACTTATAGTCGAAGGTTTCTTTAGCCTCATTGGTGCTAAAACTACTATCCTGCATCATTTTGATGTGTTCACGGATCCTGTCTTCTTCTGGCAACTCAAAATAGTGAGTGTGACAAATGTGTCCATCACCGAAAGTCTTTTTTGTTGGTTTATCGCAAACAGAACATGTGGTCAAAGGTTCAAGAGCGTCGCTTGTGCACATTTTGCAATGCTTGCATTGTGCATAGCCGTCTTCACGAAGCTCGCCGTGCACATGCCGGTCCCATTCATGCCCCTTGCAATTAAGCATCCGCTGGTAAATCTCCCAACACTGCTGTTCAGCAGCCTGGATACCATCCCCTTCACCGCGAATGAAAGTGCCCATACCATGGATTTTTGGGAACGCCTCCATAAAAGCAGTTTGATAGCTGCCTTTTTTGGAAAACACGATACCGGAGTCTCCCCCTTGAATGTAGGTTTTACCCCAATCGAACTGGGAGACTACCCCTTTCGAATGTGAAGACATCTTGATGACATGTTTGTTAGGGATTCGAGGTAGATGATTTTTAAGTGCAAGTTCACACTTTGTGCACACACTTCGTCCGTCTGGGTATGTAGAGCCATACTCATCCTTTGGACGGTCAAATTCGTGATCACACGTTTTTGTTTGAATAATGTATTTATTGATGACGGACTCGATGCCGCTGAAGACATCCATTTTATCGCCGTCCTGCTCAATAAAGAACCACGTCTCATCTTCTGGTGAAATAGGGTGGTTGTAGGTCAACACATAACGCATGACACATTCAAGATTGGTTTCGTCTTCGTAGTCTTTGCGATTAAGGTTGACCGTTATCTTGGCATCAATATCTGGGAACTTCTTATTGAAATGTTCATTTAGAAAGTTGATTTGAGTTTCATCAAGAAACTCCGTTGTAATGCCGTTTTGAATATCCATATTCAGTATCCTTAAAATCCATTTTATATATTGATACTAACCTGCTTTTCGCATTTCGGCAGGGTTACATGTGTCACATTGCTCTGTAGGGATACCTTTGGCAGATCTGGCCTGGCGGTAAGCGCCACTAAATGTGTGACTTTGTTTGTTTAAGCACTCAATAGAGCAGAACGCATGAACTTTTCCTGTTGGTTGCTCGTTCTCGTTCAGCTCAATTAAGATGCGTTGTGGTGATTCGTTGAAATGCGCTACAAACATTAAACTTTCCTATTTATCTTATCTTGTCAGTTAATCCTATCAAACAAGATAAACAATATAAATGTTTATTGTTATATGTCCTACATTCTTATTGGAATGTTTATTTTTGGCGCATCAGGAATATCTTCTTCTATATGATTTAATGGTAAATCGTCGCTTAGGGAATCATTTTTATTGTCGTCTGGATCTGACGGATTTCCACCATTCTTAATGCGTCTGATTTCCTGTGATAAAAGAGGTATGAAGGCAATTAGCCAAATGTCGGCCTCTAACTTCTTATTATTCGATCCCATTCCACATAACATGAAGGCGAGTAGTGCGAGTGATGCTCCAACCAACATAGTGGATAAGAGTTTCTGGTATTCTGTTTGCTCTTCTGGCTTGGTTTTATACTTGTATCCCAGCAATCGAAGCCAGCAGCTGAATATGGTGCCGAAATATAGAGTGGCACCAATAAGTCCATGATCGACAAGAAATGCCATCAGGACGTTATGAGAGGCTCGCACACCACCAGTTTGATATTCTTCATCAATATAATTTGGCGACAGTATCAATGTTCCTCGGTGGCCATGACCGATGATTGGGCTAGCTTTCCACATTTCTATTTGCGCGCGGATGATAACGAAACGTGACTCAGCACTTTTATCTTCGACCTCACCAAGCTCGTCTTTTTGCATACCCTGAAAGCGTTCAATAATCTGTGGTCCCATGAGGGATGCACCAGCAACGATGGCAAGGACCCCAAACATGGCGAGCTTTTTCCGCTTCCCTTGAGGGACAAAGAATGCTGCAATAACGCCGGTTCCGCCAACGGCAATGATTGCACTTCTACTTTCAGTCATAAATAGCCCCATCATGATCACACCAATGCCGGCAGCGACAAGCGCATGTGTCTTATTGAGCTTTTCTAGCAATAAATAACCACCCAAGATAATCATTGCGGCAAAGTGTTGTCCGGCGAGGTTAGAATCCCATCCTGAACCCACACCATAGTTTTCCATGCGCCCCCCGCTGTGCATACTCATGGCGTAATAGGCGAAATAAGCACACCCGAATATATTGGCCCAAACAAACCCTTTAATTTCTTTTGCCGAAACCAGAATGTTTTGGATGAGGAAAATTAAGATTATGAATTTCACGATGAGAATTACGTATTCCATGTGAAGCGCTGGCACTCTTACCCAAGTTAGCTGGGCTAATACCAGCAAGGCAAATGCTGCTAGGAAGTAGTTTTCGCGATAATGGAAAAATCTAAGACCTCGCTTGGGTGGGTATATAAACAAGGTGGCCATCGTGATTATCGCCGCAATTAGAGACCATCGTAAACTCGGCAGCGATTGACCCCACCACATAGTGGGAGCATGGAAGTAAAACGAGAAAAAGTAGATGTACAAACCCCATACAGGCTTACCCATCATTGCCTTGATTAATCCTCCAAAGTAGACAATCAAGTAAAGTATGGCGGTTACCATTTGCTATCCTTGCTATGGTTTTTTTGAATAATCAGCGAATCCTTGCTGATTAATAAATAATAATTACTTGCGAGATATTAACGTAATTGCTTAGTGCGGGCAACCATAAAAATCAACAAAAATGCTGTTACCGTGTTTCCAATAAACTGTGGAAATGTGTTATATTTACTCAATATCAAGGAAGATAAATCAAAGGCATCAAGGACGTTATGCGCGCAACAAGGACAGTTCGTCGGCCTAAGACCGACAATACGCTTAAATTCAAAAGCGTTGGATTATCAATTTTACTCCACATTGTCCTAGTAGGGGTGGTTTTTGGTGTCGGGTTTAGGGAACATACATCACAAGAAAAGCCAGAGCAAAGCGCCATGAAAGCCGTATTGTGGATCCCAACTTCAACTCCAAAAGCGACAATTCAAGAGCCGGTCGAGGTACCTAATAAACCAGAGTTAATTAAGGGAGTAGGTGATGTCTCATCGCCAGAGCTTTTACCTGCAAGTGACTCAGATGAAAAAGTTAACTTGGATGTTCAAAATGATGAAAAATCTCCACCATCGGATCCATGGCTAGATGAGCTTTCATCGCTTGAACCACTGGAACAATCTGATATGCAGGAAAACGATTCTGAAATAGTGCCCGATCCTGCGCCAAAGGAAGTGGGTGCACCTGAAATTGAAGATAGTATTACATCTCAACCTAGCAATGAGGTCGCTCAGTTTAAATCTGAAGAAACTAAAAATACGGCCGAACTCAGTAAGGATGAGGCCTACGTTGATGCCGTTTTCACATATCGTTTGGATGTGGCTCGTCACATACAAAGTAAATGGAAGGTAGATCCAAAGCTTTCAGGTTTGGAGTGCGATATTGACATCTCCATCATGCGTGATGGGACGATACTGATGCTAAATTCATTGATGGGGAACGACGACGTTTGTGAAAGTGCCAAAATGGCAATAAAACGAATACGAAAGTTACCTGCTGCCCCTACCGACAGTGTTTTTAACCAACTAAAAAGAATGAGCGTTAAGCTGACTGTCCAGTGAGGATTTAAGCAGCTATTTTGAGTGGGGATGTTAACCCAAGGCGATGAAGAGCATTAACGGCTTTTTCAGCATCATCAGCTCTTCCTTTTATCGCGATATCCAATATCCCGTCAGATGGCCGATGTTTCAGAAGTATAGCGCCGTTGCAACCCAACTCGTTAAGTTCATTCCTGATAATATCGTATGCAATTCCAAAGTAATCGACCAGTTCCTGGACTGGGAATTGAGAAGGTTGCTTTGCCTGATGATGTGAGATTCCAACTTCGAATCGGTGCGTTTGCATATATCGTCCGTGATCTTGTCTTTTTGTTAGCTCCATGCTTGGGCTGAGTATACAAATAAACTGAATAATTACAAGTATAAACAATACATTTGGTGTTTTTTTTGTTTTCATTTGCTTTTGTCGTGATGTGGTTCATGATATAATTCTGTCCGCTCCAGTAAGGAGTATAAATGGATTTTATTTGTTCAAGGAAGAAACATACATATGGATAACCAAGCCCAACAAGTACCTATCGACATTTTGCGCGTTTACATTAAAGACGTATCGTTCGAAGCACCTAACAGCCCTGAAATTTTCCAAGTTGAAGCTGAAACACGTATTCACATTGATTATAAAATCGAAAGCCAGAAGCTTCAGGAAACTGATGACAAAGACATTTTTGAATCAACACTAACCATTACGGCTCACGCAACTCAAGGTGAAAAGACCGTTTATTTACTGGAAGCAACGCAGGCTGCAATTGTAACGCTGCCTAAACTGCCAATGCACCAAATTGACATGTTCCTGAAAGGCTACTGTCCTGACATGTTATTGCCATATCTTCGTGAATTTGCGACATCTATGACCACTCGTGGAACTATGCCTACCCTGGTGCTTAAGCCAGAAAGCTTTTCCGCACGAGTTATGATGGAAATGCAGAAAATGCAGCAGGCCGCCGAGAATGCGGAAGGTAACAGCGAAGCTTAACGCTCATTGTGAACCGATTAAAAAAGCCGCTGTTATCAGCGGCTTTTTTGTACCCAGCATTTAATTAAGTTGTCCGATTCGCTCACAGCTGTAATTTCGTTTGATAACCTGGTTCACAAATCTTCCTTTCACTTCGTGATTAAGTAGTTCCTCATATACTTCTTCTTCCACACCGAAGTATTGATAAACAATGTTATCGCCAAGCAACAAATATAGATCCTTGTTGTCGTATCTGTAGCCATGGATCCAGCTTGAATCTGTGATCGGCAAGAAGTCATCAGGCATTTTAGGAGCTTCGGTCAAGGTGTTTCTAAGCTTAAGCAATACATTTGCGTCAGGCTTATTTTCCCATAGGTTGCCGAAGCCCTGAGCTTCAAGAATTCGGTAGCGACTAAACTGAATCCCGTAAACAGCGCCTTTTTTATCAAAAATACCAACGATGGAGTATTCGCCATCTCTTACGCCGTGACTGTATGTGCCGTTACCAATGCAAAAACTTAAATCCTCACCTAAATCGATCAAGTCGTAGTGCGTTTTTGGTACACGAATAACATAGTCGGTGCCATCAAGCTTCTTGCCATCATAAAGCAAAATATCTTCGCGCTGATTTAGACAAAAATCAGTCTGTCCGACTTTAGACATAAAACGCTGGGCCTTGTTGTGAATATCTTGCAATGATTTTGGTTTTTTTGGTAAAAAATCTAAATCTTTACCATGGCGCTTAATAACCTCCAACATATCGGCTGTGTCGATTAAGCATTCTATATCTGGTGTAAATAGAATTTTGGCTATCCGCGAGTCACTGTAACGACATCTAAGTAGATCCAGAACTTTATATGTGAGTTGCTGGGTACGAAGCCTTTCTGTCTTTTCAGTGAGGTTAGGTGACCTTGTGCATGCATTGAAAAGGTGGTCCCGGTTTATCGCTGGTTGTGACGTTCTTTTCGCGCTTAGCATTTTAATGAGTTTCAGTTTTACAACATCCACATCACCTACTTGCGTGCACTGTTTAATGATGTTTAACGCTTGCTTACTAGAGAAGCCAAAGGCCCATTCTGTCAGCCCTAAAAAGTTGGGTTCTGATGGTGATATTATGTGAGATTCAATTGCATCGAGGGTCTTAGAATCAATCCGCTCATAATGCCTATTGATGCTTTCCTGTATGGCTTTTTTGTCTATCATGAAGTGTTTCCCCAAACCGTTCATAGTTGGGGATATTATAACACTTAAAGCGTAATAAAAACAACAAATATGTTGTTTTTATGGGGTGACTTTACCTATCTTTTCATCGATCTGATCGAGTAGATTTAGTAGTTCACTGTTACCTGGTATGTTCTGAATAAGCTCTCTTGAAGATGATACATGGTAATTGATCATATCGACAGAATGCTTTTGATAACGCATATTCCAATTAGGAACAGGTGTATTTTTAACCAATGCATGGTAAATAGGCGAAAAATGGACAATCAAGTCATCCTTCCCAAGAGGTGCATCGGCATTGTAGGCCGGCGTTAATTCAAACTCTGAAACTTCACTGTAGCAGTGATGATTTTCATCACTAAGATCTGGCGTTTGCGTATCAAAATCAAACGGGGCCATTTGAGGCAGCCCATACATTGGTGCCTGAAGCTGCCCCTGAACAATCTCAAGGCGATTTAATTCATCAATTTGGTTCTGGCCAAGATTTATATCGTTATGGAAGCAGAAGCGCTCAGAGCGCACTTTCCCGTCCATTGATGTATAGGTCATGCGTAGTGATACAAATAGCGACATAGTTTAGTCCTCTACAACAGGAACAGGTTTGCGTTCTGTTTTATGTTTCTTCGCTTTGATTTCTTTAACTTCATCGTGAATGCGATACATCAGAGAGTTGGCTGAAAGTCGTTTTATTGCTCTTGTTCCAGCAACATACAACAAATTAAGCTCATCAGCGATCTCTGCGGCCGTCATTTCATTAGACTCATCAAAAAAGTCGATAAAGTCTTCTGCGATATGGACGGAGTCAAACTCAAGCCCTTTAGAGCGGTGAGATGTGCCAATGACAATTCGCGCATCCAGTTCATTCTTAGCTTCATTAACACGTAGCTTGTCGATGTAGTTGACAAGTTTGCCACCGTACTCCTTTATAAGCTTGCAAATACGCTTCATTTCCGGATCGCCAGCTTGCTCAGCTGCTTCCTCATACATCGAATATGAGTGGAACTCAGACAGAAGCTTTTTACGCTTAATCTTATCTTTGACACCAATAGAGAAGTGATACACGTCAAGCAGCTCTTGAACATTGTAATTCTCAAGTCCACCAATCCAGTAAATTGGTTTGTCCTTGTGTGCTAGGGCAGTTTCCAATGTACCTGCGACAGTTCGGTGAAGGACTGTATGGATCGTGTTTTCCATTTCTTTGTATGAAACCCAGCGATCCTGAATGGACTTGGTTCCTTCAATTTGGAATAGGTCACATCCGGTCACTGTCGATTTAAAATAAAGTATCGAATTTGCCATATTGGCAATGCTTGTCCCGAAGCGGAAAGACTGAGTAAGGTAAAGTACATCCGCATTGTAACGCTTGCGAAATTCTTCCATAGCATTGTTGGCGCCGCGCCAGCGATAAATTTGCTGGTGGTCATCACCCACAAGGATTTGGTTACACTGCTGACGCATAACGAAATCAGCTGTAACAGGGTTTGTGTCCTGAGCCTCATCGAGCAATATGTAAGTAAACCAGTTATGCATCTCTGGTTCAGATAAGCAATAAAGCTTCAGATATACATCGTGCGTACAGAAGAATGTGTGATTTGGGTCAATAGCTGCTTCCCAGATCTTGCGTGCACACTGGACTACTTCATTCCGACGGCGTTGATGTTTAGATGTGTCACCATCAATAAATGCGGCATGCTTTTCAGCGATTTTAGCGTCAGCGCTGGTAAGGAAATTATTGAACGCTTTGATTGCGTCATTTACCAACGTCCAGTTTGGCGTGTTCAGGAATGATTTTACATCACTGATACGCATGTTTTGCGTAAGCTTATGCTTCAGTTTAATGCCAACTCGTCGGTATGCGATAGAGTGAGTGGTTCGACACACAACGTTTGGAGGGAAGGTTTGGCTTGCTTCTTCCTGAATACTCTTGTTGAATGCCAAATAAAGCATTCGAGCTCTGGGGTTCGCCTTTGCGAATTCCTTCAACGTGGTCGTCTTACCCGAACCGGCGCCTGCCTTGACGATAAGAAACCCGCCTTTGAATTGTACCACCTGAGATTGCTGTGGAGTTGGCTTAAGTTTCAAAGCTATTCCCTTGAGTTGTTGAGTTTAATATGGACATTCTACCATAATCGACCACAAATTAACAACAAAAATGTTGTTAAATGTATGTGTCTATGGCTATCCGCCGTTGAGACGTCCTGGGCGCCCCTTTTGCCCTCTTAAAGCTGTCCAACGTATCAATGTTGGATTCCTGCTCTGATGTACGTTCTGAGTCATTTGACTGCAATTTACGAACTGCACGTCTTTTTAAATGAGTATTCACAGAGACTTGCGATGCCTGCTTTTTCAATTCTTCCAGACCGTAGTTGTTAAGCTTTGTTTTATGAGTCTGTCTAACGTGATTAGGCACCCTGTTAAGCTGGGAAAGTAAACCCTCACACAGTTTAAGAATTGATGGGCGAATCTTGTTTTGTTTGCCCTGGCGTTTATTACTTCGTTTTATATGCCGAGTCGCAGAACCTGAATGTGGAAAAATGGGCATATCGACAGCATCTAGGAGTTTAGAAAAAGTAGTCTTTGGCTTATTAACGATAGATTCATATGAAACAAAGGTGACCTTGTGGCTTTGATCTAGTCCCATTTCAAATGCCATTCGGTTTCGCGCGTACCAAAATAGGCAAGCGCATTCAAAAGGGGATAAGTCTTCTTGGTATACAGCACGCAGCGTTTCCCGAACACCACTGCTTACACCTTTGTTTCGCCAGTTATCTGGATTGTCATTTATGATCGGTAAGATATTGCCTCGTCCGCCTGTTTGCTTAAATTTTTTGAGATCGGATGCCGCAACATCACGGAAATGACGATACATCCAGATCACTCTGGCGCCTGGCAGCTCTTCGAGCAACTCGTTTGCACGGTATGATTCAATTAGTGGCTTAGCAACAACAACCGGTGCGTAAGTGTTGCTAAAACGAGAACGTATTTGTGATAAAGGATCTAGGCGTAGCTTTGTATCTTTGTCGAATCGACTAAGATCTTCAGTTTCACTGTATACACGACAAATAGGTAGCTGCTGAAATGCATACGCCAGCATATTTGTTCCAGAACGTTGAGTGCCAAGGATTAACACACTGCGTTTCACGCCGCGAGGGTACCTTAGGTATTGCAATACTGGTTTTATGTATCGGGTGTAGCGAGTGTTAGCGTCCTTAACCTCGCATGAGAATAAAGCCATGACGTCCTTGTCAGTATAAATAACTGACAGGATGATAGCCTATTTTATCCGATCAGATAGTCGTCACCATGAAATCTTTCCCCTGTGATTAATTGAAATAGTAAATGGTTTTTTGAGGTCCAGTTAAGGTTATCAAAAAACCACTTAAATCACAACATAAATGTTGTTTTAATGTAGGGTTACTGGTGTATTTTCGTCTAAGTGTTTTAGCACCTTAACGCCGGCAGTAGTTACCGACACGGTATTTGGGAATGGTTTCGTAACAGCAAGTAAACCAAATTCGTACAGCCACTCAAGCTGAGCATTGATTCTTTCAACCTGGTCACGGGTTCCTTTTGTTATGGGCCCAGTGAGAAAGTCGTTGTTTCTTGCCCTAATGCAATGGCGATGAATATCTTTTAGTAAAAGTAAATTTCTTGTCAGAGCTTCAGCTTGTTCATGATCTGAAATTATTTCCAGAGGCATCCCAGCATGATGCCACGCTTTCACGCAATTAAGTGTGTAAGCGAACATGTCCTTTTCTTCACACCATTCAGGATGGTAGGCCAGCTGATATAGATACCAGCCGTACTGTTGATTTTCCATATGGGTATCCCGGGGAACTAAAATAGGCCGACATGACAGCCGGCCCAAATGACAGATATTAGGTGGATCAGGTGTTAGCTTTGTGCTTCAACACCGGTCTGCTGTCGAGTTTTCCCCATGGCTTTTAGCTGCTTGTAAGATGGGCGCTTTTTACCAGCGCTGACACGAGCGCGTTTAGTGGCAACGGACTCTGTTGTGACTGCACGGAACAGTTCACCACCTTCGCCTTTTACATCACCAACCCACATGCACTTGTACTGCAAGTAACGAGAGACTTGTTGCTGTTTAAGTTCCAAGCCGTTTTTCTCAAGCATTGCACGTTTGAAATTGATGGCTTTGCCGTCGTAATAACGCTCAATGTACTTGTGGAAAGGGGTTGCTTTGACTTTTTCACGTTTGAAAAGGAATGTTGGGTTGAGGTATCGCTCTTCCGATAACTCATAATCGCCCATTTTTTCATCATTCCAAGTCGGCGGCTTTCTGCGTGTTGCGCGAATATAGATGTCGTCATGGATCCAATAAGCTTCCATGGTTAACCATCTTGATATTTGCTGTTGTTTCAAGCCGAGGTGTTCGGCAAGTTTAGTTGGACTGTTATCGAAATGTTCTTCGATATACATGCGTAGAGGGATCGCCCAATAAAAAAGAGCTTCCCTTTTTTCCTTTTGACCCGATTTCGAATCTTTACTCATAATTTGTGACCTCAAACATAACCATTAAGTTATGAGAACATACACTACAACAATTTAATTGATATTCCAACAAAATTTTTATTGACACATAAAAAAAGGGAACGCATTGCGCTCCCTTGTTTTCTATGGCTTTGTAAACATAAATAAGAAATAAATATAACCATTTATGTTTTTATCGTATTTATTGACGATGATCTGCTACGCGTGAGCAGCTCCAAAACAAGTTTGTTGTCTAAATACTTCACCAGCAAGGTAAATGGTATTGGCTTTTAGCCAGCGGCAGGCCTGCTGCTGAGTTGTGCCATGCTTTTCAGCAAAGTTGGTGGCGTTATTGTCGAAAGTGACACGGATATAGTCGGATAGCAGAACCGCCTCGCATTCATCACCAGCGACAACAGGGGAATCCGAAAACTTGGATTTCCTTAAATAAACTTGACCATCGGCCCAAACAGCACCCGCCGCGATCCAGCGCTTGACCCTTTGTGTCAATATGTTGTGTTTGTTGGCGAAATGTTTAATCGCTTCTTTTTCGCTATCAAAACCACTCATCACGTGACTTTCAAGTAAGACAACGTTGATGCGTTTTGAGATTCGTCGTTCTTTTTGTCCTTTCATGATGAAACTCCTGGCCCTAATGGCCGCGTAGCTGCACACAAAGTTGCAGCGAGGTCACTTGCTTAAGGTGACCATAAGTTAATGCATATGCACTGACGTGCGCGTCAACTTACTTACCTATTAAAACCCTAACACAATTGGGTGTAAATAACAACAAATATGTTTTTAATTTTACTTGTTTGGGATGAAAAAAAAGGCAGTATGCGATGCTACTGCCTTTTCAGCGCTTTGTGAGTATGACTCTGAAATTTAGGCTTTAATGAAATTATGCCGCCTGTTTTTCGACAACTATGCAGTATTTATGTTCATCATAATACTGTCCAGTACCATTTGGATCGAAATAAAAGCATCCATCTTTAAGAATTACCGCATGAAGATCGCCAGTTTTGTGCCTACCGATACCAATACAAAATCCATTAGGAATTGATTTGGTGAATTCAATTCGGACACCAATACTTGAAGACCACTCATGAAGGGAATGACGCCACGTTTTCTTTGTCATTTCTTCAAATTGAGGGACTTCTGATATCTCCAAGTCGAGGATGGAGGCGAGGGTTGCTGCTAAACAATTACCTCGCTCTCCCTTCGAGTGAAATTTTGTGGTTGATTTTAAATTCACAAAAAACCCTGCAAATCAACAACTTAAGAGCGAAACGGGATATCGTCATCAAAGTCTATTGGTGGCTCGTTTGGGCCTCCACCCTGAGGTCCACCTTGTTGTTGAGGCGCTTGTTGACGAGGCGCTTGTTGTTGAGGTCGGAAACCGCCTTGTTGTTGAGGCGCTTGTTGTTGAGGCGCTTGTTGTTGAGGCGCTCCGCCTTGCTGGCTGCCATTGTTGTTGCGTCCACCAAGCATTTGCATTTCAGTAATAACGACCTCTGTGGTGTATCTGTCGTTACCGTTTTGATCTTGCCATTTTCGTGTTTGCAGGCGGCCTTCAATGTAAATCTGAGAACCTTGACGCAGATACTCGCCGATAATCTCAGCTGTTCGGCGATAAGCGACCAAGCGATGCCATTCGGTGCGTTCCTGAATCTGACCTTGTTGATCTTTCCAGCTCTCACTCGTTGCAATACTTAAGTTTGCAACTGCATCGCCATTAGGCATGTATTTTACTTCCGGGTCATTTCCAAGGTTGCCCACTAAAATAACTTTATTAACACCCTTACGAGCCATATTTACTCCGCTGTTTTCGTTAATTC
The DNA here is from genome assembly GCA_002715465.1 of Fidelibacterota bacterium. The sequence continues at coordinate 40,088 of PAYY01000027.1, read as the reverse complement.
ATTTGATGCATCTATATTAACAAAAATGTTGTTTTGAAGTCAACGCAATAACAACAAAAATGTATATTTTTATGCGATTTGTAAATGCTGATTGTATCACATTAGTGGGTCTGCAACGTTCTCAACTGTTGAGTTTGTCGTATATCCAGATGCAATAACTTCTGTAGCCGCAAAATAATACGACTCACCAATCCCTATCCAATAAGCTGCGGCTTCCAAACCATCGCCAGTGGCCTCACCTTGACCCCAGATTTTAAGGGCGTCATTAAGCTTGTCAGCTGAAAAATCAGTTTTCTCTGTCATGTTACTACTCCGTCAAAAACTTTTGGGTAAGTATAGCAATATAACCAAGTATATAACAAACATAATTGGATTCAATGAAGCTTACCCGTCAATGCGGGTAGATGTGGCTTAATTAGCGAAGGGAATGTTCTTGTGTCTGCGTCGGGTGGGCTCGTTTGTGTTAAAATTATCTCCGAGTAGATGCAATGATGCATGCCAATTAAAAGGAGTTTCCATGGCACTTAAAAAACACGAACAAGCTCAGCTTGATATGATTCAGAAGTCACTAGATATGCTGGTAAATATCGGCGGCATGACAAATGACGACATGCTGACGCACCTGAACCCAATGATTGCCGGCTTTGAAGCTGAAACAAACATGAAAGTCGTTATCGCGCCAACAGAATCAGGTAAGCCAGTATTGGATGTTGTTGACCTGAAAAAAGATTTTGTTCGCTCTCGTTGGAACCCATCAGAGACACTTCAGGGCCTTCGCGCTAAATCTCTGGGCGTTCCGATTGAAGTTAAAGTCACGAAAGCGGATGATTTCACCTTCAGTAACAAGCAGATTGTTAGCGCACTGCGCGAACTGGCCAATTCAGTAGAAACAATGGATGTCGAGTTCCACACACTAGGCCTTGCTGATTTGGAGCGTTTACCTGGTGATATCTTGCGACTGAAAGTGGGTGACGTTGCATCGGATGACGATGAAGATGATGAGTCAGAATCTACGCCTTCTACAATTCAAACTCAGCATGAAGCGCCGCAGGTTAGCACTGAGCAAAACCTTCAAGCCAATGTTGCCAGTGAGCAGAGCCAAATCCCAGCTCAGACGCATCAAGAACAAGGTGTATCACAGCAAGTTCATCATGAACAGCAAATCGCTGCGCCAGTTGAACAGCAACAGCATGCGAGCCAGAGCCAGCCATTATCTCAAGGTGGGGATATTACTGCGCCTGGCCAATAATGTTATCCTGGCCTGAAGGCAGCGCACTTAGTGCGCTGTTTTTGTTTATTCAACCATGCTTCTTGCAAGCGAATCAATCTCACTGTCTTCAAGCGTAAAAGTCGCCCACGAATCATCCTTTAACTTTGCTCGATACAAAGCAATTACCAGGCATTCTTTAACCTCTGTTTCAGTAAGTGACGATTGTTCGTTTACATACGCTCGGTAATTATCACTACCCTCCGAACGAATGTTCTCTACATCGCAATCACGATGCTGATCTCCTTTGCTGTCATGGAATACAAACATGCTCATCTCTGGTCGTAGAGAGTTATATCTAAGCTTGCTGATGAATGTATCCCGCGAATTCATTACAAACCACATGTCGCCAATGTTGAGGTTTTGCCGATTATGGCTTAATAGCTCTTCTTTGCTGAAAGTAAATTGTCTGTCAGTATCTGGTGCGTTCATAGACGAATAGTGCAATAGTCTATTGCCTGTAGCTATAACAATGACGAGAACTAAAATACCCGCGATAAAATTGGTCCAACCGCTTATGCCATTATTCTCTTCCATGAGTTCCTCCTTAATAAATGTCAGTTCAGACTAACATCAATAGAATTCGCTAACAACAAATATGTTGTGTTTTATGTTTTCCCGTGTTAGCTTGTAAATAAGTCGCGAGGCTTGTTTTTTGCTGTTTTGATAAATGTTCCATATTGGAAAGTGAAACGGCAAGACGAAAACAAGGCGAAGTGATAATATAGTTACATCTGAGGTGAAGCTGATTCGAATTGAAGGATTTGGTGAGGTTTCCAAATTGGAAAGTGAGTTTAGACGACGGGATTGTGATTCTGTGTTATATTCACCTCCAGAAAGAAATGAATTCGCTGCAATGTGCAGCACAACAAAAGTGAGATTGATAATGTTCCAACGTGTTTGCTTTAACTGTTATTGGTATTGGTTTACAAGCTGATTGACTTTCCTCGTATCCGGAAAGTCACTCCGGGTACGTGTGTATGATAAACACGTGACATTGCTCAAGAAGCGCCCGGATTAAAACCCGGGCGTTTTTTATTGCCCGCGAAAAAAACCAGAACAATCGCAGGTAGCAACATGAGTAATTTAAGAATGGAACGAGACGCCGCTTTAGTCGACTTAAGAAAAATGACAGGTGGCGCAATCAAACAAGCTGTGGTGGCGCATCAGATGGCCATTAACGAATCGGCTGTTAGCAAGTTAGAACGCAAACGCCTGGTTGATGCCAGCGTTAGTAAAGTGAAACAGTACATTGAAGCAATTGGTGGTGAGCTTGAAATCACCATCAAGATGCCGGATGGTCAGATGCTTCAAATAGGTTAATTAACTGCATTGGTGTAGCTCAATTGGTAGAGCGACGGATTCCAAATCCGTTGGTTGGGGGTTCGAGTCCCTTCACCTTTGCCAACAATTTGAATGTTTAACGGAGAGACTGGGTATTGGCGAACCCAAGTGGCTGTAACCCACCCGTCTCAGGCTGTGTCAGTTCGACTCTGACTCTCTCCACCAAACGTATTTGCCGAGGTAGCTCAGTTGGTAGAGCAGTGGATTGAAGATTCGCGTGTCGAGGGTTCAAGCCCCTCCCGAGGCGCCAAACAAGAAAGAGGTTGATATGAAAGAACAAGTGGCAAAAAAAGTTGCTGAATTGTTCAAAGATGGCAAAACGCCTCTTGAGCATTACGGTATTGATGGTGACAAGATCAGTGAGGTCGAAAAGAGGCATCCTGAAGTAGCCAAACAGATACCGCTAAGTAAACGAATTATGCACGGTTGACCGAGTCAGGTTAGGTAGCGGATTGCAAATCCGTGGGGTAACCCAACGCCAGTTCGAATCTGGCACCGTGCTCCAATTAAAGTGGGTGCGCATTTGGTGAGCAAAGCGGTCTCCAAAACCGTGTCTGTAATGGACTTGAGGGTTCGACTCCCTACACCCGCGCCAAATTAGTAAATGGCGATCACTGCCAGAGAGTGTGATTAACAGTTTAACTGGAACGGTAGCTCAGTTGGTAAGAGCGCTGGATTGAAATCCCAGAGGTCGCAGGCTCAAAACCTGCCCGTTCCACCAAAGTATTTTGGGTGTGTATCCAAGCGGTCAAAGGATCCCGGCTGTAAACCGGGCGGCTTATGCCTTCGGAGGTTCGAATCCATCCCATGCCCACCAAATACATGTAGGCTCGTCGGCGCCTGAGAGTTCGATAGTAAGGTTTTATGGGTCGGTAGCTCAGTTGGTAGAGCACTGGATTGAAAATCCGGGTGTCAGCGGTTCAAGTCCGCTCCTTCCCACCATTTACTTAGAGTAGCTCTCGATTTCATCAGCCAAAACCTGGTCCCACTCGAATTCGACATTAAACTTCCCTGTCGGATGCAGTGTAAATTTAGCTCGGTTCCAATTGTTTTCTCCGCCTTCCGTAGTTATTTTATGTAGGTTTTCAAATGCTTCAAATAACTCAAAGCTACTATCAAAATCGTAATCGACATCAGCGCTTACGTCTTCTTTGTATACACAATTAAAGTGTCCAGCACCTACATGGATTTCAGAATTAATAATGGCGACAGCCCATTTAGCGTCTATAGTGTCAACTATATGCTGTGATATTTTAAGATAAATGTCGTCTATGGTCATTTAGGTTCAACTTCCGTGTTTGTTTTTGAGGAATTGATTCTTTTCTATCTATCTAACATTTCACTTTGAATGCTTTGATAGATGGCTGTCATTCTTAATGGCGCTTGCATAAGAGTGTATTGTATCACAATCGATACTGTGTGAGATTCAAGTCCGATATTGCGCGTTAACGACCGCTATACAGAGAAATCCAATTCGCCTTCCCAGCAAGTTGCAGGTAAAGAGAGTAATGCCTTCAATCTCAGTGAGAATCCGACAATAGGTTTTCCCTCATAACTTACCGCATCGATGTGTATTAAGGGGAGGCCCGTGTCGCTTTGTGTCACCTCTTTTACTTTAACTATCCAACTCGGATCTGATTTTAATCGCGCTACTTTTCCGATTTTCTTAGCGTGAGATTCACCTAGTTCTTGTATGCACTGAAGCAACAGTCTTTCTGCATCAGATAAGTTCTCAAGTTCTGGGTGGTAAATACGAAACGAAGCCATTCCTTTCTCCCATTCTATTGCTTTTCATTTAAAACATTCATGTAAGCCATTAGGTGCTTTTTAACATTGGCATCAAACTCATCTCGCACATATTTGATGTCTTGACGATAGAGGTAACTCCAAGGTAAAAAATGCATCCCAACGTCTTGATAATCGTTAGCTTCGAGTTGGATTGAATGTTTGTACGCAGAATACCAGCGCTCGTCTTTAGATAAGTCCACAACGGATTCCCAAAAACGCATGCATGCTTTCTCAGCATTTTTTCGGCCACGACTCTGGGAGCATACAATGTCATCGAGTGACGCACCGGCATTCACCTTTTCAATAATCGAATATGCGCCGCCACCCAGTGTGGTGATCTCAAACGTCGGATTCATAGCGCTGTAAAGTAAATTAATCGTTGTGTAGCATAGGAGCACCAAGAAAATCGCGGAGACCCCCTTCTTTTTTTCTTCAGACAACAGAACGGCCATTTCGTATCCTTTTAAAAGCGTTTTTTTTCAAAGCTCATTTAAAGGGAATCTACAAGGGCACGTATGCGCTCTTTGTTGTAGTTGTCCCACATGCGATTGGATTTACTTTCTTCAAAGTAAAGTTTAATAATAGGGATTACCGCAACGATTAAAGCAGCAATCCCGGCGTACAAATAAACAATCACCGTTTAGCAACTCTTAAAGAAAGCTTGCAATGATTAATGTGACGCCCGACAACGCACCAGCCAGAAATTCAAGAAATGGAGGTCGAATACACCCAGCAACGGCCTTTCCACCTTCCACGCGTTCTTCAATTTCTTCAAAATCATCCGATAGCGCCGCAAGTGCAGGGAGTATGCCAGCCATTTTTCCGATGCCAACATGGAATGCGGCAAGTGCTGTTCTGATAGCAGTAGGTTTAGAGTTTTTTAAATCGTCTCCGAGTGATTTAAAGCTGCCAGTGATTGAAGATTTTTGCTCATCACTGAGTTTTGTAGACTGCTTAATCTTCTCTGCGTAACGAGACAAATCACTATTAAACTGCTCTTTGTCGATGACCCATGCGAGAAAATCGCGAGCCTGCTTGTAATCAAGAGAGCGAAGAACGACAGGGACTATAAACAGAATCGAAGCGAGCATCAGCCCAATTTTCCAATATGAGGTGTCACCACCAAGTCCAAATACAGCAAAAATCATCATGACAAAGAAAGTGGCAATGACTGTATTCAGGATGTAGTAGGGAAACCCAATTCCAAGTCTCGCAGCTTTCGCCAAAATAGATAGGCCTGAGCCAGTAGCTGACGCAGCCGTTTGTTTTAATGAAATCATATGAACCTCCGTGTTCATTTATTTAATGTTAAGCAAGCCGTTCCTGGCTCACCTGTTTTTAATAGTGAGTATATATTTACAATGGTGGGTGATTCTTTTTCGCCAGTGTCTATGAACAAGCAGTTATGTTTCAGTGTCGGTCGTTCAAATCGTGAATGGCCATGTATCGTGTATTCCACGCCTCCAACCGGATAATCATAATTAGGATCTGAGTTTGCACGGTAGCGCCGACATGTTAATGCCAAGTAGTCATACTCATCAAAGTTAGCGAAAGTTTTCGCATCCCAACGCTTAAAAGGAAAATCTGCGTGTGTTATCCCGATGAGTTTGTCTGGCATGTCATTGAAACGAACGGTTATCGCGCAGTAGAAATTTTTTACGATTGAATCCGCTACTTTCTTTAGTTTCTTGTTAGGTACTTTAGCCCCCCAAGCCCCACCTTTGCTTATCCAATTTCGAATTTTTTGAGAGCGGACACCTGGATCGGTTTCATTTGCAGCATCCACCAGCATCCACTCATGATTTCCTAATGCAGCATAAAAACGAGGTTCAGTGATGAATAGCTTTAGAAGCTTAAGGCTGTTCGGGCCTCTATCTATAAGGTCGCCAACGGAGATTAAAAAGTCGGTCTCCCAATTGAAATCAACGGATTTTAATAGTTGCATAAGCCCATCATAATTACCCCCAAGATCAGAGACAACGAACGCTTTAGCGTTTTTTGGGATAGTGAATTGTAGCAGTCCTTTGAATTCCATTTTTAGCGTCCGTGCTTGTGGAGATGTTAGCATACCGAAATGCGTATTGCTGGTCAATAAAAACATCTATTATGTTGTTTAGTGATTTATTTCTATGTCTCTGTAGGCTTTATTTTTGCTGAAAGTTAATTGTAAATAAGCATTTTTTTTAAGTTACCTCATTATTTTTTACTAGATCGGGTGGGTCGGGGTAAATCTGTTAAAATCAGGAGGTTAAAAGCTAATACGATTTTTGATTAGCAATCGCACGGAGCAAAAATAATGAAACGGAATTTTTCCACTCGAAAAATCACGATGGCATCTGTCTTGATGGCATCATTAACAAGCGGCGTCGCCCTGGCAGCCGATAGTGAAAAAAGCTTCTCTGTACGAATGAATGTAGATGGTAAAGTTACAGTCCCTGAGTGGGTAACAATCAATTATGCTTATGGTGGATGGAGCAATGTGGGTTCACCTCACTCATGTCAAAGCTGGGTGGCTCCGACGGACACTGTTGACTGGGGTGAATCGTACCAGCAGTCACGCCTTTGTAAACAAACTCAGAACCGAACAGAAACGCCAATTTTGTTCAACCCGGTGTTAAAAATAACAAAAGAGGGTGCGCCCACGGTGGGTTCTCGTGATGTGTCCACTACAGAATTCAGGCCTGCAATTGGTACCAGAGACTATATTGACGGTGAGCGAGCAAATGCATTTGGCTCATGGACACGAAACAGTGCCAACTACGGTTGTGGGGCATGGTCACCGAAACCAGACGAAATCAACCTTTTCGAGAGTTTTACTCAGTCAAGAACTTGCTCAAAAGATGAAATCCGTACGCGAGACGTTTTTCACGTTTGGGCGAGCGGGAAAGAAACTTTCAAACGCACTGATACTGAAAGCAGAACGGTATCTGAAGTTGAGCAGCAACAATCAACGGGCGCGAAGGATTACATCAGTGGGGCGCGTGTAGAAAATTGGTCATCATGGACAAACGATGGTGAGCCATACGGCTGTGCAACATGGTCCCCTTCGCCTGATACGATTAACTTAAACAAGAGCTTTGAGCAAAGTCGATCTTGTTCTCAAAAGCAAGTTTCTGATCGAGACATCTTTGATGTGTGGCGTAGCGGTAAAGAAACTTTAAATCGAAATGAAGATCGTTCTCAGGTTATTACTGTAACGCAGACACAGAGCAATACAGGTACCAAAGACTTCATCAAAAGCACACGTAATGAGCCATGGTCAGCGTGGTCAAATCAAAATGCACCTTATGGATGTAATACGTGGACACCAGCAACAGATACGGTTAACTTGGGTGACTCTTACACTCAGAGCCGAGATTGTTCGCAGAAGCAGGTTCGCCAACGCGATGTAATGAACGTTTGGGAGTCAGGTAAGGAAACCTTGAAACAGGTTGATAGCGATTCTCAGGTTATTACCGTTACTCAAGAGCAATCCGCGACAGGTGCGAAAGATTATATCGTGTCGCAAACGAGCCCATCGTGGCCTGCTTGGAGTAATACCGGTTCGCCATACGGCTGTAGCAACTGGACACCTTCTCCCGACACCGTAAATCTCAATGAATCTTTCACTCAGTCTCGTGAATGTTCGCAGGATCAAACTCGTTCACGAACCATTCAAGACGTTTGGAAGTCGGGCAAGAAAACGTTTAATAGAACTGAAACGGGTGAACAAACGGTTACAGTTGGACAGACGAAAACCGCTAGCGGAACCAAGAACTATAAAACTGGCGCGATTGCATATGGCGACTGGTCATCATGGGCAAACAATGGGATTGCGCATAGCTGTTCAACGCCGACGCCATCAGTGGACACGGTGAACCTTGGTGAATCGTTCACTCAAGAAAGGTCATGCAAGCAAGATCAAAAGCGTACTCGACCGACATATGATGTCTGGGCTGATGGTTCTCAAACAGCTAAGGGTACGGATACTGGTACTCGCGTGATTGACGTGGTTCAGACTAATTCCGCCACTGGTACGAAGGACTACATTACTGGTACATCAACCGGCACTTGGGGTTCATGGGCAAACAGTGGTTCACCGACTGGTTGCGAAGCATGGTCTCCAGCAGCTAGCACAGTGAATCTTGGTGAATCGTTTACTCAAACCCGTACATGTGATCAAGCTCAGACTCGCTCTCGTACGATTTACAATGTATGGAAATCAGGGAAAACCACGACCAAGTCAACTGAAACTGGAACCCAGACGATTGATGTGACACAAAGTCAATCGGCGACAGGTGCCAAAGATTACATCACCACAACCCGAAATGGCTCTTGGGGCACCTGGTCTAATTCGGGTAGTGCAAAAAACTGCGGGGGATGGACACCATCACCTTCTACGGTAAACCTAAACCAATCGTTCACCCAAAATCGAACTTGTGAACAAGATCAAACCCGAACTCGAACCGTTTATAACGTGTGGAAGTCAGGTAAAGAAACCGTAAAGTCAACGGAGTCTGGTTCGCAAACAATCGATGTTACACAAAACCAATCGGCGACAGGTACAAAGGACTATAAGACGGGTAGCGTTTCTTATGGAACATGGAGTGGATGGTCAAATACTGGGTCAGCATATAGCTGTGGTTCATGGAGCCCAGCTGCATCGACGGTGAATTTAGGCTCATCGTTTACTCAATCGCGCACTTGTGAACAAGATCAGACTCGAACTCGTCAAGTTTACGATGTGTGGGCATCAGGCGCTACGACGGCTAAATCTACACAGACTGGAACGCAAACGGTTGACGTGACGCAAAATCAATCTGCGATAGGAACCAAAGATTACATCACTGGCACTTCTGTCGGATCGTGGGGCGGTTGGTCAAACAGTGGTTCACCGACAGGTTGTAGTTCATGGTCACCATCGACTGGCACTGTAAATCTAGGGTCGTCGTTTACTCAATCACGCACCTGTGATCAAGCACAAACACGCACTCGTACGATTTATAATGTTTGGAAGTCAGGAAAAACCACTGCGAAATCCACTGAGACCGGAACACAAACCGTTGATGTGACACAAAGCCAGTCAGCAACAGGTACCAAGGATTATATTACTGGGACGTCTGCCGGTTCATGGAGTGGTTGGTCTAACAGCGGCTCACCGACAGGTTGTAGTTCATGGTCACCATCTCCGAGCACTGTAAACTTGGGCTCGTCCTTTACTCAATCACGTACTTGTGATCAAGCGCAGACTCGTTCTCGTACGATTTACAATGTGTGGAAGTCTGGTAAAACGACAGCTAAATCAACTGAAAGCGGCTCGCAAACAGTAGATGTAACACAAACCCAGTCAGCGACAGGTACCAAAGATTATATCACTGGTACTTCAACTGGCTCATGGGGGTCTTGGTCAAACACTGGGGGTGTATACAGCTGCGGCTCATGGAGCCCTGCGACTTCCACTGTTGATTGGGGGAAATCGTTTACGCAAAGCCGGACGTGTAAGCAAAACCAAATCCACTACCGTACGATTTACAATGTATGGAAGTCAGGGAAAACAACAACGAAGACTACTGAGTCAGGTACTCAGGCAATCAATGTTACGCAAAACCAAAGCGCGACAGGTACTAAGAACGTCGTTGTCAGTGGCGAGTCTACTGCTGGAGCATGGTCTTGGGCAGCATCAGCTTCTTGCGGTTCATATAGCCCGGCCACATCCACCGTAAACCATGGGACAAGCTTTACGCAGTCAAGAAGCTGTAGTCGCCCTCGTGAGCGTACGGTAACTCAATACAATGTCTGGGCTGATGGTTCTAAAACTGTAAAAAGCACGTCGACAGAAACCAATACTTACACGTATTCAGAAAGTCGCACTGCAACCGGTACAAAGGACTATGTCGTTAGCTCTGCTTGGAACTATGCTTACTCATACTCTTACGGTAGTTGGTCGTGCGGGTCATGGTCGCCAGCTACGAGCACGGTAGGTAGTGGTAAAGCATTCACTCAAACTCGAAGCTGTAGCAGAACCAAAACCACCAACAAGCGTTACTACAACAATTGGAAGGTGGCGGGTCGAGTTTATACCGGGTCCGTTTCATCGCACAGTTCGACCACTGAGTCGAAAACAGAGTCGCAAACTGCCTACGGCACGAAGTCTCTGACTTGGAGTGCGCTGAAGGTTGACTTGGTGGGGACTCACTACTCAAATGCTCCTGGTGCTTGTTTTTCCGATGCTACAAGCAGAGGTTACGTAGCTGGTACGGAAAAGACGGGAACCTGCTCAACAGCCGGCGAAGTGTACAAAATGTTCCGATTGACAGGTTACGCTGGTAACTCATGCCAAATCACCATGTATAGCCAAACTTGTGGTTAACTCGAAATGGTCAAAAGAGCCTCTATTTAGGGGCTCTTTTTTTGTGTGTAACATTGTCATAAAAATAAAGTGAAATAGGGTGTTCAGCGTCTTTTCTGCTTTGTGGAAAGTTCCAAATTACTGAAAAATGATAGTATTGGTGTAACTGGTAAAAGCCAGACGTTACACAAAGCACGGAGCATGAAATGAACAGGAAGTTCAACATAAAAAACATTACGACTGCATCAGTATTGATGGCTGCACTTACAAGTGGCGCCGCCTTGTCAGCCGATAGTGATAAGTCATTTATGGTTCGTTTATCCGTGGACGGAAAAGTTTCTGTTCCGGAGTGGGTTACAATTAATTACGTTTATGGTAATTGGGGCAATGTTGGAGCGCCACATTCATGTCAAAACTGGGTGGCCCCGACAGATACCATAGACTGGGGTGAATCGTACCAGCAGTCACGTCTTTGTAAGCAGACCCAAAACCGAACAGAAACACCAATTCTCTTTAATCCTGTATTGAAAACTACAAAGGAAGGGCCTGTTAGTGTTGGATCGCGGGATGTTTCAGTTACAGAGTTTCGACCAAACATTGGTACGCGAGATTATATCGATGGCGAGCGCATTGGTACATTCGGCGCTTGGTCTCGAAGTTCTGCAAACTATGAGTGTGACGCATGGTCACCAAAACCTGAAGACGTTGATCTTTATGATAGCTTCACGCAATCACGAACCTGCTTAAAAGATGAAGTTCGTACCAGAGATGTTTTTCATGTCTGGGCAAGCGGCAAAGAAACCTTTAAGCGAACGGAAACTGAAACAAGAACAGTGACGGATGGCGAGCAACAACAGGCAACAGGTGCAAGGGACTATATTAGCGGCACTCGAATTGCCAACTGGTCGTCATGGTCAAATGACGGGGTGCCATACAACTGCGAAACATGGTCACCATCTCCTTCAACAGTAAATCTGAATCAAGACTTCCAGCAAAGTCGCTCATGTTCACAGAAACAAATCTCTGACAGAGATATTTTTGACGTATGGAGAAGCGGTAAAGAGACACTAAACCGCAATGAAGATCGCTCGCAGGTTATCACTGTTACTCAATCTCAGGGTAGCACTGGGACAAAAGACTTTATTAAATCAACTCGTAACGACAGTTGGTCAGCCTGGTCGAATAGTGGTTCTCCTTACGGTTGCACCGAGTGGAAAGCTGATGTGTCTGAAGTAAACTATGGTGAATCATTCACCCAAGAGCGCTCATGTTCACAGAATCAAACCCGTAGCCGAGATGTACTAAACGTTTGGGAGTCAGGTAAAGAGACACTTAACAAAGTTGAAGATGACTCTCAGGTCGTTACAGTCACTCAGAACCAGTCTGCAACGGGAACGAAGGATTACATCGTTTCTCAACGGCTCCAAGCTGGTCGGCATGGTCTAATTCAGGAACGGCCTATGCATGCGGTTCGTGGTCACCTTCGCCTTCGACGGTCAATCTGGGTCAATCATTCACTCAGAGCCGCTCTTGCTCTCAAGATCAGGTGAGAAGCAGAACGATTCAGGATGTTTGGAAGTCAGGAAAGAAAACCACTAATCGAGTGGAAACTGATGGGCAAACAGTCTCTGTAACCCAGAACCAGTCAGCAACCGGTACAAAAAACTACATTGTTGGAACCGCGTATGGAAGTTGGTCAGGTTATTCTAACAGTGGAAGTGTTTATGGATGTGGCAGTTACGCGCCATCAACAAGCACTGTGAACCTGGGGCAGTCTTTCACACAAACGCGAAGCTGTTCACAAGACCAAGTTCGCACCAGAACGACCTATGACAAGTGGGCTGATGGCAGTGAGACAGCTAAAGGCACTCAAACAGGGAGTCGCACAATTGATGTAAGCCAGTCTCGTGTTGCGACGGGCTCAAAAGATTACATTACAGGCACAAGTTACGGGTCATGGGGGAGCTATTCAAACACAGGTTCACCTTACAGCTGTGGCTCATATTCGCCTGCTCCGGGGACTATCGATTATGGTCAAAGTTTCACGCAAACTCGAAGCTGTAGCCAAAATCAGATTCGCTACCGTACGATTTATAACGATTGGAAATCTGGAGCAAGAACTTCGTCTGGAACGGACAGTTCTACAAGGGTGGTTAGTACCACTCAAAACAGAACATCGACCGGGACGAAGAACGTCGTTGTGGGAGGTGAGTCAACTAATGGGGCGTGGTCATGGACAGCTAGCGCGTCCTGTGGTTCGTGGTCTCCGTCAGCAAGCACGGTGAATCTTGACTCAAGCTTTACTCAAACGCAGAGCTGTAGTCGACCACGGGCAAGAACCATCACAGAATATAACGTGTGGTCGGATGGCAGTAAGACAGTTAAAAATTCTTATACCGAAAACTCCACATACACCTATAGCAACTCACGAACAGCGACAGGTACAAAGGATTATATCGTCTCCACTTCTTATAAAGAAGAGTATTATGTATACGGTTCTTGGTCATGTAGTTCTTGGAGTCCGTCAACGGGTAGTGTTACCCAAGGTCAGAGTTTTACTCAGACACGAAGTTGTTCAAGAGATGTTGAGGTTCGTTATCGTCGTTATGAAGTGTGGAAATCAGGCAAAAAGGTTCTGGTTGGCCAAGATCATAGACGATGGGAAACCGAGTCAAAGACTGAAAGTCAGAGTGCAGTAGGGACTATGCAAAGGCGTTACTACTGGGAAAGATCGTCGGGTATGCAGTGTGTGTCATCTCCACCTCTATGGAACAACTACTACGGTAAGGAATGTTCATCCCCCGGTAGCGTAATCTACGCGCGCCAAGATACTGAGAAGTGCTATGGCGGTGGGTATCATGCATATAAACTAGTCTGCCAATAGACGTTTTATAAGAGAGCAATAATTTGCTCTCTTTTTTATGGTTTTTCACGATGAAAATAAGGTGTTTTATAGAGTTGAGATGGTTAATTTTTGAACCGAACGTTGAAATGTAAAAATACTGTTACTATCAAGGAGTTATTTAAGCCAATCGTTTGGTTTGTACGAGATTATGCATGGAGCAATAGTTATGAGTAAAGGAATCACACCTCGTAAAGTCACCACAGCAACGGTGATTATGGCCTCCTTGATGGGAGGTTCCGCATTCGCGTCGGATAAGAGCTTTGTTTACCGTATGGCGGTAGATGGGAAAGTTGCCGTTCCAGAGTGGGTGACTATTAACTATGTATACGGTAATTGGGGTAATGTTGGTTCACCTCATTCTTGCCAAGACTGGGTTGCACCAACAGATACAGTAGACTGGGGAGAGTCATTCCAACAGTCTCGCCTGTGTAAGCAAACCCAAAACCGCACAGAAACACCTATCCTTTTCAATCCTGTACTGAAAACTACCAAAGAAGGCTCTACAATTACCGGCTCTCGCGACGTGTCGACAACTGAGTTTAGACCTGCGATCGGGACTCGTGATTACATCGATGGTGAGCGTGCAAACGCATTTAGTTCATGGTCTCGTAGCTCTGCTAACTATGGATGTGGCACGTGGTCACCAAAACCCGATGAAATAAATTTGTTTCAAAACTTCACTCAGTCGCGCACGTGTTCGAAAGATGAAATGCGGACTCGGGACGTTTTTCATGTGTGGGCAAGCGGGGAAGAAACATTTAAGCGCACTGATAGCGAGATAAGAACAGTCTCCGAAGTTGAACGGCAACAATCAACGGGTTCAAAGGACTATATCAGTGGTGTGCAAGTGGCCAGTTGGTCGTCATGGTCAAATGAGGGGTCACCATATAATTGCGCGTCATGGTCACCTTCACCAGATACCATCAACTTGAACCAAAGCTTTGAGCAAACGCGTTCATGCTCACAGAAGCAAGTGTCAGATCGTGACATCTTCGACGTATGGCGAAGTGGGAAAGAGACACTAAATCGTAATGAAAATCGCTCACAGGTTATAACAGTAACCCAAACGCAAGATAACACTGGCTCGAAGGACTTTATTAAAACGACTCGAACGGAAGCTTGGTCAGCCTGGGCTGATCAAAACGCTCCATACGGATGTAACTCTTGGTCACCATCACCGGACACCGTAAATTTGGCTGAGAATTTCGTGCAAAATCGTGATTGTTCTCAGAAGCAAACTCGCTCTCGTGATGTGATCAATGTTTGGGAATCAGGAAAAGAAACCCTGAAACAAACTGATAATGAATCTCAAGTTATTACCGTTGAACAAGAGCGTTCATCCATTGGTACAAAAGACTATATCACTGGCTCATCCGCTGGAGTCTGGTCTGCATGGGCCAATGACGGCAGCATTAAAAATTGTAGCGCTTGGACGCCGGATGTGGATACCGTAAATCTTGATAGCGCGTTTACGCAATCAAGAAACTGTGATCAAGCTCAGACTCGAACACAAACGATCTATGATGTATGGGCGTCGGGAGCGAAGACTGCGAAATCAACTCAAACAGGTACACAAACAATTGAGGTGACTCAAAGCCAGTCTGCCACGGGAACCAAAAACTACATCACAGGGACGTCTTACAGTTCTTGGAGTGGCTGGTCAAATAGCGGCGGTGTTTACAGTTGTAGCAGCTATAGTCCATCTACGAGCTCTGTGAATCTTGGAAGTACGTTTACTCAATCGCGCTCATGTAGCCAGAACCAAGTTCGTTCACGCACGGTTTATAACGTGTGGAAGAATGGGGCTACAACGGTTAAAACAACGGAAAGCGATTCGCGAACTGTCGATGTGACGCAAAATCGCTCTGCTACCGGCACCAAGGATTACATCACCGGTACGTCTTACAGTTCGTGGAGTGGCTGGTCGAACAGCGGTGGGCATTACAGCTGCGGAAGTTGGACCCCAGCCCCATCAACGGTTAATTACGGCTCGTCCTTTACTCAGAATCGAACATGTAAGCAAAACCAAACGCGTAGTCGTACAGTTTACAATGTGTGGAAGTCAGGTGCGAAGACAACCAAGACAACCGAAAGTGGATCACAGACTGTTAATGTAACCGAAAGCCGTTCAGCAACTGGTACGAAAAACATCGTCGTTGGTTTTGAGTCAACAACAGGTGCATGGTCATACACAGCAAGCGGATCATGTGGTGGCTGGAGTCCTGAAGCATCGACGGTTAACTACGGGACGTCGTTCACGCAAACACAAAGTTGTAGCCGCCCTCGTGAGAGAACAATTACAACATACAATGTGTGGACCAACGGAACGAAAACTGTGAAGTCGACGAGTACGGAGACGGGGGCCTACACCTATTCTAACTCTCGAACTGCGACAGGTACGAAAGATTATGTGACTAACTATGACTTTCGATCATATTACTACAGCTATGGCAGCTGGTCATGTGGCTCATACAGTCCGGATCCGAGTGACTTCTACTACACTGTAACGTTTACTCAGTACCGCTCTTGCACGAGAACAAAACAGTATCGTTACAAGAAGTATTGGCTCTACAAGTCTGGTAGTAAGGTGCTCAAGGGTGATTACTTAGTCAGCTCTAGTACCGAAAGTAAGACGGAAACTCGATCGATGACCGGTATCAGTCGTAATATATGTTTGAACCCTGGATTGCCAACATACAAGAAAGAAAGTCTTGGATGTGCTGGTGGTGGGCTTGAACCATAAAATCCATCGAGATATGTAAAAGAGGTCAACAACGGCCTCTTTTTTATTCATTAATTTGGTAAGAAAATAAGAGAAAAATAAATTAACCCCGTGTTTTTTATGGGCTTGGGCGTCCACTTCTCCAAATACTGTTAGTATCAGTAATGTCAGAGAGCCGTATTTTATTCTGGCAAGAAATTACAGTATTAAAGCATGGAGCAAGAAAATGAAACGGATTTTCTCACCTAGAAAAATTACAGCGGCATCAGTATTGATGGCCTCGCTGACTAGCGGGCATGCACTAGCAAGTGACAAGACGTTTGTCTACCGTATGTCAGTTGATGGTCAGGTAAAAGTCCCTGAATGGGTAACGATTAATTATATCTATGGCGAATGGAGCAACGTTGGCGCTCCGCATTCTTGTCAAGAATGGGTGGCCCCACCAGAAACCGTAGACTGGGGTGAATCATTCCAGCAATCGCGCCTTTGTAAGCAAACACAAAACCGCTCGGAAACACCGGTGTTGTTTAACCCTGTTTTAAAGACAACGAAAGAAGGGGCGACGGCAATTGGTGCGCGCGACGTCTCAACCACTGAATTCCGACCAAATATTGGTACTCGCGATTACATTGATGGAGAGCGTGCTGGTGCCTATGGTAGCTGGACAAGAAATTCAGCAAACTATGGCTGTGGTGAATGGTCACCTAAGCCGGACGAAATTAATTTATTCCAAACATTCACGCAATCTCGCACTTGCTCAAAAGACGAAATCCGCACGCGTGATGTTTTCCATGTTTGGGCGAGTGGTAAAGAGACCTTTAAGCGTAATGATTCAGAAACGAGAACGGTTTCTGAAGTTGAGCAGCAACAGTCAACGGGTTCTAAAGACTATATCAGTGGTGTTCGTGTAGATAGTTGGTCAGCATGGGCGGAAGAAGGGGCACCGTACGACTGTGCGAGTTGGTCTCCTGCTCCAAGTACAATCAACCTGAATCAAGACTTTCAGCAAAGTCGCTCATGTTCACAGAAGCAAATCTCAGATCGAGATATCTTCGATGTTTGGCGTAGCGGAAAAGAAACCCTTAATCGCAACGAGCCGCGATCTCGTGTTATCTCGGTTACGCAAACGCAAGATAACGTTGGTGCCAAAGATTTCATCAAATCAACACGTAACGCAGAGTGGTCAAGTTGGCAAAACTCAGCATCACCTTACAATTGTTCTGCATGGACACCGACGCCAGAATCAGTGAAACTTGATGATAGCTTCACTCAGACTCGCAGCTGCTCACAAAAACAAGTACGTGACCGTGACGTAATGAACGTATGGGAGTCAGGTAAAGAAACCCTTAAAACGGTTGAAGACGACTCGCAGGTCATTTCTGTGGAGCAAAGTCGAGCGTCAACGGGTACATTGGACTACATTGTATCTCAAACAACACCTTCATGGCCTGCTTGGGCTAATGATGGAGCGCCGTATGACTGTAAGACTTGGTCACCATCTACAGACACTGTTAATCTTGATGAGTCTTTCACTCAGTCTCGTGAATGTAATCAAAACCAAACTCGCTCTCGCACTATTCAAGATGTATGGAAGTCTGGTAAGAAAACATTCAACCGAACAGATACTGATGATCAGACGATCACAGTTACTCAAAATCAATCTGCGAAAGGTACGAAAAACTACATCGTTACTGAAAAGGCATTGTCTTGGAATGCTTGGTCGAACGTTGCAGCCCCTTATGATTGTTCTTCTTGGACGCCAACACCTGACACTGTGAACTTAGATCAGTCATATGAGCAGACTCGTACTTGTAAGCAGAATCAATCTCGCGCACGTACAGTAAATGACGTATGGGCTGACGGTAGTGAAACCAAACAGCGTGTTGACACTGACCAGCAAACTGTAACAGTGACACAAACTCAGGCTGCTACGGGTTCAAAAGATTATATTATTTCAACACGAACTGGTAGTTACGATGCGTGGGCCAACAATGGTGCACCATACTCATGTGCTGCATGGTCTCCAAAGCCAGAAACAGTTAACCTGAATACGACATTCACACAAACTCGTGTGTGTAGCCAAAGCCAAGAGCGTGAAAGAACGGTTTATAACGTATGGAAATCAGGTAAAGAAACTGTATTACGTACAGAAGATGATGCACGTGTTATTAATGTGACGCAAAACCAGCAGGCTACGGGTAGCAAAGATTATATCAAAGCCACGGAAACTCGAAGCTGGTCGGCATGGTCGAACGACGGCTCTCCTTACGCATGTAGCACCTGGTCTCCGGCAACTGGAACCGTTAATTTAGGTTCATCTTTCACTCAGGCTCGTGATTGTTCGCAAGAGCAGAAACGCTCTCGCGACATCTACAATGTGTGGGAGTCTGGCAAGAAGACCTATAAGTCAACGGAGACAGATGGTCAGACAATTACCGTTGGTCAAACTCAATCTGCAACTGGTTCTAAAAACTTTAAAACTGGTGAAGTGGCGTATGGTTCTTGGTCGGCATGGTCAAATGACGGTAGCGCTCATACTTGTGGTGCATGGGGACCTGGTACAGATACAGTCAATTTAGGTGCATCATTCACTCAGACTCGCGCATGTAAACAGGATCAGACTCGTACGCGCCCAACCTATGACGTGTGGGCTGATGGCACTAAAACAGCCAAAGGTACGCAGACTGGTGCTCAGACGGTTGATACGACTCAATCTCGTGCTGCAACGGGTACGAAAGACTATATCTCAACAACTCGCACAGGTGACTGGAGCGCGTGGTCTAACAGTGGTGCAGTTTACTCATGTACATCTTGGACTCCGACAGAAGGTACGGTAAACCTTGGTGATAGCTTTACGCAGTCTCGTATCTGTAAGCAAAACCAAACCCATAGCCGTACAATTTACAACGTATGGAAATCTGGTAAAGAGACCGTTAACAAGACCGAATCGGGAAGTAAAACGATAGACGTCTCTCAAACTCGCTCTGCAACAGGTACCAAAGATTACATCACAGGTACATCGGCTGGCGCATGGGGTGCATGGTCTAACTCAGGTTCGCCTACAAGCTGTGGTTCTTGGTCACCAGCTACAGGTACGGTGAATTTAGGTTCTTCTTTCACTCAGTCGCGAACTTGTGATCAAGCTCAGTCTCGCACTCGCACGATCTACAATGTATGGAAGTCTGGCAAGAAAACGGTTAAGACTTCTGAAACTGGTTCACAAACCATTGATGTGACGCAAACTCAATCTGCGACAGGTAGTAAAAACTATAAGACAGGTGAAACGTCTTATGGAAGCTGGTCGGCATGGTCAAATGACGGTAGTGCTCATACTTGTGGTGCATGGGGGCCTGGTACAGATACAGTTAACTTAGGCGCTTCTTTCACTCAGACGCGCGCATGTAAACAGGATCAGACTCGTACACGCACAACGTATGACATGTGGGCTGATGGCACTAAAACGGCCAAAGGTACTCAGACGGGTAACCAGACAGTTAACACTACTCAGTCTCGCTCTAGCACAGGTACCAAAGATTACATTACTGGCACCAACACTCAAGCATGGGGAGCATGGTCTAACTCAGGCTCTGCATATGACTGTGGTACATGGTCACCAGCAGTTAACACAGTTAACCTGGGTGAGTCATTCACGCAATCACGCAGCTGTTCGCAAAAGCAGATCCGTACTCGCGACATCTACAATGTATGGAAGTCGGGTAAGCAAACACTGAAAGAGACAGGAAGTGAATCTCAAATCATCAGTGTTACTAAAAACCAATCTGCAACAGGCACGAAAAACTACAAGACTGGTAGTGTAAGCTACAGCTCTTGGAGTGGCTGGAGCAACAGTGGTTCGCTTTATGAGTGTGCTACGTGGTCGCCGGATACTGGCACTGTAAACTTGGGTGATTCTTTCACTCAGAGCCGAGACTGTAAACAAAATCAAACTCGCACTCGCACCGTTTATGATGTGTGGGCTGATGGTTCGAAAACAGCTAAATCTACACAGACTGGTAGCCAAACTATCACTGTTGGTCAGACTCAATCTGCAACAGGTACCAAAGACTACATCACGGGTACTTCGTATGGTTCTTGGAGCGCATGGTCAAATAGCGCAACAGCGAACAACTGTAGTGCATGGTCTCCTTCTCCAAGCACAGTGAATCTTGGTTCATCATTCACTCAGACACGTACATGTGATCAGGCGCAGAAGCGTACTCGTACGGTTTACAACGTATGGAAGTCTGGTAAGAAAACCACTAAGACGACTCAGACTGGTACGCAAACAATTGACGTGACACAAAGTCAGACGGCCACAGGGACTAAAAACTTTAAGACGGGTGAAACCGCTTATGGTAGCTGGTCTTCATGGTCTAATAGTGGAACAGTTCATACATGTGGTGCTTGGGGGCCGGATACAGGCACTGTTAATCTGGGTGCGACATTTACTCAGGAGCGTACGTGTAAACAGGACCAAACACGCACTCGCCCTACCTATGATGTATGGGCAGATGGCAGTAAAACTTCGAAAGGGACCGAAATTGGGAATCGTACTATCGATTCTACGCAGTCTCGTTCAAATACCGGTACGAAGGATTACATCACTGGTACATCGAATGGTTCATGGAGTGCATGGTCGAACAGCGGTACGGTTCACACTTGCGGTGCATGGGGGCCAGATACTGGCACGGTTAACTTAGGTTCATCGTTCACTCAGACACGCTCGTGTAAGCAAAACCAAACGCACACTCGCACAGTTTACAATGTGTGGAAATCTGGTAAGAAAACGACTAAAACGACTGAGACTGGATCTCAGACCATTGATGTAACGCAAAGCCGTTCAGCAACAGGTACGAAGAACTATAAGACTGGTACATTGAGCTACAGCTCATGGAGCGGTTGGAGTAACAATGGTTCAGCGTACGATTGTGGCACGTGGTCACCTGCTGAAAGTACAGTGAATCTTGGTTCGTCGTATACTCAGAATCGCTCTTGTTCACAAAACCAGAAGCGCACTCGTACCGTGTACGATGTATGGGCTGATGGATCTAAGACTGCTAAGTCTACACAGACTGGCACTCAAACGATCACTGTGACTCAAAGCCAATCTGCAACAGGTACCAAAGACTACATCACAGGTACTTCAGCTGGTGGCTGGAGCTCTTGGTCAAACAGTGGTAGCCCAACGGGTTGTGATACGTGGTCTCCTGCTGAAAGCACTGTGAATCTTGGTGATTCATTCACTCAGACTCGCACATGTGATCAGGCGCAAACGCGTACTCGCACGATTTACGACGTATGGAAGTCTGGTAAGAAAACGAGTAAATCTACTGAGACAGGTTCACAAACTATCGATGTGACACAGAGTCAATCTGCGACGGGCACTAAAGATTACATCACAGGTACCACATACGGTGGTTGGAGTGGCTGGTCTAATAATGGCTCAGTGAAAAACTGTACTTCATGGTCTCCTTCAACGGGCACGGTAAACTTGGGTACATCGTTTACTCAAACGCGCACGTGTGACCAAGATCAGAAGAGAACACGTACGCTGTACAACGTTTGGAAATCAGGTAAGAAAACGGCTAAGTCGACTCAAACTGGTACTCAAACGATTGAGGTAACTCAAAGCAACGCGGCCACAGGTACTAAGAACTTTAAAACAGGTTCGAAGTCTTACGGTGCGTGGAGTAGCTGGAGTAACGATGGTGGTCTTCACACATGTGAAGCATGGTCGCCTTCTCCAAGCACGGTAAATCTTGGTTCATCATTCACTCAGACTCGTGACTGTAAGCAAGATCAGAAACGTACTCGTACGGTCTATGACGTTTGGGCTGACGGTTCTAAGACAGTTAACAGCACCCAAACGGGCACTCAAACGATTACCGTTGGTCAAAGTCAATCGGCCACAGGTACGAAAGACTACATTACGACCACAACGTATGGTAGCTGGAGTGGATGGTCTAACAGTGGCAGTGTTTACAGCTGTAGTGGTTACAGTCCTTCAACGGGATCTGTAAACTTGGGTAGCACGTTTACTCAGTCACGCTCATGTTCTCAAGATCAGACAAAAACCCGTACCTTGTACAATGTTTGGAAGTCAGGTAAGAAAACGGCCAAGTCGACTCAAACTGGAACGCAAACGATCAGCGTGACTCAGAACCGCTCTGCAACTGGCACAAAAGACTACATCACAGGTACATCTGCGGGTAGCTGGGGAAGTTGGGCGAACAGTGGCTCAGTGAGTAATTGTACTTCGTGGTCTCCATCAACAGGCAGTGTGAACCTGGGTAGTTCTTTCACGCAGAGTCGCTCATGTAGCCAAGGTCAAATTCGCTATCGTACAATTTATAATGTATGGAAGTCTGGTGCGAAGACGACCAAGACAACTGAGCCTAGCACTCAGACTATCTCGGTTACACAAAGCCAGTCAGCGACGGGTACGAAGAATTACATCACTGGTACGTCATACGGATCGTGGAGTGGTTGGTCAAACAGCGGTGGTGTATACAGCTGTAGCGGATATAGCCCTTCTACGGGTTCTGTGAACTTGGGTAGCACTTTTACTCAATCGCGTTCATGTAGCCAGAAACAGGTTCGTTCACGAACTGTTTATAACGTGTGGAAGGATGGGTCTAAAACTGTTAAAACGACTGAAAGTGGAAGTCAAGTTGTTAGCGTAACCCAGAACCGTTCGGCTACGGGGAGCAAAGACTATATCACCGGTACATCGTATGGTTCATGGAGCGGCTGGTCAAATAGTGGTGGTCATTATAGCTGCGGTGGCTGGAGTCCAAGCACCTCAACAGTCGACTATGGAAAGTCATTCACTCAGAACCGCTCATGTAAGCAGAATCAAACTCGTAGCCGTACTGTTTACAATGTGTGGAAGTCAGGAGCTAAGACAACAAAGACAACTGAAGGTGGCTCTCAAACTGTTAATGTAACCGAAAGCCGTTCAGCGACAGGTACGAAAAATATTGTTGTTGGTTCTGAATCAACGACGGGTGCATGGTCTTACACGGCAGGAGCAACATGTGGTGGTTGGAGTCCTTCGACATCGACCGTTAATTACGGATCATCCTTCACTCAGAGACAGGGTTGTACTCGTCCTCGTGAGAGAACAATTACAACATACAATGTATGGGCTAATGGTTCTAAGACTGTGAAGACAACGAGTAAAGAAACTAACACATATAGTTATCAAAACTCGCGTACAGCGACGGGAACGAAGGATTACGTGACTAGCTCTGGGTGGAATACATCGTACTCATACACATATTCAAGTTGGTCATGCGGCAGTTATAGCCCTAGTCCGATGTCGATGCCTGATGGCACTTCATTTACTCAATCTAGGACTTGTACAAGAACCAAGTATCGCAACAAGCGTTACTACAGCAACTGGAGAGTAAAAGGTCGAGTGTACTCTGGTTCAACATCAGTGTATTCATCAAGCACTGAAAGTAAAACGGAGACTAGAACTGCGTGGGGAGCTGGTTTAAACTGTCCAACATACGATCCAAGAACTGGTACTTGGAGATATTGCCCATAAAGAATGGAAAAAAACCCCGGGAGACCGGGGTTTTTTTATTATGAAGATGACTCACCTTTAGCTTGTTTCCAACCATCTTCCCATTTTAAAAATGCGTCGGCATCTCCGTCTGTATTACGGAATGGGTTGGCTGTTATCGCCATTCCACTATGAAAGGCATCGAAACCGTGCTGTTTTGGGTTATTGCGAATTTCATCCTTGGTCATTGTTACACTCCTTGTGTGTTTGGTTTTTCTATTATAGCGTAAAATACAACTTATATGTTTTTATGTTTGTTTCTTGCATAGTGATATAATCAAGTAGTATTTACCATGTATATCTGAGAGGTGTTTATGTTAAAGCGCACAGTAAATGGTGTTATTTGCCCATTACACATGTCTGTTCAGGACATTAAAGAAAACCACTACAAAGTTTCTCCTGGTTTCATTCACGAAGATGGTGTGTTACCGCTCAGCGAGCTTTTAGGTCGCACAATAACGATCACTCCCACAGGGAAAGTGCATTGCAACACCTGCCTCGATGAGTATGTTGGCTGCGCAGGTGAGGTATGTGATGTGTGTTGTAATCCGCTACTTGATTCTGGGAATGTGCCACACGTCGTGTATTTATCGCTGGCTCAAAGCGCAGTGATAGGAAGCGTCCCCGTCCTTGATGCAAGAGAGCGATGGGCTGCTTTGGGCGCATCTCAGGTATTACCTATTGCACGCACTTCGAATGCCACTATTGCATCAGAAATTATTGCTAAATCTGGACTCAGAGATATCAAGGGCGTGAGTGCTGCTGAACTGTTGTCAGGGTGCAGTGAAGGCGTTAGCTTGCTGGATTTTGAGAATGATGTTCGTAACGCGATAGACGGCCATTACGATGCTCATTCATGCGCCCCAATGTATGCGTCGCCAATACATTACGACTTCCTAAAACCTACTGAAGTTAATGATTCCGAACAGTCTTTAGATAATGAGGTGACAGGTATCTTTATCGGTGCTATTGGAAACCTTCTGTTATTGGATTGCGGCTACGTTGATTTAATTCAATTATCAGGTTTAGAAGTGGCTCTGTCACTTGAATAAGGTGTTTAATAAAGATAGGTGGCTTACGCCACCTTTGTTTTATTCAAGTACGTTTTATACCGCTCAAACGCTTGGGTAAGTATATCTCGTCCAACTCTTGTCAGACCCGGGTAGACCGTTTCTCGGTTGCCGGCAACATTGATAATGTTTGGCTTGTGCTGTTCTAAGAAGTTTGCGATATCTTCAATGCATAATTCAGCATTTGAAACATCGGAAATTAATAAGTAAGGCTTTTTAGGCTGAGTGTTGTTACAAGCGCCAATTGTCAGTTTGGTGCCTGATGAATTCGAAATGGGTGACAGGATCACCGTTACGTCAGATTCCTCTACATTCAGTCTTGTTCTCGGGTCATAGCGCCAGTCACTATGCTCTTTAAGTCCAAATCTCGTCTTGAGGATAAATTGCTTGCCCTTTTCAGTACGGTAGCCCTTTGGTGCCCATCCACCAGTTTTAATTCCGCATCTCTCAGCCGCTAAAAGTCCGGCAAGATCGGCGCCGCTCTGACCTCCGCTATGGATTGATAACATTGGTGTAAATCCATATTAAAAACAGAGGTTTATTATATCATAATTGGTTGGAAATAACATCATAAATGATGTTTTATGTTAAGTTAATGATGACTCAGCCTTTCACATACTGAGAAGTGTAAATTCATTTGACGAAAAAATAGCCGCATAAATAATATGCGACTATTAATTTTACAGTAATGTATGCCTGATGAGGGCTCTACGTTTTATGCTTTACGTCGCCACGCAAACAGACCAAGAAGCAAGCTCGCAGCGTACGCCCCATGAAAAGGCACTGCTTCTGCAATGTCTTCCAGCTTATCGTCATCAAGTACGTTTTGCATAGCATCAACGGTAACGCCGCCGTAAGTTACGTCATTTTGAGAAAAGTTAAAGAAAGCAAAGCTGCCGTCTGTGAACTGATCAACCCCAGCATCCTTTGAAGTAAGAGCGAACTCCAGCGAGTCGTTAATAAACACGCTAAGAATATTAGTATCGTAACTAATATCAAACGTATAGTTGACGAAGTCGTCCCACCCTGTAGTGCTTAACGATTTTGCTGTGCCGATCTGAGTCATGGCGGCGTGAGTATTAGGGTTCCATACGCTACCATCATCAATGGAGCCTTGAATGTGCCACATGTAAAGGCCTTCACCCATGCCTGATTGGGCAGCCTGGCGCCAAGTTAGAAGGAAATAATCTGCATCGGGGTTCGCATGGTCACCCTGCTCATAGCCAAGTGCAAAACCGATAAGATCATCATCGCCGGCGGTATCAACGGAAATGTTTCCAGTAATAGCATTACCTAGTGATGTGCCTTCAGAATCATACAGGAATGCGCTGGTGGGCGTATTGATGTGTTGATGCCATGTGTTTGTAGGAGCGTCATATGTCCACTCTCCGCTTCCGTCGGTAGACCATCCGCTAAGATCGGTAATTGTTTCTGCCTGCGCTGCTGAAGCGCCTAAAATGAGTGCTGAAAATAGCAATAAGTGTTTCATGTTAGCTCCATCCTTGGGTCGTAAATGTATACAGAATGGAGCAAGTAGTATGCCGACTTTGGTTAAATAGTCTCAGCATCTCCACCTAGTGAATGAAGTGCGCTGATTTGTTTTTGTACCCAGCTGAATGTCTGTCGATCCATATCGAGGTGAGGTGTGTCATATTCGTCGATGCCCGCCTGTCTTATAACGTCGAGCTGTGTTCTTCCCAATGCATTCCATTGGCAATCTATGCCGATACCATTCTGTTGTTTACAAAACCCGGTGTACGGATAAGCGTTCGATTCACCCTTCTCATTATGTGACTGATAGCAAATTCTTGTGATAATGCGGCCATCATTCGTTCTTAATTCTGGTGCGTTGACATCAGGTTCAATAAGCACCTTTCGTGTTATTATCATTAGATAACCTGAGGTTTGTTGTATAAAGGGTTATATTAACATTTTGAGTGGGGTACAGCCCTCTACAGGGAGTAAAAAATGGATTTGAATGGCAAGACCGTTGTTTTTTCTAAAACAATTTGTCCTTACTGTGTAACTGCAAAGGAAGCTTTGGCCGTGCGGGGTGTTGAGTATGATGTCGTGCAAGTGAACGTTGATATAAGCAAGGAAGAAATGCAGTCCTTGATTCAACAGAGAACTGGTGTCTTGGTTGATACAGTTCCGCAAATCTTTATTGATGGTGATTACATTGGTGGTGCAGACGATTTATTGGCTCATTTCGAAAATAAAGATGCAGAAATTGATGCCGGGGATCTATCTGAGTTCAACATTTAAAACAACATAAATGTTGACCGTAAAGAGGGTTGGTTGTAATATGACCTCAATATACAAAATTATGTAACGCCAAACGCCCTATGCAGGGCGATTTTTTTTGCGTATTTGAAAATGAAGGAACGAATTATGTCAAAGGATTTGATGAACAAAATTGACGCACTAGGTGCTCAAGAGTATATGTCTGATGCTCAGCTTGCAGTGTTTGAAGAACATCTTCGAGGAGAACACGAAAGATTGATTATTCGACAGCAAGAGATCACCAACACCTCAATGAAAAACCCAGAATCAATAAGCGGTGATGAGGCAGATAAAGCAAACGCCATACAGTCTTCTGCTGATGCCCGTGCCGAATCTGAAAAAAACAAAGCAATGCTAAGAAGCGTATCTGTCGCTCTCCAAGCTATCAAAACACGTGACTACGGTTACTGCATTAAATGTGGTGAAGAAATCGGACTGAAACGAATGATCTCTCAACCTGCTGCTTGTCGTGACATCGAATGTGAAACCTTCGAAGAACGCAAAAACAAGCAAAACCCTGCTGCAAACTTAAAAATTAGTTAACCAGCAACTCCGTAAAATAATCTGGCACCATCATGCGCCACTTCTTGGAAAACTGATATTATACGCCTGTAACGTTTTTATCATTCCAAGGAGGGAGTGTGATGGCCGTATCGGATATCGCCAATCGTCAAAACAAAATAGGGTGGGGTATCTTCGCTCTTAGCGCATTAGGCTTAGAATGCGCTGCGCTCTTCTTTCAATATGCAATGGGTCTTGAACCTTGCATCATGTGTGTTTATCAGCGACTTGCTGTTGCAGGTGTTCTTTTCACAAGCATCATCGGATTTTTAGCATCACGAAAATTTTGGGGGCAAATTTTTGCTCACGGATTAATGGTGTATGCCTCAGGTGAAGGCCTTATGGTTGCGAAGGAACATGTCGAAATGCAGTCGGGCGATAGCTTTTTCTTTGCTTGTGAATTCGTCCCCAACTTCCCTTCATGGATGCCTTTGCATGAATGGTTCCCTGGTGTATTCGCTGCAACTGGAGATTGTGGCGAGATCAGCTGGCAATTTTTTGATATGAGCATGCCTGAATGGATGGTGGTTGTATTTACCGGATACATGGTAGCTCAAGTATTAATGCTTGCATGGGTTGTTGGTGATCATGTGGACAGAGTTAATGGACACAAGCGCAGACGTAGCGCATAAGATGAGGAAGCAAGGATGCTGATCAAAATTCGTTATCACTGGTGCTTAGCATTGCTCATATTAGGTATGGTGGTCGCAGCGTTTTTGCTGGGCTCACCGATGAGTACGTTTTCGCGTGAGATTAACCTCGCGTTCAAGACGATTTCTATCCTTGATGAGCTGGCTCATGCTTCACTTTTCTTTATGTTGGCGCTCTTATTCTACGGTGCGTTCCAGATGCGACGTCGAGTTTTAATAGGTATTGTGTTGTCGCTCGGAGCAACAACAGAAATCCTACAGGGAATGGTGGGGCGCTCACCAAGTGTTACTGATTTTCTGGCGGATGGCGTCGGCCTCTGCGTGGCATTGATGATTGTAGCTATTTTATTTGCCCACAATAAGATGCCAAATAAATTCTATTAACAGGCTAAAAGTCTAACAACCCACATTTAAAGCTTTCCCAGCATAATTGTTGCGAAAGCTTTTTAATGCCAGTCTCCAGCTTAAATGACCCATAACAATCAAATAGCGCCATTGGCATGACGATTGCTCCCAGTAATTAAACGACCATCTTATTAAGTGGTTAATATGCTATTTCGTAAAGAATAATGGCAGTTACTTTTAGGACGCAATGGTTGCGTTCATTAATTTTACACAACAGACAAGGATTGTTTTATGTTTAAAAAGCTACTCCCATGTGCCTTTGTTTTGTCAGGGTTAATGGCGGGGCACGCTCATGCTGAGTTCGTGAAAATGGATTGGAAAACTGAAGGTGACTCTCTGGCTGTTATTGACACAGATACGAATCTTGAGTGGATGAGTCTCACACAAACCGATGGAATGAGTATTGCTGATGTGCAGGCCGAATTAGCTCTCGGGGCCGACGGCAAATTTGAAGGTTGGCGCCTACCTACAGGTGCAGAAGTTGAGGCCATGATGCAAAATATGTATGGCTCACGAATTGTGGAAGGTAACTCAAATGCTCATTGGAATAGCAAGCAAACTGGGATATATAGTCCGTTTGCGAGTGCGTTTGGATGGACTTACACCTACAAGAAAACAAGTTACCCAGCAAAGTACGAATACAGAAGCTATGCGCTTTATACGGATGAATCTGGTGAGATCATGATGTCTGGAGTTCGTTACCTCAATGCGCCCAAGCCAACCCAGAGCCAATACCGAGTGTATGACACCTGGTTGTACGAAGATCACGCCAGTGATAGTTATACTGAAGATTTTGGAAGTGGTTACTACGGTGTGTTTCTGGTTTCCGATGGTGGATTCACAATTGATAGCCCAGACAAAAACTCAACATCAGATGTGCCTGTGCCGTTAATTGCCGCATTCCCGTTACTGGGCCTAATGGCTCTTCGACGAAGAAAATAAAAACATCACATTAAAAACCCCGCATATGCGGGGTTTTTGTTGGATGACACTGTTCCTATGGGAGTGCCCCTGCGGTGTAGACATGGTGCGCCAAGTTTTCACCTGCCTCACTCATGGTAACATAGGCTTCATTGGCTCCAGCCGCGACGATTCGTTCAGCATCGTCTTCGTGCATAGTGTGACCAACAATATACCCAGCATAACCCGCCTTTCTTAGCTTTCTAGCGGCAATCGAACATGCATCCGGGCAGTTCATGGCGAGTACAACGGCTTTTAGATTGGATGTATCAAGTGTTCCCCAGAAGTTACCGTGCTCAGCATCTGCAAAGTAACAATTAAAACCTTCCTGTGAATATTTCTCTATTTTGTCTGAGTCAGAGTCAAGAGAGATCACTTTGGCTGCGTTGTCATGCTGCCTAAAGGCTTGATACGCGGCTCGACCAACCCGACCGACACCCAGCACCAGAACATTAGCATCACCTAACGAGATTGGTTCCTCATCAGGGTGTCTAACATCGCGTTCAAAGCGCTTAAGGGCGCTCTCTAATCGATCAAAAATTGGGTGAGCAAATCGGTTAAGCGGTGCTGATAATAAGAATGAAAAGGCGACAGCTAACGCTAAAGGAACAATCCACTCCGGCATTACAACGGCGGCAACAATTAAACCAAACTCTGAGAAATTAGTTAGAGAGGCGCTAGTCAAGAAGGCACTACGCGCCTTTAACTTAAATCCAGTTAACAAGAAGAAGAATACAGCTGCTTGTAAAGGAAGTAGTGCAACCATTGCCAATGCGAATGTTACATCCGAAAGGGTAGGTAGTCCGTTTAATCCAATCGAGAGGAAGAACGCAATTAGCAACAATTCTTTCAGTGACCACAGGCGGTTTGCCATTTCAGATGCACGAGGGTGTTTTGCCACTAGCGCACCAACAACTAACGCTCCCAGTTCGCCACTTAATCCGACTGCATGGAAGCCATATCCGCCTAAACCAAGAGCTAACAACAAGCCAACAACAAGAAATAAATCATCATGGCCAGACCAATCGATAAGTTTGAAAAGCATCGGGCGTATAAGCGGAAGTGCTAAAACAGCGAAAGCCCAAACCGAAGGAACAACACCACTTGCTATACTTGCATAGGTCATAGCAAGCAAATCCTGAACGATAAGAACACCTATAGCTATGCGCCCATGGAAACTCTTAAGCTCGCTCTTTTTTTCAAGCGTATCAGCAGCGAGAACGGTAGAGCTGAAAGACAGTGCCAGTGCTAACATTAGCGCCATCGTCCAATCTACATTCCCAATGCCGAGCATGTAGATTACCGGCGAAAAGATTACAGCCGAAATTGCGAAGTGAGCGACACCGGTACCAATAACTTCAGGCTTGACTATTTTCTTTGCATTGAGTTTTAAACCGACAGCGAACAACAGTAACAGTACACCAACATGCGAAGCTTCTTTTAGTGCATATTCAGATTGTTCATTAATGCCAACATCTGACCCCATAGCCGCAAGGCCAAATCCTGCGATCAGATAGCCGATCAGTGACGGTAGCTGCAATTTCTTTGCGATTAAGCCGAGCAAATACGCAAAGCCCAAGAAGATAATAGTTTCGGTCATCGTTCCTCCTTTATTTAAGACTTGATCAGTATAACACAACAAAAGTGTTGTGTTAATTGTTTTCGTTGTATTATTTCAATGTTTGGTCAAATCTAGCGTTTAAAGGCGTTGCGATGCTGTTCGTCCTCACTGTTTGATGGTGTTTTGGGTTTTAAATCGTTGTGAATGCTAGGGTTGCTACCAACCCAGTCTTGAATAGCCTTTTTAATGCTATCAGGAGAAAGTGTATCGGCACGTATGGTGAAGTCGGCACTACTCATCGCAGAGCGTTGATAGCAATTATCAAGATTATTCTCGTCTTCAATGGCCAAGGTAATTACATTACCACCGTTTCTTCTCACCACGTCTGGTGTGACAGGGTCCGTATAAGCCATTAGCCTTGTCGTTGTCCTGAGTGTTAGTTTGGTTTCCTCTTGCAATCCGTATAAAAATTCGGTCGCCGGAGATAGCCCGAGAAAGTCTTTTTTGCTTTTGCCATTCAATTCAGGAACGACACTGTCTTTAAGTAAATTGGTTAAGAAGTTGCTGTCAATTTGGTTGAGGGCGCTAATGGTATCTCTATCTTGTAAACCTACAATAAATATGAATCTTTCTCCATCAAGTGACTGATTGCCGAGAGATATTTCCCCGGGTTGATTAACGGTTCTGATGAAAGATGGTGTACAGTTTTGCTGAAATTCTGGAAGTTCCCAGCCTAAAGGGATATTTTGCACATTTTGGCCAGCATTATCGACGGTAACCATGTGGGTATACCCCTGCTCAATAGCTTTTTCAATTACGCCTGAAAGCGCCCCATCTTCAGGAGTGCTCCCTTTCTCTGATAGTGCCAGTGGGATAAGCAGTGGTTTCTGCTGGCCAACATCGAATCCGAGAAGCCTGCCTTGCTTCAAATCTCTGCCAGCTGCTTCAGCCGCAGGGAAAGACGTGAATAACTTTCCGCCCTCACTGTCGAGACGTTGTTGGTGGAACGGCCTTGGCAGATCGTTAAGTGGCGAGATGTCAGCACGCTCTATAAGGAATAAGTTGCCTGGTAATTTCGACGTCAAAGCAGAGGTAAGATCCCGGTATGGATCAGAGCGCTCCAGAACAGTGTTAATAAAACTAATGTCATTCTTATGTACCTCATCTGCATCAAATGAACGTTCTATATCAGGATAGTTTTCGACGTAATTTGCTATACCCTCAACAATGGCTGCTTGGAACTCTTTGACAGGTGGTAGTGGGAATTGAAATTGCAAGAAGACGTTTTGTCGCTGTCTCCCTTCTTTCCATTCTCTTTCTACAAAGAAGTAACTATGACCATCAACAACGCCATCATGGTTTTCCATCGTGATGCCGGTTTTGATTTTCTCAACAGATTTCGGTTTGACCTTTTTGCTAAAGTCAGGTGTCGGCGCATCTGGAGATGAAAGCGAAAAATCCGCACAGCGATTAATATGCGTGTAATGAAAGTTCTGATATTCGGAATGCTTTGCTATCGTCGCAGTGAGTTCGTACGTATTGCCAATCGCCATATCAATATCTGGATATGTTGATGCTCTCCAATGGAAGCGGCGAGAGTGTTCATCAAGAAAGCTATACTTAGTGATTGCGTGCCCAAGGCTATTTTGGCCCTCGCGAATGTTGACAAGGCGCAATTTGAGCCTGCCGCGTGATTTGACCTCGCCAAAAGGTTCGTTTAAAGCATCGCCATTGACGTCTGGCTCCATTTGCCTTTTTCTTTCCAGTTCTCGATTGTATGAGCTGGGGACACTGGCCAATATGCCGCAGGCAAAACGGTTGCTGAGCTCAAAATATGGTTCATTGAGAAGCGTTTTGATATTCATGCCGTACGTGCTGGTTTGTTTTGAGTTTTTAAAGTGTTCGATCATGTCATCGACCTTGTCGTACACTTTATCTTTGAGTGTGGGAGTGAAAGCTTCAAGGCTTAGCTTGGTGAGTACGCTGTTGCTTTGACTTCCTGGCCTTGATATTTCCTCAAGAAGAGTCTGACGAGTAGGTTTAGGATCGTAAGAGTCCGCCTTAACAAACCCCACGGTGTCAGTTAAATAACTAGCCATTGCAAGATAGGTTTTTATCGGAAACCAAGTTGGAGATGCGCCACCTCTCACATAATCTCTATCCATTTCATCAAAATACTCATCATCCAAGAAGAAGGCATGCATATCAAATGCCCCCATCACTTGTTTAAGTGTTTTGGTGCCGATAAAATCATCCACACAGGTGCTACCTATCTGTTTTATTTCACCATCATCTGGATTTCTTACAAGGTAAGTTGTGTTTCTTGCGCGTGGTTTTTCACAGTGATCACAATTCGGCGTGCATACATGGAAGTTTGTGCCAAGGTTTTCGAGAATGTCATCAGCACCTCTTCCGGCGGTATTGAGAAGATTTGTGTAATTGCCGTCTTGCCCTTTGCTATGATCGATTTTAGCAAGAAACTGGAACCCCTCGACCTTAGGGATTGACCCAGTAAATTCAACCTCTACCTTGAGTACAGGTATTTTTGATTCTAATTCGTGACCATCCTGATATACGGGTAGCGGAAATACTTCTTTATTGCCAGTAAACTTCATCATTGGCTCAGGTAAACCAAGCTTTTGCGCTTTACGCTGCATGGCTGATAAACGTTTTTTAAGTTCGTCCTGGCGGTCGGCAAGGATCCAGCGAATTTCTTTGTAATTGGTTAATGTATCGTCCATGAAGCACCATAAAATCCTTGTCCCATACCATTGATAATATCATGCAGGGGAAGTTTGGGTTCGTTATCGATTGCGAATAGAAAAGGGGCTCTTTGGCCCCTTTTTTGTTTGATGGAATTCGCGTTGTACTTCGTTAATCGTCTGCCCAGAACATAAGGGCCAGCTGAAGAAGATCAATGAAAAGGTTAATAATGTTCAAGAACATATTCAAAGAACCCCTTACGTAACTGGTCTCATACCCGTTAACTATTCGGCTTGTGTCATACATGATGAACATGGAAAAAATGACAGTGCCAATTGCGCTACCCACCAACATTACTAGCGGGGATTGAAGAAAAATATTGATCAAACTTGTAATAACCAAACCAAGAAGTGCAACGAATAGGAAACCTCCCCAGTGGTTTAGATCGCGCTTAGTTGTGATTGTATAGGCAGAAAGTGCAATAAATAAGATGGCTGTCCCGCCAACGGATGCGAATACTGCGCCTGGATTACTCATTGCAGCCAAGTTGACTGCGCCGCCAATGAACGCTCCCATTAGCGAAGTAAATCCGAGGTACCAGAATAAACCGTCAGGCTTCTCTGCCCGATAAAGCGCAATGAACATAACGACAAACATACCGATGATAGATGCAATGGTTGCAGCGACACCTAATCCAGCTAACAACGGAGATGACATGAATGAGCCAGTGAAGGCAGCAAGAAGTAGCCCAAGTCCTGTGGCGATATAAGTGTTCTTTAGGGTTTTCTGTGCGGGAGGGGACATCTTTTGCGACCCACTGCGGAGCCCTCGCCCATCCTTGGCATTACTTAGAGTTGACATGTGCATTTCCTTATGTGATTGCATTGCTATGATTGTAGCGTAAAGCCGACATAAGAGAATATTGGGGTTGTAAGTAATTTTTTAAATAAAATTTATTCAAGATGCAAAATCGTCTGTATGCCTTATTCTACAACGGTTTAGTTGTTTTATAAGTTACGAATTTTGATCAAAAAGCCTTGTTTTAATGAAGTTTTCTGAAAAAAAGTTAAAAAAAGACTTGCAGGTCGTTTTTTCTTGTGTATAATGGGTCACATAACGTTGAGCAATCAACACATTTATTGAAATCGCATTGAGCGAATTAACTGAGAGTAACCGCCATGAAACGCAACGTCGAGATACAAATTGCTAAGCAGCCCGAAGGGATTGCACAGCCTGTATCTGTGCAAAATATTGCACAAGACAATGCTAATCCGATCATGGATAAAGTAACTACAGTTTAACCAGTTTCCAATTTGTTGGAGGCTGGACCTCCGACAAAGCAAGTGAATTTGCATAAGCCGGAGGGTAAAACCGCCGGCTTTTTTGCGTGCGAAAAATAAACTTTGAACGATTTTTGAACTGAATTTAACACAAGGCTAAAGAAATGAACACTGTCATTCTTAACACAATAAAACCAAATGATGCGGCAATCATGCCAAGCGTCGAGGGGAATATTGTGCCTAAGAAACAGGATCAACAAGAGCCTTTGAACAGATAAGTCTACCTACATACGGAGGCTTATCAAACGGCCTCCGGAAACAGGATATTACCATCCGAACCCCGGGAGCCATTAGGAACCCGGGGTTTTTTATTGCCCCAAGAAAAGAATTATACAGCTGTAGCTCAGTTGGCAGAGCGCTCCCCTGATAAGGGAGAGGCCACTGGTTCGATGCCAGTCAGCTGTACCAAATTGGATGCAAAAGGAGCAGTTATGCGACGCAATTTAAGACGAGCACATCGTTCTCGACATGTCTTCTACCACACAGTGGCACGAAAGACGAACTTGGGTAAGTAACACGTAATACGTGACCCAAAGGCGGCCTGAAAGTCGCCCCAGATAAAAAGTCTGAAAGTGTCGAGAGGGTGCATAGCTCAGCTGGTAGAGCAGGTAGCTTTTAACTATCTGGTCGGGGGTTCGAATCCCTCTGCACCCACCACAAACAGTGGGAAAACAATGTGTTCGGGGCGTAGCTCAGCGGTTTCAGAGCAGTTGGCTTTTAACCAATTGGTCGGGGGGGGTCGAATCCCCCCGCCTCGACCAACATAACAACAATTGGGTTGTTTTGTTGAAAGATAAAATTATATACCGCCATCGTCTAATTGGACTAGGACGCCTTGGCTTTCACCCTTGGAATGCGGGTTCGAGCCCCGCTGGCGGTACCAAGAATAATGGGCGCATTTAAACGCGAAGATAACATCAGTGCTGCCATCGTCTAGTTGGTTAGGACACCGGCCTTTCACGTCGGCAACGCGGGTTCGAGTCCCGCTGGCAGTACCAACACTGAAGTTAGAATTTATATCAAGTTGCTGGGGAACTGTGAACTGAGTTGCGATCCCGACGGGGGTGGACAAGGTTGCATATGAAACAGGTAAAAGGGCGTTCAAGGTACCTACGAATGCAGCGAAACCTGGAGTAAGAAGCTTATCCCGTCAGACGTGGAGTCTGGAGATAGCCTAATCGTAGGCGCAACTTGATATGAATTTTAACTGACGCGGGTGGGAGGCATTAGAGATCTTCTTTGGCTCATAACCAAAGTGTAAGGCTGGGGCAGTACCAGCACCCGCAACCAACTTAGGTTGGAGAATTTGAAAGTCTGTATTCGCATGACGCTTGAGTGATAGATCCCGAGCCAAGAACATGCGCCGGGGAAAATGCCTCGCGATGATAGCGAGGCCCCCTGGGGATGCGAGAACTGGGTCTCTCGCCAAATAGGTTGGCGCCTAAGCAGCATGAACTCTTAAGGCGTCATGTCGAATACAGGTTTAAATCGGTGATTAGCTCAGTCTGGTAGAGTGTTCGGTTTGGGGCCGAAAAGTCGAAGGTTCAAATCCTTCATCACCGACCAACGGGAATTAGCTCAGTTTGGTAGCAGCGCTCGGTTTGGGACCGAGAGGTCGAAGGTTCAAGTCCTTCATTCCCGACCACTTTAAACAGTGCTGGCTTAGCTCAGATTGGTAGAGCGCCGTTCTTACACAGCGGATGTCATTGGTTCGATTCCAATAGCCAGTACCAACAATTTGGAGAGTGTCATGGACGCAGAAACATACCGATTGGCAATGCACTATCTGGACAAGATAGAGGAAGCATTGAACGACATCGCCTTAGCGG
This sequence comes from Fidelibacterota bacterium, assembly GCA_002715465.1. Next base: position 2,802 of record PAYY01000027.1, on the reverse strand, counting down.
TGGGTCACCCAACGATGGATGTGTTTTTTGGCACACAGGAGCTGCCACAGGCAGCATAGCGGAATTACGGACAGATGGCCGAGTTTGGTCGAAGGCAGCAGGCTGTTAACCTGCCGAGGCGAAAGCCCCACCGTTGGTTCAAATCCAACTCTGTCCGCCACCGTAAACGTCGCCCGGAAAGTGAGCATTGCGCAATGTTTAACTTTGTTTCTTACGGGTCTGTGTATGGAGCTGCACAGTGAATAGGCGAGAAAGCTGGCTTCAGAATTTGGATCGTTAGCTCAGTTGGTAGAGCGAGACACTGTTAATGTCGAGGTCGCTGGTTCGAGACCAGCACGATCCGCCAAGTTGATAGGGGTATAGCCAAGTCAGGTTTAAGGCCCGGGACTTTGACTCCCGTATGCGAAGGTTCAAATCCTTCTGCCCCTTCCAATTGTATGGACTGACGAACAGGAGGTTGTTTATGTCGTCGTTAAACGTGGAATAGCGTTAGAGTTTAAAACAGAAGACGCTGGAAAAACGATTCACTTAACCATGCGAGAGCGTGAGGGTGAAACAAACAGTCGCGAGGAACTTCTGCTGATACGTGGGGTTATCCAAGCGCTAGAGTTGGAATTAATGATGGCCTGGCAATCGTACAATGTCGCCAGAGATGAGGGAAGCCCTAGTCTTCCATGGAAGCTCGATGATTTATTTGAAAATGAGCTTCAGAGTTAGTGTGAGTTCGTATTCTCGGATCACAACCTGTCAGGTGACGCTGTCAGGGCTCAGCAATTGGGCAAAGGTTTACGCTGCGGGGATGTAGTTCAGATGGTTAGAATGCCTGTCTGTCACGCAGGAGGTCGCCGGTTCGATCCCGGTCATTCCCGCCAACAATTTGGAGCTGTAGTTCAGACGGTTAGAATGCTTGCCTGTCACGCAAGAGGTCGCCGGTTCGATCCCGGTCAGCTCCGCCAATTTTAAGAATGGATGAGCGGCGTATGGTGTAACGACAACACGTCAGGTTTCCTGAAGTCATGGGTTGAACTCCCAGTCGTCGTTCGCTTTATTCTACAAGTAACACCGAGAATACATCGGTGGGGGATAGCCAAGTCAGGTTAAGGCTACGGACTCTGACTCCGTGATCGAAGGTTCAAATCCTTCTCCCCCAGCCAATGTGTTTTCAATGCAGGGATAGGGTGTCAAAGGTGATTTCTGTTCGGCTATATCGATAGTGTGGATATCACTGGGGATCGCACTCACAGTAAGTTGATGACTTTGCCCTGCACCAAAAAATTCGGGGATATAGCTCAGTTGGGAGAGCAGATGCTTTGCAAGTATCCGGTCGGCGGTTCGAGCCCGCCTATCTCCACCAGTGTTTGTTGTCACATAACGCTCAAACGAAAGGGTGAACCAGACAGAGAACGCACGTAATAACACCATGATGGTGTCACAGTAACATTCGCTGAAGCTATTGCTAACAAGCAGCGCGGTGAGAGCCCGGGCAGGCTGTGATATTTGACTGGAACTAAAAGTGTTAAGTGTACGAATGGTGTGTACTGATTAGGCGGTAGAGCTGCACAAAAGCTGAAGCGAATTTGAATGTGCGGTTAGAGGTTCGAGTCCTCTTGTGACAGCCATGGGGCCTTAGCTCAGATGGGAGAGCGTCGGAATGGCATTTCGAAGGTCGCCGGTTCGATGCCGGCAGGCTCCACCAATAGTTTTATCGAGGGTGCCCTTTGCAACCTTGTCACCTGGTGCATCAGGCTCAGGGCCAAGTAAGTGGTGGTAAGGGTAATCCGTTGTTTAAGCCAGAGGATATGCACAGAATCTGGTGGCGACGGCGGGACGCGGTTCGACTCCGCCACCTTCGTCCGAATTGTAGAAGTGCAACAGTTTTACGGGCATAGCCGAAGACATCTAGGTAACTAGATGGAAGGGAATGGTTTCTCACAACCTCCCGCTTCCTTTCGGGGGAGTTTCTATGCAGATGAGGCCCACCGTGAGGTGGCCGGCAGTTCCTGATTGCCGGAAGGCTGGTACGCCAGTTCCGAAAACTAAAGCCTGGGTAACACTGGGGTGGCGGTTTCAACGGCTGCAATCGTTGATAGGAGTGCATACTGGAAGACAGTTAGGCCAAAGATCTTTGCGAGATTAGTCCGATTCTAGCGAAAAGGGCAGTTCGCACGGTGCTATGGGTTAGTGTTGAAAGGCACATGATCAAAGTATCGAGACATAAGTAACGGTTAGCGCTGTGAAAATGTTAATTGCAAGGTGTGTTTTATTATGTGCTTCAAAAGAGCATGTAGGGACCGGTACCCCACATCTTGGTGAGTTTGCAGATAGCTCAGCTGGTAGAGCGATTGACTTTTAATCAATTGGCCGCAGGTTCAATTCCTGCTCCGCAACTAAAATGCAAAAGTGGGTGCCGGTGTAATGGGGGAAGTCCCCTAACGCCTTACAGCTTAGGCTGAATAAGGTTCAGTGAAGACTCGCAAGGTTGGAACTGGTTGATGTAAGTAGCTGCATGTTTCGGTTAGCCCCGATTAACGGCTCGCAAGGTCGGCAGTATGCAAAAGCGTCGAAATCCCATTACGCGACAGAGGTAATGCCACCTCTTTAAACTAGGCGGGGATGGTTGTTACGCACCTGGGGTGCGTGGATAAGCGGGTAAACGCGTCGCAAGCGCAGTGTACGCCCAACGAAAGACAACCAAGTGAAGGTGTAATCTCAACCTGAACGCACTATCTCAATGTTTTGAGCATAGTGTTGTGACATAGCTCAGTTGGTAGAGCGACCCCTTCATACGGGGTAGGTCACAGG
>PAYY01000026.1 GCA_002715465.1 Fidelibacterota bacterium | reverse complement strand
TTTTTTATGGCTTCAATATTTCCCATCATTATATCATTAACAAATGGTTTTAAACCATATTCTACTAAAGTATTACCAGCATGTTCAGTTTTCCATAAGTAATGTCTATCATTTTGAGGAAGTGTTAATCCTAGACTATCAGTCGGAATGTTAAGCTCATCAATCAACTCATTGGCAAGCTCTACATCCTTTTGATTATTTATAAAATTATAAGAGATAAAGATTAAAATAATAATAACAACTAAAGACAGATATTTTATATAACCTACAATATGATTATTATAATTATTTTTTTTGAACATAATAAAGAGTTCCTTTACATGGTACAAAGTTATCTATTTTTACAGATTAGATGAAATACCAATAAAAATTATAGTAACTATTTTACCTAGACAAAAATAAAAAAAGTTCCCAAGAAGGGAACTTTTTTTATTTTTCTATAATTCTATTAATGAATTAATTATTAAAATGAGGCTCCTACAGTGATCCTACTTATTCCATCAAAGTCACCCATAGCAGAATATGCATAATCAACTCTGAAACCGCTCATTTTAATTCCAAAACCCATGCTAAAACTTTCTTGATCATAATTTGTTTTATAACCACCTCTAAGTGCTAGCATATTTCCATATAGGAATTCACCACCAAGGTGAACACGTTCTGTATAATCACGTGGATGAATTGCATTTACTTCAAAATTCAATGAACTATTAGATGGGCCACTAATCAGATCAAATAAATTCATAGCCACACCTAATTTGAATGTGAGCGGCAATTCAAAAGCTTCTTCTTCATATTTAAACTGTTCTGAAAAATTTGTGAAGCTCATTCCTAGTTTTAAACTTTTAAATCCAGGATAAAACATCGTGCCAAAATCATAGGCGAAACCACCTACTTGATTGGTTTTTGTTTTATTTGTTTCTGGCATTAGACTTTCACCTAATTGTTGGCTAGCATATTTAACTGTACCACCAAACCTAAATTTATCACTTAAAGCACGGGCCCAAGTTAGACCTACAGCCGAAGCATTTACTCCAAGGTTTCCAGTTGTTACATAGCCGTCTTCTGATCCAGCATCAACCCGAGTACCAACAATATCACCATAATTAGCGGTGATAAGGCTAACACCCACAGTACCTAAATTTCCCATCGTTTTTGTAACACCGGTTGCAAGATAGCTTATATCAGCTATCCAACCAACCTGTGAAGCGAAGAAGTCTAGACCTGTCTCCATTTCAGCTGTACCAGCCGGGTTGTAGAATAATGCATCTGCACCACCCATAGTCATAATGGATGCACCACCCATTCCTGCAGCTCTGGCATGCATATCCACCTTGAGAAATTGCAAACCTGTCTGACCAATTTTTTTAAGATCAGTTTGCGCATTAACGTTAGGCATCAACAAAAAGATGGCCAAAAACGCTACAATAGTATATTTACTTAGTCTTTTCATGCTAATCTTCATCCTTCCTTTAGCAGTTCGATGAATGAATCCAATCATATTAAATAATATTCCTTATTGCCAATATTATCTTACGATCAAGAATTTTCGAATTACGGCATTACCAGTGCGTTTTCCATTAGATGTTTCTTCAATACGCGCTATGTAAAGGCCACTAACAACTGTTTGACTTGAAGAAGTAGTAGACCATTCCTCAGCCAATACACCCCAAGCCTGGTCACCAGAACCATCATCATGAACGATTTCTTTAATATGGTCACCACTTTCAGAGTAAATATCTATGATACATTCACCAGGGACATTGTAGAAAATAATTTTATCTCTTTCCCCAGTAAACTGAATTGCTTCAGCATTCAAGTTAAATGGATTTGGCACCACTATAACTTCATCCAACGTGCCTGGAGGTCTAGTCAAATAAGCAGCTTTTGTAGTTCTATTAAGATATAAACCACTCTCAGCTACTTCTGAACTACCACTTAAGCCAGGAACATTAGAATTACCGTCATCATATGCTGTAACTGAATAAAAATATGCAAGCCCTCTGGATGCTGTAACATCACTATGTGAATGCGTACCTGATCCAGGATACTCTGCAATCAAAACCATAGTGCTATCAGGTGTACCAACGGATCTATACACACGATAACCTGCAAAATCACTTGCAGATTCAGATTCTGTTCCCCATTCAACTAAAACCTGATCAGGTTTTGATGAAACAACAATAGAAGGAGCAGGAGGAGGTTCAGGAACATTAAAATCGTTATTTACAACCCATTGGGCATTATACATGTTTCTATGTAACGAATCTCTACCAGTCATAATCCATTGATCTTTTGCACGATCATTATCTGTTGGTGCTAATTCAGAACCAAAGGCATCAGCACCATAACGCCAAGGTAGATTATCCTCACCATCAAAAGTTGCATTCCCAGCTAGCCAAGCTTTTCCAACTTCCCAACCTTTATCACGGGAAATTGAACCAACTCCATCAGCCCACACAACTCTAAATGACTCACCTGGAGCCAATTGCCAAGGACCAGCACCATACATATGCATTAATGTCCAGAAATAACCTGGAAGATCACTTGAATATTTGTAATTAAAAAATTCATCATCAATCCTGATGCTATGGTGAGTACCTTCCCAAACCAATGATGGATCCATTTCAGCCTTACCATTATAAGGCAACCAACCAGACTCCATAAACTCATAATTCTGAGCCCATTCTGAAGGAGACATTTGAAGAGGATGTTTTACAAAAAGAGGAACATCAGCATCTTCTGTACCACCTACTCTCCAACCACCTTCCCACCAATCACTTTCATCACTAGCTGTTTTATCAATATGAAGAAATGCTTCACCTGAATGTATTGGATATAGGATATTTCCAGTTTCTGGCACAACATCCCCAAAGTTATCAAATTCAGCACCTGGCTGCCTCTCTGGATAAGCAATTGTCGGTATTCTTAGAGTATCAGTTTTAAATTCGCCATAACTAGTATTCCATTGCTTTGGATGCTCAGAAGCACGTGTTTGCCTAATAAAGAAAACATCAGTTAAGGTTTGATTAGGCAATTCGATTTCATCATCAGCGTCAACATTACCTGTATTGGTAAATTCCCAATCAACAATTATAAAATCATCAAAATCTTTATGACTATACGCTAAAGCTTTTTGATGAAGACTGAGACCCATATCAGTATTAACAAAGGATTCTAACATTAAGTCAGCTGTTCCAGGAATCTTTTCTGGAGCAATTGCTTCATTATCCAAAGGGAAAGGGTCTTGCAAGATAAAACCATCAACACTTATTTCAGGTGGCTTATTTCTTACATACTTTCTAATGGTAATCCCTTCAGAATCTTCTATAGGTATTGTTACCTTGGTTTCATCGCATGTCCATTGTCCTGCACCAGAGATTTTTACGGTGAACAAATCACCATCTGCATCAGTCCAATTTTCTGTACCTACATACCAAGCCTTACTTGACCAAGTATTTTATGTGAAACCAGTGTATTTATACACACCATTAGTATTCCAAGGCACTGTACATTCGGCCTCATCACCGGAATCAGTAACAGGCTTCCAATAACTTCCCACTCTAATCCAAACTTGACGAGCAGCAAAAACATCACTGGAAAACATTCCGAAAATCAGCAAAATGTACATGAATCGCAGCCATGATGAATTTATTTTCATTATATATCCTCTCAGATTTTTTTGTGAATTCCTTTTAAACATTCTTTCAAATTCCCTTTATTAAATATTTATTTTTATACCAAAAAGGAAAGTTCTTGGATTTAGGTAAGTAAACAGACCGCGGTTAGGCATATCAATATAATCCTTTTCAGAACTTCTAACATCACCTACTCTGTCAGTACCTCCCGTAAATCCGGCAGCTTTGTATTCTGGATCATCATACATTGGCAATTTAAGAGAGCCAAGATAAGCACGCCTGTCATCACCTGGAGCAAAACCAAGATCTGAAACAAATTGCTGGTTAAACAAATTCTTAATATCAGCGAATACATAAAGAGAAGCACCGCCAACAAGGAACTGTTTAGCAAACCTTAAATCTGTATAGTTCTCACCTTTCCACTGGATATTATCCTGAAGTTTTTTGATGAGTGGATCCCAAGTCTCATATCTACCAGCTTTCCAAGACCATAAGAAATTAATGTCAAAACCACCAAGCAACCCTAACTCATCAGGACTTCTGAAACGTATGTTTGCTCTAGCTAGAGGCCTTGCTAAAGGACGCTCTTGGTACGGGTTGTACAACCCGTAAAGCGCCTGCTCTCTAGGATCTTCGTAGTTCACCTCACGACCAACAAAACCAGAAGTTTCTACTCTATAGTCATAGTTAAACCAACCAGTAAAATATTTGCCAAACCTTTTATCAACCCTTATTTCTAAGCCTCTAACGTCTGCATAGAAGTTGTTGTCGTAGGTTGTATAATTAACACTTCTGTCATAGTTAATGTACTGAACCTCACCAGTTTGACCAGTGACATCTTTATAATAACCAGCAAGATGTACATAATACATATCACTGAAGTCCTGCTCATAACCAAGTTCATACGAAATTGAACGAGGAGGTTCTGCCGAAGGGTTACCTAAGTTAGTAATTCCGTCCGTACCAGAACCAGGTCTAATAGTGTACATATTTTCTGCCAATGGCATAGAATAAAAATGACCGTAGTTGAAATACATCTTTGAACTTGCTGTAATAGGATGAGAAATACCCAAGCGAGGACTTAACCTAGTATGAGTTTTTGTTGCCTCTGTTGGCGCCACTTCTTGGAAGTTATCTCTATACTTTTTACTAAAATATTTAGAATAAACATCTGTTGTATACCACTCTGAATTCGGATTGCTTTGATCCATGCGAAGTCCAAAATTTGCAATCATGCCTTCAAACTCTAACTTATTCTGCAAATAAAGGCCCAACCTCGTTGGCTCTTGTGCCCACTGCATGTCAAAGTTTCCAGTAACATCATAAGGATTTGCGGATGCAAAATGAGTCTGAAGATCATCCATAGTATATTCAAAACCAGCTTTAAACTGATTATACTTGTTTACCTGGCTAGTTATGTCACCCTTAATCTGAGTTGTTTTAACCTCAGTCCAATCACGCTCTCCTGATCCAGTAACGGAAAAAAGAGCCCCATCAGCGCCATTAATAAAGTCTGGACCTGTATAGCCGTAAGGTATTTCATCAACTGTTTGTGATCCAAAACTACGCACTGTAGTTAAGTCTCTAACACGAGTTGGACCATTGGCATCGAACGCAATATTGATCTGAGAAACTTTAATGCTATAATAAGTAGCTGGACTCAAAATATGATCCATAGTGAAAGCTGTCATGCCACGATCAATAGTAATAGGAGTAAGGAGATGTGGCCACCAAAGACGTGTTGCCGTTCCTGAAGTCTTACTGCTAAACATAACATCAAGCGGATCAACAGCATATCTACCTACAGTACCTCCACCGCCAGTTCCTGAATAAGTCATGATTGACTCATTCTTTGCTTGCATGTAGTCGACCTTTAGCTTGATTGAATTGCCAAGGCTAGAAGTTAGCTTAATATGAGCGTTTTGCTCTTCAAAAGCTTCTATTTGCACTGGAATAGGCATCATCTGAAATTGATTTTTAAAAGAAGCAAAAAAGCTAAGCCCACCAAGCATTTTACCAACTACAGGGACTGGACCACTAATACTAACGTCTGTTAAATGATCTGGCTTGTTTGCATAATCAAGTTCTTTTTGACCAAGACGTTCACTGCCGATCAAGGCATGCTGCCATAAAAACATTTCTTGTGCTTGGCGAGGAGTTTGGTCATTACCTGGAGCTTCATCAGCTAGAAGTCTTTCTGACCAGCTGTTCCAACCTTCCCATTCTGGATACTGGTTTTGAGTGTACTCATCCCAACCACCATTAGAAGTGCCTACAAAAGCAACATCAGGATCGAAAAAAGGACGCATAAAATAATTCATCGTATCAGTAACTGCTTTACCACCATGCTTTTGCTGGGCTGGTGTAAATCGAAAATCAACTGATGCATTATAAGTATCTCCACCATCTTTCGTAACAGCGCTAATTAGACCAGAACGTATATTACCATATTCTGCGTTAAAACCACCTTTTATGATTGTCAATTCTTTAATAGCACTAAGGTTGACCATGTCCATCATTGGCCTGTTTTGACCATTGTTGTTAAGCATTAAACCATCAACCTGCATACCAATCTGGTCAACACCACCACCTCGAATAACCATACTTTCAATACCTTGACCATTTCTATCAATACCAACCTGAGTATCAAGAAAGTCATTCACATCAGTAATGGTAGGGACGTCTACAATTGCGGAGGCCTCAACAGTAATTGCACTTGCTGATTGGTCCATCTGGATAACAGCTCTTTCCGCCGTAACCGTTACAGCCTGACCTTCAACAGCTTCGGTAGACAGTTCAAAATTCACCGTACTAGTAAGGTCTGATGATACCAAAATATTTGTAATTGTCAAATCCTGATAGCCAATAACTGATGCTGTAACATTATAACGTCCTGGAGATACCCTAATTATGAAATAATCTCCTTCAGCATCGGCCGCCCCACCCATGGAAGTACCATCTATAATAACGTTTGCACCAGGAATCGCTTCGCCAGTCGCTGCATCTGTAACCTTACCTGAAACTTTTCCTACCTGAGCTGAAAGCGACAAAGGAGCAATTAGCAAAAGCAATACAAAAAACTTTTCCCTGTAATAACCGGAAAATAGTGGCTGATTCTTAGTCATATTTATTAACCTCATTGTTTAATTCTTAATTAAAGCTGTCTTAATCAAAGTTTTCAATAATAGCTATCGAAACGTTATAGTTAGCCCCACGCAACGATACGTAGAGTCTAAACTATTATCCCATTAAGTGTCAAGCAATTTTTTTTAGAGCTTTTTGAACCAAATTTTTTCGCCAACATCTAAAAGGGCCTTCCTAGGTGAACAATTTTCTGATTCTGGAAAAAAATTAATATAAATCTCATAATTTCCATCATACTGAGATCCACCTTCTAAGGTATCACCTATACAATATTCATAAGTGCCAGACCCTTCACAAGCATTATCATAGCCAGCGCTATCAACAAACACAACTCCATCAATAGCTGTGTAGTCATTTCCTAGGTCAGAAACTTTTACAGTTCCACCTGAAGCCACATCGAGATCAGAAGAAGAAACAAACTGGTATCCCCCATTTTCAAAAATATTTAATCTGATTGTCTTATCATTTTCATAATTGAACCAGCTTCCAACAATCGTATATCCATCAGCAATTGCTTGATTAGAAGCTCCAGTAAGCTGGTCCTGTCCACCCCAAAGCTCCCAGAACGAAGACCGGCAAGGACCGACTGTATATTTATTTGGCTTGTCCTCTTCGCAAGCTATACCTATTAATAAAAAGGAAAAGATTAGAAATAATTTTTTTTGATTCATTAAACCCCCAGAGTACCTGTTAACCTACGTATCAATAGCAATACAACCTATTATAATTTGCGGCCCTAATTCTATACTGAAATTATTGTAAATTCTAGGAAATTTATGGGAAAAAGTGTTGTAAAAAAATATTTTACGATAGCCCCCTACTAAACAAACAAGGGAATACTATATGAGCTTACTCCTTAAATCTGCAATTATATTTATTATTTTTAATTATCTTTCTGCAACAAAACCTAATAATTATTCAAATAATCTGAATATAGGAAAAGGAAATCAAATTGTCATTATAGGAAACAACCTTTGCTCTCGTATGATGAACTTTGGCTATTTTGAAACTGAGATATATCTTCGTTATCCGAAAAGTAAGCTTACAATAAGAAATATGTGTGATGGTGGAAATACACCAGGTTTTCGCCCTCACGCTGGAAGGTTGTCTCATTGGGCGTTCCCTACCGCTGAAAATTACAATGCTAAATATAGTAGGAACACTGATAGCCAAGGACATTTTGAAACATCTGACGAATGGCTTTCAAGACTTAAAGCTGATATTATTATTGCCTTCTTTGGTTATAATGAATCTTTCAGAAATGAAGCTGGTGTGGAGTTATTCAAAAATGAACTCGCAGCTTTTATCCATCATACAAAGAAGCAAAAATACAATGGAGCTTCTTATCCACAATTGGCAATAGTGTCACCTATAGCATTTGAGGATTTGTCGAAAATCCATGATTTACCAAATGGTGAGAATGAAAATAAATTTCTTCATATCTATAAAGAAGCCATGAAAAAAGTCTGTGAAAAAAACGGGGTTCTATTTATTGATGTTTTTACTCCGTCAAAAATTTGGTTCGAAAAGCAAGGTCAATTAACTATTGATGGATTTCAACTTAATGATCAAGGTTATAAAAAATTATCGCATTTCATGGCAGATAAACTTTTTCCAAAAAGAAATGATAATGCTTCTAAAAGAGAAAATTTAATTCGAGAAGCTGTACTTGAAAAAAACTGGATGTGGCATAACGATTTCAAGATTCCAAATGGAGTCCATGTCTTTGGACGCCGATATGATCCTTATGGGCCAGAAAACTATCCGTCTGAATTAACCAAAATTAGGGAAATGACTGTCATAAGGGATAAGGCAATATGGGCGGCAATCAAAGGCAAGAAAACCAAATTAGCTAAAAAAGACAAAAAAACCTCCCCTCTATCAGTTGTAAAAACTAATTATAAGCGAGGAGATTCTTATAGTTCTAATAAATCTGGCAGTATGTTAAAAGGTAATGAGGAAACACAAATACTTGATGTAAATACTATTTATCTCTCAGAAAAAGAAGCTCTTTCTACATTCAAATTAGCGCCTGGCTATAAGGTTGAATTATTTGCGTCTGAGAAGGAATTTCCTGATTTAGCAAACCCTGTTCAACTTTCATTTGACAATAAAGGCCGATTGTGGATAGCCACAATGCCGACATATCCCCATTACAGACCAGGAGATAAAAAGCCTAATGACAAGCTTATCATTCTAGAAGATACTGACAAAGATGGAAAAGCTGATAATCAAATTACTTTTGCTGATGGACTTCATATCCCAGTAGGCTTTGAGTTCTCACCTGAAGGAGTATATGTATCTCAAGGAACAAATCTCACTTTATTCAGCGATACAAATGATGATGACAAATTTGATAAAAAACAGATTGTTTTAAGTGGATTTGATGATCATGATACCCACCATAACATAAGTGCTTTTTGCGCCGATCCATCCGGAGCCATCTACATGGGTGAAGGAGTTTTCCTCCATAGCAATATTGAAACAGCATATGGTCCTGTTTACGCTAATGGAGGTGGCTTCTATAGGTATAGTCCCCAAAAAAAATATTTAGAGCGAACCGTTCAGCATGATTTTTTACCTAACCCTTGGGGTATTGCCTTTGATAGGTGGGGGCAAAATTTCTATTGTGATACATCTGGCCCTCCAATACGATGGATGATGCCAGCAACAATTAAACCGCTTTATGGAGTGGGAACAAAAAAACCAAGGAACCTGGTCCCTAAAGAGCATCAAGTACGACCCACTTCCGGTTTAGAATTTGTTTCAAGTCGACACTTCCCTGAAGAAGTTCAAGGGGATTTGCTTGTAAACAATACCATAGGATTTCTAGGAACTAAACAACATGCTGTTTCAGAAGATGGAACTGGTTACAAGTTTGAATTTCGTCAAGATCTTATTGTATCTGAAGATGGAAACTTTCGTCCTGTTGACATGGAATTTGCTCCAGATGGTTCATTGTATATTGTTGATTGGCATAACCTTTTAATTGGGCACATGCAACATAATGCAAGAGATCCACTTAGAGATCATTCACACGGCAGAATTTATCGCATTACTTACCCTGATAGGCCATTAGTAAAAGAAGCTTTAGTCGCTGGAGCTCCCATCAATCAACTCCTTGATAATTTAAAGCTCCCTGAATATAGAGTTCGTTATAGAACTCGTCGCGAACTTAGGGGTAGAGATGTAAATAATGTGCTAACGGCAGTGAAAAAATGGGTAAATGAGTTAGATGAAATAGACCCCAATTTCAACCACCATCTTCTTGAAGCCCTTTGGGTTACATGGGGATTAAATAAAGTTGATGAAAATTTATTAACAAAACTCCTCCATTCGGAGGATCATCGAGTCAGAGCTGCTGCTGTAAGAGTATTGCGGTATAGCAATATTCAAATCGACAAAAAGACTGCATTAATGAAAACTGCCGCCATTGATGAACATGGTAGAGTGAGACTTGAAGCAATTACCGCTGCCTCCTGGCTAGAAAAAGATCGAGGCCTTTCTATTTTATCAGAAGCAAAAAAAATGCCTTTAGACAGTTGGATGGATTATGCTCACCAAACTTCTATCTCCCACATTAATGGAAGAGCCGTTTATGAAGAAAAAATTGAAGAAAAAATTATTACAGATTTAAAAGGTAATGATCTCGCTCTTTTTCAGCATGGATGGAAGCTATACAACAAGAATGGTCTTTGTATAGCCTGCCATCAAGCCGACGGCAAAGGACTAATGGCATCTGGATATCCCCCCTTAGCTGGCACTGATTGGGTTACTGGAAATGAAGAACGTCTAATTAAAATATTACTAAAAGGTCTATACGGCCCTCTGGAGGTTAACGGTAAACAATACAGAGGTGTTATGTCTTCCTATGACAAATTATTAAATGACAATGATATAGCCTCTGTTTTAACTTACATACGAAACTCTTTCGGAAACCAAGCCTCTGTTATTACAAAAGAAAAAGTGGCAAAAATACGTTTTGCTAATAAAGATCGGGAGAATTATTTCACTCCTGAAGAGTTACTAGAAAACAATATTGAGAATGAATAATAATTTAAGGGAATTATGAAAAATCTAAATCTATATAAATCACTAAAGCTTCTACCTGCCTTACTATTTTTAATAGGATGTAGTAATAACAATGAAAAAGAAGGCAATGAATTCGTTGTCATGAGTACACCAGATATGATTGCTGCACAAAGACAACTTCGCGATCTCCAACTTAGCGATCCCCATCGACCAACATATCATTTTGTTAACCCCGAAGGGAGAGGAATGCCTTTTGATCCTAATGGTGCTATCTATTGGAAAGGCCGATATCATCTTTTCTATATTTTTCAAGATCATAATGGACACAGTTGGGGGCACGCATCAAGCAGAGATTTACTTCACTGGAGATTCCACCCAACAGCACTTTTTCCAGATAAAAATGATCCTGATAGGGGAATATTTAGTGGCAATGCTTTTATTACCAAAAATGGTGAAGTTGCGATTTTATATCATGGAGTTAAGGCAGGGAATTGTATAGCGCTAAGTAGCGATGATGATCTTAACAATTGGACTAAATTAGAATCAAACCCCATTATTCCTATACCAGAGGAAGGGAGTCCTGAAGAAAAATTATATAGTTCTTGGGATCCACATGGATGGGTGGAGAATGGAGATTATTATGCTATTTTTGGCGGTAAAAAACCGTCTTTGTTTAAAGCATCAACTATTGATAACTGGGAATATGTAGGTCCACTTTTAGCTTCAAATATGCCAGATGTTGACGAAGCAATAGAAGATTTGTCATGTCCAGATTTTTTTACTTTAGGAAATAAACATGCTTTATTAAGTATCAGCCATTCTCATGGAGCAAGAATTTATTTAGGAAAATGGGAAAATAATCAATTTCATCCCGAATCACACCAAAGAATGAACTGGCTTGGAGGAACTAATTTTGCCCCTGAGACTCTTATTGATAGCAAGGGCCGTAGAATCATGTGGGCTTGGGTGCTTGACAGACGTGAAAGACTTCATATACAGGACCTTCAGGAAGCTCCTCCTTATGGATGGAGTGGAACAATGACCGTACCTAGAGTACTTTCACTCTCTTCTGATGGGAGTTTACTTATTCAACCAATTGAAGAGCTTAAGGAACTGAGGACAAATCTAAGAACCGTGGAAAAAATGACTGTAAAAGAAAATATTTCTTCTCGTCTAGAAGATATTGGAGGTGCTACCCTTGAGATAAAAGCCGAAATAGATATGAGCATGGCTTCTACATTTGGAATGAAAGTTCTGGCATCTCCTAATGGAGAAGAAGAAACGATAATTAAATTCAATAGGGAAGAAAACAATATAACAGTAGATTTTTCTCGCTCTTCTCTGGATACTTCAATTAAACATTACCAAAGAACCATGAATTTCATGACTTCTGAACCAAACCCTATAGCAACATACCAAGTTGCTCCATTTTCTCTTAAAAAGAAAGAGAAACTCGAAATTCAAATTTTTATAGACAAATCAATTATCGAAATATTCGCAAATGGACGTCAATGTGTCACCCAGCGGGTCTATCCCACCCGATCAGATAGCCAAGGAATCGAGGTATTCTCTACGGGTGGTTCAAGCTATATTAATAATTTGAAAGCATGGGATATGTCTCCAACAAACCAATGGTAACCCAAATAATTTTTTTGTGATAGATATCGAATTTGCTAAAGCCGACTGAAGGTAAAACTAAGATAAGTTACCATGTTAGTGATAATAGATTTTACCTCAAGGGGGGTTATAAATTCTTACTCTGCAAAAGACGAATCAAATGCTACGTTAGAAGTTTCAAAGTCAACACCCTTTGCAAAAGCAACAGCTTCTGATGCACCAGCGTCGCGATTCATACCACTATCTTCCCACTCAATTGATAATGGACCAGTATATTTGATATCATTCAAAGCTCTAATTATTTCTTCAAAATTAATATTTCCCCGACCAAGTGATCTAAAATTCCAGAATCTACTATTGTTACCAAAATCTAGATAACTACCAAATACACCAGACTCAATTTGGTTGTTAGTCCAAGCTACATCCTTAAGGTGAACATGGAATATTCTATCAGAAAATTTTCTGATAAAATGAACATAGTCAACTCCTTGGTATCCTAAGTGACTTGGGTCATAATTAAATCCAAATGCTTCATGACCATTAAGAGCATTCAATGCTCTCTCAGCTGTAACAATGTCAAATGCAATTTCTGTTGGATGTACTTCTAATCCAAATTGAATCCCATTATCATTAAAAGCATCTAATATTGGCTTCCATCTCTGAGCAAAATCATTAAATCCTGCATCAATCATTTCAGGAATCATTGGCGGAAAAGCATATATGAGATGCCATATACTGCTCCCCGTAAAACCATTAACAACATTTACTCCTAATCTTTTTGCGGCTTCAGCAGTTTTAATCATTTCATCTGCAGCACGTTTCTGAACATCTTTTGGATTTCCATCACCATAAACATAATCTGGCAAAATATTCTTATGTCTGATATCAACATTGTCACAAACAGCCTGACCTACTAAATGGTTTGAAATTGCGAATAATTTGAGATCATGTTTCGCTAGGAGCTCTCTTCTTTGGTCACAATAAGACTGATCCGCTTTTTCAACTTCAAAATGATCACCCCAACATGCAAGTTCAAGGCCATCATAACCGAAGTCTTTCGCTTTTACGCAAAGATCTTCTAATGATAAATCAGCCCACTGGCCAGTAAAAAGTGTAACATCTCTACTCATTTTTTCTAACTCCTTAATATTGTCAAAAAGACTTTATGAAAACTTTGGGGAAACCCATTGTGCCCCGGCTTCGGAGGATCTAACACAAGCATCAATGAAAGACATTCCTCTTAAACCATCATTAACATCAGGAAAGTCTAGAAATTCTTCACTAGGATCTAACCCCTCTAACTTAGAGCGTAAAGCTAAAGCAAAGTTTCGGTAGAGAACAGCAAAAGCTTCTATATAACCTTCAGGATGACCGGCCGGAAGCCTTGCAGATGACAGTCCTTGGGTCGATAGACGATCGCTATAATTTGCACCAGCTCTTAAAATCTCTCTAGGTCTATTAATATGTTTTAGGATTAAAGTGTTAGGTTCCTGCTGGTCCCATTCAAGTCCTCCTTTTTCACCATAAATCCTTATACTAAGTCGGTTCTCTTCATCAACTGAGATTTGACTAGAGTATAAGATTCCTCTAGCACCATTATTGTATTTAACTAACAAATTTGCATCATCCTCAAGGTTTCGGCCCTCAACAAAAGTTGTGAATTCACAACAAATTTCTTCAATTTTTAAACCCGTTATATATTCAGCAAGATTTTCCGCATGCGTACCTATATCTCCAATACAACACGATGAACCCGCCTTATCAGGATCTGTTCTCCATGAAGCCTGTTTTTGAGCTTCGTTTTCAAGAAAAGTTGCCAACCATCCTTGAGAATACTCTACAATAATCTTTCTAATTTTCCCAAGATCTCCATTCCTAACCCTATGCTTAGCCTCTTTTACCAACGGATATCCAGTATAATTATGGGTTAGACCAAATAATAATCCAGAGTTCTTTACAATTTGGACTAACTCTTCAGCCTCGCTTAGGTTAAAACACATAGGCTTATCACTCATAACATTAAAGCCATTATCTAAAGCCATTTTTTGTACTGGAAAATGCATGTGATTAGGAGTAACTATAGTAACAAAGTCCATTTTTTCACCTACAGGAAGTTCTGACTCAGCTTTAAACATTTCTTCATAACTTCCATAAGTTCGGTTTTCAGGAAGAAAATATGTTTCACCTGATTTTTTAGATTTTAAAGGATCAGAACTAAAAGCACCACATACAAGTTCAATTTGATTGTCTAATTGAGCCGCCATTAAATGAACAGGCCCTATAAATGCGCCTTCTCCTCCACCTACCATACCCATTTTAATTTTACGTTTCATATAGGTCTCCATTAAATAAATTTGTTAAACTTAATTAGGAATGATTAACTCTTTATCCTTAATTCGCAAAAAACTAACTCTTTTTTTGGAACCTTTTTCCGTCTCTTAAATATTATACTTAATATTCAATGTAGCAAAATAATCATAATTTTACTCATTAATTTGATACTAATTAAAAATGAAGAATTTTATTACTAAATCGAGATTTATTATAAAAATAACCATCCCGCTAATGTTAATATTATTGTACCCTAAATTAATTAACTGCCAAACAGTTATACTACATTCTCCTTTCAAACAAATTAGCCACTATCAAACTAACTCGGATAATTTGCAAAGTAATGGAAAGAGTAATATTGAGGAAGAATGGTATGATAATGGTCAACTAAAAAGTCAAGTAAAATTGAAAAATGGTTTGCCTTCTGGAAAAATGAAGGTTTGGTTTGATAATGGCATCCTTCAACTTCAGCTTAAATATAAAAATGGATTATTGCATGGAAAACAGAAAGAATTTTATCCGACAGGAAAAATAAAGAAAATGTCAAAATTTAAATCTGATAAAAAAGAAGGAAAGCAAATTGAATGGCATAAGAATGGTAAAAAGAAAAGAGTCCTTCATTATATGTCAGATTTGAAAGATGGCATGCAATTTGAATGGTATCGCAATGGTCAGTTGAAATCAAAAGGAGACTGGGGAAAAAATAAAATGGAAGGTCTATGGCAAAAATGGTTTGAGAATGGGAATAAACAAGGTGAAATAAAACTAATTAATGGTAGACCCGATGGGATTCAGATCGAATGGTTTGAAAACGGAAATTTTAAAAAAAGAGGAGCTTATGCTAAAGGTGCTCGCGATGGGATATGGACTATGTGGTATAAAAATGGAAATAAGCGTGGAGAAACAACTCTTTCCAATGGAAGACCCGATGGTTTAGCAAAAGAATGGTATTCTAATGGTTCATTAAAGAATGAAGGTTATTTCATAGATGGCGCAAGAATTGGACCATGGAAATATTGGACTGAGAATAAAGAACTGCAAAAAATTGAATTTTACGAAAAAGGTAGATTGCGAAATACTGAATATCTATTAAGAAAAAAAAGACCCGTTAAGTAACAGAAAAATTATACCAATTATCTTTTTAAATATCCAAGAGATTTTGAGCCTTCTGTTATTTGAAGAGACTGATTCGCCTTAATATCATAAAATTTATCTGTACTTCCATTGGCCCAATTCACTTTTAATGAATCAATTATTTCAGATTTACCTAATCCAAAAGTTAGAGTTTTTTCAGATTGGGACAGATAAGATGATCCAGTCCTTACTCTCTGCACTGTTGCTTTTTGATCAGAAAATACTGTAACTGTTGAACCAAGACCATCTCGATTACTAACCGTTCCTATTAATCTTACCCTTATAAAATTGCTCTCGTTTCCATTACCAATAAGATCGTTTCGCCAAAGATATACTGGGCCATTATTTTCAGTAATAAGAATATCGAGATCTCCATCGCGATCAAAATCTCCATAGGCAGCCCCTCTACCAACAATTGCTTTAGAAAAGACTGAACCTTGGCTAGGCTTTGCAAGCTCAAATGTTTCATCTCCTTTGTTGATATATAGCTGAGTCAACTGGCGAAATTGAAATTCATCCTCATCATTTTCAATCTCAACTTGAATATGGCCGTTAACAATAAATAAATCTAAATCGCCTTCTAAATCAACATCGAATAAAAAGAGGCCAAAAGTCAGTACTTCAAGACTTGGTCTACCGATTCGAGACATGGCCGCTCGATCCATAAAGAAACCATTTCCCATGTGCCTATATACTCCGACCATTTCATTCTGAAAATTTCCAATATAGATTGATTCTTCATATGTATCATCAGTAATTCCTATATCAATTCCCATTCCCGCTCTAGCCTTTCCAGCTTCATCAAATGCCATTCCACTTATCATCCCACGTTCAGTAAATGTTCCATCACCATTATTTTCGTATAGAAGGTCTCTATCTAAATCATTTGCAACAGCAAGATCTGGCCAACCATCTTTATTATAATCATGCTGAGCAACCCCCAAAGTTTTTCCAGGTGCTGGAAGAAAACCGGCCTCTTCAGTTAAGTCTGAAAACGTGCCGTCTCCATTCCCTCTATAAAATCTGCTAGGAAAACCTTCATAAACTTCTGGAGTACAGTATCCTTTTTCCCCACCAAAAGAACACCATACATCTGTCTCTGGTGACCAATCAATATAATTGCCCGTATATAGGTCTAACCAACCATCCCTATCAGCATCAAAAAAAATGGCAGAACTGCTGAGGGTTGAATAATTCTGTAAACCAGCTTTTTCAGCTACTTCTTCAAATTTTCCACTACGATTTTCAAAAAGAAGATTCTTTCCGATTGTAGTAAGGAAAAAATCCTGGTCATTATCATTATCATAATCAGCAACAGTAATTCCAAAAGGATAAGTAAAAATGTTATTTAATCCAACTTCAGAGGTAACATCTGTGAAAGTTCCATCTTTATTATTCTTAAATAAATAAAGTGCGGGTACTTTTTTACTACCACTTTCAGACCAAACTCCTCCACCAACTAATAAAATATCTTCCCATAAATCACCATTATAATCAATAAAACCTCCTCCAGAACCCATTGGTTCTGGAAACCACTTTTCCCCAAAAGCTCCATTTTCGTGTTTAAAATCACCAAGTCCTGCTTCAATAGTTATATCAGTAAAAGTAACTTTTGTATTTGTAAAGGAGGATTGCTTCTTTTCAGAGGACTTACCCCCACATCCCCAAATTATAAGGAAACATAGAATAATATTGATTGCACGATTGTTGAATAAGAAGGAGTATTTTTCTAAACCGTTCATACACTCATGTGAATGAAGTCTTATTTCCATCACTTAAATATGAGATCAGTTTTTTTGCTGAGAAAATAACCAGGTTACCGCATTTTCGATTATCTTTAACGGTATAGGTTCATAAAACACTTTATACGTCTCATGCCCAGGACGAAAATAGAAGATCTTTCCTTTACCTATATTCCAAAGGCTACCACTTCGAAACCATTCTCCTGGTTCCCATCTTTCTTCAAATATCACCGCATCAGGTTCAGGGATATGAAAAGGCTCATCATACATTTCGGTGTTAGGAACAATAAATTTTGAAGGAATATCATAGGCAATTGGGTGATCTGGCATAAGAGTTGTGATTGTACTGGGCTTACCATCTGGTCGATATGCGGGAAAACAAGATATAGGGAGATGTATAGTAGCAGATATATTACCTTTTGGAAATTTTCTAAAGTCTACCCAAGGGGTGACTTTTTCTTCTCTTTTCGGAGCTCTAAACCGTTCAGCAGGCAATACGTAAGTCACTTCTAAATCTGAACTTTTTGACTTTCCATAAGTTTTTTGAAAATCCATTTTAGTTCTTTCATTCATTGCCTCAATAAAAGGACTAGACCAATGAGCAGAATGTAATGCAATAAGACTCAATTCACCTTCTTTAATTAGCTTAACAATTTCCTTGCTTTTTTTTGAAGAAATTTCATCATGTCGTACATGCCCCCACCAAATAATTACATCACTCCAATCTAATGATTTTGAAGAAATCCCTTGCTGGGGATCATCTAACTTAGCTGACCTAACATTGAGAGCAGGGTTTTTCCCTAAATGTGCAACAATTGCATTTCCTAGAAAATTGTCATATGCTTCTTTTTGTTTAGGCTGCTGTTCATCCCAAACCAAAACATTAATTTTCTGAGTTTTATTGAATGGCTCAGCCTTTGAAAATTCGAAGAAAAAACAAAAAAGAACTAATAATAGAGATTTAAAACAATATTGAAGTTGGAACTTTTTTTTATAAGAAAACATTGGTCTACTTTATCTTATGAGAAGCAGGCATTACGCCTTTTATATGATCACCAAAACCAAAAGGAGTTGGATTAAAAGTTCCTACTACATCGACATTTGCCCGATCTGGAATCTGATTTTCCATTCCTAGAGACCAGTAAGTTGCATTTACAAGTAAACGTCTAAGCCCTTCGCTTTCAAGATCTGTCGCCGCACCCATAGTTGTAGTAAAAACTTTGGTTGTATTTCCTGTGTCACCATCATAGTCCTTTATCCATGCCATAGGCATAAGAGGTTTATCAGATTTTGGAGGATCATCAGGATTCATGCCTGTCAGTACCTGACCCATAATAATAGGTTCACTATTACCAGTTAGCTCACCTACT
Source organism: Fidelibacterota bacterium (assembly GCA_002715465.1). The sequence continues at coordinate 3,170 of PAYY01000026.1, read as the reverse complement.
TCATATACATCAGTAGGTCCCCAAATATCTTCGCATCCCTTAACAATAGGATGGTTTTCTTTACCTTCAGCTACGATACCTCTAGAACTTTCTTTTCCATGATGACCGTAGTGAGCTACCCATGTTTCTCCTAAAATCTGCCTGCCATAACCTCCTTCAAATTCTTTATCATTGAAGCTATATTTTGCATACGGACCATCAGTATTTTCTATATAGTTGAAAGCATGAGTGGCAGTTCTTAGACCTATGATCGGCTTACCAGAATTTGTATAATCTATTATATGTTTCATCTGATCATCAGGGAGCTCTCTAAAACGTGTAAATAAAAACATTAAGTCAGCTGTGCCTAAAGCATCAAGCCCTGGGATGTTGTCTAATTTTTCAGGGTCAATAGCTCCAGTCTTAGGATCTATAGAAAAAAGAACTGTACATTTAAAACCATGACGTTTTGCAAGAATCTTTGCCATTTGTGGCATAGCTTCCTCTGAACGATATTCTTCATCTCCTGTTACAAAAACTATATGTTTACCCTTACCTGGGCCATCGTAACCATCATAAATGACCCACTGGTCAGCAGATGATTCAGTTTTTGAGGCACATCCAGAAATTATCAAACAAACAATAAACAAAAATGACCGAACAGACTTGATAGTTTTAATCATGAATTCCTTACTCCTTTAAGTATGTATTAAGCTAAGAAAACATTGTATATTTTCTTTGAAAATGCTTTTAATCAAACAAAATATTAAGATATTTAAACTTTATGTATGGTTTATGTTAAGTTAGGTGGTGATGAAAAGCAAGTTTATGATATTATTTAGATTTGCAACGGTAATCTTTATAATTTTTCTTTTTCCATTACAAGAAACTCTTGCTCAGGAAAAGCCGAATTTTATACTGGGTATTGGTGTTTCACAATACCGTAACAAATTAGAAAATAACTATTTAGAACTATATTATTCATATAAAGAAGCCAGCTTAACATACAAAAAAAATGAGCGTGGATTCGAGGGTGCAATCAATATGTCTATAACACTATCATCAAATGAATCAGATTCAGTTTTATTAAGCAAAAAATTTAGAATTCCACGTTTGGTGACCGATACTACAAGCCTTGACCCTCAAAAAAGTTTGGTGGGGATGTTAAATATGTTTGTTGCCAATTTGAGCCAAACCATGTCTATAGAATCTATTGATGAACATGATCAATCTAGAACACATACATATACACTTAATCTTGAAACAAAAAATTTCTTTTCAGATAGTGTCTCTATTAGTGATATTGAGCTAGCCTCCACTATTAGAAAAACTCAAAGTGGAGGAAAAAATATATTTACCAAAGGTATCTATGATATAATACCTAATCCTTCAGGTATTTACAGTAGTAATCTGCCAAGATTATACTATTATTACGAAGTATATAATCTTCTTAAAGGAATTTCCGGGGAGAAATATACAGTAAATAATACAATTATTGATTTGAATGGACTGCAAGTACAATCTAATGAAAAAACAAAACCACTTGTGAATGAATCAAGCGTAGAAGTAGGTCAAATTGATATTAGTTCCTTGGAAAGTGGAATTTATGTTTTAGATGCTCAGATCTATGATGGGAGTGGTTCGGCTTTGTCAAACTCTATGAAACCTTTTAGATATATTAATTTAAAACCAGCTTCAACAGCATCCCCAGTTTCCGATCTATCATCATCAGACCTTTTAGCATCACAACTATATGGTAAAACTGAAGAAGATCTAGATGAAGAATTTGCAAGCCTAGTATATATTGCAACTAGATCCGAAAGACGTGCCTATAAAAAAACAAAAGACTTAGATAGTAAAGTTAAATTCCTAACCAATTTTTGGGAAAAACGTGATTCTAATCCTACGACTCCCCAAAATGAATACCGAGATCAATATCTTGCAAGGAGTGAATTTTCAGAAAGATATGCAAGTGGCTTAAAAAAGGGTTGGCAAAGTGATCGTGGTCGTACAATAATTAAATACGGTATTCCAGATGAATACGATAGACAGGCAGCTGGAATGGGAGAAGCTCCTCATGAAATATGGCATTATTATAATCTTCAAGGTGGTGTTATTTTTGTTTTTGCAGCTCTTGGAGGAGGACAGGAGTACCGTTTAATTCATTCTACACACAGATCTGAACTCCAGGATTTTCAATGGATGGAAAAAGTTAAAAAATAGTTTCTTAATTCAGGAAAGATCTATTAACATAATAAATCTTTTTGAATAACATCATTTTTTTATCATATTTTCTTTAATCTTGAAAAACTATCAGATATTATTATGCATCATATTTATTAATGCCTGTTCAGATAGAAATACTAACGATTTACAAACAAAGGCTTTATCTCTTCCAAATGTAATTATTATTCTAGCTGACGATCTTGGATATGGGGACCTAGGATGTCAGGGACACCCCTTAATTAAAACCCCTAATATTGATCGTTTAGCGTCAGAAGGTCAAAGGTGGACATCCTTCTATGCCTCCTATTTTGCTTGTAATCCAAGTAGAGCCGCGTTACTTACAGGCCGACTACCTTACCGTATACATCAAGGAAAATCACTATGGGCACCAGTTCCATCAAGAGAAATCACCATACCTGAATTACTTAGAAAAAAAGGCTATAAATCAGCTTGTATAGGTAAATGGCACCTTGGAATGGATAATGGCGAGCATCCTAATGATCAAGGCTTTGACTATTTCTATGGTCTTGCAGGTAGTAATGATGCACCAATAAAACAAGGAAGCGGATTCGAGCGTACTTATGAAAATATTCGGAATGCTCCATTCGATGTTTTTGATATTCAATTATTTCGCCAGAAAGAAAGTATTGAAGACGTAGTAAAACAGGATCTATTGACACATCGCTATACTCAGGAAGCAGTAAAATGATATGCTGGCCTATAAGGATCAGTTAATAACCTCTCTCTAAATAAACGAGTTGATTTTATGACTTCCTTTGGTACTGGTTTGTTCCCCCACTCTAAACTTGAATAGTCAGTTTTTGAAGAATTGTTAGATTCTGTCTTTGATGAACATCCCCAGATAAGGAATATTATATATGGCATAATCATTAGCTTTGTTATTTTCATCATTAAATATCCTATTAATCATTTATATTTACTGTACAGTTAGAAATATAATAAAG